>NZ_FOXP01000019.1 GCF_900115745.1 Sphingomonas rubra | reverse complement strand
AAGCCGGCATCGAGCCATCAGTCGGCAGCGTCGGCGACAGCTACGACAACGCCTTGGCCGAGACGATCAACGGCCTCTACAAGGCCGAGGTGATCCACCGGCGCGGGCCGTGGCGCAGCTTCGAAGCGGTCGAGTACGCTACGCTCGAATGGGTGGACTGGTTCAACCATCGCCGGTTGCTCGAACCCATCGGCAACATCCCACCTGCCGAAGCCGAAGACCAATACTATGCTTCCGACGACGTCATCGATATGGCAGCGTGACTCACATCTAACGGCCTCCGGCAAACCCGGCGCGGTTCAGTCATATGCCTCACTCTTATCCAAGAGCGAGATCCTGTCAGGTCATTTAGGGGGCCACCTCACGACCACACCGCCGCGCTGCTCGCCCACTGCAAGGAGGGCAAAACGAAGACCGACTACTACGATACGGCGATCACCGGATTCATGCTGGAGTGCCGGGCGTCCGGCGGGAAGACCTACTATCTGCGTTACGACAAAGACGGTCGATTGAAGATGCATAAGATCGGTCGCTACGAGGACGTGACGTTCGCGGCTGCCAAGAAGGTGGCGCAACGTCTCCGCGGCGAGGTCGGGATCGGCAACGACCCGGCGGCCGAGAAGGCGGAGCGGAGGGCGGTGCCGCTCTACGCGGACCTTGCCGCACAACACATGGCGCACGGCAAGCTGCACTACCGGTCGTTCAGCACGATCGAGGCTTACGTCCGCAACCACATCGTGACCAAGTGGGGAAGAACCCGCCTCACCGACATCGACAGCCGCGGGGTCGCCCAGTGGCTCGCCTCCAAGCGGGAGGGGGGCCTGTCCGCCGGCACGGTGGAGAAGATCAGGGCCATCATGAGCCGCTCGTTCGAACTCGGCGCTCAGTGGGGCGTCGCAGGGTGCGAGCGGAACCCCTGCCGCGGCGTGCCGAGGAAGCCGCTCAACAACGCCCGCGAGCGCTTCGTCACCGCCGAGGAGGCCGCCCGGCTGGTCACGGCGGCGGAGGCGTCGAGGAACCCGCAGCTGGCGGCGATCGTGCGGCTGCTCCTCCTCACCGGCATGCGCGTGTCGGAGCTGCTGTCGGCGCGGTGGGACAGCGTCGACCTAGCGAGGCGCAGTCTCCACGTCCCTACCTCGAAGACGGGAAGGGCGCGCTACGTGCCGCTGGCGCAGGCGGCGGTGGACGTGATCGCGGGCTTGCCGCGATCCGAGGAGGCGACGTACCTGTTCCCGACGCCGCGCAACTCGAAGAAGCATCTCACTACCATCAAGCACGGCTGGCAGACCGCGCGCGAGGCGGCCGGCCTCCACGACCTCCGCATCCACGACCTGCGCCACTCGGCGGCGTCGTTCATGGTGAACAGCGGCGTTGACCTCTTCGCGGTGGGCAAGGTGCTCGGGCACGCGTCGGTCCAGAGCACCCAACGCTACTCCCACCTCGCCAATTCGACGTTGCTCGCCGCCGTGGAGGCGGGTGCGAAGAAGCAGACGGCCGCGCCTGCCGACTAACCTTCATCCCGATCCATCCGCCGGCCCGTCGCCGGTAGGTGGATCGGCGTACCTAAATTTTTTTTCGGTTTCCCGAAGATCAGTAGAAAGCAGAATCTATATGTCGAACTTCGCCGACATCGTCATCCCCGCCGCCGCGCCGATCTCCGTCGCCGACATCGTCGTTCCTTCCCGGCCGCCGTCGCCTGCCGGGTCGTATGCCGACCTCCGCGAGCTGTTGGATACCTGTGGGCGGAACAAGAACGATCGGGCGCTTGCCCTTATCAGTGCTTGCATCGGCGACGGCATAACCACGAAAAGCGAGATCGTCTCCGTCGGCGCGCGGCTCGGGCTGAACCCCCGGCACGTCGCAGCCATTCTCGATCAAGACACCGGCACCAACCCGGAACGCCACCGCTGGCAGCGCGATGGGAAAGGCACCTACAGCTTCCTGAATTGACCTGGGCGGCTTGACCCTGGAACCCGCTTTGCTCCGCCCTTGTTGGTGGTCCGCGTTACGGGGGCAAACCATGTCCTATCGTCCGGCAACGATTTTTTCACCGTCTGGCCGGTTAATTTGCGCGCGGCGCTGGCGTCTTCGCTTCGCGGCTTACGACGTCGCGCGAGCGACTGCACTCAACCGTGGAAAGTGGCGATCTGCTCGAGCGGTTCCCTGGTCGCCACGACGCCGTTTACCGGGTGCTCGTCGTCGGCGTAGCCCAGCGCCATGCCGGCGATGATGTACTCGTCGTCCGGGATCGACAGGACACGGCGGGTCGCAGTCCAGAAGAGGTTCCAGGCACCCTGCGCGCACGTGTCTAGGCCGCGATCCTTCGCTGCCAGCATAAACGTCTGCATGAACATGCCGATGTCGAGGAACGACATGGAGTCGAGGTCCTTGTCGATCGTGAAGATCAGGCCGACAGGCGCGTCGAAGAAGCTGTAGTTGCGTCCCCATTGGCGCCAACTCGCCGCTTCGTCGCCGCGTGGGATACCGATGCGTCCGTACATGTCCTTGCCCAAGGCCCGCATCCGCGACAGGTACGGCTCCTTGCGCTTTTCGGTCCGGGCGAACTCTGCCTTGCCGTCTTCTGGCCTGGTCTCCCGGTGTGCGAGCACTTCGCGCTCCAGCCGGTCACGCGTCGCGCCCGCCACGACATGCACCTTCCAGGGCTGAATGTTGGTGCCGGACGGTGCCAGGCTGGCGATCTCCAGCAGGTCCTCGACTGTTGCACGCGACACGGGATCAGGGCGGAAGGCGCGAACCGACCGGCGGGCGCGAACGACGTCTTTGAATTCCATCGCGCCGTACTAGCTGGTTGTAACGTCGCACTGAAGCAGCATGGACCAACCCGCGCGCTGAACGTCAGCAGCGGTGCTTTCTCCAGTATCGGTGCCACCGAAGCACTGTGCCCGTTTTGATCATCGCGCATGACAAATCGCCGCTGGTAGGCGACACGCACCATGCGCCCGTTCGATTGTGACCGGCGCTGCCGTTCGAGATGCAGCGTAGCCGAGGACCCTCAACGAGCACATGTCCCTGCGGCGCTGTTCCAACGCGGCGGCCGAGCAGGTCGACTAGCGCCTGCCGGGCATCGTCCGCTGCCGCCTTCGGGCAGGGCTGGTTGCTCCGGCACGTGCCGTCAGACTCGCGCTCGGCAATCCCTGCCAGTCGTAGCCGCGGACCCTCCGCGCACCAGACCGGGCCGTCGCCGTCCCACACTCGGGTCGGCGTGCAGGCAAAGGTGGTGCCGGCGGGAATGACGGCGGCTGCGGCCGCGAGGATCAGGAGCATGCCGCTTCAACACGCTGGCCGCAGTTTAGATACGGCGTCGAGCCGTGACACGAGGGCGTGCGACCCGCGGACCACCTGCGCGTTCCTGCTCTGTGGCAAACACGCCGCCAGCAAGGAGAGTACGATGCCGGATACCATGGCTTCCGATACAAGCCCGAGCGACTTCGACGATGTCGCCAAGAAGACCACCGATGCCGGCATCGCCGACGAGACTGCAGGGTACGCCGAAGCCGCGGCCCTGAGCGAAGAGGATGCGGCGGCTGGCGGCACCAAGACAGTTCCGACCGAAGGCGGCGAGGGCGAAGTCGAGAGCGCCGCGCAGCCGAGCTGACCATACACCAACGGAGAACGCGATCATGAAAGACGAGCGCACGTACGGCGATCAGCCGGTTACCCAAGGTGACGATAAAGGCTCCGGTACCAAGACGGTCTCACACGATGGCGAAGGCAGCCAGGGTGGCGGTACCGACAACCCGGGAAAGAACGGTGAGGACAGAGACATTCTTGGCAAAAAGCAAGGCGACCTCGACGCCGACGACCTTTCCGGTGATGCGCGCAGCGATGGCGTCGAGTAACTGATCGGCAACCATGCCGTCGCTACCCTGGTGGCATGGATGCTCGTAATCCGACCACGGCCGCGCTGGCCGACCTACTCGTAAAGGTGATCACCGGCGTGGAGGGCGGCACCGACGAGCATTGGCGCGGGATCATCGGCGCCGTCCATCAGTTGCCGATCGTCGACAACGTGCGATCGAACTGGTGCGTTGTGCCCGGCGGCAAGCCACGCGAGCGCAAGGTGATCGTTCACGCCGCCGAGATCATCCGGCAGGCTCACCCCTACGTGAACGGCTGATGGAGTTTCCGTCGCCGGGCTCTACCGGCGCCGCTTTCGTCGTGGCGGCGGTGCTGCCCGACGTGGCTTTTCCCGCGGCTCATCTTGCCAAGACGCGCACAATTGCCGCCACGTCTTGCTCAGCCATGCCCATGCCCAATGCATGTGGCGCTGGTATGCGCCGAGCGCTGTCTCGACGCTGACGTCCATCAACAGGTGACGTTCAGGCAGCGCATGCTGACCGCAGCACAGTTACCGCTCGCGGTAACCACCCGTTACGGTGTTCGGCAAAAGACGCTGCACCAAAGCGCAAGAAGATTAGCGGAAGAGGCGCCCTTCGGTAGCTTAGTAACTCAACGGGTCGCCGGCTCCTCGTTGACGCCAGACTGCGTCTCACCGGTGGCTTGCTCCACCACGTGCTTGCTCATCATCAGGAACCCTGCACCGAACAGCGGCAGGACTGTGACGATCGCCCATACCAACGCCGCGCCGCGCGAGGTGAGCTTCCGTTGCCGATGCAGCCAAATGCCCAGCGCCGCGAGGACGATCGAGCCGCCGACACACAGAAGAAGCAGCACGAGGATGTCGTTGCCGGTGCCGTTGCCCATGATGATCGCTCCTATCGTCGGGTTCCAACGCCAGCGCAGTGGTCGCGGTCCGCCAGCGTTGGTATCCCAGGTTGTTTCCCACGAAGATCGCGCTGCCCTCCATCTTTTCTGTTCCCTTCCTGTTCTCGTCGGCGTTAGAGCGCCCGGCGGAGAAGGGAGCGACTCATGGCCGCGCTGCGACTGCACGAAATACCTTTCGAGCTGGTGCCACGCGAGGTGCCGCTGCTGCTCGTCCATACCCCGGCGGGCTTCCCGTCGCCCGCGCAGGACGACATGCAGGAGCCAATCGACCTGGGCGCATGGCTCGTCGAACATCCTGCCGCCAGCTACGTCATGCGGGTCGATGGGCACTCGATGTCGGGCTGCGGCATCAACGACGGCGACCTGATCGTCGTCAACCGAGCAAAGGAGCCGCGGGCGGGTGCCGTCGTCGTCGCGCTGGTCCATGGCGATCGCACGCTGAAGCGCCTCCGCTACATGGACAAGCGCCACTGGCTGGTGCCGGAGGCGGAGGGCTTCCCACACATCCTGGTCGACGAGAACGTGGAGATCTGGGGCGTCGTCGTGGGCGTTGCCCGCAAGATGCCATGAGCACGCCGATCGCGCTGATCGACTGCAACAACTACTACGTCTCCTGCGAGCGCGCCTTCGATGCCAGCCTCGTCGGGGTGCCGGTGATCGTTCTGTCGAACAACGACGGCTGCGCCATCGCCCGCTCGGCCGAGGCGAAAGCGCTCGGCATCAAGATGGGCGACCCGATCCACCATCTCCGCGACAAAGTGCGGGCGCACGGCATTCGTGTCCTCTCGTCCAACTACACGCTATACGGTGACATGCAGCGACGGGTGATCGCCGCGTGCGAGGCGTTCGCCCGCGACCACGAGATTTACTCGATCGACGAGACTTTCCTCGACCTTGCCGGGTTCGAGGATCGGGACCTAGTGGCGCACGCGCGGGCCATGCGGAAACAGGTGCAGCGGTGGACCACCATCCCGACGTGCGTCGGCATCGCTGAGACGAAGACGCTGGCCAAGTTGGCGAACGCCGCAGCCAAGAAGCAGTCGTGCTTCGACGGCGTCGCGGATCTTCGCGACGAGGACGTACGCCGCGACGTGATGCAGGCCTTTCCCGTTGGCGATGTGTGGGGCGTGGGCGGTGCTACCGCGCGCAAGTTGACCGATCTGGGGATCACGACGGCAGGCATGCTGTGCGACATGCCGATGAAGCAGGCGAGAGCAGTTGGAACAGTCGTGCTGGAGCGGCTCGTCGCCGAGCTGCGCAACGTGCCGTCGGCCGCGGTCGAGATGGTCGAGCCGCAGCGAAAAGGCATGGCCGTGACCCGCTCCTTCGGCACGCCGGTGACGACGTTCGACCGGCTGATGGGGGCGCTCACCGAATATGCGATGCGGGCCGGCGAGAAGCTGCGCTCCCACGGCCTAGTCGCCGCCCGGCTGACCGCCTTCTTCCACACTAACCGGCACAAGCCCGATCGGCCGCAATACGCCGGATCACGAACCGTAACGCTCCACCCGATGACTAACGACAGCCTGGAACTGATCGCGGCCGCCCGCCGTGCTGCCGAGCGGGTGTGGCGCGACGGATACGCCTACACCAAGGCCGGCATCATGCTCGACGATCTGGTTGCCGCCGACATGCGCCCGCGAACGCTGTTCGAAGACGACGGCGACAAGCGGGCGCGGCTGATGGGGGCACTCGACGAGATCAATGGCCGGTTCGGTAGATGGACCGCCGTCACCGCGTCGCAGGGTTTCAAGCGCGAGTGGAAGCTGCGATCGGAGATGCGGTCACCCTCATGGACGACCAGCATCTCCGAGGTGCCGACAGTCCGGGCATGATCACCAACCATCACGAACCAGGATGCTGAATGCTTGAACAAGCCGACATACAGTCGATCCTCATAGAGGACGGCGCGTTTATCGATTCCAGTTGCACGGTGATCCATCCCGAGCGCTTGATTCTCCGCAGGGGCGCGTTCGTCGGCGCCGAGGGATTGATCGACGCGACCGGGGGTGTGGAGATCGGCGAGGCTGTACGCATCAGCTATCGATGCCTGATCATCTCGAACACGCACCATATCAGTCGTTCGGTCTGGCGGCGCAGCGAAGAGGGCGATCGGTACCGTCCGGTCCTGATTGAGCGCGGGTGCTGGTTGGGCGCCGGCGTGACGATCTATCCCGGCGTCACGGTCCGAGAAGGGTGCGTCATCAATGCCGGTGCCGTTATCGCGAAGTCGACGGAAGCAAATGGCCTCTACGGCCCACCGTCCGCGGAGCGGGTGAAAGAGCTCGTCGCCCAGTGACTGCCTTTGGCCGGCGACGTGCCTTCCTGCGGCTTATTGCTTCAACTTCGCCTCGACACTGTTGCGCTAACCTACGCCTCGTTCCTCGACGTCGGACGTCCGCCCGCCGCGACCATGACCGGCTTGCCGATCACCGGTCGCCCGGACGGCCACCGGCGCGCTATGCAGCGTGCCTTGTCGATCCGCGCGATAGTGACGCTGTCGCCCTGGTTGCCACCGAGCACGTGATAGGCTTCGGCATCCTCGCCGACGTAGAAACCAACATGGCCGCCGCCTGGGCGTTCGAAGACTAGCACCGCGCCAGGCGCGAGGCGTTCCGGTCGCAGGTTGTCGCCCCATGTCGCCCAGCTCTTCGCGCGGACGGCGAACAGCGGCGAGTCGATGTCGGCCTCATCCAGGCATGCACCGACGAACACGCCGCACCATGGGACGCTGTCGGCGTTGTAGATCACGCCCAGCACCTTGGTGCCTAAGCGTTTCGCCCAGCCCAGGATGGTCGGATTGTTCGCCGAGCCAGGAGCCTCGCGCGTACCGAACTTAGCGCGCGCCGCCACCAGCCAAGCGGGGTCGCGTGCCTTAATCATGCGGGGCTTAGCGGAGGGCTTGCGGGCGATGGCGGCTACTCGTCCGGACGAATAATCACACGCCACCGGCACGTGTAGGGAACACCGGCCCTCGCACCGTCATCCGATCTGCAGGGTACGGTCGCTGGAGCGAGATCACATCCTCGTAGCTGCCGGTCAGCCACCTTTCCTGATCGTCGGGCATCAGAATGGTGATCATCGCCTTCGGATGGACTGGCGCCACCAGTTCGTTGGCGTCGCAGGTGACCATCGCGAAGCTCGGCCCTTTGGCGGTGACCTGCCAGAACCCGCCTATGGTGAAGACGGGTTGGTTAGTGACTGCGAACCACATCTCGCCCTTAACCGGCTTGCCGCTACCGACCTGGTGCGTGTCGGGAGTCCACTCGCAAAATTCCGTCAGGGGAATCAGGCAACGGTTCGCCGGCTCGGCCGCCAAGGCGCGCCATTGCGGCAGCTTCAGGTTGCGCACGTTGGTCATCGGCCACTTCGCGCCACCGCCGAGCACGTCCCATGACATGACGTCGAGTACCGGCTTGTCGCGCTCGTGACGGACGACATAGGCCTTAGCCTTAGGGAACAGCTCTTGAGGATCGCGGTTCGGCCGGACAACGTCGGCGGCCCAACTCGCACCGAATCGCTCGAACAGCGTCTCGGGCTCGCTCTGAAAGCGGGCTCTGTTACACATCAGACCTCAAGACCTCGGCGCACTACCTCGGCCATCAGTATCAACTGGTCCTCGTCCGATGCGGCGTCCACCGACAGCAGCAGCATATCGTCATCCAGTTCAGCGACAAGATCCGGATCGAGCGCCATCGCGGCGACCTGCTCGGGCGTTTGAGATATCATCCTCGAACGTTCAGCCTTCGCCTGTCGATCTCCTCTAGCAGCGCCTCGGCCAGGCAGATGGCAGTGCCGTCCAGGCGCATCATATCGTCGCCTGGCCGCTGGCGAGCTCGATCACACAATCGATGTAGCGATCCATCCTCGCCACGGCCGTAGGGGTAAGCTGCAAGGTTTCCCCGGGCAAGACCAGATCCTGCTCCCGAAGGAAGGTGAGCCAGCGTTTGCCGACAGCGGCCGATACGCCAGCCTGAGCCATGATGTCGGTGGCCAGCCGGGTGCGTTGCTCCAGCCGTGCGATGTACGCCAGCATGAGCATCGACCACGAATAGTCGCCGAAGATCTCCTCGGGAAATTCCTCGCGGCGCATGGAGCGTCCCGCGCACAGGCGCTTCGCCGAAAGGAGCCGTCGTTCATCGCTGGCCATGTCGGTCCTCATCTTCCCGGTCGACCAAATCGATCGCCTGCGCGATGTGCGCTGCTGCTGGAACTGATCCACAACGATCGGCCTCCGCCAGGGCCGCTTCCAACAGTACGATCAGCTTGGGAAACGCGGCCCAAGTCGGTACGCGCCTCTCTCATACGTCCAGGCCTCGGCGCTTGATCTCCGCCAGCAGCGCCGCGGCCTCGCGGCTGCCAGGCTCGCCGGTGGTGCGCTCGTAGCCGCGGATCAACTCGTCGTCGGCCAGCAGCCGGATGCCCTCTTCCGCCATGGCCTGCCACGATCGCGCGTGCTCGTCGTGCTCGCCACCTCTCGCCTCCGCGGCATGGCGGAGCAGATCGCGAATTACCGGCATGGTGGGAAGATCGTCGGTCATCAGGGGTTCTCTTTGCGTGCTTTTGCCGCGCTGGCTCCAGCCCCAAGCATCAGCCCAAGCATGATGCCGAGCGCGAGGTTGTCGAGGATGATGCCGGTTATCAACCCCAGCAACAGGCCACCGCCGACCAACTTCTTGTCCATGGACCCATCCCCTTCTAGCGACATAGCCTAGGCCGCTCGTCTCCAAACGCAAGAAAGCCGCCACCCTTCGTCGAGAGCAGCGGCTTTCCGCCTAAACTACCCGGCTAAGATCAGGCGTAGGTGACAGTGGTCGAGACCTTGCTATTGCGGCGGCGCATCGCTCCGCCGACCAGGCCGAAGCCGACAAGCATCAACGCCCACGTGGCTGGCTCGGGCACGGCCGCCGTCACGGCCGACACCGTGCCGTTGATGCTGAACGGGCTCGCAGTAGTTCCAACGGAGTTCTGCACGCGGAAGGTGCCGCCCGTCGCCAGCGTCGTGCCGTTCGCTGCCCGGGCACTGTTAGCCACGATGCGGAAAACGACGCTCGACGTACCCTCGATCGAGGAGAAGTTGAGCGTACGGTTCAAAACGTTCTCAGCGCTCTGCGTGAACGTTGCAATCTGGTTGAACGCGCCACCGTCGATCGCGGCCAACAGAGCAAGATCGCCAGGTCCGGTGTTCGAAGAACGCGCGGCGAAGACGAGCTGGTTGACACTCGCGGTGTAGCCTGACGCAATGTTCAGCCCGAAGGTCAGGAAATCGGTAGGGCTAGCGGCGTAAGCGCTCCAGCCCGACGAAGCGAAAGCATCGCTGCCGCTGGGAGTGTTCAGGCCAGCGCCACGCGTGAAAGCAACTCCCGAGACGTTGGTGGCCGAGAAAGACGCCGGCTCGCTGGCCTCGTTACCTACGTTCCCCGTGAAGTCATACTGGACCAGCGTGGCCGCAGAGGCAGGCACAGCCATGGCAAGGCTGCCGAAAGCCGCCACAGCAGCCAGTGTCAGCTTTGAACGCGAAAACGTCGTATTGATGAACATCGATGATACTCCCTGGGACGCCGCAGGAGCAGCGCCTCGCGAGCAGGCCTACCTGAACCAAGTGACAACGTGTTGACGATTAACGGGTTGTTAATGACGGCCGAACAGCCACTAGGTTCGTTATGCTGTCTCATGTTCACCGGTTAGCGTTAACGTTAACGAATTTCGGCGAAATGAACCGCTCACCGGAGCGGCTGATGGCAAAAGAAAGCGCCATGTCTCGACTGTCTCAAAATGAGACACGGCGCTGTGTTGAGGTATTTTCTTTAGGTGCAGCAATGCGTTGACCGGCGGAACAAAGGCGGCTGGGTGCAAGTAGGACAGGCTGTGCCGCAGGTTACACCGCTTCCTCTATGATCGGTTGGGCCAACGCTTTCGTAACACTTCGCGGCACATCCTCGGGCGAGTTCGAGGAGACTCCCCCGGTGCCGTTTTCAGCCGCAACCAGTGTCGCTGCCGCCTTAGTGCTGCCATTTGCGCAACCGCTTTCGGATAGCGAGCTGGCGGATACCGTAACCACGGTGTTGCCATCTGTGCAGCGGTACGCCGCCGTCCAACTCTACTATCAGTCCGGCCGCCTACCCACTGCCGAGATGGTCGACTGCTGGTGGGCCTACACCGGCAGCGAGTTGATTGGCGATTCCGCTCGGCCGACGCTGACCGTACCCACGAGATTGGATGGTCTACACTTCGATGGGAGCGCGGTGTCGATCGACCTGCGGATCGACGTGGCGACCTCGACGCCGGGCTAGCTGAGCGTCCGAGTTGTTCGAGAGCCAAGTCGCGCCCGCATCAACCTACGAACGCTCGCCAGACCGCGACAGCGGCGACGATCACCGACGAGCCGGCAAGCGGCCCAGCAAACATGATGAGGACGAAGACGACGATCGCCCAGCCGATCCGCTTCTCTTCGGCGTCCGACAGCCGACGCTTCGGCTGCGGCGTGGGTTCGGACGGCGCCGCTGGCCAAAGGTTATGGTCAACGAACATGGCGATGGATGTCAATCGGCGTCCAAAAAGGACCCCCTATCGGCGTCCAAAAGGGACCCCCTTCGTCGAGCGGTGTGACGGGTATGGCGCGCCCGCCGTTCGCGCTGGTTGCGACGTAGGGCGGGCGTAGCCCGACCGGAGGCGCAACCAGCGCGAAGCGTCTTCTGCCGGTGGCCCCGGGCGTCAGCTGCGATGCTTGAAGCGCCAGCTGTCGTTGCCGGTCTCGACGATGTCGCAATGGTGTGTGATGCGGTCGAGCAGCGCGGTGGTCATCTTGGGGTCGCCGAAGACGGTGGGCCACTCGCCAAAGGCCAGGTTCGTCGTGACGATGACAGAGGTGCGTTCGTAGAGCTTGCTCACCAGATGG
>NZ_FOXP01000004.1:2500-302673 GCF_900115745.1 Sphingomonas rubra | reverse complement strand
CCAGTACGTGTCGATCAAGTACACCGAGCGCCTCGCCGAAGCCGGCATCGAGCCATCAGTCGGCAGCGTCGGCGACAGCTACGACAACGCCTTGGCCGAGACGATCAACGGCCTCTACAAGGCCGAGGTGATCCACCGGCGCGGGCCGTGGCGCAGCTTCGAAGCGGTCGAGTACGCTACGCTCGAATGGGTGGACTGGTTCAACCATCGCCGGTTGCTCGAACCCATCGGCAACATCCCACCTGCCGAAGCCGAAGACCAATACTATGCTTCCGACGACGTCATCGATATGGCAGCGTGACTCACATCTAACGGCCTCCGGCAAACCCGGCGCGGTTCAAATTGCAGGAGCGATCCTCTTCAACATTACACCGTCCAAGGACGGGGTCAGGCGCATGTTTATCCTTCAGGGCGCCCGCAGGTCGGGCAAGTCCACGCTCATCAACATGCTAGAGCAACTGCTGCCGGCCAGTGCCGTCTGCTCCGTGCCGCCTGAGCATTGGAGCAATCCCAACTACCTGACAGCGTTCGAAAACGCGCTGCTTAACACCGTCTCAGAACTAGGCAGCCATGTTCGCATCAGCGGCGAGAATCTCAAGAAGATCGTATCTTGGGAGCGGATCATGATGCGGCGACTGTATAGAGATCCAGTGTCGATTATACCGCGAACCTGGCACCTTTGCGCCGGTAACGAGGTCCCACGGATCATCGACAAGACCGACGCTTCCGAGCGTCGCATCCTAGTATTGACCTTCCCGCACTCGCTGGAAGATGCACAGATAGATGGTGGCTTCAGCAGCCGTCTACAGGCGAACCCGAACGCCGTCCTGGCATGGGCACTGGCGGGTGCGAAGCGCCTGCTTGAAAACAATAGGTTCACCATCCCGCCCGGCCATCACCTCGCAGCAACGAAAATCCAGTTCGGCGACGACTGGCCAATGATTTTCGCTCACACGCAGGTGCGGCAAGCACCAGGCGATCGGATCACCACGACCGATCTGCGTAACGCTCTGACGGCCTTCGCGCGCGACTGCGACGTGGAGCCGCCCGCCAACTTGGACTCGGTCATCCGCCGGGTCGCCGGAGTCATGCAGACCCGCTACGGCGCTACGCGTCGTAAATCGAACGGCCAGTCCTTCTACTATGGCGTGTCGTTGATCTCACCGCCTCAGGCGGACCCAAGTGGTCCGACGGAGGTCGATCTGGACGAGCTCTGATCGACCGCGCGGGGTGGCTTCGGGCCACCCCGCCTCATCTCGCCTCGCAATCTGGGATGATCAGTCTCTGCGAGCACAACGACATGGCGCATGCGCGTAGGAGCAGCGCCGCAATGAACAGCATCGTTTAATAGATCGGCAGCGCCGATGCCGAGTTCTAATCGATCGGCCTCGCCGATCGCCGACAGGGTTTTCACATGACCAATGTAATTAGCTCCCCCGAAGCGCTGGCCGATCGGCTGGTGTTCGGGTTCACGGCCGTCCTGGTTGGGTCAGGGCGGCGGACGTTACGCCGCCTTATCTCGTGCTTGTTCAAGATCGGCGAGGTTACGACGCCGAGCAAGAGAAGTGCGGAGGGTTACGCCCAGGTCACCCTCCACCTCGTCACCGACGACGACCAGCCCGCCGGAGAGCTGCGGATCGATCTGCATCTGCACCTCGACGGCGACAATCTCGTATTCGGCAACCGCTGTTCGATCCAATGCAACGGCCTCAAGATGATGCGCGGGGTGCTCGGTCTCTCGCCCGACACGGCAAGCTTCGACGGCACAGTCAATCTGATCGGCAGCCAGCATCACACGGCCGAGGCGCTTCAGCTTCAGCTCGGCACGCTGGAAGAGGCCGCTCACTACGTACTCGACGCGCTACAAGCGGCCTTCGGCGAGAGCTGGCTGCCGGGCGAGCTGTGGCTCAAGGCGGGCGAAGCCTGCCGGGATTACAGCACCGCCGACTCGGTGTCCGACATCCGGATCGTTCAGCACGCCACCATGTGCGGCACGGTCGAGCGGCGCTGGGACGAGTACGAGCGCCTGAGTTGCGAAGAGCGCGACGGCATCCCCACGCTACGCTTCATCACTCACGCGAACGGGCCAGAGGACAAGGCCTATCCCAAGGACGCAGCAACCCTGCGGCTGAAGGCGTGCTGCCCCAGCCGAGTCAAAATGAACAAGCTGACCGGCGTGAGGCGCGAGAAGTTCAGCGCCGACGGTGTGCGGCAGTTGACCCTCCACTTCCTCATCGCGGCTTCCGCCAGGCTGGACCAGCTGGAGCGGCACGTCTCAATCGCTCTCGGCGGTGAGGCCTCTACGATTACCCTCATCATCGCGCTGCGACCGCTGATCGAACGCGCATGGGGCGGCGGCAAGGGGCACGGCCCCTTCTCGCAAGTGGCTGCCGAGACGGCCCAGTCCGCGATTAACGCATTCCTTTCAGTGGGCTTCTTTGATGCCGGCGGCCTGCATGCCCGACACGCCATCCGGCGCGACCTCAATGGGCTGACGGGTCCAGACGGCCCGTTAAACAAGCACGTGCGAAGGGCGGTCTACTACCTCAAGCCGCAATTTGCGCGAGCCTGCGCTGCGATCCAGTTCCAGGATCAGTGCTGAAGAACGCACCGTACGACGCTGGACACCCTGTAGGAGGCCCGATCGGTTTGTACCGATCGGGTTTTTTCTGTATCTGGCTGACCTGCGGCGCCGTGATGGTGGCTACGAGGACCGCGAGCGTACACGTTGGCGTATCCTCCCCTTCCTCCCTCCCCAGCCCACCCCCGTTTTTTCCCCTAACCGGCCCCTTGGCCCGGTTCAGGCTGCTGCGGCTCGCTCGACGAGCGACGTACTGGCCTCTGGCCCGACGGACTTCAGCAAACGGTTGACAACGGTCGAAAACGGCGCGATGCGGGCCGCAGGTGACGCGCCGGACGGGACCTCTTAATCAGCGGGTCCTTGGTTCGAGCCCAAGTGCGTCCACCAGTTTTTTCAACGGCTTCGCGAGCAATCGCGAAGCCGTTGTGCTATGGCTTCGGCCGGCAACATTTCCCTGCGGCCCTCGGCGTCGCGCAACGGATAACAGCATGGCAGCGTTCAAGGCCCCCGATTTCAACCAGCGTGCCGCCGCGGCCCGCGACGCCAAGGCGCGCGCGCTCGAGCTGCTGCGCAACAAGCCCGCGCCAGATCCCGCCGTCGCCGCCGCCCGGCAGGCTGCGCGCGAGGCGAAGGAGGCGGTCGAGGCCGAGCGTCAGGCCGCGCGCCGCGCCGCGATCGAGCAGGAGAAGGCGGATCGCGAGGCAGCGCGCGAGCGCGCACGCGCCGAGGCGGAAGCCGCCGCCGAGGCAGCCGCCGCTGCCAAGCGTCCGCCCAACCTGCCGACCGCTGCCGAGCTGAAGGCAGCCCGCGACGCGCGCTACGCGGCGCGGAAGGCCCGCCAGAAGTAAGTCAACGGCGTAAGGCGCACCGCCGTCGTCCGCCTCCCGATCACGCCCAGCGGCGGATCAGGCTACATCCCGCGCCGATCCGCTGGCCAAATCATCGCCCATCAGAGCAGGCCGTGGCGGATCAGCATCGCGGTGGGATCGGGATCGCGACCCCGGAACGCGCGAAAGCTGTTCGCCGCCCGACGTATTGCTCCGTGCGACAGGATTTCTTCGCCAAACCGTCCCCGCGGATCATAGGGCGTCGATCTGCGCGTCGGCGCACTCCAACGGCATCGACGCCTCGGCGAAGCTGTCAGTGTGCCCGGCGACCGGCTGCTTCAGCGCGGGGAGGACGCCGTCGGGGATGATCGCGAGGAACGGCGGGAGCCCGGCCGGTTGACCAGAGTGTTGGTCATACCCGTTGATCTAGGCAGTTCAGGCCCGATCGGCCACCCGCTCGCCGTCGTCCAGCGGTACGAAGGCGCCGTAGCGGCCGCGGAAGAAGAGCAGCGGCCGGCCCGCGCGCTCGATGTCCAGTTCGATCACCCGCCCCAGCACGATGTAATGGTCGCCCGCTTCGTGCACGGCGTGGAGTGCACAATCGATCCAGGCGATCACACCGTCCAGGATCGGCGACCCCCCCGCCGACAACCGGTGCGACACGCCGGCGAATTTGTCCGCGCCGCGCGCGGCGAAGCGGCGGCACACCGCCTCCTGCCCGCTGCCCAGCACGTTGACGCAGAACCGCCCGGCCGCGGCGATACGTGGCCAACTGCTCGATCCCTTGTCCGGAAAGAAGGCGACCAACGGCGGATCGAGCGAGACGCTGGTGAACGATCCCACCGTCAGGCCGCAGGGCTGCCCGCCCCCGTCGATCGCCGTCACCACGCACACGCCCGTCGGATAATGGCCGAGAACCTTGCGAAAGGTCGCACCGTCGATGGCGGGCGCAGGCGCGCGGTCGGGGAGGGTCATCGGTTCTCCATTCTTGCTTCCCTGCCCGCGAACCGCGGTCGGCACCACCCCCTTCCACGTGCGTTCAAATAGGATCGTCGGCGCAACGACGACCAAGGAGACCCGATGCCCGCCACCATTTCGCCCGATCCGTCGCTCGTCACCCCGCTGCCGATCGTGCTGCGCCCCGATCCGACGCGCACGGTGGTGCGGCCGTTCGTACCCTCCGACCCGGCCGATTACGCCACCCCCGGTCATCCGCGCGGCGAACGGATCATCGCGCGGCTGCTCGCGCTCGGCGAGAAGGAGGTGCATCTGGAACTGGAGCGCGTCCGCCTGTCGCTGGACGAGCGCCACCGCGACGTGCTGCCGATGCTGGAGCGCCGCTTCAAGGAGGTCGCCGGACTGGTGCCGGAGGGTGCCGGGGTCACGCCCGAGCAGCGGGTATTGATCGGCGCCTATTTCTCCGCCGAATATTCCTTTGAGTCGGCCGCGCTGTTCAACCCCAGCGTGGTACCCCACCCGGTGCAGGACACGAGCGATGGAGCCACCCGCTTCCTGTTCTCGCTGCGCGGCATCGGTGAGGGCCATCTCTCGTCCGTGACGTTCCGGACGGGCACCTGGGCCGCCGACGGCAGCGTCACCGTGGACGAGCCGAGCCCCACCTCCGTCCCACCCGTGCAGGAGACCCCGGTCGGCTGGGCGGACGCGGAGACGATCCAGCTCAACTGTCACGGCAGCCGCGATCCTTCGGAAACGGTGCTGTTTCCGATCATCGAGAGCCAGAGCCGCGGCATCGAGGACCTACGGCTCACCCCCTTCGCGTTTCCGGACAATCCGCGCAGCTACGCAGGCACCTTCACCGCGCTGGGCGCCGCCGGCGTTCGGCAGGAGCTGCTCCAGACGGACGATTTCCGCACTTTCAAGATGCGGCCCGTTACCGGCAAGCTGGGCAAGGCCAAGGGCATGGCGCTGTTCCCCCGCCCCATCAATGGCCGCTATCTGGCACTGGGCAGGCAGGATAACGAGAATCTGTGGCTGTTCTCGTCCGACGATCTCCTCGCCTGGGAGGAGGTCGGCAAGCTGATGGGTCCTCGCTACCCCTGGGAGTTCGTGCAGATCGGCAATTGCGGCTCGCCGCTGGAGATCGACGAGGGCTGGCTGGTGCTGACCCACGGCGTCGGTGTGGTGCGCAATTACTGCATGGGCGCAGCGCTGCTCGACCGCGACGATCCGTCGCGCGTGATCGCGCGCATGGCGGTGCCGCTGCTGGAGCCGGGGCCGGCCGACCGCGACGGCTACGTGCCCAACGTCGTCTATAGCTGCGGCGGGCTGGTGCGGGGCCGCACGCTGCTACTGCCCTACGGCGTCGCCGACGAATATACCGCCTTTGCCACCGTCGACATCGACCGGCTGCTCGCGGCCATGGTGCCGGGCTGATCGACCGGGGGCGGCACCAGCCAGGGGTGACGATCGGCGGGATCGCGCACCGTCGTCACCCAGCCGCCGGCGAACGTCACCGCCACCCCGCCGCGCCGCGCCAGTTCCACGCGGTCGAGCCGCAGCCAGCGCGGCGTGCACCTGCGCGGCAGGCGTCGGTCGCTGACGACGATGTCGGCCGCCCGGCAGGCGGCGACCAGTTCCCGCCACGGCACCGGATAGGCGCTGCGCGTCATCAGCACGCGCCACATCCGGGCACCCCGCCGCACCTCGGCCACGCACAGGTCGGGCGAGCAGCGTCCCCCGCCTTCCGACATCAGGCCGGGCTCGGCGACTCCGCCGTTCGCGGCCATCACGTCGCGCATGTAATCGCCCGTGCGGTCGCGCAGCAGCGCCAGCTCGCCATCCGCGGTACGCAGCGCCACGTGGCGGCCGTCGCCGCTCACCAGCAGGTCGGGCGGCGGCGTCGTGGCGGCCCAGGCGATGCCGGCCGCGATCGGCAACACGCCCCATCGCCGCCAATCGCTTCGCCACAATGCAATCCACGCCCCACCCAGCACGATCGCCGCGAACGCGCCGGTCGGCATCAACGGCCAGGCCGATACCGCGCCCGGTGCCGCCGCGACCCAGTGCGCCAGACCGAGCAGCAGACGTATCGCGAGACCGGTCAGCCACCAGGCGGGCGCCCCCAGGCCGACCAGATCGAGCAGCAGCGCGACCACCTCCAGCGGCATGATGACGAAGGTCGTCAGGGGGATCGCCACGATGTTGGCGACCGCCCCGTACATGCCCGCCTTGTGGAAATGGTACACCGCGATCGGCATCAGCGCCGCCTCGACGACGATGCCGGTGAGGAGCAGCAGCACGGCATTCCGCGCCAGGCGGCGTAGTGCGTTCTCGTCCCGCACCTGGCCGAAACGCCGTACCCGGGGGTGCTCGTGCAGCGCCACGATCGCGGTGATCGCGGCGAAGGATAATTGGAAACTTGCTCCCGTCAGCGACTCGGGCCAGCACAACAGCACCGCCAACGCGCCCGTCGCCACCAGCCGCAGCGTCATCGCCTCGCGCCCCAGCGCCAGCGCGACCAAGACCAGCAAGGCCGCCACGCAGCTGCGGATCGTCGGAACCTCCGCGCCGGTCAGCAATGTATAGCCGATCGCCGCCGCCGCCCCCGCCGCGCCGGCGACGATCGGCAGACGCACGCGCAGTGCCAGCGCGGGGATCAGCGCCAGCAGCCGCATCGCGATCAGCATCGTCGCCCCGACCACCGCGGTGATGTGCAGCCCGCTGACCGACAGCAGGTGCGCGAGCCCGGCCGTCCGCATCGCCTCCGCGTCCGCCTCGGCGATGGCGCCCACGTCGCCCGTCGCCAGCGCCGCGGCGATGCCGCCGACGCTGCCGTCCAGCCGCGCCGTGACATGCGCGCTCAACGCCGCCCGCATCCCCGGCTCCGCGGCCGCCGGGCGGAGCAGCTGCACCGGCGCGAAGCCGCGACCGGTGGCGCCGATCCCCTGGAACCACGCCACGCGCGCGAAATCATACGCGCCGGACACGGCCGCGCCCTGCGGCGGCATCAGCCGCGCGCGCAGCCGCACGATAGCGCCCGTGCCGATACCCGGCACCACGTCGCCCTCGGCCAGGTTGACCCGAACGCGCGGCGGCAACGGCGTCGCCCGCCCACGGCCATCCTGTCCCATCCCGACCGGCCGCAATGTCAATCGCACCAAGTCCCGCGCCGCCAACGGCTGCACCCGTTCCACCTCCGCCGTGAAACGGGCCACCAGCGGTCGCGCCAGCACGGGCGCGGCGACGCGATCCGCCCGCCAGGCCATCAACGCGAGACCCGTCGCCGCCGCCAGCCCGCCGATCAGCACCGCGCGCGATGCCCGGCCGCCCCGGCCGAGCGCCGCTCCCGCCAGGGCCACCGCGATCAGACCCAGCCCCGCCGCCCACCACTCCGCCGGACGCGGAAGCACGAACCACAGCGCGATGCCGACGCCGAGCATCACCGGCGTCCACAAGGCGAGCCGGTCGCGCTCCTTCTCTAGCCGTCGCTCGACCACGCTCCGCCACGCGGGGATTTGTCGCCCTCGGGGGTGCGTGCTAGGGGCGGCGGCGGCTGAGCTGGCCATCACACACGAAGCTTGGGAGCATGCGCGGTTGAGCGCAACATCTGACACGCCCACCACCCCGGTCGTCACGCGCTTCGCGCCGTCGCCGACCGGCTTTCTCCATATCGGCGGCGCGCGCACCGCGTTGTTCAACTGGCTCTACGCAAAGGCGCAAGGCGGCACGTTCCTGCTGCGGATCGAAGATACGGACCGCGCCCGTTCGACGGAAGCGGCGATCGACGCGATCCTGGCCGGCCTGCGCTGGCTCGGCCTCGACTGGGACGGCGACGAGGTGTTCCAATTCGCCCGTGCCGATCGCCACGCCGCCATTGCCCACGAACTGATCGCGCGCGGCCACGCCTATCGCTGCTACATGACGCAGGAGGAGATCGCTGCCCAGCGCGAGGCGGCGCAGGCGGCCAAGCAGCCCTTGCGCATCCGCTCGCCCTGGCGCGACGGCGACTGCGGCGAGGCCGCCCCAGGCACGCCCTACGTCGTTCGTCTCCGCGCGCCGCGCGAAGGCGCGACGACGATCGACGACCGTGTCCAGGGCTCGGTCACCGTCCAGAACGCCGAGTTGGACGACCTCGTCCTGCTCCGCTCGGACGGCACGCCGACCTACATGCTGGCGGTCGTCGTCGACGATCACGACATGGGCGTCACTCACGTCATCCGCGGCGACGACCATCTCAACAACGCCTTCCGGCAGCTGCCGATCTACCGCGCGATGGGCTGGCCCGAGCCGGTCTACGCCCACATCCCGCTGATCCACGGCTCGGACGGCGCCAAGCTGTCGAAGCGCCACGGCGCCGTCGGGATTGAGGCGTATCGCGACGAACTCGGGATCTTGCCTGAGGCACTCGACAATTACCTCCTTCGCCTCGGTTGGGGCCACGGGGACGAGGAGAAGATCTCCCGCGCGCAGGCGGTCGAGTGGTTCGACCTCGCCGCGGTCGGCAAGAGCCCGTCGCGCTTCGACCTGAAAAAGCTCGAGAATCTCAACGGCAAGTACATCCGCGACGCCGACGACGCGCGCCTCGCCGAACTGGTCGCGCCGCGCGTACCCGGTTCGGACGTGGCGTTGCTGACGAAGGCGATGCCGGCGCTGAAGGCGCGCGCCGCCAACCTCAACGAACTCGCCGATGGCGCCGGCTTCCTGTTCGCCGCGCGCCCGCTGCCGATGGAGGACGCCGCCGCCGCGCTCGTCGCCGCTGACGGCGCTACCCTGCTTGCTCACGCCCATGCCGCGCTTGACGCGCTGGATGGCTGGGATACGGAGCAGCTGGAAGCCGCGGTACGCCGCGTGGCCGAGGAGGCGGGCGTGAAGCTCGGCCAGGTCGCGCAGCCGCTCCGCGCCGCGCTTACCGGGCGCAAGACCTCGCCCGGTATCTTCGACGTGCTCGCCCTTCTAGGGCGCGAGGAAAGCCTGGCCCGCATCGCGGACCGGGCAGCCGCTTGAAAGGACCAGCCATGACAAACGCCACATTCTCCCTCGGCGGTAAGGATTTCGATTATCCGGTATTGTCCGGTACGATCGGCCCCGATGTCGTCGACATCCGCAAGCTCTACGGCCAGACCGGCGACTTCACCTACGATCCGGGCTTCACCTCGACCGCCTCGTGCCGGTCGGAGCTGACCTTCATCGACGGTGACGAGGGCGTGCTCCTTCACCGCGGCTATCCCATCGGCGAACTCGCCGAGAGTTCCAGCTTCATGGAGGTTGCCTATCTCCTCCTGAACGGAGAGCTGCCGTCCGCCGACGAGCTGACCACGTTCGACACCACCATCACGCGCCACACCATGGTGCACGAGCAGCTGGCGACCTTCTTCCGCGGCTTCCGTCGCGACGCGCATCCGATGGCGATCATGTGCGGCGTCGTCGGCGCGCTGTCGGCCTTCTACCACGATTCGACCGACATCCACGATCCGGCGCAGCGCGTGATCGCGTCGCACCGCCTGATCGCCAAGATGCCGACGATCGCGGCGATGGCGTACAAGTACAGCGTCGGGCAGCCCTTCCTCTACCCCGACAATTCGCTGAGCTACACCGGCAACTTCCTGCGCATGACCTTCGGCGTTCCCGCCGAGCCGTACGAGGTCAACCCGGCGGTCGAGAAGGCGATGGACCGGATCTTCATCCTCCACGCCGATCACGAGCAGAACGCATCGACCTCGACCGTTCGTCTCGCGGGTTCGTCGGGCGCCAACCCGTTCGCGTGCATCGCGGCGGGCATCGCCTGCCTCTGGGGCCCCGCGCACGGCGGCGCCAACGAGGCCGCCCTCAACATGCTGCGCGAGATCGGGACACCCGACAAGATTCCCGAGTACATCGCCCGTGCCAAGGACAAGAACGATCCGTTCCGCCTGATGGGCTTCGGCCACAGGGTCTACAAGAACTACGACCCGCGCGCGACCGTGATGCAGAAGACAGTGCGCGAGGTGTTCGACGCGCTCAAGGTCAACGACCCGCTGTTCGAGACGGCGCTGCGGCTGGAGGAGATCGCGCTCAACGACGATTACTTTGTCGAGAAGAAGCTGTTCCCGAACGTCGACTTCTACTCGGGCGTGATCCTGTCCGCGATCGGTTTCCCGACGTCGATGTTCACCGTCCTCTTCGCGCTCGCCCGTACCGTCGGCTGGGTCGCGCAGTGGAACGAGATGATTACCGATCCCGACCAAAAGATCGGCCGTCCGCGCCAGCTCTACACCGGGCCGACGCAGCGTTCCTACGTGCCCGTCGGAGAGCGCTGAGGCATGCCGGCCCTGCGTCGCATCATGGCGATACTCGGCGCCTTGATGGCGTTGATGGGATTGCTGTGGATCGGCCAGGGCCGGGGCATCGTCACCTGGCCGGCGTCCAGCTTCATGATCGGGCAGCAACAATGGGTGAATTACGGCTCGGCGCTCGCCGTGGCCGGACTGTTGCTGCTGCTACTCGCCCGCCGGCTGCCCCGCCGGTAGCGACAGAGTGAAGGCGGCGCCGGCCCCTGCCTCGCTCCGCAACGTCAGGTCGCCCCGCATCGCGCGCGCCAGCCGCCGCGCGATGAACAGCCCCAGGCCGCTGCCGCCGGGCTCGCTCGGGTCGACGCGTTCGAACTTCTCGAACACGCGCGCCTGATCCTCGCGGTCGATCCCCTTGCCGCGATCCGAGACGGTGACGCGTACGGCGGCGCCTGCCCTCTCCACGGCGATCTCGACCTGCGAGCCCGGCGGCGCGTAGCGCACCGCATTGCCGACCAGATTGACCATGATCTGCAGCGTCCGTCCGAAATCGGCGATCGCCGACGCCCGTGCATCGCTCGGCACCCGCACGATCGCCACGCCGGCACGCTCCGCCTTGACTGCCAGCAGCCCCGCCGCACGGCGCACCACGTCATCCAGATCGATTGGCTCCGCGAGAGGCCGGAAGTCGGATCGCTCGATCGCCTGCAGGTCGACCAGCCCGTCGACCAACCCGAGCAGGTGGCGCCCCGCCCCGGCGATGTCGGTCGCATAGGCGGCATAATCGTCCGCGATCGGTCCGTCGGCCCGCGCGCTGATGCTGTCGGCGTTGGCGACGATGCGGCCGAGCGGCGCACGCAACGCCCGGTCCAGCCCGGCGGCGAAGGCACCCGGCGTCGTAGCGTCGCCTTCCCCTTCGTCGGTCACCGCCTCGCGCGCACTCCCCGCCAACCCGGCGAAGCCGCCTTCCGCGTCGTGACGGATCACCGCGTCGAGCACCACCGGAGCCCCCGTCAATCGCACTGTCGCGGGCTGATCGCGAAACGGTCGTCGCCGCGCCAACGCGTCCAGGATCGGCAGGCCGCCGCCTGCGCCCTCGTCGAAGACGAACAACGCCGTGAGCGGCCGGCCGAGCAGCGTGAAGGGATCGAACCCACCGGCTCCGTCCAGCGACAGGAAGGTCAGCCGCAGGCTGGCATCGCTCTCCCACTGCCAGTCGCCCGCCGGGACGGCGGGCATTTCGGCGGATGGGCGCCACGCCGGCTGCTCGCTCCACCCGCTCGCGGCCAGGCGGATGCGATCGCCCTCCGGCTGTGCGCGGACCCACAGGTCGAGGTCCGCATCCTCGTCCGCCACCGTGATCCGCCGCGACACGACGATACCCAGTCTTCGCGCCAGCCGCGCGATCGAGGCGAGCTGCGGCACCGCCATCGATCCACCCGCGACGCCGCCGGCACGGGCGTGCAGCGCCTCCAGCGCCGGATCGGCCGACAGCAGCGCGCCATCGGCGTCGAGCACTGCGTGCGCCACCGCGACGGTGCCGTTCGGATCGACCGCGTTCATCCCGCCTCCGAACGCGCCAGCGCGCGGATCGCGGCGCGATAATCGGCGTGGAGCGTCAGCGGCAGCAGCGCCGCGCGCGCCGCGACCGGATCGACCGCCATGATGGCGTCGAGCTGGTCGGCGAAAGCGTCGATGTCGCGTGTCGGGTCCGCCTCGGCGAGCGCCAGCGCGATCCGCGCGATGGTCGCCCGGTCGAGCGCGATCGCGCGCAACGCCAGCCACAGCCGATCGCCCCCGGGTTCCAGCGTCACCGCGCGCACCGCCTCGTGCGGCAGCCCCGCTGCGTGCGCGACCAGCGCGGTGAACAGACCGACGCGCCGGTCGGCCAGCGCCTCGACCAGCAGGTCGGGCAGCTCGCGCGGATTGGGCGCGATCGCCGCGGCGAGCCGCATTGCCACCGCATCGGCCCGTTCGTCCTCGTCATGCGCGGCGACCGCGCGCAACGCCGCCTCGGCGATGGCGAGGTCGGTGCCATGGTCGTGCGGGTCGCGGATCGCCGCCGCCACCCACCAGACGAGCCGGTGGTGCAGTTCGGCCGGCAGCTCGCCACCACTCTCCGCAGCCCGCTCGGCCGCGTCGCGCCGGCGATTGTCGGCGACGAGCAGCGCCGCGGCGGCACGCGCGACCACCGCATCGGGCGCCGCGGCGAGTCGGACGACGAGGCTCGGCTGGTCGGCGACGGCGGGCGCCGGCGGCAGCGCCGCGGCAAGCCCGTCCTGCCGCACGCGCGCGAGCAGTTCCGCCATCATGTCAGGATCGCGCAGCAGTCCCCCTCGCAACAGTCGTGCCGTCACGTCGGTCCGGCCGCGCAGCAACGCCTCTGCACGCTCGGTCGCGCCGCGCTCGGCCAACAGCCGGGCGGCATGGTGGCGGACGGCCGTCTCGACCGCGTCGATCGTCCCGCGGACCAGCGCCGCCATGCCGTGCCGAGTTCGATCGTTGAGCCGCGCCTCGTCGGGCAGCAGGAAGTCGGTCGCTGCGGCGGCTAGATCGCGGTCCGCCCGCGCGTCGGCGCGTGCCGCACGGTCACTCAACCGCTCGGGCGCCCACCTATCCCGCTCGTGCTCGTCCGCGACCATCCGACGCACCTTAGCGCGGTCGTCTTAAGATGACACTAAGCCGTCGTTCACCAGCGTACGCAACGCCTCGATCGCCGCGACCAGCGTCGCCGTGGCGTAGAGCAACACGGCGACCAGCCCGATCGTCGGCCAGCCGACCACGGCGAACGGGGTGGCCAACGCGAGATAGGCCGGCCCGCCGCCCCACCAGCGCCGTCGCGAGCGTCGCGGCGTCGCCCGCTCGCCGAGCAGCCCCGCCACGACGGCGACGAGCGCCACTACCAGCATGACCGCGCCGGTCGTCGCGGTCAGCGACCAGCCTAGCGCCATAACTCCCGCCGCCGCCGCGATCCCTTGCGCGATCACGCACGCCTCGCCGAGCGGCTCCTCGTCGCGCAGCAGCGCCAGCACGCGTGCGACGCCGAGCCCCATCGCTCCGGCCAGCATCGCCGTAAGGCCGGTACCCGGCACGCCCGCGACGATGCCGACGGCACCGGCGAGCGACAGCAATGCTCCACCGACGCCGGTCGCGATCGTGCCGACTCCACGCGCGACCAATCGCGGCACGGTCGCACGCGCCAGCGGAGCGACCAGCGCCGCATTGAACCAGTTACGCCGATCGGCCACGGTCGCCGCCAGTACCGCGCGTCCGCGCTCGGTCAGACCGCCACCGGCATGCTCGATCCCGTGACCATCGGCGATCGCGCCGGGCGGCAGCATCAGGTGCACCGCCCGGGCCTGGTCGGCGAGCCGGAGCGCAGTGGACTGAAAGTCGTAATCGCGCGGCAACGCCGCCACGTCGACGATGCGCCGCGCCTCCAGCCGGGCGATCCCGGCCCAAGCCGCACCGCCGCCCAGCCGCTCGTACCGTGCGGGGGCGTCCGCCGCGTCCACCACGAGCAGCGCGTCGCCCTCCCCCCGTGCCATCCCGTCGACGATCTCCTGCGTGGTCACCAACCCGTCCGCCAGCATCAGCACGCGCGCGAGCGGGTGGAGCTTGGCCGCCACCTCCTCGGCGGTGCGGACCGCGTCGACGGCGATGCCACGCTTGCCGATCCGCCCAATCGCCCCCAGCAGCTCGGGGGTCAGCCGACCGACCATCACCACCAGCTGCGACGCGCCAACGGCGGCGAGCAGCCGCGCCTGATACTCGATCACCGAGGAGCCGCCGAATGGCAGCGTCGCCGTCAGTTGGCCGGGACGATCATCGGCGTCGTGATGGGCGAACAGCAGACCGGCAAGCATGCGACGGCTTGATAGGCGGCATCGCTGCGGTTGCAAGGCCGCTGATCGCCGGGGTTAGAGCCGCGCGATCGCCCGCGTCAGCTTGGCGATCACCTTCTCGTCGCCCGGCGTCACGCTGCTCGCGGCGGCGGCCTGTGCCATCAGGCGAACCGCGCCGAAACTGGCGGCCAGCCCACGCAGCCGCGACGCTGCGGCGATCCACGCCGACCCATCGTCGCCGGCATCCCGCAGTGCCGTCATCGCCCGCTCCGCACCGTCATGAAAGGCGAGCCGCAGCTCCGCGATCAGGGCGGGATCGTCGCCCACCGCTGCCGCCAGGGTCGCATCGATCGCGCCGGGATCATAAGCCATGTCCCGGCCTAGCGACCCCGCGGTTAAGAGGAGGTTGAGACCCGGGCTGGTCGGAACCTGCAAAAATGATAAACACCGGCCATGATCGGGGTGGCGGACGGGAAACGATGATGGGGGCGAGCGACGACCTGTGGCCGCGGCCGCCCGAGGGCTGGATAGAACCGCTGGAACTGGTGGAACCGATCGACGGCGGCCGGTCCGGCTGGGTCGCACCAACGATCGCTGCCCTGCTGGTCATCGGCTGGATCGCCGGTGCGCTCTGGCTGGCGCGCGCGCGATTGCCCGTAATGGATGCGGTCGCGGGCACGCAGTTCGTCGCGGCGCTCTGCGTTCCCCCCGCGCTGGTCGGCATCGTCTGGCTGCTGGCGCGGCGCAGCAGCCGCGCCGAGGCGCGCCGCTTCGGCGTCACCGCCCAGGCCATGCGCGCCGAGGCCGCCGCGCTGGAGGCGCGCGTTGCCAGCCTCGCCCGCACGCTCACCCACCACCGCGAACAGCTCGTCCTGCAACTCGACGCCGGCACTGCGGCGGCCGGACGGCTGGAGGCGATCGGCCAGGCGATGGCGGCTGAGATCGAGGAGGCGAATACCCACGCCCGCAGCCTGGCGGAGGCGGCGACGCTGGCACGCTCGACCGTCGGTGATCTGGTCGCATCGATCCCGCACGCCAAGGTCGAGAGCGAGGAGATCGGCCGGCGGATCGATCAGGCGGGCCTGACCGCCGCTGCCCAGGCCGCCGCGCTGGAGGCGCAGATCGTCCAGCTTGCCGCGCGCGCCCGCGACGCCGATTCGCTCGCGGCGACCGCCGCCGATCACCTCGCGGCGCAGATCGACCGGATGAACGCGACCGGCGAGGCCGCCGGTGCCCGCCTGGAACGCGCGACCGGCGCGGCCGCGACCGCGCTGGACACGTTGGTCGACCGTACCGAGCAGGCGGTGAACCGCGCCTGCGATACGCTGGCCGCGCAGGGCGACCAGACCCTGCTCGGCCTTCGCGGTCACCAGGTCGCCCTTGAAGTCGCCGCGCACGATCATGCCGACGCGCTCGCCACGCGCCTCGCCGACCTCGACCTCGCCGCCGGCCGCCTCGCCGACGCGCTGGCTGAGCAGCGGCTGCGGGGAGAAGACCTGGTCGCGGGCCTTCACGGCGGCTTCGCCGACGTGGAGGCACGGCTCGACACCCTTCACGCACAGGGTGTGGATCGCACGCAGCTGCTCGCCGCGTCGATCAGCGCGCTGGGCGGCTCGGCCGACGCGATGACGGAGGCTTTGCGTGCCGGCGAAGCGATGGCCGGCCGCACGATCGGCACCACCGAGACGCTGCTCGTCGCCCTGGATGCCGCCGCGCGCGAGATCGACGAGACGCTGCCGGACGCGCTCACCCGCCTCGACGATCGCGTCACGACCTCGCGCCGCACCATTGCCCATGCCAAGCCGGAGCTGCTGGCGCTGGTCACGGCCGCCGAGTCGACGCACGACGCCATCGAGGCGATCGCCGACGTGCTCGCCGGGCAGCGCCGCACGCTCGACCAGCTGACCAGCGGCCTGGAAGCCGCGCTCGCCGACGGCCGCGACAAGGCGGACGCGCTGGGCATCACGATGGAGGGCGCCATCGACCGGGCACAGCGTTTCGCCGACGAGGCCGCACCGCGCCTCCTCAACGCGCTCGCCCATGTACACGAGACGGCCCAGATCGCGGCTGCGCAGGCGCGCGAGACGCTGGCCACGGTGGTGCCCGAGGCGGCCGACGCGCTCGGCGAGGCCGCCACCGCCGCCCTGCGGCGCGCAGCGTCCGATACGGTGACGCGGCAGGTCACGGCGCTGGTCGACGCGACCGACGCGGCCGCCGCCGCCTCGTCCCGTGCGACCGAGCGGGTCGCGACGCAGGTGCAATCCCTGCTGGAGCAGCGGAGCCTGCTCGATAGCCATATGGAAACGGCGCGCGAGGAACGCGAGGCGGCCGACAGCGACTCGCTGGCGCGCCGCGTATCGCTGCTGATCGAGTCGCTCAATTCGGCGGCGATCGACATTACCAAGGCGTTCGCACCCGACGTATCGGACAGCGCCTGGGCCGCCTATCTGAAGGGCGATCGCGGCGTCTTCACCCGTCGCGCGGTGCGCCTCCTCGACGGCGGCGACGCACGCGAGATCGCCCGACTCTACGACGACGACGGCCGCTTCCGCGAGCAGGTCAACCGCTACATCCACGATTTCGAGGGCATGCTCCGCCAGGTTCTCGCCCAGCGCGACGGTTCACCGCTGGGCGTGACGCTGCTGTCGTCCGATATGGGCAAGCTCTACGTGGCGCTGGCCCAAGCGATCGAGCGGCTGCGCTAAGCTTTTTTGAACGTCGCGCCGATAAGCACATTCGGATGAACGCCCATTCCACCATTGAGCCGGTCGACACGATCGAGTGGAACGTCTTCAAGACCGAAGCGAACCTTTGGCGCGGTCGTATGCTGGAGCATTTCGCCGCGGTGGAGCATGCCGTCACCGAGACGCTCATCCATTTAGGGGCGGGGTCAGCCGGCAAGAAGCTTCCGCATTTGGCGGGACAGCGCCGGGAGGCATTGCGGTTGGCGCTGGCATCCGGAGGCGGAAGCCTCGGCAAACCGGCACTGGATGCCCTCGTCCAGTTCCAGCGAGAGGCGGATCATCGCGCATTCGTCTGCCACGGCGTCGGGCGGCTGCTTGTCGACCAGCAACGGCAATGGCACCTGTACATGACGATCCTAGCGCCCGACGACACCGATCAGGAAGTGGCCTGGACGATCAGCAAGTCCGCCAGCGAGCAGCTCGTCCGCCGCCTCAACGCGTCGTCGCGTTGCGTAATCGACCGGCTGGCCAATTTCCGCAACGCCGTTCCCGCCATCGTCTGATGTCTACCGCATTTCCATATCCATCCGGTGGAACAGGTCCACGTCGCGCGCCGTGATCCAGCCATAGCGGTAGTTCAGCTGGAACAGCACGAACAGGATCGTCGCGACGATCGTCACGCGCCACACCAGTTTCCATATGTCGAACTCGTGCGGCGCGCTCTCCGCCTGCCCCGGCACGTGCTCGCCCCCCGCCTCGTGCGTGGTGCGCACGCCGAAGGGGAGGACGAGGAAGACGCTGAACGACCAGAACAGGACGTAGATCGCCAGTGCCGATGTCCAGCGCACGGCCTTACGCCTCGATCAGCAGCACGTCGACGATCGGCTTCTTGCCGGTCCACTGCGTCGCCACCTTGCGCACCGCCAGCCGCACATCCTCGCGCGCGCGATCGATCCCGCGCTTGGTGGAGCGCAGCGCCTGCGCGGCCGCATCCACCGCATCAGCAACGAACGCCTCGCGCTCGTCCTCCACCGGCACGCCCTGCAACTTGACCTGCGGCCGGCCGATCGCGCGACCATCCTTGCCGATCGCGGCGGCAACCGAGATCTGGCCGTTCAGGGCCAGCTTGCGCCGCTCGTTGATCGTCGACCCGTCCGACGGCAGGATCACGTCGCCGTCGAGCACCAGCCGGCCGACGCCCGCGGTGCCGATCTTCTTGGCCTTTCCGGGCAGCAGCCGCACGATGTCGCCGTCTGCCTGGACGATGGTGTTCGGCACGCCCTGATCCAGCCCGAAGCGCGCATGTTCCATCATGTGGCGCATCTCGCCGTGCACGGGGACAAGCAGCTCTGGCCTGATCCACTCGTACATCTGCGCCAACTCCGGACGGCCAGGGTGACCCGAGACATGGACGTGCGCCTGGCGCTCGGTCACCATCTCGACGCCCTTGGCGGCGAGCAGATTTTGGATGCGACCGACCGCCACCTCGTTGCCGGGGATCTGCTTGGCGGAGAAGATCACGGTGTCGCCGGGCTCGACGCTGATCGTGTGCGATCCTTCCGCCACGCGCGACAGGGCAGCGCGCGGCTCGCCCTGACCGCCGGTGGCGACGATCAGCACCTTGTTGCGCGGCAGGCGCATCGCCGTGTCGGGGTCCACCGTCTCGGGAAAGTCGGAAAGATAACCCGTCTGCCGCGAAACCTTCAGGATGCGATCCAGCGACCGGCCGGTGACGCACAGCTTGCGCCCCGTCTCGCGCGCGAGCTGTCCCAGCGTCTGGAGCCGCGCCGCGTTGGAGGCGAAGCTCGTCACCATCACCCGGCCCTTGGCCTTGGCGACCGTCTCGGCCAGTCCCTTACGGACGCTCGCCTCGGAACCCGAGGCTTCCTTGTTGAACACGTTGGTCGAATCGCAGACCAGGACGTCGACGCCAGCGTCGCCGATCGCCTTCAGCTCCTCCGGCGAGGCGGGCTTGCCGATCACCGGCGTGGGATCGAGCTTCCAATCGCCGGTGTGGAACACCTTGCCCTCGGGCGTGTCGATCAGCAGCGCGCAGCTCTCCGGAATGGAGTGCGACAGCGGCACGAAGGTGACGCCGAACGGCTTCAACTCGAACCGCTCGTTCATCTTCATGACCTTGAGCTTGACGCGGTTGACCGAGCCCTCCTCCTCCAGCTTGCCGCGGATCAGTCCGGCGGTGAACGGCGTCGCGTAGAGCGGCACGCCGAGATCCTCGGCGAGATACGGCAGCGCGCCGATATGGTCCTCGTGCCCGTGCGTCAGGACGATGCCGACGAGGTCATCGATCCGGTCCTCGATGAATTGCAGGTCGGGCAGGATCACATCGATGCCGGGATAGGCGGGATCGGCGAAGGTGATGCCGCAATCGACCATCAGCCACTTGCCGCGCGTGCCGTAGAGGTTGACGTTCATGCCGATCTCTCCCGAGCCGCCTAGGGCGCAGAAGAGGAGTTCGTTCTTGGGAGTCATTCAAAGCTTTCGATAAAGGAGGCACCGGATGGCCGCCCGGCGCAGGCGTGGTTTATCGGATATGGGCATTTTGCCACATCATCGCCAGTCCCTGGATCGTCAGGTCCGGCTCGACATGGTCGAAGACGGTCGTGTGTTGCTCGAACAGCGCGGCGAGGCCGCCGGTGGCGATCACCTTCACCGGCCGGCCGACCTGCGCCTTGAGGCGCGCGACCAGCCCCTCGATCATCGCCACATAGCCCCAGAAGATGCCGATGTGCATCTGGTCGACGGTGTTGCGACCGACGACGCTCGGCGTCGCGGGCGCCTCGATGGCGATGCGCGGCAGCTTGGCGGCGGCGGTGACCAGCGCGTCAAGCGACAGGTTGATGCCGGGGGCGATGATACCGCCCTTGTACGCGCCGGTATAGTCGCTGACGTCGAAGGTGGTCGCCGTGCCGAAATCGATGGTGATGAGGTCGCCCGCGTACAGCGCGTGCGCCGCGATCGTGTTGACCGCCCGGTCGGCGCCGAGCGAGGCGGGCTCGTCGACGTCGATCGCGATTCCCCACTCCACGGGTGGGCGGCCGGCGACCAGCGCCTCAGTGCGGAAATATTTGGAGCTCAGCACCTGGAGGTTGTGGAGCGCGCGAGGCACCACGGTCGCGACGATGAAGCCGCTCACGTCGTCGCGAGCGAATCCTTCGAGCGCGAGCAACTGACTGAGCCACACCGCATATTCGTCGGCGGTGCGGCGCGGATCGGTGGCGATCCGCCAGCGAGCGCGAATGGTGCGGGCCTCGTCGACCAGCGCGAAGACGACGTTGGTGTTGCCGGCATCGATGGCGAGCAGCATGGCAGCCTCTCAGAGAAGGAACACGTCGGCGGCGTGGATCACCTGCCGCTCGCCGCCTGCCAGGCGAAGCAGCAGTGCACCGGCATCGTCGAGACCGTCGAACAGGCCGTCGACGCGCGAGCCGTCGGGCTGGTGGACGCACAGCGCCGTGCCGACCGGGTGCGCGCGGTCGAGCCACGCGGCACGGACCGGCTCCAATCCGTGCCCACGCCACGTGGCGAGCCACCGCGCGAACGACTCCGCGAGGATGTCGAGGAGCGTTGCGGGAGCGACGGCGACGCCGTGCGCGGCCAGGCTGGTGGTCGGGCGGTCGGGCAAGTCAGGATGGTGCGCGACATTGACGCCGAAGCCGGCGATCACAACGTCACCCGCGCGTTCCAACAGGATGCCCGATAGTTTGGCCCCGTTCAGCAGCAGGTCGTTCGGCCACTTGATCGCCAGCCCACCCTGCCGCTCTTCTGGTTGTTCCCCTGCCCGCAAGAAAGGCGAAGCCGGATCGAACATGACGCTGACCGCGTCGTGCAACGCGACCGCCGCTACCAACGTCAGGGTCGGCGCCGCAGGGTCGCTCACCCGCGGGCGGACGATCGTACTGGCGTAGAGATTGCCGACGGGTGACGCCCACGCGCGTCCCTGCCGCCCCCTGCCTGCCAGTTGCCGCTCCGCCCGGAGCCAGTCGCCCTCCCCTCCGGACGATGCGGCGAGGTCGGCGTTGGTCGACCCCGTCTCCGCGACGACCTGGATCAGAACAGCGCCCGCGCCGCGGCCATGCTCCACGCGCCCAGGAACGGGATCGCAAGATAGCCGAGCGGCGAGATGACGACCGCGGCGACCGCTATCAGCCCACCCTGGAGGGCTCCCTCGTCACCCTTGTGAAAGGCGGGTGCGGGCTCGTCGAAGTACATCGTCTTGACGATGCGCAGGTAATAATAGGCGCCGATTACCGACGCCGCGACGCCGATCGCTGCCAGCGGGAACAGTCCTGCCGCCACCGCCGCGTCGAACACGGCGAACTTGGCGTAGAAGCCGAACAGCGGCGGAATGCCGGCCAGCGAGAACATGAACATCGCCATCGCCGCCGCCAGCGCCGGCCGCGTCCGAGACATGCCCGACAAGCTGGCGATGCTCTCGACCTGGATGCCGTTCACGTCACGCATCTGCAGGACGACCAGAAAGCTGCCGAGCGTCATCGCGATGTAGATCGCCATGTACGTCAGCACGCCCGCCACGCCCTCGGCCGTTCCCGCGGCAAGGCCGATCAACGCGAAGCCAACATTGTTGATCGACGAGTAGGCAAGCAGCCGCTTGACGTTCGACTGGCCGATCGCGCCGACCGCGCCGAGGATGATCGAGGCGAGCGCCGCGAAGATCACGATCTGGCGCCACTGATCGGTCACCGGCCCCATCGCCTCCACCGCGACGCGGACGGCCAGCGCCATGGCGGCGACCTTGGGGGCAGAGGCGAAGAAGGCGGTGACCGGCGTCGGCGCGCCCTGGTACACGTCGGGCGTCCACATGTGGAACGGCACCGCCGCGATCTTGAAGGCCAGCCCGGCGAAGACGAACACCAGCCCGAAGACGAGGCCGAGCGAGCGCGCCGGTTCCGCGGCGTCGGCCGCATAGGCCGCAGCGATACCGTCGAACATCGTCGTGCCGGTGAAGCCGTAGACCAGGCTGACGCCGTACAGCAGGATGCCGCTCGCCAGCGAGCCGAGCACGAAATATTTCAGCCCAGCCTCTGCCGACCGCAGATCCCGGCGCACGAAACTCGCCAGCACGTAGGCGGCGAGGCTCTGCATCTCCAGACCGACATAGAGCGTCAGCAGGTCCACCGCCGACACCATCATGCCCATGCCCAGGGCCGAGAACAGCATCAGCACCGGATATTCCGGCCGCAGATCATCGCCCGCCGTGCGGCGAAAGAAGTCGGGTGCGATCAGGATCGACACCGCGGTCGCGACGTAGATCAGCACCTTGGCGAAGGTCGAGAAGGCGTCGGCGCGGTAGAGGCCATCGAATGCCTCCCCGCCCCCGCCCGCCGGGCCGAGCAGCGCGATCACCGCGCCACCGAGCACCGCGACCGCGGTCCAGGACACCGCGCGCGTCGACCCGGGACCACCCCAGGCGGAAACCATCATCAGCAACACGCCGCCGATGCCCAGTACGACCTCGGGCAGCGTCAGCGCGAGATTGGTGGCGTAGTCCATCAGTGATGCGCCTCCCCGGGCGTCGTCTCGTGGTGCGCTTGCATCGCGCGGGCGGCGGCGGGGTTGCCGGGAGTTGGATTGCTGTCGCTCGGCGGCGCGGCGCGATCGATCCGCTGGAGGAGCACGGCGACGTCCTTGCGCATCGGCGCGAGGAAGCTCTCCGGATAGACGCCCATCCACAGCACGGCCGCGGCGATCGGCGCCAGCAGCCAGAGTTCGCGGCTCGACAGGTCGGACATACCCCGAACTTCTTCCGACGTGATCTCGCCATAGGCGATCCGCCGATAGAGGTAGAGCATGTACGCAGCGCCCAGGATGATGCTCGTCGTGCAGAGCAGCGCGATCCAGGTCGACACCTGATAGGTGCCCATCAGGCTGAGGAACTCGGCGACGAAGCCGCTGGTCCCCGGCAGACCGATCGACGCCATGGTGAAGAATAGGAAGAACAGCGCGTAGCGCGGCATGTTGATCGACAGCCCGCCGTAACGCGCGATCTCGCGCGTGTGGAGACGATCGTAGATCACGCCGACGCACAGGAACAAGGCGCCCGATACCAGCCCGTGGCTCAGCATCATCACCAACGCACCCTCGATACCCTGCCGGTTGAAGGCGAACAGACCGATGGTGACGATCGCCATGTGCGCGACCGACGAATAGGCGATGAGCTTCTTCATGTCGGCCTGCACCAGCGCGACGAGCGAGGTGTAGATCACCGCCACCGCCGACAGTGCGAAGATCAGCCAGGTGAGCTGCCCAGACGCCTCCGGGAACATCGGCAGCGAGAAGCGCAGGAAGCCGTAGCCGCCGAGCTTGAGGAGCACGCCCGCCAGGATCACCGACCCCGCGGTCGGCGCCTGCACGTGCGCGTCCGGCAGCCAGGTGTGAACGGGCCACATCGGCATCTTCACCGCGAACGAGGCGAAGAAGGCGAGCCATAGCCACGTCTGAACATCGGCCGGGAAGTCGTATGCCTGGAGCGCCGGAATGCTCGACGTCCCTGCGGTACGCGCCATGTAGAGCATCGCGACCAGCATGAGGAGGGAGCCGAGCAGCGTGTACAGGAAGAACTTGTAGCTGGCGTAGATGCGGTTGGCACCGCCCCAGATGCCGATGATAAGATACATCGGGATCAGCCCTGCCTCGAAAAACAGGTAGAACAGGAACAGGTCCTGCGCGGCGAAGGTGCCGATCATCAGCACCTCGGTCAGCAGGAACGCCGCCATATACTCGGGCACACGGTTGGTGACCGAGCGCCAGCTGGCGCCGATGCAGATCGGCATCAGGAACACGCTGAGCATAATGAGCATTAGCGCGAAGCCGTCGATGCCCAGGTCCCAGGCGAAGAAGCCGAAGCGCGCGCCCTGCTCGACGAACTGCCACTGCGCACCGCCGACGTCGTAATTCGCCCAGAGCAGGATGCCGAGCACGAAGTCGACCAGCGTCGCGGCCAGCGCCGTCCAGCGCGCGGTGTCGGCCGGGAGGAACAGGCAGGCGATCGCGGCGAGCGCCGGGACCGCGAGCATCAGCGACAGGATGGGAAAGCCGTCCATCACCCGATCAACCCGCGATGGCCCAGGTCACCGCAGCGGTGAGCCCGATCAGCATGACGAAGGCATAGGAATAGAGATACCCCGATTGGAACCTGGCCGCCCCGCGCGAACTAAGCTGCACCGCCCAAGCGACGCCGTTGGGCCCGAGCCGGTCGATCGTCTTCTCGTCGCCGCGGTGCCACAGCAGCCGGCCGATCGCGAACGCGGGACGGACGAAGATCAGATGATACAGCTCGTCGAAATACCACTTGTTGAGGAACAGGCGGTACAGGACGGCGAACTGATCCGACACCACGCTCGGGAAGGCGGTGTTGCGAATATAAGCGTACCAGGCCGAGCCGAGGCCGAGCAGCATCGCGATCGCCGCGGACAGCTTAATCATCACCGGCACCTCGTGCATCGCGTGCATCAGGTGCTCGTTGAAGAACAGCGCGCCGCGCCAGAAGCCGCCGGCATGCTCCGCTTCGATGAAGAACGGCGCGAACACGAAGCCCGCGGCGATCGCGCCGAGCGACAATATGCCGAGCGGCACTAGCATGTTGAGCGGGCTCTCGTGCGGATGGTAGCCGCCGGTACCGACCTTCAGCTCCTGCTGGCTCGGCCCGTGCTGCGATGGCGCATCACCGGCATCCTCCGCCTTGGCCGGGTTGGCGTGCGTCTCGTCAGCATGATGCGACCCGTGCCCATGATCGTGCGCGTCATGGACCGCGTGCTGGATATGCTCCGAGTTGATCCAGCGCGGCTTGCCCCAGAAGGTGAGGAACATCAGCCGCCACGAGTAGAAGCTCGTGATCGCCGCGACCAGGACGCCGACGAACCACACACCGGGATAGCCGGCCGCCCAGCCTGCCTCGATGATCGCGTCCTTCGAATGGAAGCCCGCGAAACCGATGTCGAGGAACGGCAATCCTACGCCGGTGATGGCGAGCGTACCCATCATCATCGCCCAGAAAGTGAGCGGGATCTCCTTACGCAATGCCCCATAGTAGCGCATGTCCTGCTCGTGGTGCATCGCGTGGATGACCGATCCGGCGCCCAGGAACAGCAGCGCCTTGAAGAAGGCGTGGGTGAACAGGTGGAACATCGCCGCGCCATACGCGCCGATCCCCGCCGCGAAGAACATGTAACCGAGCTGCGAGCAGGTCGAATAGGCGATGACGCGCTTGATGTCGGTCTGAACCAGCCCGCAGGTCGCGGCGAACAGGCAAGTCGCGGCCCCGACGAAGCGGACCACCGCCATGGCATCGGGCGACGCCTCGAACATCGGCGACAGGCGGCACACCATGAATACCCCCGCGGTGACCATGGTCGCCGCGTGGATCAGCGCCGAAACCGGCGTCGGCCCCTCCATCGCGTCGGGCAGCCAGGTGTGGAGCCCCAGCTGCGCCGACTTGCCCATCGCCCCGACGAACAGCAGCAGGCACAGCACCGTCATCGTATCGGCGCGGAACCCCAGGAAGCCGATCGTCGATCCCGCCTCGCCGGGAACCGCCGCGAGGATCGCGGGGATCGACACGGTGCCGAACACCAGGAACGTCCCGAAAATGCCGAGCATGAAGCCGAGATCGCCGACCCGGTTGACCACGAACGCCTTGATCGCCGCAGCGTTGGCCGACGGCTTCCGGAACCAGAAACCGATCAGCAGGTACGAGGCGAGGCCGACACCTTCCCACCCGAAGAACATCTGCACCAGGCTGTCGGCCGTGACCAGCATCAGCATGGCGAAGGTGAACAGCGAGAGATAGGCGAAGAAGCGCGGCTGATCCGGCTCCTCGCTCATGTAACCCCAGCTGTAGAGATGGACGAGCGCGGACACGGTGGTGATGACCACCAGCATCACGGCGGTCAGCGCGTCCACGCGCAGCGCCCACGACACGTCCATGTCGCCGGACGCAATCCAGTGGAGCACCGGCGTCACCGACGCGCTCAGACTGCCGGTCATGAACCCGATGAAGATCGGCCACGACAGCGCGCACGACACGAACAGCAAGCCCGTGGTCAGCAGCTTCGCCGGAAAGGCGCCGAGCTGCTTGTTGCCGAGCCCGGCGACGATCGCCGCGAGCAGCGGCAGGAAGACGATAGCGAGGATCAACCGTTTACCCCTTCATCCGGTTGACGTCGTCAGTCGCGATGGTGCCGCGACCACGATAATAGATCACGAGGATCGCGAGCCCGATCGCCGCCTCGCCCGCAGCGACGGTCAGCACGAACATGGCGAACACCTGCCCGACCAAGTCGCCGAGCGCCGCCGAGAAGGCGACGAGGTTCAGGTTCACGCTGAGCAGGATCAACTCGATCGCCATCAGGATGACGATCAAATTCTTGCGGTTCAGGAAGATGCCGACGCAGCCCATGGTGAACAGGATCGCCGACACGACCAGGTAATGGATCAATCCAATCACGTGCGCGGCACTCCGTCGATCCGTCGGTCCTGAGCTTGTCGAAGGGTCACAGCTCCACCCCCTGGCCGACGGTCGGCTTGACGTTGCGGGTCGCGTCCTGCGGACGACGGGCGACCTGACGTCCCACGTGCTGCGACCGCGTGCCTGCCCGCTCCCGGTGGGTGAGCACGATGGCGCCGATCATCGCGACCAGCAGCACGAAGCCCGCCGCCTCGAACAGGAAAAGGTAGCGCGTGTAGAGCAACTGACCCAGCGCCGCGATGTTCGGCATCGCCGGATCGATCGGCGCGGCACGGCGGGCAAGATCGATCCGCCCCTCGCTCCACGCGAAGGCCGCGATCATCACTTCCACCGCGAGTGCCGTGCCGAGTGCCAGCCCGATCGTCGCGTAGCGTGCCACATCGGTGCGCAGCTGCGCGAAATCGATGTCCATCATCATGACGACGAACAGGAACAGCACCGCGACGGCGCCGACATAGACGATGACGAGCAGCATCGCGATAAATTCGGCACCGACCAGCACCATCAGGCCGGCCGCGTTGAAGAACGCCAGGATCAGCCACATGACGGAGTGGACCGGATTGCGCGACGAGATCGTCAGCGCGCCCGATACGATCACGACGGCGGCGAACAGGTAGAAGGCGATGGCCTGGATCACGCGAAACAGGCCCCCTTGCCTATCGCTGGTACGAAGAGCGCGCGCATTAACGGTACGGCGCGTCGGCGGCAAGGTTCGCCGCGAGCACGCGCTCCCAGCGGTCGCCATTGTCGAGCAGCTTTGCCTTGTCGTAGATCAGCTCCTCGCGCGTCTCGGTCGAGAAATCCATGTTCGGCCCCTCGACGATCGCGTCCACCGGGCAGGCCTCCTGGCACAGGCCGCAGTAGATGCACTTTGTCATGTCGATGTCGTAGCGCGTGGTGCGGCGGCTCCCATCGTCACGGGGCTCGGCCTCGATCGTGATCGCCTGCGCCGGGCACACCGCCTCGCACAGCTTGCACGCGATGCACCGCTCCTCGCCGTTCGGATAGCGCCGCAGCGCATGTTCGCCGCGGAAGCGCGGGCTCTGCGGCATCCGCTCGTACGGATAGTTGATCGTCGCCTTGGCACGGAAGAAGTAGCGCAGCGTCTTGGCATGCGCCTTCACGAACTCCCACAGCGTGAACGCCTTGACGTATTGCGCAACACTCATGACCCGAATCCTACGCGCATCCACATCAGGACGCCCGACACGAGGAAAACCCAGAATAGCGAAAGCGGCAGGAACACCTTCCAGCCCAGCCGCATCAGCTGGTCGTACCGGTACCGCGGCACCGTCGCCTTGATCCAGCCGAACACGAAGAAGAACAACAGCATCTTGGCGAACAGCCATAGGATGCCCGGTACCGCGTAGAGCGGCGCCCAATCGACCGGCGGCAGCCACCCGCCCCAAAACAGAGTCGCGTTGAGCACGCACATCAGGATGACGTTGGCGTACTCACCCAGCCAGAAGAGCGCGAAGCTCATCGAGCTGTACTCGGTCTGGTATCCTGCGACGAGCTCCGACTCCGCCTCGGTCAGGTCGAAGGGCGGCCGCTGCGTCTCCGCCAGCGACGAGATTAGGAACAGCACCGCCATCGGGAACAGCAGCGGGTTGAAGCCGAAGCCGTTGAGGTGGATGCCCATCACGTTCTGCTGTCCGAGCACGATGCCCGACAGGTTGAACGTGCCGGCCCACAAGACGACCGAGATCAGGGTGAAGCCGATCGCGACTTCGTAGCTGACCATCTGCGCCGCCGCGCGCAGTGCCGAGTAGAAGGGATATTTGGAGTTGGAGGCCCAGCCGGCGAGGATCACGCCGTACACGCCCAGCGACGACGCCGCGAGGATGTAGAGCAGTCCGACATTGATGTCGGCGAGCACCACCCCCGCCTGGAACGGCACCACCGCCCAGACGATCAGCGCCACCGTGAAGGTGATGATCGGCGCCAAGAGGAACAGCCCCTTGTTCGCCGCCGTTGGGATGATGGTTTCCTGGAGGAACACCTTCAACCCGTCGGCGAACGACTGGAGCAGCCCGAACGGGCCGACCACGTTGGGACCGCGCCGCATCGCCATCGCCGCCCAGATCTTGCGATCGGCGTAGATGATCATGGCCACCGCCAGCATCAGCGGCAGCGCAATGACGAGGATGCCGACGATCGTCGCCAGGAACCACGACCATTCGTAGCCGAGACCGACGGTGGTGTTGAAGAACTCGGTCATTCCGCCGCCTCCGCGAAGGTCTCGCCGTGGACGAGCTCGGCCGAGCAGCGCTGCATGGTGGGCGACGCCCGACAGATCGCGTTGGTCAAGTAGAAGTCCTTGATGGGATAACCCCCGATCGTGCCGCTGGCGCTCCCGTCGATGGCCGGTACCGACCAACCGAACGAGACCAGCCCTTCGTGGCGGAGCGCCGGCACCTCGCCGTACATCTCCTCGCGCAAGCCCGCGAGGCTGTCGAACGGTAGCCGCGCGCCCATCACGTCGGACAGTGCCCGGAAGATGGACCAGTCCTCGCGCGCGTCGCCCGGTGGGAACACCGCACGCTCGCCGCGCTGGACCCGGCCTTCGAGATTGACCCAGGTGCCCGACTTCTCGGCATAACTCGCGCCCGGCAGCACCACGTCGGCGTGCGCCGCGCCCGCGTCGCCGTGATGGCCGACATACACCTTGAACCCGCCGAAGCGCGAATAGTCCACCTCGTCCGCGCCCAGGAAGAAGGTCAGCTTCGCGTGCGTCAGGTCGGCGATACCGCCCTTCGCCGCGTAGCCGAGCATCAGCCCGCCCATCCGAGCCGCCGCCATATGGACGACGTTGAAGCCGTTCCAGCCGTTACGAACGAGGTTCAACGTCTCGACCAGCTTCAGCGCCGCACCGTGCCCGTCCTTCAGCGCCGCGCCGCCGACGATCACCATCGGCTTGCCGGCATCCGCAAATATCTTCGCCACCGTATCCGGCAGGTCGCCCAGCACCGACAGGTCGTGCCCGAGCCATTCGACCTTGTAGGTCAGCTCCGTCTCCGGCCCTACCGCGAACACCTTGGCGCCACGCTTGATCGCCTTGCGCACGCGGGTGTTCACCAGCGGTGCCTCCCAGCGCAGGTTGGTGCCGACCAGCAGGATCGCGTCCGCTTCCTCGGTGCCCGCGATGGTGGTGTTGAAGTTGACCGCGGCGAGGCTCGACGTGTCGTACGCCATCCCCGTCTGCCGCCCCTCGAGCAGCGAGCTACCGAGCGAGCGGACCAGGGCCTTGGCCGCGTACATCGTCTCGCAATCGACGAGGTCGCCTGCCACCGCCGCCACCGACCCGCCGTGATCCACCGCGGCAATCGCGGCGAACGCCTCGTCCCACGTCGCGGGCAGCAGCTTGCCGTTCACCCGCACGTACGGCTTGTCGAGCCGGCGTCGGACGAGGCCGTCGATCGCGTGGCGCGTCTTGTCCGACGCCCACTCCTCGTTCACGTCCTCGTTGATCCGTGGCACGCAGCGCAGCACCTGCCGGCCGCGACTGTCGAGCCGGATATTGGTGCCGACCGCGTCCATCACGTCGATCGTCAGCGTACGCCGCAGTTCCCACGGCCGCGCTTCGTACTGATACGGCTTCGACGTCAGCGCACCGACCGGGCAGAGGTCAACGACGTTGCCCGACAGCTCGCTGGTCACCGCCTCTTCGAGATAGGAGGTGATCTGCATGTTCTCGCCGCGGTAGATCGCGCCGATCTCCTCCACACCCGCGACCTCCTCGGCGAAGCGGATGCAGCGCGTGCACTGGATGCAGCGGGTCATGATCGTCTTGACGATCGGCCCCATATACTTCTCGGTGACCGCACGCTTGTTCTCGGCGTAGCGACTCTGCCCGCGGCCATAGGCGACGGACTGATCCTGAAGGTCGCACTCGCCGCCCTGATCGCAGATCGGGCAGTCGAGCGGGTGGTTGATGAGCAGGAATTCCATGATGCCCTCGCGGGCATTCTTCACCATCGGCGTGGTGGTGAAGACCTCCTGGTTGTCGGCCGCCGGCAGGGCGCACGACGCCTGAGGCTTCGGCGGCCCGGGCTTCACCTCGACCAGGCACATCCGGCAATTGCCGGCGATCGACAGCCGCTCATGATAGCAGAAACGGGGAATCTCCTTGCCCGCCGCCTCGCATGCCTGGAGCACCGTGGCACCCTGCGGCACCTCGACCTCGATCCCGTCTACCTTCAGCTTGGGCATTACTCTGCCGCTTCCTGCATCGGCGCGAGGCTACCCCCGCGCTCGTTGATCCGCCGCTCCAGCTCGGGGCGGAAATGCTTGATGAGCCCCTGGATCGGCCACGCCGCCGCGTCGCCCAGCGCGCAGATCGAGTGGCCCTCGACCTGCTTGGTCACCTGCTGAAGCATGTCGATCTCCGACAGATCGGCCTCGCCGGTACGCAGCCGCTCCATCACCCGCCACATCCAGCCGGTGCCCTCGCGGCACGGCGTGCACTGGCCACAGCTCTCGTGCTTGTAGAAATAGGAGATGCGGCTGATCGCGCGGACGATATCGGTCGACTTGTCCATTACGATGATCGCCGCGGTGCCGAGACCCGATCCGACGGCCTTCAATCCATCGAAGTCCATGGGGGCGTCGATGATCTGCGCCGCTGGCACCAGCGGCACCGACGATCCGCCCGGGATCACCGCCAGCAGATTGTCCCAACCACCGCGAATACCGCCGCAATGCGTCTCGATCAGCTCGCGGAACGGGATCGACATAGCCTCCTCGACCACGCACGGCTTGTTCACGTGACCGCTGATCTGGAAGAGCTTGGTGCCGCGATTGTTCTCCGCGCCGAAGCTCGAGAACCACTCGGCCCCGCGCCGCAGGATCGTCGGTGCCACCGCGATCGACTCGACGTTGTTGACCGTCGTCGGGCAACCGTAGAGCCCCGCCCCCGCCGGGAACGGCGGCTTCAGGCGCGGCTGGCCCTTCTTGCCCTCGAGCGACTCCAGCATCGCGGTCTCTTCGCCGCAGATATACGCGCCCGCGCCGCGATGAACGAACACGTCGAAGTCGTAGCCCGATCCGCACGCATTCTTGCCGATCAGGCCGGCGCCGTACGCCTCCTGCACGGCCGCGAACAGCACCTCCGCCTCGCGGATATACTCGCCGCGGATGTAGATATACGCCGCCCGTGCGCGCATCGCGAAGCCCGCGACCAGCGCGCCCTCGATCAGCTTGTGCGGATCGTGGCGGATGATCTCGCGATCCTTGCAGCTGCCAGGCTCGGACTCGTCGGCGTTGATGACCAGGAAGTTGGGCCGGTCCGGCTTCGGCTCCTTGGGCATGAACGACCATTTCGTGCCGGTCGGGAACCCTGCGCCGCCGCGCCCACGCAGACCCGACGCCTTGACGACGTCGATGATCTTGTCGTTGCCGAGTTCCAGCAGCGCCTTGGTGTTGTCCCAGTCGCCGCGCACGCGCGCCGCGTCCAGCTTCCACGATTGGAAGCCGTAGACGTTGGTGAAGATGCGATCCCTGTCGGCGAGCATCAGCGAGCCTCCGGCATATAAGCGTCAGCCGGCATGGGCATTCTCCCACTCGGGCCGGTAATCGTGGTTCGCGTCGACCATCGCCTTCAGCGACGTCGGCCCACCTTCCGGGCAGCTCGCGCGGCGGCCAATCGTCGAACCGGCCTCCGGATGCGCGCCCTTGGCCAGCGCCTCCAGTACCGCGATGGTGCGGTCGTAATCGAGGTCCTCGTAATTATCGTCGTTGATCTGCACCATCGGCGCGTTGGCGCAGGTGCCGAGACACTCGACCTCCGTAAGCGTGAACAGCCCATCCGGCGTGGTGCCGCCCTTCACCAGGCCGCGATTGCGGCACGCGGCCAGCACGTCGTCGCTACCCTGCAACATGCACGGTGTCGTGCCGCATACCTGCACGTGATAGCGGCCGACCGGCGCCAGGTTGAACATCGTGTAGAAGGTCGCGACCTCGTAGACGCGCATGTACGGCACGCCGATCGCACGCGCGACGAACTCGATCACCGGCACCGGCAGCCAGCCCTGGGTATGCGTCTCCGCCCCGACCTGGCGCTGCGCCAGATCGAGGAACGGGATCGACGCCGACTGCTCACGACCCTTGGGATAGCGGGCGAGAATCTCGTTCGCCTTGCGTTGATTTTCCTCGCTCCAGGCGAACGCACCCCAGCGTGCGCGCGTTTCCGCCTCGTCGGGAATATGGACGGCATCGGCCATCAGTTCGTACCCATGTAGAAACCGAATGCGTAGCTCACCCGGTTCGCCAAATATCCGCCGCCCGCGGTCAGCGCCAGCAGACCGACGATCAGCAACGTTTCACGAAAGCCACCCCTCACCGGTCGCACTCCCCGAACACGATGTCCATCGCGCCCAGGATCGCGGTAGTGTCCGCCAGCATGTGGCCGCGGCTCATGAAGTCCATCGCTTGCAGATGGCTGAACGCGGTCGGCCGGATCTTGCAGCGATACGGCTTGTTGGTGCCGTCCGCGACCAGGTACACGCCGAACTCGCCCTTGGGGCTCTCCGTCGCGACGTAGACCTCGCCCGCGGGTACGTGGAATCCTTCGGTGTACAGCTTGAAGTGGTGGATCAGCGCTTCCATCGAGCGCTTCATCTCGCTCCGCTTGGGCGGCACCACCTTGCGATCGTCGCTGGCGATCGGCCCGTCCGGCATTTCCGCCAGGCACTGCCGCATGATCCGCGCCGACTGGCGAACCTCCTCCACGCGCACCATGAACCGATCGTAGCAATCGCCGCGCGTGCCGACGGGAATGTCGAAATCCATCTTGGCATAAACATCGTAGGGCTGCGACTTGCGCAAGTCCCAGGGCACGCCCGCCGCGCGGATCATCGGGCCGGAGAAGCCCCAGGCCAGCGCGTCCTCGCGGCTCACCGTGGCGATGTCGACGTTGCGCTGCTTGAAGATGCGGTTGTCGGCGACCATCGAGATCGCGTCCTCGAAGATGCGCGGCAGACGCGTGTCGAGCCAGTCGGCGATGTCGGTTAACAGCTTCAGCGGCACATCCTGATGGACGCCACCGGGGCGGAAATAATTGTGGTGCATGCGCGCACCCGACATCCGCTCGAAGAAAGTGTAGCAATCCTCGCGAATCTCGAACAGCCACAGGTTCGGCGTCATCGCGCCGACGTCCATGATGTGCGAGCCGAGATTGAGCATGTGATTGGAAATGCGCGTCAGCTCGGCGAAGAACACGCGCAGATATTGCGCGCGCAGCGGCACCTCCAGGTCGAGCAGCTTCTCGACCGCCAGCACGTAGCTGTGCTCCATGCACAGCGGCGAGCAGTAATCGAGCCGGTCGAAATAGGGCAGCGCCTGCTGATAGGTCTTGTACTCGATCAGCTTCTCGGTGCCGCGATGGAGCAAGCCGACGTGCGGGTCGATCCGCTCGACGATCTCGCCGTCCAGCTCCATCACCAGCCGCAGGACGCCGTGCGCGGCCGGATGCTGGGGACCGAAGTTGATCGTGTAGTTCTGGATGGTGACGTCACCCTCGGTCGGGTTCGCCGGCGTCTCCAGGTGCAGCACGTCGTCGACGTACGGATCAACCGTCGTCGTCGCGGGCGCCATGGTCGGGGCGTCGCTCACTGGTTCTGCCCTCCCTTTCCGGGGTTCACGTCGGGGTTCGCCGGCTTCGGCTCGGCATCGGGGCTGTTCGCGCCCTTGCCGGTATCCGCCCTACTCTCCGCCGTCGTCTTGGCATAGGGTTCGCTGGAGGCGGCGGGCGCCTTGGTATCGCTCTGCGCCTGCCCCGCCTTCACCACCGCGTCCGCAGCGAGCGGCGTCTGCGCGCCCTTGGCCTGCGGCAGGGCGGCGCCGGGCGCCGCCTTCTCGTCGCCGGGCAGGCCGTATTCGGCCCCTTCCCAAGGGCTGAGAAAGTCGAAGGTACGGAAATCCTGCGCCAGTTTGACCGGCTCGTACACCACGCGTTTCTCCTCCTCGGAGTAGCGCAGCTCGACATAGCCCGTCATCGGGAAATCCTTGCGCAGCGGATGGCCGCGGAAGCCGTAGTCGGTCAGGATACGGCGGAGATCCGGATTGCCCTCGAACAGCACGCCGAACAGGTCGTACACCTCGCGCTCCAGCCAGCCGGCCGCCGGCCAGACACCGGTGACCGACGGGATCGGATGATCCTCGTCGGTGGCGACATGCACCTGCACGCGATGATTCCGCGTCACCGACAGCAAATTATAGACGACGTCGAACCGTTCGGGTCGATCGGGATAGTCGACGCCCGCGATCTCCATCAGTTGCTGGTAGGCGAGCCCCGGCGTGTCGCGCAGCGCCGTCAGCGCCGCGACGATGCCGTCGCGATGCACGAACAACTGGACCTCGCCAACCCGCACGCGCGCGTCGAGCAGCGCGGAACCGATCGCCGCACGCGCAGCCTCCACCGTCTCGTCGTTCAGGTCCGTGGCCCAGGCGGGCGCCGGCGCGATCATCGCTCGATGCTCCCGCTGCGACGGATCTTCCGCTGCAACTGCATGATCCCGTACAACAGCGCCTCGGCGGTCGGCGGACAGCCGGGGACGTAGATGTCGACCGGCACCACCCGGTCACAGCCGCGCACCACGGAGTAGCTGTAGTGATAGTAGCCGCCACCATTGGCGCAGCTGCCCATCGAGATCACGTATTTCGGCTCGGACATCTGATCGTACACGCGGCGCAGGGCGGGCGCCATCTTGTTGCACAACGTCCCCGCGACGATCATCACGTCCGACTGGCGTGGGCTGGCGCGCGGCGCCGCGCCGAACCGCTCCAGATCGTAGCGCGGCATGTTGACGTGGATCATCTCTACCGCGCAGCAGGCAAGGCCGAACGACATCCACCACAGCGAGCCCGTACGCGCCCACTGGAACAGATCTTCGGTCGTCGTAACCAGATAACCCTTGTCGGTCAGCTCGCCGTTCAAACTGTCGAAGAAGCCCTGGTCGGGCGGCACCAGCGAGTTGGGGCCGGCATCCGCCTTCAGCTCCACCGGACCGGAGTGCATCTCTACTCCCAATCCAACGCTCCCTTCTTCCACGCATAGGCGAGGCCGAGTGCCAATTCGCCGATGAAGATCATCATGCCGGCCCAGGCCGACCAGCCGATGTCGAACACCGACACCGCCCACGGATAGATGAACGCCGCCTCCAGATCGAAGACGATGAACAGAATCGCCACCAAGTAGAAGCGCACGTCGTACTGGCTGCGCGGATCCTCGAAGGCCGGGAAGCCACACTCGTACTCGGCGAGCTTCTGCTCGTTGGGCTGGTGCGAGCCGGTAAGCCGCCCCACCACCATCGGCAGAAACACAAAAGCGCTGGACAGCACGAGCGCGACGCCGAGGAACAGCAGGATCGGCAGATATTGCGACAGATCGACCAAAAGGTTTCTCGCGAAATGGCGAACGGATAGGGGGCGCTTTAGGCGCCCAACGGATCACGGGCAAGGTTCGGCACGGGTGAGAATCACTCGCAGCACCGTCCTCCGGCTCAGCCGGTAGATGGTCTTTCCGCCAAGCCGTTCAACGGCTTACACCGAGGTTCCTGCGCGGTTCCGATAACCTAGCGCAACGATCCCGCGACCAGCTTGTGCAGCTTCGAATGAAGCCCGTCATTGGCGGCAAGGAACTCGTTGCGCTCCATCGCCCGCTCGCCGCCACGGAAATCGGTGACGAAGCCGCCCGCTTCCTTCACCAGCAGCACGCCTGCCGCAACATCCCACGGCTTCAACCCGGATTCCCAATATCCGTCGTACCGCCCCGCCGCGACCCAGGCGAGATCGAGGGCCGCCGAGCCGAAGCGCCGGATGCCCGCGACTTGCGGCGCGACCGCGCCGAAGATGCGGCTCCACTGCGCGAAGTCGCCGTGACCCAGGAACGGAATACCGGTGGCGACCAGCGCTTCCGACAGGTCGCGCCGTGACGAGACCCGCAGCCGCTGGTCGGTCAGCCACGCGCCCCGCCCCTTCTCGGCCCAGAAGCTCTCATCGGTCAGCGGCTGGTAGACGAGCGCGGTGGTGATCTCGCGCTTGCCGTTCGGCATTGGCTCCTCCACCGCGATCGACATCGCGAAATGCGGGATGCCGTGCAGGAAGTTGCTGGTGCCGTCGAGCGGGTCGACGATGAAGCGCGGCTTGTCCGGATCGCCGGCGATCTCGCCGCGCTCCTCCATCAGAAAGCCCCAATCGGGCCGCGCCTTGCTGAGTTCCTCGTACAACGTCTGCTCGGCGCGCTGATCGGCCTGGCTGACGAAATCTGCCGGCCCCTTGCGGCTGACCTGAAGCTGCTGGACCTCGTTGAAGTCGCGCCGCAACCGCGGTGCCGCCTTGCGTGCCGCACGCTCGATGACGGTGAAGAGGCCGGAATGGGAGGGCATTCTATACTCCTCCCCTCCCTTCCAGGGAGGGGCTGGGGGTGGGTGCCGATGCGACAGCATCGGCCACAATGCCGGCAACGAGTGCCGCGGCTCGCTCCGCTCGCACCCACCCCCGGCCCCTCCCTTGCAGGGAGGGGAGTAGGAAAGTCAGTCCGCGCGCCGAACGTACGTCTGCTCGTACACGTCGACCACGATCCGCGTGCCGGACCCGATATGCGGCGGCACCATCACGCGCACGCCGTTGTCGAGCATCGCCGGCTTGTACGAGGACGACGCGGTCTGCCCCTTCACCACCGCGTCCGCCTCGACGATCGTCGCCTCGATGGTCGACGGCAGCTGCACGGAGATTGGCCGCTCGTCGTACAGCTCCATCACCACGTCCATGCCGTCCTGCAGGAAGGCCGCGGCGTCGCCCAGGATATCGGCGTCGAGCGTGATCTGCTCATAATTCTCCTTGTCCATGAACGTCAGCTGCTCGCCGTCACGGAACAGAAACTGGAAGTCCTTGGTGTCGAGCCGCACCCGCTCCACCGTCTCGGCCGAGCGGAAGCGGACGTTGTTCTTGCGCCCGTCGATCAGGTTCTTCATCTCGACCTGCATGTACGCGCCGCCCTTGCCGGGCTGCGTGTGCTGAATCTTAACGGCGCGCCAGATGCCGCCCTCATACTCGATGATGTTGCCGGGACGGATGTCCACGCCGCTGATCTTCATGGGTGTCGAACCTGTTGGAAAGAGCCGCGGGGCCGGGAGCCCCGATGCCCCGCGATCTAGCGCCCAGCGGCCGTTCCGGCAAGCAGAGGGTACGGATCGACCGCCTCTCCCTGCCACCAGCGCTCGCCGGCGCGCATCCGCGACACGCCGAAATGTAGGTGCGTATTGCCGGGACCCGCATTGCCGCTGTCACCGACATAGCCGATCGGATCGCCGGCGCGGACGCGCGCGCCCTCCCGCACGCCGGGCGCGTAGCCGGCGAGATGCGCGTAATAATAGCTCCAAGCGGCATCCGGCGAGCGGACGTAGAGCGTGGTCCCGCCGTCGCCGCTCTCGAACAGCTTCTCGACTCTTCCGCCCGCGGCGGCGACGACCGAGGTTCCTGCCGCGGCCATCAGGTCGATGCCGTGATGTCCCCGCTCGCCGCCGTCCCGCGCCTCACCCCAGCTGCTGCGCAGCGCCCCTTGGGGATAGCCGGCGACGGGGATGACGAGCATTCCCGGCCCCGGCCTTTCGCGCGCGAACGGAAGCGCGTCTGCCATCCGCGGCGATATGCCGACCGGCGAGGTCGGGCCGAACGACAGCATCGAGGCGAACAATCCCGCCGCGACCAAGATGATGCCGAAGATGATCCAGCCGAGCCGCGTCACGCCGTCACGCCGTCACGCCGTCACGCGCGGAAGATGACGGGAGTTCCTCCCTTTACCATCAGGGCGATCCGCGCCGCATCCCAGTTGGTCAGGCGCACGCAGCCGTTCGATTGAGCGACGCCGATCTTGGCCGGATCGGGTGTGCCGTGGATGCCGTAATGTTCCTTTGACAGGTCGATCCAGACCACACCGACCGGATTGTTGGGGCCGGGCGGGATGATCTGCGACGGGGTGTCGTCGCTCACGCCTTTCAGGATCGCTGGGTTCATCTTCCAATCGGGATTGGGGGAGACGTGGAGCACCTTCCAGTTCCCCAACGGCAACGGATCGCGTGCCGAGCCGATCGTGGCGGTATATTGACTGAGCAGGCGTCCGTCCGAACCTAATACGCGCAGGATGCCACGCGACTTCAGGACCTCGATCCGCTCCGCCTGCGGCACCGCTGCGTCGACGTTGAGGGAGGCGAGGGTTGTTCGCCAGGTGGGTGTGGCGTCGGCCGGGTACGCGCGCGAGGTCGGGAGGGCGTTGGGAACGACGATCTTGACCCCCGGCGCGATCCTCATGCCCGGGCGGTTGAGGGCGATCAGCGCCTGCGGCGTGGTGTGGAACCGTTCGGCCAGCCCTTCCAACGGCCGCGTATAGGCCATTGTGTCGAGCTTGGCCTGATCGACGTATTCGGTGGGCAACGGATTGATGAAGGGACCGCGGAAGGCCGCGCCGTCGAGGGTCACCTGGATCGTCGGCCGCGCCGCACGATAGGGGTACAGCGCCCGCAACGTGGCCGCGTCGGGCTCGCCGGTTCGCGGCAGGCCGCGGCTCTCCTGAAAGCCGAGCAGCGCGTTGGTCAGCGTCTGCCCGCCCCGTCCATCGAGAACGCCGGGTCCGAACCCCAATTTGTCGAGGATCACTTGGACGTGAAGGATGTTGCGATCGACCGGAGGGATCGTCGGCCGCGGTGCCGGCCCGGGGGCGGATTGCGCACTCGCCACCGCGGACGCGGCGAGGAGAAGAATGGTGGATAAGCGCTTCATCAGGAAACCTCTGGGATACGGCGTGCAATCAACGGTTTGCGCCGGTCTTGTTTCCTTCATGCAACGATACCGCCGGGATTAGCGCAGCACCTCTGCGAACGCCCGTACCGCTTCCGCCTCGTCGCCGCTCCATACCGCATCGCAGGCGGCGATGAAGTCGGCGCCGGCCGCGACCAGTGGCGCGGCGTTGGCCGGCGTGATGCCGCCGATCGCGACGGAGGGAAGCTCGAACAAGGTCGCCCACCAGCTCAGGATCACCGGCTCGGGCCGATGCCGGGCTTCCTTCGTGCGCGTCGGGTAGAAACTGCCGAACGCCACATAGTCGGCCCCCGCCTCCCCCGCCTCCATCGCCAGGTGGCGGCTGTCATGGCAGGTGACGCCGATCTGCGCGGTGAGGCCGAGCGCCGCCCGCGCCTCGCGCGGGTCGCCGTCCTCCTGCCCCAGGTGGACGCCGTCGGCACCCAGCCGCTTGGCGAGACTGATCGAATCGTTGACGATGAACGCGACCTCGCGCGCCTCGCAGATGCGCTGCAACGGCTCGGCCAACGCCGCCGCCGCGTGCTGGTCGACGTCCTTTACCCGGAACTGGAACGCCGCGACCGGCGCGGCGTCCAGCGCCCGCGCGAGCCGGTCGGGGAAGCCGCCGCCCACGTCGCGCGGCGACACTAGGTATAATTGGCAGGGCGGCCGGCGAACGTCGCGGCAGAAGTTGACGGCGAAATCGGGATCAAGCGGGCCAAGCGGGTCTTCGGTCATGCGCCGTGCCCTAGCCGCCTCAATGCCGCGGCGAAACCATGCGGATCGTCCAGCCGATGCACAATCGTGACGATGCCGCGACGACCCGGCAACGGCGCCGCCAGGTCGACCGCGACGTTGGGCCACGCGACCAGCGCCAGGTTGAGCGTCGACCTTCGCTTGACCTCCTCGCCCGACCAGCCACGAAGGCGAACACCCGCGACGGCGGCTAGCGGCACCGTGACGCGCCGTAGCGTCCCCACCTGAAGCACGAGGCAGTCACCCTCGATCCGCACCGGTCGCCCGTCGAACGACAGGATCATCCGGATCAACCAGCCCATACCGACGAGCGTCAGGATCGATACGAGAAGCGCCGCCCGTGGCACCCAGATCGCCAGCAGCAGATGGACGACGACCAGCTCGACGACGCACAAGGCGACGAGCACCCATAGCATCGGTGCAATCCCGCGACGATAGCCGAAGGTGCCGTCCGCCATCTGCATCAAGACCGGCAGCGAACCCACCGCCACCGACCGATCACGCCGCAGCTGTCGCCTTCTCCGTCGAGGCCGCGTAGATCTTGTCGATCGCCGCGCCCAGCGCGCGGTCGAAGCCCGCATCGTCCATGTCGGCGCGCAGATCCTCCAGCAGCGCGCGGCTGAAGCTCGCGATCACGCCGGGGTTGCGCGCCAGCTCCGCACAGGCGTCCGTCCGGTCATAGCCGCCCGACAGCGCGACGACGCGGATCACCTTGGGATGATCGATCAGCGGCGCGTACAGGCCGGCGCGGGCCGGCAGCGACAGCTTCAGCATCACCGGGGCGCCCCCGTGCGCGTCGAGCCCGGCGAGCAGCGCCTCGACGAGCAGCGCGTCGGCCTCGGCGCGCTCGGCGCTCTTGATGTTGACCTCGGGCTCCAGGATCGGGACCAGCCCGGCGGCGAGGACCTGACGCGCGACCTCGAACTGCTGCGTGACGATCGCCTTGATCCCCTCACGGTTGGCGAGGTTGACGACCGACCGCTCCTTGGTCCCGAACACGCCCAACCCGCGCGCGCGCGCCAGCAACGTGTCGAGATCGGGGATCGGCTTCATCAACTGGACGCCGTTCGCCTCGTCCTCCAGCCCCTTGTCGATCTTCAGGAACGGCACCACGCCGCGGGCATGCAGCGCCTGCGGCACGGCGACGCCGTCCGCCTTACCGTCCATGGTCCGCTCGAACAGGATGGCACCGATCACCTTGTCGCCGGTGAAGGCGGGCGAGGTGATGATCCGCACGCGCATCTGATGGATCAGGTCGTACATGCCGGTCTCGTCCGACCAGGCGCCCTCCTCGATGCCATAAGCCTTCAGCGCCTTGGGCGTCGATCCGCCGGACTGGTCCAGCGCGGCGATGAAGCCCTGCCCTTGCGTCATCTTGGCGGTCATCTCGGCGGTGTCCATGTCGTCCCCTCTCATCGGCATACGTATGCAAGCCCGCTAGCGTGCAGGCGTCGCAGCCGCAACCGCTGCCTCAGTGACAGAGCGCTGCGACTCCCGGCAGTTCGCGGCCTTCCATCCATTCCAGGAACGCGCCGCCGGCGGTCGACACGAAGGTGAACGCCTCCGCCACCCCCGCCTGGTTGAGCGCCGCCACCGTGTCGCCGCCACCGGCGACCGAGATCAGCGATCCGTCGCCGGTCAGCGCCGCCGCCGTCCGGGCAAGCGCCACCGTCGCCATATCGAAGGGAGGCGTCTCGAACGCACCCAGCGGACCGTTCCACACCAGCGTGCGGCAGTTCTTCAGCACGTCGCCCAGTGCCTCGGTCGCGGCGGGGCCGATGTCGAGGATCATCTCGTCGGCGGCGACCTCGTGGACGTTGACGGTGCGCGTTGCCGGGTTCGCGCGGAACTCGGTCGCGACCACCACGTCGTAGGGCAGGTGCACGGTGCAGTTCGCCCGGTCCGCGGCATCGAGGATCTCCTCCGCCGTCCCGGTCAGGTCGTGCTCGCAGAGCGACTTGCCGACGTTCACGCCGCGCGCGGCCAGGAAGGTGTTGGCCATGCCGCCACCGATGATGAGGTGATCGACGCGCCCGACCAGGTGGCGCAGCACGTCGAGCTTCGACGACACCTTGGCGCCACCGACGACGGCGGCCACGGGGTGCTCGGGGGCGCCCAACGCCTTCTGCAGCGCGTCGAGTTCCGCCTCCATCGCGCGGCCGGCATAGGCGGGCAAGGCGCGGGCGATCCCTTCGGTCGAAGCGTGAGCGCGGTGCGCGGCGGAGAAAGCGTCGTTGACGTACGCGTCGCCGAGCGCAGCGAAGCGCGCCACCGTGTCGGCGTCGTTGCCCTCCTCGCCGGGCAGGAAGCGGGTGTTCTCCAGCACGGCGATGTCACCGGCCTGCATCGTCGCGACGGCGTCGGTTGCGCCGTCCCAATCGACGAACCGCACCGGACGACCGAGCACCTCCGCGTAGGGGCGCACCACGGGCGCGAGCGACATGGTCGGATCAGCCTTGCCCTTGGGCCGGCCGAAATGGGCCAACACCAATACGATCGCGCCGGCGTCCGCCAGTTCGGTGACGGTGGAGATGGTGGCGCGCAGCCGGGTGTCGTCGGTGACGGCGCCGTCGGCCATCGGCACGTTCAGATCCTCGCGGACCAGCACGCGCTTGCCGCGCACGTCGCCGAGATCGTCGAGCGTTCGGAAGGACTTGGTCATGATTCCTCGATCCTGATGGCGTCCCCCACGGCGATGTCGCCGCCGGCCAGGACGCGGGTGCACACGCCGCCGCGCCAGTCGGGTGTCAGCGCCGCGCGCAGACCCGGTGCGACCGCGTCCATGCGGTGGCACGGGTCACACTCGAAACTGATCTCGACCACCACATCGGCACCGATGCGCAGCCGCGCACCCGCGACCTGCGGCAGGTCGAACCCGTCGACCAGCAGGTTGACGCGCCGCTCCTGCCAGGCGACATCGGCACCGAGTTCGGCGATCGCCGCCTCCCAGTCGCCCCGCTCCATCAGCGTCACCTGCCGCCGCCCCTTGCCGCCAGGCTTCACCCGGCCGCGATGGTCGCCGTCGATGCCGCCGTCCAGCGTGACGGCGGCGCGGTCGATCACCTCCGTCGGTGCCTTGGACCGCGCCTTGCGCGCGATCCCCGCGAGTACCCCGACGCGGGCGATCGTTCCTGTCTCGATCGTAGGGACGATCGTCGGGGTCACCGCGGTCATCTCAGAGGAACTTGGCCATCGCCGTGGCCGTATCGACCATGCGGTTGGAGAAGCCCCATTCATTGTCGTACCAGCTGACGACGCGCACCAGCTTGCCGTCGAGCACCGCCGTCTCCAGACTGTCGACCGTCGACGAGGCGGGCGTGTGGACGATGTCGATCGAGACCAGCGGCTCGTCCGAGTAGACCAGCACCCCCTTCATCGGCCCGCTCTCCGACGCGGCCTTCAGGATCGCGTTGACCTCGTCGCGGGTCGTCTCGCGGCCCGGCTGGAAGGTCAGGTCGATGAGGCTGCCGTCGGGCACGGGCACGCGCACGGCCGATCCGTCGAGCTTGCCCTTCATCTCGGGCAGCACCTCGCCGACCGCGCGGGCGGCGCCGGTGGTGGTGGGGATCATCGACATGCCCGCGGCGCGGGCGCGGCGCAGGTCGGGGTGGATCTGGTCCAGGATCTTCTGATCGTTGGTATAGGCGTGGATCGTCGTCATCAGCCCGCGCTCGATGCCAATCGCGTCGTTCAGCACCTTGGCGACCGGCGCCAGGCAGTTGGTGGTGCAGCTGGCGTTGGAGACGATGGTATGTCCGGCCTCCAGCTTGTCGTGGTTGACACCGTAGACGACGGTCAGGTCGACGTTCTTGCCGGGCGCGGAGATCAGCACCTTCTTGGCGCCCGCGTCGAGATGCTTCTGGCACGCCGCGCGATCGGTGAAGAAGCCGGTGCACTCCAGCACCAGGTCGATGCCGAGCTCGGCGTGCGGCAGGTCGGCGGGGTCGCGCTCGGCCGTGACGCGGATGCGCTTGCCGTCGATGACGAGGTCGTTACCGTCGGCGGAGACGTCGCCCGGCCATGCGCCGTGGACGCTGTCGCGCTTGAACAGCCAGGCGTTCGACTTGGCATCGGCCAGATCGTTGATCGCGACGAGTTCGAGATCGCCGCCACGCTCGATCATGGCACGGGCGACGAGGCGTCCGATCCGTCCGAAGCCGTTGATCGCTACCTTGACCGTCATGTCGTGCTCCGCTGCGAGAATGGTGATGTGCCCGCGCCTTTGCGGGGCACCCTCCCCCGCTGTCAACCGCGCACGCACCCTTGCCCCGACTCCTCCCGGTGCCTATCCGGCGGGGATGAGCGACACTCCCACCGCCGTCGACCGGGTCGACGCCGCGATCGCGCGGATCGAGGCGGCGATCGCGCGTCGCGCCGAGCAGGGCGACGCGCTCGCCCGTCGTCACGACGCGTTGAAGGCGAGGATGGCGGAGGCGGTGTCGGCGCTCGACGAGGTGATCGCGCGCGGGAGCGCCCGCTGATGGCCAATGTGGTGCTCCAGATCGGCGGTCGCGCCCATCCGATCGCCTGTCGCGATGGCGAGGAGGCGCGCGTGGAGCAGCTCGGCCGCGCGCTGGAGGCGCGCTGGCCCGCGGCGAACCGCGCGGCGGGCGGCAGTCCGGAGCGGGCGATGCTGCTGGTGGCGCTGATGCTGGCCGATTCGCTGGACGAGGCGGAGCAGCGGCCGCCCGCCGGTGCCGCGGTCAGCGAGGCGGCGCTGGCGCGAATCGCCGATCGGCTGGAACAGCTCGCCGACACTCTTGAGAATGCCGGTCCGTCGGCCTAAATAGGTGTCGGCGGGTTCTGCCCGGTATCGAGCCTTTATTATCCCTGAGGCTATTCATCATCCAATGGGGACTGTCCCTGCCCGGACCCTGGTCCGACGTACATGGTTCCCACCTGACGTACCGTGCGTCAGTGGATAACCCGGCACACGGCCACGGCGGTCCCGCCACCGCAGAGCCAGGGTGCGCGATCGCACCTTGCGTGAGCGCCGCCGGCGGGTGGCGCAGCCCACCCGTCCGACGTCATGGCGCGGCCTCTGCCCGAGGGCTCTCCTGACATGACCGACAAGCCGGCCCTGCGCGCCCGCCTGCGCGCCGCCCGCGACGCGTTCGCGGCGTCCGGAGGATCGTTCGACGTGCCTCCGGCTTTTCGCGAGCAGCTTGCCGAGAAGTCGATCGTCGCGACCTACCATCCGGTCGGGGGCGAGGCGGACCCGTCCGGCTTCGACCTGGCCGCGCTCGCTTCAGGGGGCGAGCTCGCCCTGCCGCACGTCGTCGATCGCGCCACGCCGCTCCGGTTCCTGCACTGGCCACGCCATGCCGAGCTGGTCCGCGGGCCGTTCGGCCTGTGGCAGCCGCACCACGATGCGGCGGAGGTCGTGCCGGACATCATCCTCACCCCGCTGGTCGGCTTTGACCGCGCCGGCAATCGCCTCGGCCAGGGGGCAGGACACTATGACCGCGCCTTCGCCACGCATCCCGCGGCGATCCGCATCGGTATCGCCTGGTCCGTCCAGGAGATCGACGCTCTGCCGGTCGATCCCTGGGACGTGCCGCTTCACGCCATCGCCACCGAGAAGGAATGGATCGTGCCCGTGGACGCCCGCTCATGACCCCCGACGAACAACCGAGTTGGAGGAAGCCGGTCGGCGTGCTCGGCATCCTGCTGCTGATCGTGGTGTGGGCGGCGCTGGTGGCCAGCCTGTCGCCGCTCGTGGGCGGGTGGCATTGGGCGTTGCAGACGGTGTTCTATCTCTTCGCGGGGATCGTGTGGATCATGCCGCTGAAGCCGCTGCTGCGGTGGAGCGAGACGGGACGGTGGCGGTAGCTGGGGGCGTTCCGGCAGAGTAACGTCGGGGCATCTGCCGGATGTGAGAAGCCCGCGTCGTCGGTCGCGGCGGGGCCGCGCCGGCCGGGCTTGCATGTCTCGCGATCAGCTTCGCTGATCGGCGTGCATGCTGCGCCGGTGGCGCGAGTGACGGGGCTCGAACCCGCGACCTCCGGCGTGACAGGCCGGCGCTCTAACCAACTGAGCTACACCCGCATCCGGGAGCGCTGTCGACGAACCACGTGAAGTGGCGCGAGTGACGGGGCTCGAACCCGCGACCTCCGGCGTGACAGGCCGGCGCTCTAACCAACTGAGCTACACCCGCATCGAAGCGAGGCCGGCCAACTAGGCGAGGGTCCCCACCCTGTCAACGACCCTTTTACGCGGACGGCGGCGACGGGCGCGGGCCACGTCCGCGGCCGCCCATCAGCGTGCCGTGCTCGAACAGGAAGCCGGCGATGTCGGGCTTGCCCGCCGCCCCCAAGATCGTCTGCAGGATGATGAGCAGCGGCACCGCGAGCAGCGCGCCGAGCGTGCCCCACACCCATCCCCAGAAGCTGAGCGAGATAAGGATCAGCAGCGGGCTGATCGTCAGCCGGTGGCCGACGATGAAGGGCGTGATCGCGTTCGCCTCCACCAGGTGGAGCACGTACATGATGACCGGCGGCAGCAGCGCGGTCCAGATGTCGGCAAAGGTCATTAATCCGCCCACCGCGAGCAGGAACGCCGCGATGACCGGCCCGAAATAGGGCACGTAGTTGAACAGCGCGACGATGCCGCCCCACATCGCCGGATACGGCATCCCCAATGCCCACAGCGCCACGCCGGTGACGATACCGAGCGACACGTTGATGACCGTGATCGTGCCCAGATAGGCGGACACGTCGTCGACCACATCCTGGATCACCCGCGCGGTGGCCATGGCGCCGTCGAAGCTGGTTCGGCCGGTGATGGTGCTGCGCCGCATCCGCGTCCAGCCGGACAGGAAGAAGAACACGATCAGCACGCCGAACAGGAACTGCACGATCACCGCGGGCGCCGAGGTGGCGGCGAGCTCCAGAATCGACGAGGGCGGCGCGACGGCGGTCGTCGAGGGCTGGCGAATCGGCGCCGTCGCGACCTGGCGCAGCGCGCGGTTGGCGTAGCTTTCCAGGTTCGAGTAGAGATCGAGCAGCGGTGCGAGGTTTTCCTGGATGCGCCCGATCCTGCTCGGCAGCAGGCGGAAGAAGTCGGTCGCGGGCACCACGATCGCGGCGAGCGCGACGTTGGCGACGACCAGGAAGAACAGGATGCACATCAGCGAAGCGAGTGCCGACGGCACGCGCCGCCGCTCCAGCCATTCGAGGACCGGCACCAGCGCCACCGCGATCACCAGCGCGGTGGTGAGCGGCAGGAAGAACTCCGCTCCCTCCTTGAGCGCGAACGGCATCGCCAGCGCCAGGCCGACACCGGCGGTCAACGTCAAGGCGGCGAGCAGCCGGTCGCGGCGCATGGCGATCCGCACCGCCTCGCTCGGTTCCACACCGGCGGGCACGCCCAGCATGCTGTCGGGGGGAGGCGGCTCCGTGCCGGCGGGTTCGATGCGGTCGGCCATCATCGCAAGGCATAGCCGCTTTCCGGCGGCGGCGGATACGGCCTAGCGCCCGCGGCGACGAAATATTGTGGTCAGGCGGTACGGTCGACTTCCATCAGCATGGTGTACTCGTAGCGCTTGTCGACGCCTTGGTAGAGCGGACTGACCGAGAAGCGGCGGGGCGTGACGCGCAAGCCGCCAAGCCCGGCGAGCTTGAAGGTGCCGATCTTCTCCTCCTTGGGCGGCTTGCCCTCGCGCTCCACGGTCAGCGCGTCGACATATACCTCGTCGGCCCGCGTGTAGATGGCGTGGGGCGCCAGCGTCACCTCACCCCGATTGTAGGTGGCCACGACGGCGACCTGCTTGACGATCGCCTCGAAGATGGTGGCGGGCGACGGGGCCGCAGTAGGGCGGTCGATGGTCGAAGTCATCTCAGTCATCGCGTTATCCTAGCGTTTCGCGCTGCGGCGCAGCAACAACCCGCGCGCGAACCCTTCGTTTCCCCGGCCGTCGCCGATCGGGAACGTCGCGTCGATCCTGGCCGTTTCCACACGCATGAGCGAGACAGCCGAGAAGACCGATCCCGCGCTGTGGGAGAAGGTCAAGAAGAAGATCACCGCCGGGGCCAAGGGCGGCGAGAAGGGCCAATGGTCGGCGCGCAAGGCGCAGATGGCGGTCGCCGAGTACAAGAAGCAGGGCGGCGGCTATACCGGCGAGCGCGATCCCGACAATTCGCTGCACGAGTGGAGCGAGGAGGATTGGGGTACCAAGTCCGGCAAGAAGAGCGGCGACACGCACGAACGCTACCTGCCCAAGAAGGCGCGCGAGGCGCTGTCGGATGACGAGTACAAGCGCACCACGGCGAAGAAGCGTGCCGATACGAAGAAGGGCAAGCAGTTCTCCGCCCAGCCCAAGGACGTGGCCGACAAGGTAAAGCCGTATCGCGACCACCGGACCAAGGCGGACCTCTATGCCGAAGCAAGGAAGCGGAACGTGCCCGGCCGGTCGAAGATGACCAAGGAGCAGTTGGTCAAGGCGCTAACTGAGAAGAGTTCTTAACAAGCTTGACTCGATTGACCCCCAGAACGAAACATCGCGGACCGATTGTTTCCGAAAACAGCCATGACAAGGAGCCGGGATCTCGCGACCCCGGCTCCTTATTTCACATCACCCGGTTGTAGGACAGCCGGATTACTCCGCTTCCGATGGAACCCGATCCACTTCCTACAGGGAACTACCGGGATAGCTTTACTCTATTTCGCCTCCCCCGACGGAGGCTGGAGCCCAGTCGGGAAACGATCCGGGTCACTTACCAGCCTGCCCCATCTGGGCCCCGGCGTTCGCCGGGGAAGATGGAGGAGGTTCGCGACGATCCGGATGGGGATAGGAGATTATTTCGCGGCCGTCTTAGCGTCCGCCGGTCCCATCAGCTTCTGCGCGAAATAGGTCATCTGCTGCGCCTGGAGCCGCGCCCCCTGCTCAATGTCCGCGTCGCCCGAGTGGCCACCCGCCGTGTCCTCGTAGAACAAATAGGGCTTGCCATATTCCTTCAGGCGCGCGGCGAACTTGCGCGCGTGCTGCGGGCCGACGCGGTCGTCCTTGGTCGTCGTCCAGATGTACGGCTCCGGATAGGTCGCGTCCTTGCGGATGTTGGCGTAGGGCGAGATGCGGTTGAGGAAGGCGGCCTCCTGCGGATTGCCGACCGACCCGTACTCGCCAACCCATGACGCGCCGGCGGCGATCTGCTCGTAGCGGACCATGTCGAGCAGCGGCACCTGGATGGTGACCGCCTTCCATAGTTCGGGATGCTGGGTGAACTGCACGCCCATCAGCAAGCCGCCGTTGGAGCCGCCGTAGATGCCGAGCTTGTCGGCACTCGTCAGCCGCCTCGCGAACAGGTCACGCGCGACGCCGGCGAAATCGTCGTAGACGATCTGCCGCTGCGTCTTCAGCCCGGCATCGTGCCATTTCGGTCCGAACTCGCCGCCGCCGCGAATGTTGGCGAGCACGAAGGCGCCGCCGCGCTCCAGCCACAGCTTGCCCAGACCACCATTGTAGCTGGGCGTCATCGGGATGTTGAAGCCGCCATAAGCGGTCATGATCGTCGGCGTCGTGCCGTTGAGCGGCGCATCGGCACGGTGAACGACGAAATAGGGCACCTTGGTGCCGTCGGACGACGCCGCCTCGAACTGCTCGACCTTCAAGCCCGTCGCGTCGAAGCGCGCGGGCGTCGTCCGCACGACGCGCGGCGCCGCCGTCGACGCGGCATCATAGGCGTAGAGCGACGTCGGCTGGACGAAGCCGGTGACGGTCAGGAACACGCGGTCGTCGTGCTCGGTCGTGCTCGCCATGTCGACCGAGGCGTTGTCCGGCAGCGCGATGTCGCGGTGCGTCCACCCGGTCTTGGTCGGCGAGTATACCGCCATGCGGCCTCGGACATTGTCGAGATAGGTGACGATCAGCTTGTTCCTGGTCGCCACGACGCCGTCGAGCGCCTGGCGATCGGTCGGCGCGACGACGAGGCTGGGCGTCGCACGCCCCTGCTCCAGCTCGGCGAGCGGCACCGCGGCGACGGCACCCGCCGGCACCGACCCCCACGGGTCCTGCGTGGTGAAGACGACGCGGCCGTCGACCATGCCTTGCGCGAAGGCGCGCGGCGGCATGGCGAGTTTCTTGGTTCCCGCGGGCGTCCAGACCAGCTTGTCGCCGCCGAAGAAATCCTGGCGCCGCTCGATCATCACCAGCCGGTGGCCGGCGCCGTCGGTCAGCGTCGACGCGTAGGTGCCGAGCTGGTCCTCCGCGGCGCCGCGCGCAACCTCCGTCGCCGCCGACAGCGGCGCCCCGCGCTTCACCATCTTGACCACGAAGGGGTAACCCGAGGCGGTCATCGTCCCCTGCCCCCAGTCGCGGCTGACGAGCAGCGTGTCGCGATCGACCCAGGTCGCCCCCTGCTTCGACTTGGGCAGGTTGAAGCCGTTCGCGACGAACTGGCCCGTCTGGAGATCGAACTCGCGATAGGTGATCGCGTCCTCGCCACCCTCCGACAGCGCGACGAGGCACAGCCGTTCCTCGGGCATGAGGCAGGTGGCGCCCTTCCACACCCACTTCTTGCCCTCCGCCTTGGACAGGGCGTCGAGATCGATCAGCGTCTTCCAAGAGGGATTGGCGTTCGCGTAGTCGGCCTCGCTGGTCCAGCGCCACAGGCCCTGCGGGTGATCGGCGTCGCGCCAGAAATTGAGGATGCGGCCGTAGCGCTGGCTCGGCATCGGGATGCGATCCTTGGCCGAGGCGATGGCGAGCGCGTCGCGGTAGAAGCCGGCGTAGCGCGGGTCGTTCCGCAGCCGCGGCAGGGTGCGCGCATTCTCCGCCTCAACCCAGGCGAGCGCCTTGGCGCCGTCCTTGTCCTCGAGCCAGATATACGGGTCGTTTGTGGATGCCTGGTTCATGGGCGCGCTCTGCGCGAAGACGGGCACGCCGCCAAGCATCGTCGCCGCCACCAATAGCTTGAACCCGCGCATCATTCTCTCCCGATCGTGTCGGGTGACATTGTGACGGGAGATCGTCGTCGGGGCAATCCGCCCGTGGCTTTCTTCCTATGGCGAAGCGGCGCGTCGCGTCAGAACACCGCCCGCGCCGTCTTCTCGTTCATCATGCGCTGGCGGACCAGCGGAATGGCGGGGCCGCCGAAGCTCAACAGGCGATCGTGGAACGCCTTCCACCCGGCCCGGCCGCCGCGCCCGGCCGTCCAGTCCGCGCGCAGGCGGCGGATCAGCAGCTTGCCCATGGTGTAGTTGAGATAGGCCGGGTCGTAGGTGCCGCGCGCCGATTGCTGCCGCGCATTGCCTTCGTCCTGATAGCATTGTTCCACGAACATCCGCCGCGACTGTTCCTGCGTCATGCCCCGCGCATGGAGGCCGATCGCCGACAGGAAGCGGCAGTCGCGCAGCAGCGCGTTCGACAGCTGGCCGATATGGACCTGCGGGCTGCCGTCGCCCAGCCCGGCCTCCCACATCATCTCCTCGGCGTAATGCGCCCAGCCCTCGGCGAAGGCGTAGCCGACGAAGATGCGCCCGAACAGCGAGGGCGAGCGGTTGGCATGGAGGAACTGGAGGAAATGGCCCGGCATTACCTCGTGCACCGAGGTGAACAGCAGGTCGTCCTTGCCCGGCACAAAGGCATCGCGCGTCTTCTGGTCCCAGGCGGGATCGGGCGGCGAGATATAATAGATCGACGGCAACCCGTGTTCGAACGGCCCCGGCGGGTCGATATAGGCGCTGTTCTGGCGGTTGAAGGGCGGGCTCTCCTCGACCAGCGCCTGCTCGGTGCCGGGGATGGTGACGAGATCCTTGGCCTCGACGAAGGCGCGCAGGCGGGGGATCTGGCGCCGCGCCTCCGCGACGGGGCCGCCCTCCGGCTTGTCGGCGTTCATCCGTTCGACGCAGGCGGGAACGGTGGCGCCGGGCGCGAATCGTGCGCACGCCGCGACCAGCGCGGTGCGGTTGCGCTGAAGGTCGGCGCGGCCGGCAGCCTCCAGCTGCGCCAGCGGGACGGACACGCCCTCCGTCGCCGACAGCATGCGCGAGAAACGCGCGGGGCCGAGCGCGTAGGCATCGTTCGCGGTGCGCTGCTGCCCTTCCAGATAGCCGCCCAGCGAGCGCATCGCGGCCGCGGCGCTGGTCGCCGCTTCCTTCAGGTCGCGCTGGACGCCCGCGTCCTTCACCTCGGCGAAGGCGGCGACCGCGTCCGTGCCGTAATAATCGGCGAACCCGTTGAACGCCGCCGCGCCGTAGCGCGCGAACGACAAGGGCATCGGCGTCTTCAGATTGGCGCGGATCTGCGAGGCGGCGAGCGGGATGCGGCGAAAGAAGGCGGTGAGCGCCTTCGCCCGCGTGGTGGCGTCCGCGTAGTTGCGTGCGACGTAGACGTTCGGGTCGAGCCCTGCGTCGACGTACCATTTGGGGTTGGTGTGCGGCTGATCGGCATCCTCCAGCCAGAACAGCCGGCCCTTGGTCACCTGGATCAGGTAATCGCGCTCGAACCGCTCGTCGGCGGTCAGGCTTCGATCCGGCATCGCGCGCGCGGCGGCGATCGAGCGGCGATAGAAGTCGCCGATCCGCCGCAGCCCCGCCGGGCTCCAGTCCTGCACCCGGCCGTCGAGATCGTGCCGCCCCTGATAGATGGCGAAGCCCGGATCGAGCCGGAACAGCTCCTCGATATAGGCGTCGCGGAACGTCGCCCAGCGGCTCGTCGCCTGCGTCGCCCCGGTCGCCAGCGGCACTGTCTGCACCGGCGCGGCGCCGACCAGCGCGAGCATCGCCGCCCCCAGCATCAGTCGCGTCATCGGCACCTCTCCCTCATCTCACCTGCGCCAGCTTGCCAGTCCGGTCACTTGCCGTCGAGCGGCACGATGACCTCGTCAGGATGGGCGACGTTCAGTTCCTTGCGCACCATCTCGTCGACCATGTCGGGATTGGCATGATCGGGGTTGAGCAGCGCGACGCGGTTCTTCCACACCTGGCGACGGCGGTCGAGCGCCTGGTAGTCACGCTCGCGCTTCACCAGCTGCCGCTTGTAGTCGCCGTAGGCGAGGACGCCGTTCGGCCCCAGCACCGCGTAGCCGCCGAAGAAGGCGAGCACCGTCAGCACCGCCGCCGGCACCGCCGCCCGGCGCAGCATGCGGCGAAAGGTGGACGGCCGGCGCATCGATCAGGCGCCGCGCAGCACCGAGCGGCCGGCATAGCGCGCGGCGGCGCCCAGCTCCTCCTCGATACGGATCAGCTGGTTGTACTTGGCGAGCCGGTCCGAGCGGGCGAGGCTGCCCGTCTTGATCTGGCCGCAGTTGGTCGCAACCGCCAGGTCGGCGATCGTCGCGTCCTCGGTCTCGCCCGAACGGTGACTCATGACCGCGGTGTAGCGCGCGCGCTGGGCCATGTTCACCGCCTCCAGCGTCTCGGTCAGCGTGCCGATCTGGTTGACCTTGACGAGCAGCGAGTTAGCGATGTTCTCGTCGATGCCGCGCTTCAGGCGCTTGGGATTGGTGACGAACAGGTCGTCGCCGACCAGCTGGACCTTGCCGCCGACCAGTTCGGTGAGGGCGCGCCAGCCCTCCCAATCGTCCTCGCCCATGCCGTCCTCGATCGAGAAGATCGGGTAGCGGCGGGTGAGATCGGCGAGATACTCGGCCATCTCGTGGCTGCCGAGCACGCGGCTTTCGCCCGAAATGTCGTAGCGGCCGTCGCGGTAGAATTCGGTCGCGGCGCAGTCGAGCGCGAGCATCACGTCGTCGCCCGGCCGGTAACCGGCCGTCTCGACCGCGCGCATGATGAAGCCGAGCGCGTCGTCGGTGGAGGCGATGTTGGGGGCGAAGCCGCCCTCGTCGCCGACGCCGGTCGCCAGCCCCTCGGCGTGGAGCGCCTTCTTCAGCGTGTGGAAGATCTCCGAACCGCAGCGCACCGCCTCGACGATGTTCTCCGCGCCGACCGGCACGATCATGAATTCCTGGAAGTCGATCGGGTTGTCGGCATGCTCGCCGCCGTTAATGATGTTCATCATCGGCACCGGCAGCAGGTGCGCGGAGACGCCGCCGACATATTTGTAGAGCGGCATCCCGCGCGCGTCCGCCGCCGCCTTGGCCGCCGCCAGGCTGACGCCCAGGATCGCGTTGGCGCCGAGACGGCCCTTGTTCTCCGTCCCGTCCAGCTCGATCATGGCGGTGTCGAGATCGGCCTGGTCCTCGGCATCCATGCCGACCAGTTCGCCGGCGATGTCGTCGTTCACCGCTTCCACCGCATCGTCGACGCCCTTGCCGCCCCAGCGCGCCTTGTCGCCGTCGCGGCGCTCCACCGCCTCGTGCGCGCCGGTCGAGGCGCCCGAGGGAACGGCGGCGCGGCCGAAGCTGCCGTCCTCCAGCAGCACGTCGACCTCCACCGTGGGATTGCCGCGGCTGTCGAGAATCTGGCGGGCATGGATGTCGATAATGGCGGTCACGCGGGCGATACTCCTCGAAGGCGGGCGATTGCCCGCCTGTACGGGCTGGCCGCCGACGGGGCAATCGCCCGTGCCCGTGGAACCGGTGCCGACACGGCTGGTTGAACGCGGCAACGAAACAGGGAGCAGAGCCATGCCCGACCACCTTTCCCCCATGACCGACGCCGACGTCTTGCCCGCGGCACAGACGCCCCATGCGGGCGAGCCGCTGAAGAATGCGGCCGACATCGGCCCGAGCGGCGCCACCGCCACGGCGCGCCAGGCGATCCGCGACAACGCGGGCAAGCTCGGCCAGCAGGCCACCGACAAGCTGCGCGTCGTCGCCGACGACGGCAAGGCACGCGCGGGCGGCGCGCTCGATCAGGTGGCGCAACTGCTGACGGACGCCGCGGACCAGGTCGACGGCAAGCTGGGCGAGCAATATGGCCGCTACGCGCGCGATGCGGCGGGCCAGGTGCAGAACTTCGCCGAGACGGTGCGCAACAAGGACGTCAACGAGCTGATCGACGACGCACGCCGGTTCGTGCGGGCCAGCCCGGCCGTCGCCGTCGGCATCGCCGCCGCGCTGGGCTTCGCCGCCGCGCGCGTGATCCAGGCCGGTGTGGACGACGCGCGCGCGTGACACCGATCGACTCCTCTCTCGATCACGCACCCGGCGTGGCGACGCTGGTCGGCCGGTTGGTCGACGACAGCCGCGCGCTCGTGTCGGCCGAGGTCGCACTCTACAAGGCACGGGCAGGCGAGCGGGTGGCGGCATACAAGGCCGCGGCGATCTTCTTCGTGAGCGCAGGCGTGCTTGCGCTCTGCGCGTTTATCGCGCTGCTCGTTGGGTTGATCCTGTCGCTGGCGACGCTGATCGGGCCGCTCGGCGCGACGGCGATCGTCACCGGCGTCGTCTTCCTGACCGCCGCGATCCTGGCCGTTGTCGGCCGAGGCAAGCTCGCCAGCCCGGAGCGCCACGCATGACCGATCCCGCTGCCACGCTGTTGTCCGCCGAGGCGGAGGCCGCGCTCGCCCGCGAGCGGTTGTCGGGCACGGTGACGCAGTTGCAGGAACGCCTCGACCCCCAATTGCTCGTTCGCGAGGCGCAGGCCGTCGGCACCGCCGCCGGGCGCGCCGCCGTCGAGGGTGCCCGGCGCAATCCGGGCGCCGTCACCGGGGCGATCGCCGCGATCGGCCTGTTGCTCGCCCGCCATCGCATTATCGGGTTCTGGCGCCATCGCAAGGCGTCCAGGCCAGTGCCCGCCCAGCCCAGGAAGGACTGATCCATGCCGACCCACGATCAACACAAGCCCACCGACAATGACCTGCACGGCCGCGATGCCGCCGCCAAGGTCGTGCACGACGTGCGCGAGAAGGCGGAGGACGCACTGCGCAACTCCAAGGCGACCGCGAAGGACGCGGTGGAACGTGCCGGACGGCAGATCGACGGCAATCCGCTCGGCATCGTCGTCGGCGGCCTCGCCGTCGGGGCGCTGGTCGGCGCGCTGTTGCCGCGCAGTGCGCGCGAGAAGGAACTGCTCGCCCCCGTCGGCAAGCGGCTCGGCGAGACGGCTCGTCAGGCGCTTGCCGCCGCCAAGGAGGCGGGAAGGCAGGAGCTCGACTCCGCCGGCCTGACGCCGTCGGCGGCCAAGGATCGCGGGCGCGAACTGCTCGACGGTGTTGGCAAGGCCCTGTCGAGTGCGGGCAGCGCCGCGGCGCAGTCCGCGAAACGTAGCGAGAACGCGTGAGCGGACACGGCGCGGGGCTTCAATCCCGCGCCGCTTGTCGTTAGGGAGCGGCGCATGAGCAAGCTCCACCTCGTCTTCGGCGGCCGCGTGCGCGATCCCCAGACGCTCGATTTCGCCGATCCCGCCAACCTCGACGTCGTGGGGATTTTCCCCGACTATGCCAGCGCCGAGAAGGCGTGGCGTGCCGCCGCGCAGCGCACGGTCGACGACGCGGAGATGCGGTTCGTGGTGGTGCACCTGCACCGGTTGCTTGAACCCGACCTGCTTTCACACCCCGCGGTGTGACGTTCGAGCGCCGTCGGTCTACCGTCGGCGTCTCGCGAGAAGACCGCGGCGTGGAGCCATCGTGACATCGATCTGCCAGTCAGGCGTGGCGGTAATGCCAGCGTAGCAGCGGCCGGGTAAGGACCAGCCCGGCAGCGAAACCACCGATATGGGCGCCGATCGCCACCGAGGCTCCGGCGAAGCCGGCCACCCCCATCAGCAATTGGATGCCGATCCAAGCGGCGGCGAGCCACGCGACGTGCAGGACGTCGGCGGAGAACGGACCGATCGCGCGGGTCCGCCGCTCGCCGAACAGCAGCGCGTAGGCGGCGACGATCGCGGAGACTGCGCCGCTCGCGCCGATCATGGGGAGGATCGACCCGGGCGAGAACGCCCAGTGGCCGAGCGCGCCGGCATAGGCGCCGATCCCGTAGAGCAGCGCGATCGATGCGCCGCCGAGCGCGCGTTCCACCTGCTTGCCGCAGAAGATCATGATGACGAGGTTGAGCAGCAGATGCGCCACCCCGCCATGAACCAGCGTGGCGGTGGCCGGCGTCAGCCATGCCGGCAGTGCGAACCCGTGATCGGCAAGACTGCCGGCGCCGGCCCGCGCCGGAATGAACCCGCCGTCGATCGCGGCGGCCGGCAGATTACCGGTCAGCAGGATCAGGAGCGAGACGAGGACCGTCACGGCCGCAATGGCCGCGGTCACCCGCCATTGACGCCAGTCGCTCAGATGAATTCCACCTTCGCCACGACGTAGTAGCGATCACCCGCGGGCACCGACACCTCGACCTCGTCGTCGACGCGGCGGCCGATCAGCGCGCGGCCGAGCGGCGAATTGTAGCTGATCCGCCCGGTCTTGGCGTTCGCCTCGGTCTGGCCGACGATCTGGTACTTGACCGGCTTATCGTCGTCGTCGAGCAGCGTCACCGTCGCCCCGAACACGACCTTGTCGCCCGACAGGTCCCGCGGATCGATGATCTGGGCGCGGCTCAGCTTGTCCTCGATATCGGCGATCGACGCCTCGATCTGCCCCTGGCGCTCCTTCGCGGCGTGATATTCGGCATTCTCGGACAGGTCGCCGTGGGCGCGCGCCTCCTCGATCGCGTCGACGATCTCGGGACGTTCCGCTTTCAGACGCTTCAGGTCCGCCGAGAGGGTGTCATGTCCCTCCTGCAGCATCGGCATCTTCTCGACGGTGGCCATCACTTAGTCCCCATTGCAATTCGCCCCGCGCGGTGGTCGCCCGCGCGCGCACAATCTCGAAATTTAACGAAAATCAGTCGTGCGATGGAGAATAATAGGCCTGCAGCGGCCTGACTTCAAGCACGCCCCCCATCGCCACCGATCCGGCGGCGATCGCACGGGCCGCCTCGACGCTGGCGGACGCGGTCGTGTAATAGGGGATGCGCGCGGCAAGCGCCGCCTGGCGGATCGGCTTGGAGTCCTTCAGCGACTGCCAACCCTCGGTGGTGTTGAAGATCAGGTCGATCCCGCCATCGGCGATGCGGTCGCCGATATGCGGGCGACCCTGCGCCACCTTGTTGATCCGCTCCACCGTCAGCCCGGCGCGCTGGAGGTAATCGGCGGTCCCTCCCGTCGCCACGATCGCGAAGCCCGCGTCGATCAGCGAGCGGACGGCCGCGACGATCTGCGGCTTGTCGCTGTCCTTGACGCTGACGAACACCGCGCCTGTCGTCGGCAGCACCGTGCCGGCACCGAGCTGCGCCTTGGCGAAGGCAGTGGTGAAATCGCCGGCGATTCCCATGACTTCGCCGGTGGAGCGCATCTCGGGTGAGAGCACGGGGTCGACGCCGGGGAAGCGGTTGAACGGGAACACCGCTTCCTTCACCGCGACGTGATCGATGCGGCGGTCGATCGCGGGCAAGTCGCGCAGTTTCTCGCCCGCCATCACCCGCGCAGCGATCTTGGCGACGGGCGCGCCGATCGCCTTGGCGACGAATGGCACGGTGCGCGAGGCGCGCGGATTGACCTCGATCAGGTAGACGGCACCGTCCTTCACCGCGAACTGGATGTTCATCAGACCCACGACGCCGAGCGCGCGGGCCAGCGCCTCCGTCTGCCGTTCGATCTCGGCGATCGTGTCGTCCGACAGACTGTAGGGTGGGATCGAGCAGGCGCTGTCGCCCGAGTGGACGCCCGCCTCCTCGATATGCTGGAGCACGCCCGCGACCACCAGGTCGGTGCCGTCGGCAATCGCGTCGACATCGACCTCGATCGCGTCGCGCAGATACTGGTCGATCAGCACCGGCGCGTCGCCCGACACCTGCACCGCGGTCTGGATGTAATCGTCGAGCTGCGCCGGACTGTCGACGATCTCCATCGCGCGGCCGCCGAGCACGAAGCTGGGCCGCATCAGCACGGGGTAGCCGATCCGGTCGGCCACGCCGAGCGCCTCGTCGCGGCTGCGCGCGATGCCATTGGCGGGCTGGAGCAGGTCGAGGCGGTTGACGAGGGCGGCGAACTGCTCGCGATCCTCCGCCAGGTCGATCGCGGCCGGGCTGGTGCCGAGGATCGGGATGCCCGCCGCCTCCAGCGCGCGCGCTAGGTTGAGCGGCGTCTGGCCGCCGAACTGGACGATGACGCCGACGAGTTCGCCGCGGCTCGCCTCCACATGGAGGATCTCCAGCACGTCCTCGGCAGTCAGCGGCTCGAAATACAGGCGGTCGGAGGTATCGTAGTCCGTGCTCACCGTCTCCGGATTGCAGTTGACCATGATCGTCTCGTAGCCGGCATCAGCCAGCGCGAAGCAGGCGTGGCAGCAGCAGTAATCGAATTCGATCCCCTGCCCGATCCGGTTCGGCCCGCCGCCCAGGATCACGATCTTGCGACGGTCGCTGGGCTGCGCCTCGTTCTCCGGCTCGCCGAAGCTGGGGGCCTCGTAGGTCGAGTACATATAGGGCGTTTTCGCGTCGAACTCGGCGGCGCAGGTATCGATACGCTTGAAGACCGGGCGGACGCCAAGCTTCACGCGATGCTCGCGCACCTCGTCCTCGGTGACGCCGCCGGTCATCGCCTTCACCACCTCGTGGATCAGGCCGGAACCGCGCGCGATGCCGCGGCGCATCCCCCGCAGGTTCGCCGATTGCAGCGCAAGCCAGGCGAGCCGCTTGTCGCTGAAGCCCATCGCCTTGAGGCGCCGCATGCCGGGCGCGTCGATGGGCAGGCCGTTCTCCATCACCTGCTGCTCGGCGGCGATGATCTCGGCGATCCGCTCCAGGAACCAGGGATCGTATTTGGCGATCGCGTGAACCTCGGCGACGGTGAAGCCCTCACGCAGCGCCTGCGCGGCGACGAGCAGCCGGTCGGGCGTGGGCGAGGCCAGCGCCGCCTCGATCCGCCCGCGCGAGGCGCCGACGAGGTGATCGACCTGGTTGAAGCCGCTGAGACCCGTCTCCAGCCCGCGCAACGCCTTCTGTATCGATTCGTGGATGTTGCGGCCGATCGCCATGACCTCGCCGACCGACTTCATCGCGGTGCCGAGCGTCGGCTCCGCGCCCTTGAACTTCTCGAAGGCGAAGCGGGGGATCTTGGTGACGACGTAATCGATCGTCGGCTCGAACGACGCCGGGGTTGCGCCGGTGATGTCGTTGGTGATCTCGTCGAGCGTGTAGCCGACCGCGAGCTTGGCCGCGACCTTGGCGATGGGGAAACCGGTGGCCTTGGAGGCGAGCGCGGAGGAGCGCGAGACGCGCGGGTTCATCTCGATGACGACGAGGCGGCCGTCCCTCGGATTCACCGCGAACTGGACGTTGGAACCGCCTGTTTCGACACCGATTTCTCGGAGCACCGCGATCGATGCGTTGCGCATGATCTGGTATTCCTTGTCGGTCAGCGTCAGCGCCGGCGCGACGGTGATCGAGTCGCCGGTATGGACGCCCATCGGGTCGACGTTCTCGATCGAGCAGATGATGATGGCGTTGTCGTTGCGATCCCGCACGACCTCCATCTCATATTCCTTCCAACCGAGGAGTGATTCCTCGATCAGCACCTCGGTTGTCGGCGACAGGTCGAGCCCGTTTCGGACGATGCCGAGGAACTCGGCCCGGTTGTAGGCGATGCCGCCGCCCGAGCCGCCCATGGTGAAGCTGGGGCGGATGATCGCTGGCAGGCCGACCTTGTCGAGCGCCGTCAGCGCCTCCGCCTCGGTGTGGGCGATGGCGGAGCGGGCGCTTTCCAGCCCGATCCGGTCCATGGCGTCGCGGAACTTGAGCCGGTCCTCCGCCTTGTCGATCGCCTCGGCATCGGCGCCGATCATCTGGACGCCGTATTTCTCCAGCGTGCCGTCGCGGAACAGGGCGAGCGCGGTATTGAGCGCGGTCTGGCCGCCCATCGTCGGCAGGACGGCATCGGGCCGCTCCTTCTCGATGATGCGCGCGACGACGGCGGGCGTGATCGGCTCGACGTAGGTCGCGTCGGCGAGTTCCGGATCGGTCATGATCGTCGCCGGGTTGGAATTGACCAAGACGATGCGATAGCCTTCCTCGCGCAACGCCTTGATCGCCTGCGTGCCGGAGTAATCGAACTCGCACGCCTGGCCGATGACGATGGGCCCCGCGCCGATGACGAGGATGGAGGAGATGTCGGTGCGTTTTGGCATTAGTAGCGCACCTGCTTAATTACGAAGACGGAGTTTATCATTATCGGCAGATGCCCTTCCTCCAAGTCAAACTTACCGCTGTTGTATGACGATGGACAGGCTTTGCGGATCAATTTTGGAAAATCTTTCAGGTTCAGCATGACGAGCCGTTGGATCCTCTCCGCCGACACGCCTGACTCAAGTGCGACGTCAATCCCGATCTTGCGATAGGCGGGGACGTCTTGCCCGAATTGGTTCGGACCACGACCGCAGTCCGCCGTCGTCACGAGCCTCATACCAGTGTCAGTCCGGGAAACCTGAAGGTTCGGGGAGCCAATGTACTGTGCCGAGCATAGCGGTTGCCCATCCGTGCCGACCTGCTCGCCTCGGCATGACAGCGACCACTGAAACTGCATCAGCACCGGTGGCTTGCCCGCCTTCTGCGCCGCAGCACCAGACGCGAGTTGGAGCGCAAGCGAGACAGCAAGGACTATTCTTGTGAAGTTCATGCTATGAGCCCCACAAACCGCTCGAACAAATACAAGCTATCCTGCGGTCCCGGACTCGCTTCCGGATGGTACTGGACGCTGAACGCGCGACCGCCATTAATCTCCAGCCCCGCGTTGGAGCCGTCGAAGAGCGACACATGCGTCTCCCGCACCCCCTCCGGCAGGCTGTCGCGTTCGACCGCGAAGCCGTGGTTCATGCTGGTGATCTCGACCGCGCCGTCGGACAGGCGCTTGACCGGGTGGTTGGCGCCGCGGTGGCCCTGGAACATCTTGGTGGTGCGGGCGCCGAGCGTCAGGGCGAGGAGCTGGTGGCCGAGGCAGATGCCGAACAGCGGCAGCTTCGCGTCGAGCAGCTCGCGGATGACGGGGGCGGCGTATTCCGCGGTCGCGGCAGGGTCGCCGGGGCCGTTGGAGAGGAAGATACCGTCGGGCTTCAGCGCCATGATTTGGTCAACGGTCGCGGTGGCGGGCACCACCGACACTTTCGCTCCTGCGAGAGCAAGATTGCGGAAGATGTTGCGTTTGCTGCCGTAATCGATCGCGACGACGTGGGGTTTGCGCGGGGCCTGCGCTTCGACTTCGCTCAGGGCGAACGGGGAAGGTGCGCCTACCTCCCCTTGCCCGTTCGTGCTGAGCCCTTCGACAAGCTCAGGATGAACTGCGGCGCCCCGCGCCGCAGTCGAAGCACCCTCTCCGTAGCCGAAGCCGAGGTGCCAGATGCCGCCTTCCCAGCCATAGTGCGTTTCGGTGGAAACGCTCTTCGCCAGGTCCATGCCTTCGAGGCCGGGCCAGTCGGCTGCCATGGTGCGGAGCGCGTCGAGGTCGAACCGGCCATCGGCGGCGTGCGCGATGACGCCCGTGGGCGCGCCGCCCTCGCGGATGCGGCGGGTGAGCGCGCGGGTGTCGATGCCGGCGAGGCCGATGCGCGCGTGACGGCGCATCCAGCCGTCGAGATTCTCCATCGCGCGGAAGGAGGACGGCTCGGTCGGCACCTCGCGCACGATCATGCCGGTGGCGTGGGGTGCGTCCGCCTCGACGTCGTCGGGGTTGGCGCCGACGTTGCCGATATGGGGAAAGGTGAAGGCAACCATCTGCCCGGCGAAGCTCGGGTCGGTCATGATCTCCTGGTAACCGGTCATCGCGGTGTGGAAGCACACCTCGCCGACCGCCTGCCCTTCCGCGCCGAAGCCGTGGCCCCAGATCACGTCGCCGGTCGACAGGACGAGGACGCCGGTGGCGCCTTCCGGGGCGGCGGGCACGGCAAGGGGCGTTGCGTCGGCCATGGTCGGGCGGGCACTCCTGGAAAAAACGGCGATGTCGCTAAGCGCCGCCCGCTAGACCCCGCCCTCCCCTTCGTCAATAAGACGGGCATGATCCGAGACGACATCAAATCCGCCCAGGTCGCCGCCATGAAGGCCGGCGACAAGGAAACCCGCAACGCCGTGTCGCTGATCCAGGCGGCGATCAAGAACCGCGACATCGAGGCGCGCACCGGCAAGGCGCCGGACGACGACGACGCGCTGGTCGTCGAAGTGCTGCAGAAGATGGTGAAGCAGCGCCGCGAGTCGATCGAGATGTACCGCAAGGGCGGACGCGAGGAGCTGGCGAAGGGTGAGGAAGCGGAGGTCGCGGTGATCGAACGCTTCCTGCCGACCCAGATGAGCGAGGACGAGACGCGGAGCGCGATCGAGGCGATCAAGGCGGAACTGGGCGCAGGCGGCATGAAGGACATGGGCCGCGTGATGGCGGAACTGAAGGCGCGGCATGCGTCGACGCTCGACATGAGCAAGGCCAGCGGGCTGGTGAAGGCGGCGTTGTCGTAAGAAGGTTTTTGTTCGCGCGGAGGCGCGGAGCCGCGGAGAAGAAGAGTGGGGCGGGCGATGACGTCGTGCTTCACGCGCGCCGGTACCTGGCCATGCGTTTGACTCGATAGCCTGCGGCACGACGAGAGCCGCGCGCAGCGCCTCATCTATTTCTTCTTCTCCGCGGCTCCGCGTCTCCGCGCGAACGATCCTTCTTCTTCCAGCACCCGGCGGATTGCCACGCGCCGCGCGTTGCGGCATAGGTTGTATAACCCGCGCATGAGTCTCTCGCCCGCCTTTCTGGACGAACTGCGCGCGCGCACGTCGCTGTCCGGGTTGATCGGCAAGACGACCAAGTTGCAGAAGGCCGGCCGCGAAATGCGGGGCTGCTGCCCGTTCCATAACGAGAAGACGCCGTCCTTCTACGTCAACGACGACAAGGGCTTCTACCACTGTTTCGGCTGCTCGGCGCACGGCGACGCGATCAAGTGGATGACCGATCAGCGCGGCCTGCCCTTCATCGATGCGGTCAAGGAACTGGCGCAGGTAGCGGGCATGGAGATGCCCGCGCAGGATCGCCGCTCGGCCGAGAAGGCCGAACGCGCCAAGGGTCTGCACGAGGCGAGCGAGGATGCCGCCGCCTGGTTCGTCGAGCAGTTGCATGGGCTCGGCGGCGGTGACGCGCGCGCGCTGCTGGAGCGGCGCGGCATCTCGGCGGAGACGGCGCGGGCGTTCGGCATGGGCTATGCGCCCGACAGCCGCGGGCGGCTGAAGACGGCGTTGAAGGAATACGGCGACGCCAAGCTGGTCAAGGCGGGGCTGCTAATCCAGGTCGAGGGCAAGGAGCCTTACGACCGGTTCCGCGGCCGGCTGATGATCCCGATCCGCGACGCGCGCGGGCGGACGATCGCGTTCGGCGGGCGCATCCTCGACCAAGGCGAGCCCAAATATCTGAACTCGCCCGACACGCCGCTCTTCGACAAGGGGCGGACGCTCTACAATCTCGACCGTGCCGCGCCGGCCGCGCGCAAGGCCAACCGCGTGCTCGTGGTCGAGGGCTATATGGACGTGATCGCGCTGGCGCAGGCGGGCATCGGCGAGTGCGTCGCCCCGCTCGGCACCGCGCTGACCGAAGCGCAACTGGAGCGGCTGTGGCGGATGGTCGACGTGCCCGTGCTGTGCTTCGACGGTGACGCGGCGGGGCAGAAGGCGGCGCTCAGGGCGGCGCACCGCGCGTTGCCGATGCTGGCACCGGGGCGCAGCCTGTCGTTCGTGACGCTGCCGCAGGGGCAGGACCCAGACGACCTGGTCAAGGCGGGCGGCGCGGCGGCGATGGAGAAGCTGCTCGCCGAGCCGCAGCCGCTGGTCGACCGATTATGGCAGGCCGAGCTCGCCGCCGAGCCGCTCGACACGCCCGAGCAGCGAGCGGGGTTGAAGCGGCGGCTGGGCGAACTCGCCGGGCAGATCGCCGACGTCGGCGTACGGTCGGAATATCAGGCGGAGTTCCGCCGTCGCGGCGACGCGCATTTCGCGCCGCAGCGAAAGCCCTTCACGCCCTTCCAGCGCGGCGGCAAGGCACCGTGGCGCCCCCCTGCCCCGCCTGCGACACCCGAGGCCAAGGCGGTGCGCGCGCAAGGCGGGATCGACCGGGTGCTCGCCAAGGCGGTGCTCGCCGGGCTGATCCGCCACCCGGCGGAGATCGCACGGCACGTGGAGGTGCTGGGCAGCCTCAAAATGGCGGACGGGGCGCTCGGTCGGCTGTTCGAGGCGGTGGTCGACGTCGCCCTGGAGGACCGGCGCGGCGACGCGCTTGATAGCGCTCGGCTGGTCACCATATTGGCGACATCCGGTTTCGAGGCGATCGCCAGCGATCTGCTGCGGGCCGATACGATGCCTTATACGTTCACGCAGCGATCGGGGGACGAGGCGCGGGCACGCGAAGACCTGGACGAGGCGATCACGATCCTGATCGCCCGACCCGAGGTCGATGCGCAGCTGGCCGCGGCCACCGCCGCGATGCAGGCGCGCTTCACCGATGAGGCGTTCGAACGGCAGGTGGCGTTGGTGAGAGAGAAACAGGCGCTCGACGCGCGGCTTGCAAATCTGGTGCAGTCGAACGAAGACGCCCGATCGTTGGGTACCGAGGGACATTGATGGCGAAGGCGAACATGGCGGCTGACAACGACGCTCCCGACACGGGCGATGCGCCGCTGATCGATCTCAACGACGCTGGCGTCAAGAAGGTGATCGCGCGCGCCAAGAAGCGCGGCTACATCACCTATGAGCAGCTCAACGAAGCGTTGCCCCAGGGCGAGATGACCTCCGACCAGATCGAGGACATGACCTCGGCGCTGAACGAGATGGGCATCAACATCGTCGAGAACGACGAGGCGGGCGAGGACGGCGAGACCGAGGAGCGCGCGGACGACGCCGAGGAGCCGGAGGCCGCCGACGACGGCACCGCCGATGCGGCGCTGCCTGAGAAGAAGAAGGAGACGGTCGATCGCACCGACGATCCCGTCCGCATGTACCTGCGCGAGATGGGAGCGGTCGAGCTGCTCAGCCGCGAGGGCGAGATCGCGATCGCCAAGCGGATCGAGGCCGGACGCGACACGATGATCCTGGGGCTGTGCGAGTCGCCGATCACGTTCAACGCGATCATCGACTGGTCCACCGCGCTCAACGAAGGCACGATGCAGCTGCGCGAGATTCTCGATCTCGACGCGATGCTCTCCAAGGGTCCGTCGGCCGAGCAGGTCGAGGGCGCCGAGGAAGAAGGCGACGAGATCAGCGAGAAGACCGCGGGCGCCAGCTTCAAGGAGGAAGCGGAGCCGGAGGAAGCGTCCGCCGACGACGAGGACGACATGACCGAGCGTCGTGCGCCCCGCGCCACGGAGGAAGAGGAGGAGGACAACACCCTCTCGCTCGCCCAGATGGAAGAACAGCTCAAGCCGATGGCGCTGGAGCGGTTCGCCAACATTACCGCGCTCTACAAGAAGTTCGCCAAACTGCAGCAGACGCGGCTGACCGCCATGTCGGCGGGTGGCGAGCTGTCGGCGGCGGACGAGCGCAAATACCAGAAGCTGCGCGAGGAGCTGACCGCCGAGGTCGAGAGCGTCCAGTTCCACAATGCCAAGATCGAGTATCTGGTCGACCAGCTCTACGCCTTCAACCGGCGCCTGACCGCGCTGGGCGGGCAGATGCTGCGGTTGGCCGAGCGGCACAAGGTCAACCGCAAGGACTTTCTCGACCGCTATGTCGGGCACGAGCTCGACGACACCTGGCTTCAGACGGTCGGCAAGATCGACAAGAAATGGGCGGCGTTCGTCAGCAACGAGGGCGATGCGGTCGATCGCATCCGCACCGAGATCGGCGAGATCAGCCAGGCGACGGGCATGGCGCTGGTCGAGTTCCGCCGCATCGTCAACATGGTGCAGAAGGCGGAGCGCGAGGCGCGCATCGCCAAGAAGGAGATGGTCGAGGCGAACCTGCGCCTGGTGATCTCGATTGCCAAGAAATACACCAACCGCGGGTTGCAGTTCCTGGACCTGATCCAGGAAGGCAATATCGGCCTGATGAAGGCGGTCGACAAGTTCGAGTATCGCCGCGGCTACAAATTCTCGACCTACGCGACCTGGTGGATCAGGCAGGCGATCACCCGCTCGATCGCCGATCAGGCGCGGACGATCCGCATCCCGGTCCACATGATCGAGACGATCAACAAGCTGGTCCGCACCAGTCGCCAGTTCCTGCACGAGCAGGGCCGCGAGCCGACGCCGGAGGAGATGGCCGAGCGGCTGTCGATGCCGCTGGAGAAGGTTCGCAAGGTGATGAAGATCGCCAAGGAGCCGATCAGCCTCGAAACGCCGATCGGCGATGAGGAGGATTCGCATCTCGGCGACTTCATCGAGGACAAGAATGCGGTGATCCCGGTCGATGCCGCGATCCAGGCCAACCTCAAGGAAACGGTGACGCGCGTCCTCGCCTCGCTGACGCCGCGCGAGGAGCGCGTGCTGCGGATGCGCTTCGGCATTGGCATGAACACCGACCACACGCTGGAGGAGGTCGGGCAGCAATTCTCGGTCACGCGCGAGCGTATCCGGCAGATCGAGGCGAAGGCGTTGCGGAAGCTCAAGCATCCGAGCCGTAGCCGCAAGATGCGGAGCTTTCTCGACCAGTAAGATCAGGGGCCGCGGCGAAAGGATGCCGCGGCCCTTCTCGCTTATTTGACGAAGTAACCCGCGACTCTCCAGACTCCGCCTTCGCGGGCCAGGACGACGGTTTCGATGGCCTCACGTTCGGCGAAGCGGGTCGCGAATTGTACGACTTGGTACTCGCCGGGCGGTATGTTGGGCAGCGAATTGGTCTCGGTCGCGTCGACGAAACGGCGATCCGACACGCGGCCGAGCGGCCTACGTACCGCGCCTGCCATGGCCGCCCATTGAGGTGCGGGCACCTGCGAGGTGAACATGCGCGCAGCAGCCTTCCAACTCTCCTGCCAGCGTGCTTGATCGAGTAGCGCCAGCCAGGCCTCGGCCGCGGCGGAAGCGGCCGACGGCCCGACCTTGACCGGCGTGGCCGGGGCCCTCCTGGCCTGCGTGTCTTCACTGCCGGGCACGGACGAGAAGATCAGCGCTGCGATGATAAGCGACATGATGAGCATTCCTCCACCAAACCAGGCGAGACGGATACTCCCGCCTCGCTCCCTCGGAGGGAGCAGGGGATCGGTGGTGGTGGCGACCCCAAATCCGTCGTCTACGACAAATTCGGGAGAAGCCTCGTGCGCGGCGAAGAGGCGCGCGGCCTCGCGGCTGCTGGACACGCGCAGCTTCTGGCGGGCATCGCGCAGTCGCTCGTTGACGGTGTGGACGGACAAGCCGAGTTCGCGCGCGACCGACTTGGCATCATGCCCCTTGGCGAGCAGGCGTAGCGTCTCCTTCTCGCGCACGGTCAGCGAGCGGAGCGGGTCAGGTGCGGCCGGGTCGGTCATGCGCGACCGGTAAGCGGGGTCGATGCCGAGTTCCAGCGCCGACGCTTGCGGATGCGCGGATATGAAAAAGGCGCGAGGATCGCTCCTCACGCCTTTTTCATCAGACGGCTGGCCGTGCTTACTCTGCGGCGGCAGCGCCCTTCGCGGGCCGCGTGTCGCGGCGCTCGGCGATGCGGGCCGACTTGCCGGTGCGACCGCGCAGGTAATAGAGCTTGGCGCGACGCACGGCGCCCTTGCGGACGACCTCGATCGAGTCGATGTTGGGCGAGTAGAGCGGGAACACGCGCTCGACGCCCTCGCCGAACGAGATCTTGCGCACGGTGAAGCTCGAACCCATGCCCTTGTTCGAGCGCGCGATGCACACGCCCTCATACGCCTGGACGCGGGTACGCTCGCCCTCGACCACGCGGACGCCGACACGCAGCGTGTCGCCGGGGCGGAATTCGGGGATCGCGCGCTTGGCGGTGAGCTTCTCGATCTGCTCGGCTTCGAGCTGCTGGATCAGGTTCATGAACTCAGTCCTTTTCACGCCGCGCGCCAGAGGGAGGCTGGACCCGAGCGCCCTCGTGGCGCTCCCAAAGGTCCGGCCTCCGTAGCCGTGTATCGGTCTCCGCCTTCGACTTGCGCCAGGCGGCGATCCTCGCATGATCCCCCGATCGCAGCACTTCGGGGATCGTGCGCCCTTCCCACATCTGCGGTCGGGTATAATGGGGATATTCGAGGAGGCCGCTCTCGAAGCTTTCCTCATCCCCACTGGAAGCCGCGCCCATTACGCCGGGAAGCAGCCGGATGCAAGCGTCGAGGAGGACGAGGGCGCCCATCTCGCCGCCGGACAGGACATAGTCGCCGATCGACACCTCCTCGATCGCGCGCGCTTCGAACAGCCGCTCGTCGAACCCTTCGAAGCGGCCGCACAGCAGGGTGACGCCGGGGCCGGCGGCGAGCGCCCTCACCCGCGCCTGGCTCAAGGGACGCCCACGTGGGGTCATGGCGATGAGCGGCAGATCGGGCGCCGTCGCGGCGGCGTGGTCGATCGCGGCGGCCACCACGTCGGCGCGCAGCACCATGCCGGCGCCGCCGCCCGCGGGCGTGTCGTCGACCGAGCGGTGCCGGTCCGTGGCGAAGTCGCGGATCTGCAACGGATCGCAGCGCCAGCGTCCTTCGTTCAGCGCGCGGCCCGCGAGCGACATGCCCAGCGGGCCGGGAAACATTTCCGGATAAAGCGTCAGGACCTGTGCGATGAACGTCATCACCCCTCTTTCCGCCGAGCAGCCCGGCACGCAAGCGGAACTGGACGATTGCGTCATCGTCGGCGCGGGGCCGGCGGGGCTGACGGCGGCGATCTACCTGGCGCGCTACTGGCTGAAGATCAGGCTGTTCGATTCGGGCGACAGCCGCGCGGGGTGGATACCGCGGACCAACAACCATGCGGGCTTTCCGGACGGCATCCCCGGTCGCGAACTGCTCGCGCGGATGCAGGAGCAGGCGGAGCGGTTCGGCGCGGTGCGCGAGGAGGCGACGGTGACCGCGATCGAGCCGCAGGGGGATGAGTTCACCGTCTGGATCGCCGATCGCGGCGTTCGCACGCGATCGGTGCTGCTGGCGACGGGGGTGGTCAACAATCGGCCGGCGATGGACCCGGACTTGCACACCCGCGCGCTCCACCTCGGCGCCCTGCGCTACTGCCCGATCTGCGACGGGTACGAAGTGACCGACAAGCGCGTCGGCGTGATCGGCAAGGGCAGCCACGGCATGAAGGAGGCGCTGTTCCTGCGCGGCTACACGCGCGACGTGACGCTGGTCAGCCCCGACGGCGGCCTGGACCTGGACGAGGCATGCGAGGCGGCGCTGGAGGAAGCGGGCGTGCAGCGGGTGACGGGGCCGTGCGGCGGCTTCGCCATCGAGGGCGAGCGATTCGCCTTCGACACGGCGGAGGGACGCATGGCATTCGACAGCGTCTACCCGGCGATGGGATCGGTGATCCGATCCGAGCTGGCGGTCGCCGCCGGCGCGCGGGCGAGCGAGGAGGGCTGCCTGGAAGTCGACGACCATCAGCGTACCTCCGTACCGGGCCTGTTCGCGGCGGGGGACGTGGTAAAAGGGTTGGATCAGATCAGCCACGCGATGGGCGAGGCCGGTGTCGCGGCGACGACGATCCGGAACATGCTTGGGGATCGTCGGCCGATCCGGCGGTAGGATGCTGGCCCTATCTACCTTCGTCATGCCGGGCTGGACCCGGCATCCATGGCGCCGCGCATTCAGCAGTTTGAGAGTGTGCGGACGCATGGACCCCGGATCAAGTCCGGGGTGACGGTCGGGGCGGCTACCTACTCCACCCAGCCGTCCGATACCACCAACCGCTCGGCATCCCACTCCGGCACGGCGGCGGGGATCATGGGGACCATGAAGCGCTTGGTGGTCGGGCGTTCGACCTCGATCACGTCGCCGGCACCGAAGTTATCGATCGCGACCACGATGCCCAGAGGCTCGCCGGCGGGCGTCACGACCGGCAGGCCGATCAGGTCGGCGTGATAATATTCCCCCTCTTCCAGGGGCGGGAGAGCCGAACGGGGGACAGTGAGCTCGGTGCCGCGCATCGCCTCGGCCGCGGTGCGGTCCTTCACCTCGGCGAAGCGGGCAATGGCGCCGTTGCTGCCGTCGCGAAGCGAGGTGAGCGTCAGCGCGCCGCCGTTGAAGGAGCGGTGCGGCGACAGGTCGTCGGCGAACACCTTCAAACGTACTTCGCCCGCCACGCCGTGCGCGCCGATGATGGCGGCCAGCGTGACGGGCGAATTCGGATCAGCCTTGGGGTGAGCCATCGTTCTCCGGGGATAGGTCGTCGGCACCCTCGGCGGGCGCCTGAGCCGATTTGCCCTGGTTCGACGCGTCCTCGGCGTCGTCCGGGGCGGTGCGGGGATCGGGATTGTGATCGGTATCGGGCATCATCGTGCGCTCCTGTCGTGGTCGACGGGGAAACGCACGATGACGGGATCGGGTGCCTTACTGCTCGGTGGTCTCGGCAGCCGGCTCGGCTTCCGCTTCGGCGGCGGGCTCGGGCGCCGGGGCGGCGGCGGCGGCAGCGGCGGCCTCCTCCTGCGCCTTCAGCTTCTCGGCACGCTCCTCGGCGCGCTCGGTCGCCTTCTCGCCGGGCTTGCCCTTGTTGGGGTTCTGGCGCGCGGCGCGCTCGCGGACGCCGGCGGCGTCGAGGAAGCGGGCGACGCGGTCGGTCGGCTGCGCGCCCACCGACAGCCAGTGCTTGGCGCGCTCGGTGTCGAGCACGACGCGGTTCTCCGCGTCCTTGGCGAGCAGCGGGTTGTAGTTGCCGATCTTCTCGATGAACTTGCCGTCGCGCGGCGCACGGGCGTCGGCGACGACGATGCGGTAGTAGGGGCGCTTCTTGGAACCGCCGCGCGACAGGCGAATGCTGATGGCCATGATGTTTTCCTCTAACTTCTCGATGTTCGCGCACGCGGCGCGGGTTGGTTGAAGGTTATTGTCGTTCTTGTAATTACTTACGACGCCTTACTGAGGCGCCCGATCACTTCTTCTTGATAAGGTTCTCGAACCCGGGCGGCAGCGACGGCATACCGCCTGGGCCGCCGAGACCGGGCAGACCCCCACCCGCCTTTTGCATCGCGGCACCCAGATCGGGTCCGCCGAGGGCGTTGCCGAGCCCGCCCATGCCGCCCTTGCCGAGCATCGCCATCATGCCCTTGAGGCCGCCCATCTTCTTGAGCTTCTTCATGGCGGTCGACATCTCCTGATGCATCTTCAGGAGCTTGTTGACCTCCTGCACCGTGGTGCCGGAGCCCTTGGCGATGCGAATCTTGCGCTTGGCGTTGATGAGCTCGGGCTTGTTGCGCTCCTTGACCGTCATCGAGCCGATCATCGCGTCCATGTGGACCAGCATCTTGTCGCCGCCCGCCTGCTGGAGCGCCCCTTGCGCCTTCTTCATGCCGGGCATCATGCCGGCGAGCGCGCCCAGGCCGCCCATCCGCTGCATCTGCGCCAACTGGCCGCGCAGGTCGTTCATGTCGAACTGCCCCTTGGCCATCTTGGCGGCCATCCGCTCGGCGTCTTCCTGCTGGATCGACTCCGCGGCGCGCTCGACGAGCGACACGACGTCGCCCATGCCGAGGATGCGGCCGGCAACGCGCTCCGGATGGAAGGCCTCCAGCGCGTCCATCTTCTCGCCGGTGCCGGCGAACTTGATCGGCTTGCCGGTGACGGCGCGCATCGACAGCGCCGCGCCGCCGCGCGCGTCGCCGTCCATGCGGGTCAGCACCACGCCGGTGAGCGGCACCTCGGTGGAGAAATTCTCGGCGACGTTGACCGCGTCCTGCCCGGTCAGCGCGTCGACGACGAGCAGGATTTCCTGAGGGCTGGCGACGTCGGCGACGGCGCGCATCTCGTCCATCAGCGCCTGATCGACGTGGAGTCGACCGGCGGTGTCGAGCATCAGGACGTCGTAGCCCTGGAGCTTGGCCGCCTGCATCGCGCGCCGGGCGATGTCGACCGGCTGCTGGCCAGCGACGATCGGCAGCGTCGACACGTCGACCTGTGTACCCAACGTCGCCAACTGCTCCTGCGCGTTGGGGCGATTGACGTCGAGCGACGCCATCAGGACCTTCTTGCGCTCCTTGGTGGCGAGGCGCTTGGCGATCTTGGCAGTGGTGGTCGTCTTGCCCGAGCCCTGCAGGCCGACCATCATCACCACCGCGGGCGGCGTGACGTCGAGCAGCAACTCGCTGGCGTCGGCGCCGAGCATCGCGACCAGCGCGTCGTGGACGATCTTGACGACCTGCTGGCCCGGCGTGACCGAGCGCAGGACGTTCTGGCCGATCGCCGCCTCGGTCGCCTTGTCGACGAACTCGCGCGCGACGGGCAGCGCCACGTCGGCTTCGAGCAGCGCGACGCGTACCTCGCGCATCGCCGCGCGCACATCCGCCTCCGTCAGCGCGCCACGGCCGCGCAGACGGTCGAAGACGCCGCCAAGACGATCGCTCAGGCTCTCGAACATCGCTTCACCACCTCATTGCCGCCAAACGCAAAAGCGCCGGCGGGTGAAAACTCACCGGCCAGCGGGCACGCCGTGCGGGGACGGTCGTGCTTGTTTCTCGCGTTCGACGATCGAACTGGCGGGGTGCTTACGCGAGTGTGGGGGTTTTGGCAAGTTGGCGACCAGTGTCCGCCGTCTTGCCGGGTTCGTCCCGGCATCCAGGGTAACGAAACAAGACGCTGCTTGGCCCTAGATGCCGGGACGAGCCCGGCATGACGGTGGGGCTGGCTGGAGAAGCTACCAGCCGCCGCCTTCGTCCAGGAACGCCTGCTCCTCCGACGTCGTCACGCGACCCAGGGCGGCGTTGCGGGCGGGATAGCGGCCGAAGCGGGCGATCACGTCGCGATGCTTGCGGGCGAAATCGAGGTTGTTTTCGATGCCGAGGGCTTCGTACTTGGCGACGCTGAGCTTCTGCAACGCCATGTCCTCGGCGTGCATCAGCGGCAGGTAGAGGAAGACGCGGTGTTCGGGCGGCATCGCCGTGTCCCAGCCCTGTTCGATCGCGTGCAGCGTCAGTTCGGTCGCGAGGGCGTCCTGCGCAAACGCCTCCGCTGATCCGCGGAACGTGTTGCGGGAGAATTGATCGAGGACGATGATCGCCGCCAGCAGCGTCTCCGGATCGTCGGCCCATTCCGCCGCTCGCGTCGCCGTCACCTCGGCGTGAAGCGCACCGAAGCGATCGGCGATGGTGCGATCGAGCGCCACGTCGACGGCGAAATGCTGGTCGGTGGTCAGGGCGAACCAGAAGTCGAGCACCTGCCGTGCCGCTTCATGGACTTGGGGGCGCTTCGCCCCTAGATCGCGCGTCATGTCCCAATCTCCCGCGGGCGAGGTCGTCAGCCTCGGCTGCCGCCTCAACCATGCCGAGAGCGACACGATCCGACAATGGGTCGCGGGCGCGAATACCGTCGTGGTGAATAGCTGCGCGGTGACCGCGGAGGCGGTGAAGCAGACACGCGCCGCCATCCGCCGGGCACATCGCGACCGTCCTACCGCCGCGATCGTCGTCACCGGCTGCGCGGCGACGATCGACCCAAGAGGGTTCGAGGCGATGCCGGAGGTGGCGCGCGTCGTATCTAATGACGCAAAGCTGGCACCGGCGAGCTGGGGTGCCGCCGCCCTGCCCACGCCGCGTTCCGCCGGGCACGCCCGCGCGCTGGTGGAGGTGCAGAACGGGTGCGATCACGCCTGCACCTTCTGCATCATCCCGCAAGGGCGCGGGCCCAGCCGATCGGTGCCGGCGGGCGCGGTGATCGACCGGATCGGGGCCTTGGTCGACGACGGTCACCGCGAGGTGGTGCTGACCGGCATCGACCTGACGAGCTACGGTCCCGACCTGCCGGGCGCGCCGACGCTGGGGATGCTGGTGGAGCGTATCCTGCGCCACGTGCCGGATCTGGCGCGACTGCGGCTGTCGTCGCTCGATTCGGTCGAGATCAACGACCGGCTGGCGGACCTGATCGTCGGTGAGCCACGTCTGGCGCCACACCTCCATCTGTCGCTCCAGGCGGGCAGCGACATGGTGCTGAAGCGGATGAAGCGGCGCCATTCGCGCGCGCAATCGGTGGCGCTGGTCGAGCGGCTGAAGGCGGGGCGACCGGAGCTGGCGATCGGGGCGGACCTGATCGCCGGCTTCCCCACCGAGGACGAGGCGATGGCGGCGGACACGCTGGCGCTGCTCAACGATTGCGACATCGTTCACGCCCATATCTTCCCCTACTCGCCGCGGATCGGCACGCCCGCCGCGCGGATGCCGCAGGTCGCGCCCGAGATCCGCCGCGCGCGGGCGGCGCGGTTGCGCGCGGCCGCGGCGAGCCGGCGGCGCGGCTGGCTCGACGGGCTCGTCGGGTCGCACCAGCAGGTATTGATCGAGCGGTCGGGCGACCGTGGCCGCGCCGGCAATTTCGCCGAGGTGCGGCTGGACGCCCCTGCCCCGCCCGGCAGCCTGGTCCACGTTCGCATCACCGGCGCCGCCGACACCTATCTCACCGGAACCCACGCATGAGCACTTCCCCCACTTGGCACGAGAAATTGCTCGGCGGCTTTCGGCGCACCTCGGACCGGCTGGTCGGCAACCTCGCCGGCCTTGGCGGCGCGCGGCTGACCGACGAGACGCTGGAGGAAATCGAGGAGGCGCTGATCGCGTCCGACCTGGGGCCGGCGACGGCGGCGCACGTGCGCGGGCGGCTGGCCGAGGGCACATTCGGGCGCGACATGGAGGAGCTGGGCATCCGCCTCGTCGTGGCGGAGGAGGTGGAGAAGACGCTGGCCAAGGTGGCGACGCCGCTGGAGGTCACCGCCTTTCCCCGGCCGCAGGTGATCCTGGTGATCGGCGTCAACGGATCGGGCAAGACGACCACCATCGCCAAGCTCGCCCACCTGCTGATGGAACAGGATTACGGGGTGATGCTGGCCGCGGGTGACACGTTCCGCGCTGCCGCCATCGGGCAGCTGCGGACCTGGGCCGAGCGGGTCGGCGTGCCGATCGTCACGGGCAAGGAGGGCGGCGATCCGGCCGGCATCGTGTTCGAGGCGGTGCGCCAAGCAACCGAGACGGGGATCGACGTGCTGATCGTCGACACGGCCGGGCGCCTCCAGAACAAGCGCGAGCTGATGGACGAGCTGAGCAAGATCCGGCGCGTGCTGGGGCGGCTCAATCCGGCGAGCCCACACGACGTGGTGCTGGTGCTCGACGCCACCACCGGCCAGAACGCGCTCAACCAGATCGAGGTGTTCAAGGACGTGGCGGGCGTCACCGGGCTCGTCATGACCAAGCTGGATGGCACCGCGCGCGGCGGCGTGCTGGTGGCGGCGGCAGAGAAATACGGGTTGCCGATCCACGCCATCGGCATCGGCGAGGGGATGACGGACCTGCGGCCGTTCGACGCGAGCGAGGTCAGCCGGATCATCGCGGGCGTCGAGAGGGTGAAGTGATGCAGGCACCGCGTCGTGCCGGGCTCGTCCCGGTATCCAGAGCCACGAACGCCAACGCTGCTTGGTCCTGGACGCCGGGACGAGCCCGGCGTGACGAAGGAACCGTCGCATGACCCAGGACCGTTCCTCCCCCGGGCTGCGCATGGCGGTGGATTACGCGCCGCTGCTCGCCTTTTTCCTGGTCAACTTCCTGGCGCCGGCCGAGCCGATGATGCGGCTGGTCGCGGCGACGACGGGGTTTCTGTCGGACATGGACCGGGTGGGCGCGCTCGTTATCGCGCGGGTGATCTGCGCCACCGCGGCCTTCATCATCGCGACGGTGGTGGCGATGCTGGTGTCGAAGGCGAAGCTCGGCAGCATCTCGCCTATGCTGTGGATCTCGGGCGGGCTGGTGGTGGTGTTCGGCGGGTTGACCATCTGGTTCCACGATCCGCGCTTCATCCAGATGAAGCCGACGATCGTCTACGCGACCTTCGCGGCGGTGCTTGCCTTCGGCTTCGTCACCGGCCGGCCGCTGCTGGAGGGGCTGCTGGGCGCGGCCTATCCCGGGCTATCGGCGCTCGGCTGGCGCAAGCTCACGCGGAACTGGACGATGTTCTTCGTGGCCATGGGCTGTCTGAACGAGGCGGTGTGGCGAAGCACCAGCTGGGATTTCTGGGTGGGGTTCAAGCTGTGGGGCGCGATCCCGCTGACGCTGTTGTTCGCCTTCGCCAACATCCCCATGCTGCTGCGGCACGGCTTGCAGACCGAGCGCGACGTGGTGGTTGAGACGCCGGAGGGGTGACGTTCCCCGCCGCCGCAACCGTGATCTCCGTCACGCCGGACCTGTTCCGGCATCCACCGTGAGCCGCATATCAACTCGCTGAGTTGGCGGCACGGTGGACCCCGGAACGAGCCCGGGATAACGGAGAGAGTCGACCTTTGCAGAGGTTTCGCCTCCGCCGGGGAACAAGGATCAGGGACGCACCCCCAGCCACGTTCCCGTTGCCGCGCGCAGCCGCTCGGCCGCGGCGCGGCGAACGCCGATCCCGGCGAGCGTGCGGTCGACCGACGCCTTGGACGCGCTCGCCGGTGACGCGGCGGCGAACGCGCGGACCCTGCCCTCGATCGCGGGATCGTTCGACCCGCGTGCCAAGCCGACGATGAAGCCGGGGCGCGAGCTCTCCTCGATGAAGGAGTCCACCAGCGCGCGGTTCTTGACCGCCCAGTCGAACGCCAGTTCCGGATGCGCGTTGGCGATCGATCGTAGCAGCGACGCCTTCTGCGGCGCGGTCAGCGTGTCGCCGGCGAGCAGCGCCAGCGCGCGCTGCGCCACCGCCTCGTCGCGTGCCACGCCGAGCAGCGACACGAAGCGGCTGCGGGCGACCGGCGATGGCTCGGCACGGGTCAGGGCGAGCAGCTGGTCCCAGTCGGCCGGCGTCGCGTTGACCGCGTAGGTGGCAAGGACCGGCGCGCGGATCGCGGGCGGGATCGCCGTGGGGTCGGTCCGCAGCCGCGCCACGTAATCGCGCGCGCGCGCGGCGAGCGCGGCGTCACCGCTGGTGCCGAGCAGGCCGACCAGATCCTCGCGCAGGTTGCTCGTCAGCGCCGACTCGTTCGCCGGCGCGGTCATGCCGATCCGCTCCAGCACCGGCGCCAGGATCGCCACGGTGCGCGCACGCAGCGGCTCCTCGAGCGGCGTGCCGGCGTAGAGTGCGTTCAGCGAGGCGAGCTTGTCCGCCACCGTGGACCATTCGAGCGGGCTCGCCTTCGCGTCGACACGCGCCTGCACCGCGAAATAGCGCGACAGGTTCTGGTAGCCGCCCGCCGCCAGCGCGTAATCGTCGCCCAACGTGCCGACACGGTCCTCCAGCGAGAGGCGCGGATAGTCGCGGACGATCGCGGCGTGGCCGGGCTCGTCGTACATGACGCGCGTGTAGCTGGCCTTGCCGCGGTTGAGCACCAGCGTGCCGCAGCCCTTCACCGTCACCGCCGTACCGGCCGCGCCGGTGACCACCGTCTGCGTCGTGCCGCCGCCCAACGTCGCCAGGCTGAGCGGCACGTGCCAGGTCTGCGGCGCCTTCGACGCGGCATCCAAGCCGAAGCGGCCCTGCGTCAGCCTCGCAGTGGTCATACCGCCCGTGCAGGTCGCGCCTGACAGCGCGACGAGCGGCACGCCGCCCTGCAGCGTGAAGTCGCGCGCGATCGTGCGCACGTCCTGCCCCGACGCGGCCGACAGTTCGGCCCAGAGCTGATCGGTGACGGTGTTGCCGTATTTATACTTGGCCATGTAGCGGCGGATGCCGTCGCGGAACTTCGCCTCGCCCAGCGTCGCCTCCAGCATGCCGATCACCGCCTCGCCCTTGGAATAGGTGATGCCGTCGAACGCCTCGCCGATCTGGTCGACGGTGGCGACCGGCCGGATGATGGGGTGCGTACCGCTCGTCGCATCGAGTGCCATCGCGCTCTCGCGGCCACCGGCGACCTGGCTGGCGCGGACCTCCCACTCGGGGTTGAGGTCGGCCCCCGCCTTGCTCTCCATCCACGAGGCGAAGCCCTCGTTCAGCCACAGATCGTCCCACCAGCGCATGGTGACGAGATCGCCGAACCATTGGTGCGCCATCTCGTGCGCGACGACCACGTGGATGCGCTGCTTGGCACTGGCCGTAGTGCGGGCAGGATCGAACAGCAGCTCGGGCTCGAAATAGAAGATCGCGCCCCAATTCTCCATCGCGCCGAAGAACTGGCTGCTGCCCGGCCCGGCGATCATGTCCATCTTGGGCAGCGGATAGGGCTGGCCGAAATAATCATCGTAATAGGGCAGCAGCCGCTTGACCGCGCCGAGTGCGTAATCGCCCTGGTCGACCACGCCGGGACGGCTGATGATGCCGAGCTCGACGTCGCCGACGCGCAGCGTCTTCCGCTCGACCTCGCCCTGCCCCAGGAACAAGAGGTAGCTGGACATCACCGGCGTCTCGCCGAACCGGTAGAGCTGGGTGCCGCCCGGCCCCGCGGTGACGGAGGTCGCCGGCATGTTGGAATAGGCTTTCTGCCCCGCCGGCGCGGTGGTCGACAGGCGGAAACGCGCCTTGAACGCGGGTTCGTCCCACATCGGTGCGAAGCGACGCGCGTCGGGCGCTTCGAACTGCGTCGCCAGCATGCGCTGCTGCTTGCCGTCCCGGCCGGTATAATCGATCGCGAACAGGCCGGCGGCGGACTGGCTGATCTTGCCGGCCCAGGCGAAGGCGAGCAGGTGCCGGCCGACCGCCGCGGTGCGTGGCAGCGTGACGGTGAGCGTCTGCGCGGCGGGATCGAGCCGGGTGCGGACGGGCTTGCCGTCGAACGTCGCGCGCGTGATCCGCAGGTCGGCAGCGTTCAGCACCAGCGTGCGCGTCGGCGTCTTCACGTCGACGGTGATCGTCTCCTCGCCGGTGAAGGTCAGCGCCGCGGCGTCCGGCCGCACGCTGATGTCGTACAGCACGGGCACCACGCCGGTCGGCAACTGCCCGGCGGCGAGCGCGGGGGACGATGCCGCGATGGACAGGGCGGCGACGGACGCGAGCTTCATGGGCGAACTCCGATGGGATGTTGCACCATTCCTGCCGGGATCGTGACGCTCGCGCAACCGCGCTGGACAAGAGCGGGGGCCGCGTTACCGTTCACGACCATGTCGCTTCCCGCCATCTTCGATCGCCTGCGTCTTCCCGTGATCGGGTCGCCGCTGTTCCTGATCTCCGGACCCGAGCTGGTCATCGCGCAGTGCAAGGCGGGGATCGTCGGCTCTTTCCCCGCGCTCAACGCGCGGCCGGCGGCGCTGCTCGACGAGTGGCTCCACCGTATCACCGAAGAACTGGCGGCGCATAACCGGGCGCATCCCGATCGCCCGGCGGCGCCGTTCGCGGTCAACCAGATCGTCCACCGCTCCAACGACCGGCTGGAGGCGGACCTCGCGACCTGTGCCAAGTGGCAGGTGCCGATCGTCATCACCTCGCTCGGCGCGCGCGAGGACCTGAACCAGGCGGTGCACGGCTGGGGCGGCATCACGCTGCACGACGTCATCGACGACCGCTTCGCGCGCAAGGCCGTCGAGAAAGGCGCGGACGGGCTGATCGCGGTGGCGGCGGGCGCGGGCGGCCATGCCGGCCGGTTGTCGCCGTTCGCGCTGACGGCCGAAATCCGCCAATGGTTCGACGGACCGCTGGCGCTGTCGGGCTCGATCGCGACCGGCGGCGCAATCCTGGCCGCGCAGGCGTTGGGCGCGGACTTCGCCTATATCGGATCGCCCTTCATCGCCACCGAGGAGGCGAACGCCGAGGCGGCGTACAAGCAGGGCGTGGTCGAGGGTCGGGCGAGCGACATCGTCTATTCCAACCTGTTCACCGGCGTGCATGGCAATTACCTGCGCGGCTCGATCGTCGCGGCGGGCCTCGACCCCGACGCGCTGCCCGAGGGCGACTTCAAGACGATGGATTTCGGCGGCGGCAACGGCTCCAAGGCCAAGGCATGGCGCGACATCTGGGGATCGGGCCAGGGCATCGGTGCGATCGACGCGGTGCGCCCGGCGGGAGCCTTCGTCGACAGGCTGGAAGCGGAGTATCGCGCCGCCCGGGCGCGTCTGGGTGTAGCTGCGGTTTGAGCTATCCCAGCGAAGGCCTAAGCTTCGATGGGGGACGATGGCAGCAGATCACGACCGCCATCCCAGCTGGGCCCCGGCCTGCGCCGCGGGGATGACCACGTTGATCGAAACCAAGTTTAAAGTAGCGCGACGAGCCGCTGCTGCATCGACCGGGCGGGGCTCGACGGCGGTCGGTCGGCGGCAAATGCCTCGTCCAGCACGGCCGCGCGGCGGTGCAGGTCGGCGCTGGCGGTGACCAGTGCCGCGGCCCGCGCCGGCAATGCCGCGATTAACGACGCGAGCGGGCGCGGCGCGCTGGCCAACCGGCGCGCGGGATCGAGCGCGCCCGTTGCGGACAGCTCGCCGGCATCCACCGCGCGACGGGTCAGCAGCCAGGCGACGACGTGCATCAGGCGGGTCGTCACGTGCAGCGATTCACAGCTGAACGCGACGCGATCGTTGGGCGACAATGCCTCGCGCTCCGCCCGCCCCTGTTCCTCGAAATAGCTGCGCGCTTCGTCGGCGAGCAGCATGGCATCCACGTACAAGGCGTCAACCACCCGGCCGTACATCGTCGATTCGCGCCCTTGCCCCATCATGCCGCCCGATTCGCACGGACCAGCGAGCCACGCCAGTATTACGTCAGGCGATGATGTCCGGAATTAGCACGTCCTCGGCCTGCGCGATCTCGTCGCGGAGACGCAGCTTGCGCTTCTTCAGTCGCGCGAGTTGCAACTGGTCGCGCGTGCCCGCCTCGCCGAGCGCGGCGATGGCGGTGTCCAGGTCGCGATGCTCCTCGCGCAGCATGTCCAGCCTGGCCCTTAATTGCGATTCGTCCACGACGGTCTCCCCGGGCTCCTGGTAGCGGCGGATGCGGCGGCGGCAACGGGCGGCGGAGGAAACGGCACGGGCGGTCGCAGCCGGCGAATCGAGGTCGAGACATTCTCGCCTTTTTCGTGTTCTACTCACCGTCCCCCAAGCCGAAGGAGAACCTGCCCATGCAGTCCACGCACCAGACGGCCCTCGAGCAGAAGCACGCCACGCTTGATCGCCGGCTCGCCGACGAAGCGCATCGGCCGCTCCCCGATTCCGTCCTGATGGCCGACCTCAAGAAGCAGAAGCTGCGGCTGAAGGAAGAGATCGCCAGCCAGTGACGCCGGCCGCCCCGCCGCCTTCCAATGAGGGGGCGGGGCGTTGCCGCACGCGCGCCGATCAGTCGTCGCGCGAGATCTTCTCGTTGCGCTCGTGCCGCTCCTGCGCTTCCACCGTCATGGTCGCGATCGGCCGAGCTTCGAGCCGCCCGAGCCCGATTGGCTCACCGGTCACTTCGCAATACCCGTACTCGCCTTCCTCGATGCGGCGGATGGCGGCGTCGATCTTGCCGATCAGCTTGCGCTGGCGATCGCGGGTGCGCAGTTCGATCGACCAGTCCGTCTCGCTCGACGCGCGGTCGTTCAGGTCGGCCTCGCGCATCGAGTCGACTTGGAGGTGAGACAACGTGCCCTGCGAATCGAGCAGCAGCGCCTCCTTCCAGCGCAGCAGCTTGTTGCGGAAATAAGCTTGCTGCCGGAGGCTCATGAACGGCTCGTCCGCGGTCGGGCGATATCCGTCGTCCGCGTCGTTCGCCGCCACGTGACCAAGGCCTGTACCGTCAACGCGATTAAGCACCGTCGCCATGCCACTCTCCCTACGATCGGCGTCGCGACCATGTTGTCGCGTCCACCGATCTCCCCCAGATTGGTTCGGCGCCTATAGGCGTGAAGAATTGGCCGAACAAGCAACACATTACGCGGGATTGATCGGGTTCCTCACCAATTGTTGCGCGAATATCACGTGTTGGCGACATCGATATGGATCGGGCGCCTGTACGATCATACAGATCGTGCAGACGCCCCATTTGGCGGCACCGTCCGGGAACACGCGATCCGCGACAACTAGGCGGCGGCGAGCGCCTTCTCGATGTCGGAGATCGGATGGCCGGTGAGATCCTTGTCGAGTTCGCCGATCAGCCGGTCGCTGACTTCCTTGTGGTAATGCTTGCGCAACTCGCCGAGCGTTCGCGGCGGGGCGACGACGATCAGCTTCTGGTAATCGTTCGACAAGGCGCGCTTTTTGAGAAGTTCGGCGGCCTCGGCGGCGAATCGATCCTCCTCGTGCTGATGCGCGTCGGCGCCGCCGACCGAGCTCTGCGACGCGCCCTGCGGCGACGAGGCGCGACCGGCGCGGTCGGTGACCTGGTCGTTGGTGGCCGGATTGTCCTGCTCCTCGGCATGCTCGACCTTCAGGTTCGGGTATTCGCCGTCGCCGTCGTTGCGCAGGAACAGCATCTTGCGGCCGTCGGCGACGAGGACGACGGTGTTGTGGGACAGCTGCATGGAGACTCCTCTGGTTGCGTGTCGGGAGGTGAACGCCCGTGCGGCGCGGCGGGTTGCCGAGGTCGCGCCGTCCCGCCATAGCCTGCGCCATGCACGACATCCGCCTGATCCGCGACGATCCCGCCGCCTTCGACGCCGCGCTGGCGAGGCGCGGACTGCCGCCTCAGGCCGAGGCGCTGGTCGCGCTGGACGAACGGCGACGTGGCACGATCGCGGCCGCGCAGGAGGCGCAGACCCGGCGCAACGAGCTGTCCAAGCAGATCGGCCAGGCCAAGGCGGCGAGGGATGAGGATCGCGCGCAGGCGTTGATGGCCGAGGTCGCGGCGCTGAAGGAACGTCTGCCGGAGCTGGAGGGTGAAGAGCGGGCGACCGCGACGATCCTGGACGAGAAGCTCGCCGCCATCCCCAACCTCGCTGCCGCCGATGTGCCGGAGGGCCTGGGCGAGGACGACAATGTGCGCGCGGCCGAGTGGGGTAGCCCGCGCGCCTTCCCGTTCGAGGCGCGCGAGCACGACGCGATCGGGCCCGCGTTGGGCATGGATTTCGATACCGGCGTGCTGCTGGCGGGGGCGCGCTTCACGCTGCTGCGCGGGCAGATGGCGCGGCTCAACCGCGCGATCGGCCAGTTCATGCTGTCGCGCCTGGTCGACGAGCACGGCTTCGAGGAGATCGCGCCGCCGCTGATGGTGCGCGACGAGGTGGCGTTCGGCACCGGCCAGCTGCCCAAATTCGCCGAGGACCTGTTCCGCACCACCGACGACCGCTGGCTGATCTCCACCGCGGAGATGTCGCTGACCAATATCGTGCGCGAGCGGATCATGAACGAGGCGGAGTTACCGCTGCGCTTCGCCGCCCTCACGCCCTGTTTCCGCTCGGAGGCGGGGGCGGCCGGGCGCGACACGCGCGGGCTGATCCGCCAGCACCAGTTCGACAAGGTGGAGATGGTGGCGATCACCACGCCGGGCGCGTCCGAAGCGGAACATGAGCGGATGACGGCTTGCGCCGAGGGAGTACTGGAGGCGCTGGACCTGCCGTACCGCCGCATGCTGCTGTGCACGGGCGACATGGGCTTCTCGGCGGCCAAGACCTTCGACCTGGAGGTGTGGCTGCCCGGACAGGGTCGTTACCGCGAGATTTCCAGCGTTTCGAACTGCACCGACTTCCAGGCGCGACGGATGAACGCGCGCTACCGGGCGGAGGGCGAGAAGCAGACGCGGTTCGTGCATACGCTGAATGGATCGGGACTCGCGGTCGGCCGCACGCTGGTGGCGGTGATCGAGAATTATCAGCAGGCGGACGGCTCCGTCGTCGTGCCGGCGGCGCTGCGACCGTACGCGGGCGGGCTGGAATTGCTGGAGCCGGCACGCTGATGCGCATCCTGCTGACCAACGACGACGGGGTGAACGCCAAGGGGCTCGCCGTGCTGGAGCGGCTGGCACGGACGCTGTCGGACGACGTCACGATCGTCGCGCCGATGGAGGAACAGTCCGGCACCGGCCGCTCGCTGACGCTGACCCGGCCGATCCGCCTGAAACGCTTCGACGACCGCCGCTGGGCGGTGACGGGGACGCCGACCGACGCGGTGATGATGGCGCTCGCCGAGATCATGAAGGACGCTCCGCCCGACCTGATCCTGTCGGGCGTCAACCGCGGTGCCAATCTGGGCGAGGACGTGCATTATTCGGGCACCGTCTCGGCGGCGATGGAGGGGGCGCTGGCAGGCATCCGCTCGATTGCGCTCAGCCAGCGTTATCCCAAGGCGGCGCCCGGCGAGCGGGTGTCGTTCGCGACCGCGGAAGCCTGGGGCGAGCGGGTGCTGCGCCCGCTGATCGACGCGCCATGGGCGCCGCGGACGGTGGTCAACGTCAATTTCCCGCCCTGTGCGCCGGAGGCGGTGGAGGGCATCCGCGTCGTGCGCCAGGGCCTGCGCGATTACGGGCGGGTGCGGATGGAGCGGCGCGACGATCCGCGCGGCTTTCCCTATTACTGGGTGGCGCTCGGGCGGCTGGGCGAACGGCCGAGCGACGGCAGCGACCTGGACGCGAGCAGCGACGGCTTCGTCTCGGTGACGCCGCTGCAGCTCGACCTGACGCACGCGGCCTCGCTGGCGACACTCGAACGGGCATACGCGTAAGGAGCGAGGCGGATGCGACGGGCGGCGGCGGCAATGATGGCGGTGGCGCTCGGCGGATGCATTCCCCGGGTCGACGGCGGCGACGCCCGCTATGCGACCGCGGCCCCTCCCCCGGTCACCGAGCAGCCGCGCGACCTGCCGGGGGCGGACGAGGGCGCCGACGAACAGGTGGCAGACAGCGAGTCACCCGATCGTCCGGTCGGGCGCGTCGACCTAGCCACGTCGGCGCCGGCGCGCCCGGCCTGGGAAGCGCGGCCGGTGGCCGCGGACGCGCGGGAGGTAGCGGACGGCAGCGTCGTGGTGGCACCGGGTGATACGCTGCGCCGTATTGCCGATCGCGCCGGCGTGGGGCTGGAGGCGATCGCGCGGGCGAACGACTTGCAGCCGCCCTTCACCATCCGCGCCGGGCAGCGGCTGGCGGTGCCGGGTGGACGCTATCACTTGGTGCGAAGCGGCGAGAGCGGGATCGCGATCGCGCGTGCCTACGGCGTCGAATGGTCGCGGATCGTGTCGGCCAACCAGCTGGCCGAGCCGTACGTGCTGCGCGCCGGCCAGCGGATCGCCATCCCTGGCCCGGCCGCCGCCGCCGCCAGCCGCGCGGCGGAACGGGCGGCGGCGTTCCGGCTGGACGTGGACGACATTTTGACCGGCGGCGAGCCGGCGCTCGCGGCGAACCAGGCGCCGGCGCGGCCGACCAAACGGCCGACGCGCACATTGCCGCCGAGCGCCGCGGTGGCGCCGCCGGTGCGGCTGGCAGGAGGCGGCTTCGTCTGGCCGGTCGACGGCCAAGTCGTGAAACGTTTCGGCCGCGGCGCCAGTGGCGAGCGCAACGACGGGATCAAGATCGCGGTACCCGTCTCCACGCCCGTCGTGGCGACCGCCGACGGCGTGGTCGCCTATGCAGGAGATGGAATCGCGGCGCTGGGCGGGCTCGTCATCATCAAACATGGCGGCGGCTGGACCAGCGTGTACGGCCACGCGTCCAAGCTGCTGGTCAGCCGCGGCCAGTCGGTGAAGCGCGGTCAGACGATCGCGCTGTCGGGCGACACCGGCTTCGCCGACCGGCCGGAGGTGCATTTCGAGCTGCGCCGGGGCCGCACGCCGGTCGATCCGCAGGGTCAGCTTTCGCGCAGTTGAGCGCGGGCGGTGGCGGGAGCATTGCGGCGCAGCAGGTGACGCCCGGCGCGCCGCTTGCTAACCGACCGCCATGTCCTACCGGTCCGATCTCCTCACCATCTTGTCGCAGCGCGGCTACATCCACCAGATGACCGACGCCGCCGCGCTCGACGCGCTGGCCGCTGGCGGGATTGTGCCGGGCTATATCGGCTTCGACCCGACCGCGCCGTCGCTGCACGTCGGCAGCCTGGTGCAGATCATGCTGCTGCGGCGGCTCCAGCAGACCGGGCACAAGCCGATCGTGCTGATGGGCGGCGGCACCGGCAAGATCGGCGATCCCAGCTTCAAGGACGAGGCGCGCAAGCTGCTCGATCACGACGGGATCGCGGCCAACGTCGCGTCGATCAAGCGCATCTTCGAGCGCTTCCTGACCTTCGGCGACGGGCCGACCGACGCGGTGATGCTGGACAATGCCGAGTGGCTCGACAGGCTGGAATACATCCCGTTCCTCCGCGACGTCGGGCAGCATTTCTCCGTCAACCGGATGCTGAGCTTCGATTCGGTCAAGCTCAGGCTCGATCGCGAGCAATCGCTGAGCTTCCTCGAATTTAACTACATGATCCTCCAGGCGTACGATTTCATGGAATTGTCGCGGCGCGCCGGCTGCCGGTTGCAGATGGGCGGGTCGGACCAGTGGGGCAACATCGTCAACGGCGTCGAGCTGGCGCGGCGGATGAGCGGGACCGAGGTGTTCGGGGTGACGACTCCGCTGCTCACCACTGCCGACGGCGCCAAGATGGGCAAGACGGTGTCCGGCGCGGTGTGGCTGCACGAGGACCAGCTGCCGCATTTCGATTACTGGCAGTTCTGGCGCAACACCGACGACCGCGACGTGGGACGCTTCCTGCGCCTGTTCACCGACTTGCCGCTGGACGAGATCAGGCGGCTGGAGGCGCTGCCGGGCGCGGAGATCAACGAGGCGAAGAAGCTGCTCGCCACCGAGGCGACGGCGATGTGCCGCGGGCGTGCGGCGGCGGACGAGGCCGCGGAGACGGCGCGGCGCACCTTCGAGGAAGGCGCCGCGGGCGACGCGCTGCCGCGGCTGGCGGTAGCGGGCGAGATCGGCATCGTCGACGCGCTGGTCGGGCTGGGCTTCGCCGCGTCCAAGGGAGAGGCACGGCGGCTGATCGCGGGCGGCGGCGCGCGGGTGGACGGCGAGAAGGTGTCGGGCGAGACGCAGGTCGTCGCGGTCGGCAGCGACCCGGTGCGCGTATCGGCGGGCAAGAAACAACATGGGTTGCTGATCGCGCCGCAGAGGTGACAAATCGGGCATGATTTCCGAACCTTGCCCGTTTACTTCGGTCTGACGGAACGGTCGTCATCTTGGCGGGCGGCGACGGGAGTATCGATGAACGGATTGGCACCCACGTTATCGGACGAACGTGGCGAACAGCGGGTCGAGGTGTTGTTGCGGACGCGCGCGACCTGCGAGGACGGGCTTGCCTGCGTCGTGACGGTGGTCAATCTCTCGCAAGGCGGACTGATGGCGCGCTGCGATGCCGGACTGGCGGCGGAGCAGACGCTGCTGGTGGAGCTGCCGACCCTCGGGCGGGTCGCGGTGGAGGTACGCTGGTCGTTGGGCGGGCGGATCGGCTGCCGGTTCGTGCATCCGCTATCACCGGATCGCTACGACGCGTTGCTCGCGGCGATAACCAGGAATTGAGGATTTGCGACGAGGACTGAAGTAGAAGTTCCCGTCACGTCATGACGAACGCCAGGCTGGTCGCGGCCTGCTGCCCGGCGGCTAGCCGCGCCGGACCAGCACGGCACCCGCGATGACGAGGGCTACGCCGAGGAGGCGGCCGGTGCCGATCGATGTCGGGGCGAGACCGAGTGCACCCCAGCGATCCAAGAGCAGCGCGGCGACGAGCTGGCTGGCGATGGCGAGGGTCAGCGTGGAGGCGAGGCCGAGGCGCGGCGTGGCGTAGGCGAGCGCGGCGACGAAGCAGGCGCCGTAGAAGCCTCCCACCCAGGCCCAGGCCGGTGCATCGCGCAAGCCCCCGCCACCGGGACGGCCGGCGGCGAGCCAGGCGACGAGCAGGAGCGCGGTGCCGATCGCGAAGGAGATCAGCGAGGCGAGCACCACCGACCCGCCAGCGCGGGCGAGCGCCGCGTTGGTCGGCGGCTGGAGCGCGACGCCGAGCCCCGCGGCGAGGACGGCGATGATGGCGAGCAGGGGCATGGCCGGGGCGGTGGACGGCCGCCGCCCTCGCGTCAACCGGAGCGGAGCAGCGCCACGCCGGCGTCACGCTCGAACAGGTAGAGCGCGGCGCGAGCGGCCTGGCCGCGCGTGCCCGACAGGCCGCCGTCACGGTCGATCAGCAGGCGCGCGTCATCGTGCGCGCATTGCAACAGGTCGGCCAGCATCTCCGGCGTGGCGAGCCGGAAGCCGGCCTCGCCCGACTGGCGGGTGCCGAGCATCTCGCCGGCGCCGCGCAGGCGCAGATCCTCCTCGGCGAGGCGGAAGCCGTCGTTTGATTCGCGCATCAGCGCCAGGCGCGCGCGCGCGGTCTCGCTGAGCGCGGCGCCGCGCAGCAGCAGGCAGCGCGACTGGCCGCCGCCCCGCCCGACGCGACCGCGCAACTGGTGGAGCTGGGCGAGGCCGAAGCGGTCGGCGTGCTCGATCACGATCAGCGTCGCGTTGGGCACGTCGACGCCGACCTCGATCACCGTGGTCGCGACCAGCACGCGCGTGCGACCGCCGGCGAACGCCTCCATCTGCGCGTCCTTCTCGGGCGGCTTCATGCGGCCGTGGACGAGGCCGACCTGCTCGCCGAAGCGCTGGCGGAGCGCCTCGGCACGTGCCTCGGCGGCGGCCATGTCGCTCTTCTCGCTCTCCTCGACCAGAGGGCAGACCCAATAGGCCTGGCCGCCGGTTTCGAGATGGCGGCCGAGCGCGTTCACCACCTCGTCGAGCCGATCCTCCGACACGACGCGCGTCTCGATCGGCTGGCGGCCGGGAGGCATCTCGTCGAGGCGGCTGACGTCCATCTCGCCATATTGGGCGAGGGTCAGCGTGCGGGGGATCGGCGTGGCGGTCATCGCCAGCAGGTGCGGGCTGCGGCCCTTCTCCTGGAGGAGCATGCGCTGCGCGACGCCGAAGCGGTGCTGCTCGTCGACGACGACCAACCCCAAATCCTTGTAGCCGACCGCCTCCTGGAAGATGGCGTGGGTGCCGACGAGAATGTCGATCGATCCGTCGGCGAGCGCCATCAGCGTCGCCTCGCGCGCACGACCCTTGTCGCGGCCGGTCAGGACGGCGACCTCGACCGGCAGACCGGCGAGCTGGCGGCGCAGCGTGTCGTGATGCTGGCGGGCGAGAATTTCGGTGGGCGCGAGCATGGCGCCTTGCGCGCCGGCCTCGACCGCGACGAGCAGCGCCATCGCGGCGACCAGCGTCTTGCCCGAGCCGACATCGCCCTGGAGCAGGCGGAGCATCGGCGCGTCCTGCGCCAGGTCACCCTCGATCTCCGCCACAGTACGCGCCTGCGCGCCGGTGAGGCTGTAGGGAAGATTGAGAAGGTCGCGGAGGCGGCCGGTGCCGTGGAGCGCCCTGCCCTTGCGTTTGCGCGTATCGGCGCGGACCAGCGTCATCGCCAGCTGGTTGGCGAACACCTCGTCATAAGCAAGCCGCTCGCGCGCCTTCGCATCGGCGGGGTCGGCATGGATACGGGCGAGCGCGTCGTGCCAGTCGGGCCATTCGCGCTTGGCCTTCAGACCGGGCTCGATCCACTCGGGCAGGTCCGGCGCGCGGGCGACGGCCTGCGCGGCGAGCGCCGCGAGTCGGCGGGAGGTGAGGCCTTCCGACAGCGGGTAGATCGCCTCGCGGCCACGAAACTCCTCGTCCGGCTCGGACAGGTCCGGGTGAACGATCTGGAGGTCCGGGCCGTATTGGTCGAGGCGGCCTGACACGCGGCGCGGCTCGCCCAGAGGCAGGAGCTTCTTCACCCAGCCGCTGTTGCCACCGAAATAGGTGAGGCTGACGTGATTGCCGTGCGCGTCGCTCGCCTGGACACGGGTGGGGCCGCGGCCAGCACTGGTGCGATAGTCGCGCGGGGTGAGCGTGATGGCGATGACCTTGCCGACGTCGGCCTGCATCAGCTCGGTCCGCGGAATGCGATCGATGAACCCGGTCGGCAGGTGGAAGGCGACGTCGACCACGCGCCTGAGGTCGAGCCGGTCGAGCGGGCGGGCGAGCGCCGGGCCGACGCCCTTCAGCGACGTGACCTCGGCGAACAGCGGATTGAGGATGTCGGGGCGCATGGCTACATGAGCCGAACTAAACAGCCGCCTTCCGTCATGCCAGCGAAAGCTGGCGCCTCGTCGGACTGGCGGCCCCCTGCCGCAGGAGATGCCGGCCTTTGCTGGCATGACGTGTTTGCCATGGACCACGATATTCGCATCAAGCGCCTGCGCTTCCGCGCCTGGCATCGCGGCACGCGCGAGGCCGATCTGATGATCGGCGGCTTCTTCGACGCGCATCACGAGCGCTGGTCGGCGGGGGAACTCGACTGGTTCGAGGCGCTGCTGGAGGAGCAGGACGTCGACATCATGGGCTGGGCGATCGGATCGATCCCCTGCCCGCCGGAGTGGAACGGCGAGATGATGCAGGCGATGCGCGCGATCACCTACGTGCCCCTGCCGGAATGATGAGACGATCCTCCCCTGTAAGGGGAGGTGGCAGCCCGCAGGGCTGACGGAGGGGTGTCGCCCCCCTCGCAAGCGTCGACACCCCTCCACCAGCTTCGCTGGTCCCCCTCCCCTTGCAGGGGAGGATCAGAAGAGAAATCATGCCCGACCTGAAGACCATCCTTTCCGCCAAGGCATCGCTGACGCTGGCTGGCGTGCCGACCGGGTTCCAGCCCTCGCTGCTCGCCGATCTGGCGCGGGCGGCGGGCCGCGTCGTATTCGTCGCCGCTGACGACGCGGCGATGCGCGCGATCGCCGCCACCGCGCCGTTCTTCGCGCCCGAGCTGGAGGTGGTGACCTTCCCGGCCTGGGACTGTCTGCCGTACGACCGCGCCTCCCCCACCTTGCGCGTCATGGCGGAGCGGGTGGCGGCGCTGCACCGGTTGCAGGCCAAGGCGAAGGGGCCGCAGCTGGTGCTCGCCACCGCCAACGCGGCGACGCAGCGCGTGCTGACGCCGTTCCGCATTCGCCAGCTCGTCGCCAGCCTCGCGCCGGGCGAACGGATCGGGCGTGATGATCTCGCCACCTTGCTCCAGGCGAACGGCTATGTCCGGACCGAGACGGTGCACGATCACGGCGAATATGCGGTGCGGGGCGGCATCGTCGACCTGTATCCATCGGGCGAGGAGCACGCGCTGCGGCTCGACTTCTTCGGCGACGAGATCGAGAGCGTGCGGTCCTTCGATCCGGCCGACCAGCGCACTATTGGGCGCGTCGACGGCTTCACGCTGCTGCCGGCGTCGGAGGCGCTGCTCGACGCGGAGTCGATCAAGCGGTTCCGGACGCGATACCGGGAAAAGTTCGGCGCGACCGCGACGGGCGACCCGCTCTACCAGGCGGTGTCGGACGGGCGGCGGCTGGCAGGGATGGAGCATTGGCTGCCGCTGTTCGAGGACAAGCTGGCGACGCTGTTCGATCATCTGGGCGACGCATTGGTCGTTCGCGACGCGGGGGTAGCGGCGGCCGCCGAGGGACGATTCGAGGCGATCGCCGACTATTACGAGAACCGGATGCGGGCCGAGGGGCAGCAGCCGGGCAGCTATCGGCCGCTGCCGGCGAAGGCGCTCTACCTCGACGCGGAGGAATGGGCGACTCGGCTGGGCGAGACGACGGCGCACGTCACCACCGCCTTCCACGAGCCCGAGTCCGCCCGCGTCGTCGATTTCGGCGTCGACGGCCCCCGCGACTTCGCGCCCGAGCGGGCGAACCAGGCCAACGTGTACGAGGCGGTGGTCGATCATCTGGAGAAGCTGCGAAAGGACGGGCGCAAACCCGTACTCGCCAGCTACTCGGGCGGATCGCGCGATCGGCTTGCGAGCCTGCTGAAGGATCACGGGCTGAAGGGCGGCAAGCCCGTCGACACGTGGCAGGAGGCGCGGGGGCACGCCGACACGACCAGGAGCTTCGGCGTGGCGATGGTGGTGCTGCCGCTCGACCACGGCTTCACCGCGCCGGGGATCGCGGTGCTGACCGAGCAGGACATGCTGGGCGATCGGCTGATCCGGCGCAACAAGCGGAAGAAGTCGGCGGACGCGTTCCTGGCGGAACTGGCGACGCTGTCGCCGGGCGACCTCGTCGTCCACGCCGATCACGGCATCGGCCGGTACGAGGGGCTGACCTCGATCCCGGTCGGCAAGAGCCCGCACGATTGCGTCGCCTTGTCCTACGCGGGCGGCGACAAACTGTACGTGCCGGTCGAGAATCTGGAGGTGCTGACCCGTTACGGCTCGGGCGAGGATGGGGCGTCGCTCGACCGGCTGGGCGGCGAGGCGTGGCAGCGGCGCAAGTCGAAGATGAAGGAGCGCATCCGCGAGATCGCGGGTGAGCTGATCGCCACCGCCGCCGAGCGCGCGTTGCGGCCGGGCGAGGTCGCCGAGCCCGACTCGAGCGGCTATCCGAGTTTCGTCGACCGCTTCCCCTACGAGCCGACCGACGATCAGGATCGCGCGATCGACGATGTGCTAGGCGATCTTTCCGCGGGCAGGCCGATGGACCGGCTGATCGTCGGCGATGTCGGCTTCGGCAAGACGGAGGTGGCGTTGCGCGCCGCGTTCGTCGCGGCGATGGGCGGGATGCAGGTGGCGGTGGTCTGCCCGACGACGCTGCTCGCGCGCCAACATTACAACAATTTCTGCCAGCGGTTCGAGGGCTTCCCGATCAAGGTCGGACGGATGAGCCGGCTGGTCGGCACCGCCGAGATCAAGATGGTGAAGGAAGGTGCGGCGTCGGGCGATCTGGACGTGGTGATCGGCACGCACGCGCTGCTGGCGAAGAACGTCAGCTTCAAGCGGCTCGGCCTCGTCATCGTCGATGAGGAGCAGCGGTTCGGCGTGACGCACAAGGAGCGGCTGAAGGCGCTGAAGGCCGACGTGCACATGCTGACGCTGACCGCGACGCCGATCCCGCGCACGCTCCAGATGGCGATGTCGGGCCTGCGCGAACTTTCGGTGATCCAGACGCCGCCGGTCGACCGGCTGGCGGTGCGGACCTACGTGATGCCGTGGGACCCGGTGGTGCTGCGCGAGGCGCTGCTGCGGGAGCATTATCGCGGCGGACAGAGCTTCCTGGTCACGCCCCGGGTCGCCGACCTGACGGATATCGAGGAGTTCCTGGCGAAGGAGGTGCCGGAGATCCGCTACGTCATCGCGCACGGGCAGATGTCGGCGAGCGAGGTCGAGGAGCGGATGTCCGCCTTCTACGAGAAGCGCTTCGAGGTGCTGGTGTCGACCACGATCATCGAGAGCGGGATCGACATCCCGTCGGCCAACACGATGATCGTCAACCGCGCGGACCGCTTCGGCCTGGCGCAGCTCTACCAGTTGCGCGGGCGCGTCGGGCGGTCGAAGACGCGGGCCTACGCCTATATGGTGACGCCGCCCGAGCGGCAGATGACGGAGGCCGCCGACAAGCGACTGAAGGTGCTGAGCGACCTCGATACGCTGGGCGCGGGGTTCCAGCTGGCCAGCCACGACCTCGACATCCGCGGCGCGGGCAATCTGCTCGGCGACGAGCAGTCGGGGCATATCAAGGAGGTCGGCTACGAACTCTACCAGTCGATGCTGGAAGAGGCGATCATGGACGCCAAGGCGGGTGGGCTCGCCTCGCGGCCGCGCGACTTCTCGCCCCAGATCACCGTCGACGCGCCGATCCTGATCCCGGAGGAATACGTCCCCGACCTCGACCTGCGCATGGGGCTGTATCGCCGCCTCAACGACGTCGACGACGCGGGCGAGGTGGCGGCGTTCGCGGCGGAGATGATCGACCGGTTCGGGCCGCTGCCGGACGCGACGGAGAATCTGATCCGGGTGATTGAGATCAAGCTGAACGCCAAGCGCGCGTGCATCGCCAAGATGGACGTGGGGGCCAAGGGCGTGCTGGTCAGCTTTCACGGCGACAAGCCCCCGAACGTCGAGGGGTTGCTAGCCTATGTCGACCGGTTGGGCGGTGTGGCGAAGCTGCGGCCGGACGCGAAGCTGGTGCTCCAGCGCGCGTGGCCGGACGCGAAGGCCCGCCTGCACGGGGCGTTGCAGCTGTCCAAGGGGTTGGCCAAGGCGATGGGGTGAGAACGCCCTAACCGTACGTCACCCCGGGCTTGACCCGGGGTCCATGTCTCCGCGCACTTATCGGCGGCGGCTCTCGCGGGACCATGGACCCCGGATCAAGTCCGGGGTGACGAGTGGGAAATGCTCCCCCTCCGCAGAGTGTGTCAGCTGCTGTGGTCGGCGATGATCTTCCACGCGCCGCCGCGGCGCTCGAACAGCAGCGTGGTCATGCCGCTTTCCACCTTGGCGCCGGTCAGCGTCCAGCGGGCGACGAGCAGGCGGTGGGTCGCATCGATCGTGCGCTCCACCAGCGGCTCGAAGGACAGGCGTCCGCGCGTGTTGCCACTCTTGGCGAAGCTCGGCGCATAACGGGCTGCGATCGCCGCCTTTCCGCGCACCACACCCTTGGCCGTCACGAACAGCGCATCGTCGGCGTAGACCGCCATGAACGCGGTCAGGTCGCCCGCATTCCACCCCGCCGCGCTCGCCGCCATCGGCGCGGCCAGCAGCGAGGCAGGTGCCGCCGCGACCTGCGCGGCCAGAATCAAGCCGATCATCGTCCCTCCACCATGGTCACCAACGCGTCCTCGCCCAGCGGCCCCGCGCGCAGGAAGCCCTGGTACCAGCCACACCCCTCCGCCGTCAGCAGCGCGAGTTGCGCCGGCGTCTCCACCCCCTCGGCGATCACCGCAATGCCGAGCGCGCGGGCGATGTCGATCACACCGCGCACCACCACCCGGTCACGCGGCGCGCCGGCGATGTCGACGACCAGCGCCTTGTCGAGCTTGAGGTAATCGAGCGGCAGCGCCTTCAGATAGGCGAGGCTGGAATAGCCGGTGCCGAAATCGTCGATCGCGACGCGGCACCCTGCCCCGCGCAGTTCGGCGAGAAGCGCGGCGGCGTGGTCCAGCTCGTGGATCATGCCGCTCTCGGTCACCTCCACCGTCAGCCGGCCGCGCGGGAAGCCGCTGGCGTCGACGCGGTCGAGGAACGTGCGCGCGAAGCCTGCGCGAGCGACGTCGGCTGCGGTCAGGTTGAGCGACAGGCGCAGCGCGCCCAGCGAACGGGGCCAGGCGGCGGCGCGCGCCAACGTCAGCTCCTGGATGTGATCGGACAGCGCCAGCCCCAGATCGGCGCGGTCGGCAGCGGCGAACAGCGCGTCGGCGCCGAGCGGGCCGAGCCGGCCATGCGTCCAGCGGGCCAGCGCCTCGACGCCGACGATGCGACCGGTGGCGATCTCCACCTGCGGCTGGAACAGCACGTCGATCTCCCCCGCAGCGACCGCGTGGTGGAGATCGATGGCGAGCCGGTCGGGCGAGGCGACGCCATCGGCCTCCGCGACCTGCACCGCGGCAGCGCCGGGCGCGCGCGCGTCGTCCAGCGCGTCGGTGGCGCGGCGGATCAGCGCGTCGGCATCGTCGCCGGGCATCGCCTCCGCCACGCCGATGCGGCTGCCCAGCATCACGCGCGTGCCCTCCACCTCCAGCGCGCGCGACAGGGCGGCGGCGAGCAGGCGCAGGTCGCCGTCCTCCACGCCGAGCAGGAACCGGTCGCCGGTGCGGACCACGATGGCACGCTCGCCCGCGGCGGCGGCGATCCGCTCGCCCGCGGTGGCGATCGCCGCGTCGGCGCGCGCTCGCCCGTGCGCGGCGTTGACGAGGTCGAGCCGCGACAGGGCAATCGCGACTGCCGCGCAGGGCTGGTGCGCCTGGAGCCGCCCGGCGAGCCAGCGGTGCAGCGCCGCCGCCTCCCCTCTCCCCTCCGCCCGCGCCTCGGGCGAGCGACGCTCCGTCAGCGCTCCGGCGGCGCGCAGGGCGAGCACGACCTCCCCGGCGCCGCGCGGCGCGATCAGGAAGTGCGTCGCACCGGCGTCGACCAGCCGCTCGGCATCGGCCAGCGTGTCCGCCAGCACGAGCAGGCCGCCCCGCCCCTGCCCCTGCCTTTGCCCCTGATAGGCCGCGACCTCCGCCAGCGCGGCATCGATGCGGCCGCGCGCATCGATCGGCCCGCTCGATTGTTGCTGCTTCATGATCGCAGACCCTAGCCGTCCCATCCCCGCCCCTCAATCGCGGGCTTGTGCCCCGTCGCCCGCCACCTTAGCTCCCGACGCGATGAGCTGCGCCTCTCCCCTGGTCGACCCGCACGGTCGCACGATCCGCTACCTGCGCATCTCGGTGACCGATCGCTGCGACCTGCGCTGCCGTTACTGCATGGCGGAGCAGATGACGTTCCTGCCGCGGTCGGCGCTCCTCAGCCTGGAGGAGATCGCGATCATCGCGGAGCGGTTCGTCGCGCGCGGGGTGACCAAGATCCGGCTGTCGGGCGGCGAGCCGCTGGTGCGGCGCGACGTGGGCGAGCTGATCGATCGGCTCGGTTATTCCCTGGATCGCGGATTGGACGAGCTGACACTGACCACCAACGGCACGCGGCTGGCGCAGCATGCCGGCCGGCTGGTCGATGCCGGCGTGCGGCGCGTCAACGTCAGCATGGACAGCCTCGACCCCGATCGGTTCCGGTTCATCACCCGGCACGGCGACGTGGCGCAGGTGATCGGCGGCATCCGGACGGCGCGCGACGCGGGGTTGCGGGTCAAGATCAACGCGGTGGCGCTGAAAGGTCTCAACGAGGACGAGCTTTCCGCGATGCTGCGCTGGTGCGTCGAAGAGGGGCTCGACCTGTCCTTGATCGAGACCATGCCGCTGGGAACGATCGACGAGGATCGGACCGACCGCTTCCTGCCGCTGACCGCGGTGATGGACGACCTAAAAGCGCGCTTTCCGCTGGTCCGCGACGCGCACCGCACCGGCGGCCCGGCGCGCTACTGGCGGGTGGAGGGGACCGACACGCGACTCGGCCTCATCTCGCCACTGACCGCCAATTTCTGCGACGGGTGCAACCGCGTGCGGCTGACGACGGAGGGCAAGCTGTACCTGTGCCTTGGCCATGACGATCAGGTCGATCTGAAGGGCGCGCTGCGCGACGGCGGCGTGGCCGGGCTCGACGCGGCGATCGACCGCGGGCTGGGACTGAAGCCGGCGCGCCACGATTTCCGCATCGGCGCGGGCGAGGCGCCGGCGGTGGCGCGGCACATGAGCGTGACGGGCGGATGAGCGGCCACCGGCGGCTCGCGCTCGCCGTTTCCCCCACCGCGCCCGCGCAGGCGGCGGCCAGGACGCTGGCGGACGCGGCCGACTGGGTGCCGGTCGACCAGGCCGACGTGGTGATCGCGCTGGGCGGCGACGGTCACATGCTCCAGACGCTCCACCGCATGCTGGAACGCCGGCCGCCGGTGCCCGTGTTCGGGATGAACCTGGGCACGGTCGGCTTCCTGATGAACGAGTGGCGGACCGAGGGGCTGGAGGCGCGGCTCGACCGGGCCAAGGCGTTCAAGGTCACGCCGCTGGCGATGACCGCCACCGGCGTCGACGGTCGCGTCCACGCGCTGCCCGCGATCAACGAGGTGTCGCTGCTGCGCGAGACGCGGCAGACGGCGAAGCTGGAAGTGACGGTCAACGACCGTGTGGTAATGCCGGAACTGGCCTGCGACGGCATCCTGGTGGCGACGCCGGCGGGGTCGACCGCGTACAACCTGTCGGCGCAGGGGCCGATCCTGCCGCTCGGCAGCAACATGGTGGCGCTGACGCCGATCAGCCCGTTCCGCCCGCGGCGCTGGCGCGGCGCCATCCTGCCCGACAAGGCGCGTATTTCTTTCACCGTCCTCGACCCCGCCAAGCGGCCCGTGTCGGCCGTCGCCGATCAGCGCGAGGTGCGCGACGTGGCGCGCGTCGACGTGTGCATGGACCGCGCGCGCGAGCTGACGCTGCTGTTCGATCCGGAGCACGCGCTGGATGACCGGATCAGTATGGAACAGTTCATCGGCTGATTTCGGCTCCCGCGAACGAGGGGGTTGCATCGCCGCAATCGCCGTTTATAGACCCGCGCACGGCAACGATCCCTGATAGCTCAGCGGTAGAGCTCTCGACTGTTAATCGAGCGGCCGTAGGTTCGAATCCTACTCAGGGAGCCACCCCCAGCCTGCCGGAGCGCGGTTGGGAAAAGGCGGATCGCGACGGAGCCTCCGCAAAGGCTCAGGCATTGTCCGCCCATGCGGCAATTCCAGCACATCCTGTCCATCGACACTCGGCGCCAGGGACTGGTGGAGATCACCGATCGCGTCACCGCCGCGCTCAACGAGGTGGGCCTGGACACGGGGCTACTGACGCTGTTCTGCCGACACACGTCCGCGTCGCTGCTGATCCAGGAAAACGCTGCACCCGCCGCGCGAGCCGATCTGGAGCGGTATTTCGCGCGGATCGCCCCCGAATCGGCCGAGTACGAGCATGACGAGGAAGGGCCGGACGACATGCCCGCGCATCTGCGCGCCGCCTTGACGGCGACGCAACTATCGGTGCCGATCATCGGCGGGCAGCTCGCACTCGGCACGTGGCAGGGCATCTACCTGTTCGAGCATCGCCGCCGCCCCCACCGGCGCGAGATCGTGCTGCACGCGATCGGCGACTGATCGCAATCAGCGCGAATGGGGCGAAGTCAAGGCGGTGGACCCATCCCGTTCATCGCTCGTTCCGCTATCGATGGCTAATGCGGGGCGTTTCGCCGCATCTGCCGCGAACGGAGACCGAAAATGCATTTGTCGTTCGGCCGCAAGGCCATCGTGGCGGCACTCGCCACTACCACCCTGATGGTCGCGGGCTGCGCGACCGAGACCCGTTACCGCCCCGCGACCGGGCAGGGCTTCAACCGTACCGGCTACAGCGATCGTCGGATCGAGCCCGATCGTTTCCTGGTCAACTTCTCCGGCAACAGCGTGACGTCGCGCGACACGGTGGAACGCTACCTGTTCTTCCGCGCCGCCGAGCTGACGCTCCAGAACGGCTATGATTACTTCGTCATGGCCGATCGCGACACCGATCGTCAGACGCGCACCTATTCGACGCCGGGCTTCGGTGGCGGTTTCGGTCCCGGCTGGGGCTATGGCGGCTTCGGCGGCTTCTGGGGCCCCTCCTGGCGTTACTACGGCGGCGCCTTCGGCGGCGGCTGGGGCCCGTGGGGCGGTTGGGGCGGCGGCTTCAACAATTTCGACGTCCGCACCGTCGATCGATTCGAGGCGTCGGCCGAGATCGTGATGCGTCGCGGGCCGATTCCGCGCGACAACATCCGCGCCTTCGATGCGCGGCGCGTAGTCGACACGGTTGGGCCGTCGGTGCAGCTCCCCGACCCGCGTCGGCGCTAGTCGGGGCTCATCGTCCCGTCGCGGGACTACGATCGATGGTGAAAAGGGCCGGATCGCGTCACGCGGTCCGGCCCTTTTCCGTTGCCATCAGGTCGAGGAGGCAGGTGCGTGCGCCGCTTCCCCTACCTGCGCGGAAGGGGAGTGACGGTCAGGCCGGACCGACGGCGCCGTGGCAGTGCTTGTACTTGCGACCCGATCCGCATGGGCACGGGGCGTTGCGGTTAACGCGGCCCTCCCACTCGGCGGGGTCCTGGCCGATATCCTGCGATTCGGGCCGGACGATCTGCATCGGCGGCAGCTGCGTGGTGACGAAGCCGCGGGTGCCCGCGTCGATGTCGGCCGAATTGTCCTCGCCCGTGAACGGGTCGAAATGGGTGGTGATGAAGTCGGGCAGTTCGGGCAGCGCGGTCGGCGCCTCGAACTGGAAGTTGGCGTGCGCGATAGTGCGCGTCACGTCCTCGCGAATGTTGTCGAGCATGCGCTGGAACAGCGCGAACGCCTCCTGCTTATACTCGTTAATCGGTGTCTTCTGCGCGTAGGCGCGCAGATGCACGACCTGCCGCAGCGCGTCGAGCGTCGACAGATGTTCCTTCCAGTGATGATCGAGGTGCTGGAGCAGGATCGACTTCTCGACCTGGGTCCACGTCTCCGGCTCCAGCGAGGCAGCCTTGTCGGCGATCGCGGCGTCGGCGGCGGCCTGAACGCGCTCCTGCACGATCTCCGGGTCGATCGCCTCTTCCGCCATCCAGTCCTCGACCGGCAGGTCGAGGTTGAGCACCTCGGCCGCGCGGGTCTTCATGCCCTGCACGTCCCATTGTTCCGGATAGGAATTGGGCGGGCACGCCTCGCCGACGACGATGTTGACCGTCTCGGCGCGCATGTCCTCCACCATCTCGCCGACGGTCTCGGCGTCCATGATGTCGCTGCGCTGCTCGTAGATAACCTTGCGCTGGTCGTTCATCACGTCGTCATACTCGACGACCTGCTTGCGGATGTCGTAGTTGCGCGCCTCGACCTTCTTCTGCGCGGTCTCGATCGCCTTGGTCAGCCACTTGCTGCCGATCGCCTCCCCGTCCTCCATGTTGTTGCGCATCATCTTGGCGAACAGCGTGTCGGGTCCGAAGATGCGCAGCAGATCGTCGTCGAGCGACAGGTAGAAGCGCGATAGGCCGGGGTCGCCCTGACGGCCCGAGCGACCGCGCAGCTGGTTGTCGATGCGGCGACTCTCGTGCCGCTCGGTGCCGAGCACGAACAGGCCGCCGGCGGCGAGCACCGCCGCCTTCTCCGCGGCGATCTCGCGCGTGATCTCGGCGGCCCGCGCGTCGTATTCGGGGGTACCGGCGACGAGGTCGGGATGCTCGTCCGACATGCGGAATTCGAGATTGCCGCCTAGCTGAATGTCGGTGCCGCGACCGGCCATGTTGGTGGCGATGGTGACCGCCGACTTGCGGCCAGCCTGCGCGACGATGTGCGCCTCCATCTCGTGGAAGCGGGCGTTCAGCACCTTGTGGTCGACGCCCTCCTGGACCAGGAACTCGGACAGCAGCTCGGACTTCTCGATCGACACGGTGCCGACCAGCACCGGCTGCCCCTTCTCGGCATGCTCGCGGATCTTCTTGGCGATCGCGCGAAACTTGTCGGCGGTGTCCTTGTAGAACTCGTCCTCCTCGTCGACGCGCTGAACGGGAACGTTGGTGGGGATGGAGACGACGTTGATCTTGTAGATGTCGTAGAACTCGGCCGCCTCGGTTGCCGCGGTGCCGGTCATGCCGCCGATCTTCGGATACATGCGGAAATAGTTCTGGAAGGTGATCGAGGCCATGGTCTGGTTCTCGGGCTCGATCTGCACGCCTTCCTTCGCCTCCACCGCCTGGTGCAGGCCGTCGGACCAGCGGCGGCCGTCCATCATGCGGCCGGTGAATTCGTCGATGATGACGACCTTGCCGTCCTTGACGATATAGTCGGTATCCGCCTTGAACATCATGTTGGCGCGCAGCGCCTGGTTGAGGTGGTGGACCACCTGCGTGTTCTCGAAATCGTAGAGGTTCTCGCCTTCCAAGAGGCCCGCCGCCTCCAGCATCCGCTCCGCTTTCTCGGTGCCGTCCTCGGTTAGGATGATAGTCTTCTGCTTCTCGTCCATCTCGTAATCTTCCGCCGCGAACTGGCGGACGACGGCGTGGACCTGCATGTAGAGTTCCGACTTGTCGTCGGTCGGGCCGGAGATGATGAGCGGCGTGCGTGCCTCGTCGATCAGGATCGAATCCACCTCGTCGACGATCGCGAAATTGAACGGCCGCTGGACCATCCCGCTCCGCTCATACTTCATGTTGTCGCGCAGATAGTCGAAGCCGAACTCGTTGTTCGTGCCGTAGGTGATGTCCGAATGGTACGCGTCGCGGCGCTGCTCGTCGGTCAGGTTGGGGATGATGACGCCGGTGGTGAGGCCGAGGAAGCCGTAGACCTGGCTCATCCACGACGCATCGCGGCTGGCGAGATAATCGTTGACGGTAACGACGTGGACGCCCTTGCCGGGCAGCGCGTTGAGATAGGTGGCGAGCGTCGCGACCAGCGTCTTGCCCTCGCCCGTGCGCATCTCGGCGATCTCGCCGCGGTGGAGGACGATGCCGCCGACCATCTGCACGTCATAGTGGCGTTGGCCGAGCACGCGGCGCGCCGCCTCGCGCACCGTGGCGAACGCCTCGGGCAGCAGGTCGTCGAGCTTGGTGCCGCTCGCCAGCCGTTCGCGGAACTTGGGCGTCTGCGCCGCCAGCTCCGCGTCCGACATCGCCTGGAGCGTGGGCTCGAACGACGCGATCTTCGCGATCGTGGGATTGAGCGACTTGACGTAGCGGTCGTTGGACGACCCGAAGATCGACTTGGCAAAGCCACCGAACATGAGGGATTCCTGATATCGAGAGGCGCGGCCGCCGCCGGTTGCGGTGCCGCGAGGAACAGCGTGGGAACGAAGCGGCGCGGCCGCTATTCGCGCCGGCGGTCGATCCAGCGCGGCAGCGCGCGGGGGGCAGGCGTCGTCAGGAGGACGATCGGCTGGGCCGCCGCGACCAGCGCGGGGACGACGTTCGCGGGCCTGCTGATCGCGTGCGCCGGCGCGATCGCCTGGGCCGCCCGGCCGATGCTCGCCTCCGCCACCGCCTGCGCCCGCTCCGGCGCGCGCGCGCTCGCGCCGACGCCGGTGAGCGCGGACAGGAGCGCCGAGAGGAGCAGCAGCAGGTTCATCGCGGGCGTTGACATAGGCAGCCGGGCGCGGCGCGTCCACCATGTCCGTGCGGGGCGGCCGCGCTGGCGTATCGTGCGCCCTCGCGATAACGGAGCGGCATGACCATCTCTCCCCTCGCCCTGCCCTTCCCCGACATGCCGCCGGTTGCCGGCGTGGAGCTGCGCGTCGCGCGGGCGCGGTACAAGGCATGGGACCGCTGCGACCTGACCTTCGCGACCTTGGCCGAAGGAACGACGGTGGCGGGGGTGCTGACGCAGAGCCGCTGCCCTTCGCCCGAGGTGGAATGGTGCCGCGCCGCGCTGACTCTCGGCCAGGCACGCGCGCTGGTGGTGAACGCCGGCAACTCCAACGCCTTCACCGGCGGACGCGGACGGGCGGCGGTGGAGGCGATCGCCGCGCGCGTCGCGGGCGAGGTCGGGTGCAAGCCGTCCGACGTGTTCGTCGCCTCCACGGGCGTGATCGGCGTGCCGCTGCCGATCGACCGGGCCGAAGCGGGGCTCGACGCGGCATTCGCGGCCGGGCCCTGCGGGTGGCAGGCGGCGGCGGAGACGATCGGGACGACCGACACCTATCCCAAGGGCGCCTCCGTCACCGCGGTGGTCGACGGGCGGACGGTGACGCTGGTCGGCATCATCAAGGGATCGGGCATGATCGCGCCCGACATGGCGACGATGCTCGGCTTCATATTCACCGACGCGGCGGTGGAGGCGGATTTCCTCCAGCGCGCGCTGACCGCGGCGAACGCACCGAGCTTCTCCTGCATCACGGTGGACGGGGATACGTCGACCAGCGACACGGTGCTCGCCTTCGCAACCGGCGCGGCCGGAAACCGGGTGCTCGCCGACGACGACGGCATCGGCGCCGACGCGTTCCGCGCGGCGCTGGCCGATCTGTGTCGGCAACTCGCGCACCTCGTCGTGCGCGACGGCGAGGGGGCGACCAAGCTGATCGAGGTGTCGGTGGAGGGTGCGGAGAGCGACCGGTCGGCGCACCGAATCGCGATGAGCATCGCCAATTCGCCGCTGGTCAAGACGGCGATCGCGGGCGAGGACGCGAACTGGGGCCGCGTGGTCATGGCGGTCGGCAAGGCGGGCGAGCCGGCCGAGCGCGACCGGCTGGCGATCCGCTTCGGCGCGACGCCGGTGGCGGAAGGCGGACTGGCGATTGAAGGTTATAACGAGGTGCCGGTGGCCGCGCACCTGAGGGGTCAGGAGGTAGAGATCGGCGTCAACCTCGGGCTAGGTGATGGCCGCGCGACGGTGTGGACCTGCGATCTGACGCACGGCTACATCTCGATCAACGCCGATTACCGGTCGTAAAAGGTAACGACGTCCAATCCTTGAACCGTCATGCCGGGCTCGTCCCGGCATCCAGAGCAAAGCAGCGGCTCGACCGGTAACTCTGGATGCCGGGACAAGCCCGGCATGACGGAGAGAAGCAGATACACGTCGGCGATCGGCAGAAATCGCTTCGGCCCACCGCGCTCCTGCGGAACGTCACGCGTCCGCAGGAGGACGGCAGCATTCACCGCCGACGAATACGACCGGATCAGAGCTCGCCTTCGAGCCAGGCCTTGATCCGGCCCTTGGGCTCGGCGCCGACCTTGGTCGCGGCGGGGGCACCGCCCTTGAACAGGATCATGGTCGGGATGCCGCGCACGCCGTACTGGCCGGGCGCATCGGGGTTCTCGTCGATGTTGAGCTTGGCGATCGTCACCTGCTCGCCCAGCTCGTCAGAGATCTCCTCGAGCGACGGGCCGATCATCTTGCACGGGCCGCACCATTCGGCCCAGAAGTCGACCAAGACGGGCTTGTCCGCCTGGAGCACGTCGGCCTGAAAGCTCGCGTCGGTGATGGTCTTGGTCGCCATGTGAATTCTCCTTGATTGCGGCCGATCTAGGGTCCCGCGTCGTTCCGCTCAATGCTTCGGTGAAGAGCTTTGCTCCGTCCCCGCGAAGCGCGGCTTGTGAGGGGCGAGGTCAGCGGCGGCGAGCGGTACCAGCCGCGGGCCTGCAGTGTAGAGCAGCGCCGCCTCGACCCGCCGACCGGGAAAGATCGCCTCCAGCGCGGCGACGTAGCCGGCCATCTGCGCCAGATGATAGGGCGGCGGCTCGTCCGGCACGCGACGGCCGGTCTTGAAGTCGAGCAGCCGCACGACATCCTCGCCCACCAGCAGCCGGTCGACGGTGCCGGCGATGACGCGGCCGTCGGCGATCGTGGCGGCGATCGGCGCCTCGGCGAGGCTGTTCGGGCCGAACAGCTCGACGAGCGCGGGATCGTCGAGGATGCGGGCGACCTGCGCGATCATCTCGGCACGGGTGGCGGGATCGGCGACGCCGCCGGTGTCGCGCAGCCAGCGATCGGCGGCGGCGGTGCGATCGGCGACAGCGATCGGGGGCAGCCGCTCGAACAGCGCGTGGAGCAGACGCCCGCGCTCGGCCGCGGCCCGCATCGCGGGCGTTGGCGGCGGATCGGCGACCGTATCGTCGCCGAGCGCGGAAGGGGCGAGCGGGCGCGGCGGACGCGACTCCTGCGGCGCCCGTCGGCGGGCCCATGCGGGGATCGGATCGGGGTCTGCGATCGCGGTGGCCGCCGATGTCCGCGCGGGCGACACCGGATCGCCGCTCGTGAAGGATCGGACGCCCTCTCCCTCCGCGACGCCCAGATCGGTGAGCGCGCGGGCAGCGGCGGCGTACCAGCTGGCGGCGGGCACCTGGCCCCTGGCGCCCGGGCCGAGCGCGCCGGCGATCACCAGCCGCTCCTCGGCACGGGTCGCGGCGACGTAGAACAGGCGCCAATGCTCCTCCAGCTCGCGCCGATCGGCCTCGTCCCGGACGGCATCGAGCGGGCCGCCGCGCTCGGCGGCACGGGGCGCGAAGACGGGGATCGGCGGCGCCCCCTCCTCCGGCGACCAGCGCAGCACCGAGCGGGGCGAGCGGGTCGGGTCGACACACGCGTCGGCGAGGATGACGAGCGGCGCCTGCAAGCCCTTGGCACCGTGGGCGGTCATCACCCGCACCGCGTCGAGGGGCGCGGAAGGGTCGCGGACGATCTCCACGTCACCGCGATCGAACCAGTCGAGAAAGCGTTGCAGCGATGGCGTGGTGGTCGATTCGAAGGCGAGCGCGGCGGACAGCAGTTCCTCGATCGGGTCGCGCGCCTCCGCCCCCAGGCGGCGGATCAGCTTGCGGCGGCCGTCCAGCTCGTCCGACAGCATCTCCTCGAGCAGCTGGTACGGCGTGGCGAAGTCGGCGCGGGCGAGGATGCGGCGGAGCGGCGCCAGCCGCTCGTCCGATTGCGTATGCGTCAGGTGGCGCCACAGGCTGCCGTGTTCGCGTGGGGCCGCGTGCATCAGCTCGTCCTGCGTCCAGCCGATCAGCGGCGAGACGAGGAGGCTGGCGAGCGACAGGTCGTCGTCGGGCTGGAGCGCGAAGCGGACGGCGGCGAGCAGGTCCTGCACGGCGAGCGGCGCGTTGAGGCGGAGGCGGTCGACGCCGGCGACGGGTACCCCTTCGGCGTAGAGGCGCGCGACGAGCAGGCTCGCGAGGTCGCCGCGCCGCTTGACCAGGATCATCACATCCTCGGGACGCAGGCGCCGCCCCTTGGCTCCCAGCATCAGCGGCTCGTCCAGCCAGCGCTTCACCTGGCGGGCAATGCGCGCGGCGAGCTCGCGCACCGAATCGTCGATCCAGCCCTCCTCGCCGTCCGCGTCCTCGGCGGCCCCGGCAACGACGGGGGGCCAGAGCGTGACGCCGCCCGATCCGGGCACCTCGCTGGCGTGTTCCTCGACCTGGCCGATCGCGCCCAGGCCGGGCTCGGGCACCTGGGCGACCGCCGCGTCGACGAAGCGGAGGATAGGAGCGACCGAGCGGAAGGAATGAGTCAGCGACAGCCGCTCGAACGGCAGGCCGCGGTCGTGCTCGGGCCAGTCGTCGCCGCCGATCGCCTCCGCCGCGCGGCCGCCGAAATGGCGCTCGGCCCAGGCGAAGTTGAGCGGGCTGGTTCCCTGGAAGCCGAAGATCGCCTGTTTCCAGTCGCCAACGGTGAACAGCGTGCGGGTGCGCGGCGCGTAGATGCCGCGGCCGACGAAGAACTCGTCCGCCAGCGCGCCGACGATGCGCCACTGGTCGAGGTTGGTGTCCTGCGCCTCGTCGATCAGCACGTGTTCGGTCACTTGATCGAGCTTGAAGCGCACCCACTCGCCGATGCCGGGCGTTTCCAGCAGGCGCACGGCGGTGCGGATCAGGTCGTCGAAGTCGACGCCGCCGACCCGGCGCTTGGCAAGGTCATAGGCGCGGGCATATTCGCGCCCCACGGTCAGCGCGTCGGCGAGCAGGTCGGCATAGGTGGCGCGCGTCGCCATGGAGAGGAGCGCCGCGCAGGCGCCGTGCAGCACGGTCGCGGTCTCCGCATAGTCCAGGTCCTGCGGCGCCTGACCCTTGGCGAAGGAGCGCGGGTCGCCATCCGCCTTGGCCCAGACGTGATGGAGGTCGGCGAGCCCCGCGGCCTGGCGCTCGGGCGACAGAACCAGCCAGGCGGCGACCGCGTCGGCGCGGGCAAGGCCGCTCTTGGTGCCCCATGCGGCATTGGCGGCGGCAATGCGGGCGAGCGCGTCGCGGTCGATCGCGGCGCATCCTTCCGCGAGCGCGTCGGCAATATCGCCCTGCGGCAGGTCGAGCGCACGGCGCACGTAAGGCGGGATGCCGGCGGGGAGCGCCTCCAACCCCGGCAGCGAGCGGGCACATGCCTGGAGGAACGCCTCCGCGCCGCCCTCGCCGAGCCGCAGCGAAAGGGCGCCGATCGCCTCCACGGGGGCGCGGCGGCCCTCACGCTCGGCCTGGCCGAGCATCTGCGCTAGCGCCTCGCGCGCCAGCACCGCCTCCTCGCGCGCCTCCAGCGGGCGGAAGCCGGGGGTGAGCCCCGCCTCGACTGGGAAGGCAGCGAGCAGGCCCTGGCAGAAACCGTGGATGGTCTGGATGCGCAGGCCGCCGCCCGGCGCGTCGAGGACGCGGGCGAACAGCGTGCGGGCGCGGGCGATCTGCGCCTCGCCGCCCGGCTCGCCGAGCGCGACCAGATCCTGGAACAGCTCGGTCTCCGGCAGCCGGACCCACGCGGCGAGGCGCTGGTTGACGCGGTGCGCCATCTCGGCGGCACCCGCCTTGGTGAAGGTGAGGCACAGAATCGCCGACGGATCGACGCCCGCCAGCAGCAGGCGGAACACCCGCGCCGACAGCACCTGCGTCTTGCCGGTCCCCGCCGACGCGGAGAGCCAGACATGCGCCTGCGGGTCGGACGCGGCGCGCTGCTCCCCCTTCAGCGGCGGCAGGCGGCGCCACTCACCCATCACGCCCGTCCTCCCGACCATACCATTCGTCGCGGCGCATCAGCTGGTCGTACTCGGCATAGGGGGCGAATTCGGGCTTGAGCTTGGCGGTGAAGGGCGCTTCGCCGGTCAGCCAGTCGTTGGCCGCGGCGATGAAGTTGCGCGCGGCGACGGTCGTGAAGTCGGCGGTGATGATCTTGTCGGCCTTGCCCGCCGGGTCGACCGGGCTCTGAACGAAGCCGAATGCGCCCTTGGCTCCCTTGGCGAGCGACCAATATTCGAAGGCGCCGGCCGTGCCCTCGACCTCCGCGAAGCCGCCGCGCTCGGCGATCAGGCCGAGCAGGCCGAGCTGGAGGCTGAACCCTTCGCGCACCGCGGCGGGGGACGGCGGCTTGCCGGTCTTGTAATCGATGACGCCCAGGGCGCCGTCGGCCAGCCGGTCGATGCGGTCGTAGCGGCCCGACAGGGTGACGCCAGCGATGTCGATCGCGCCCTTGCCCTCGGCGGCGAGGACGCGGCGGCCGGTGGCCCCTTGCGCGGCGACGGTGGCGACGATCCAGTCGATCGCCTCCCGCAGGCGCGGCTGCCACAGCGCACGCAGCAGCGGGTGGACCTCCGCCTCCGCCAACATCCGCGCGGCGCGCGGGGCGAGCGCGTGCGGATCGCAGGCGTCCTCCTTCCACCACGCCTCCAGAATGTGGTGGACGGCGGTACCGCGCCAGGCGGCGGTGGGGTCGGCGTCGACGGGATCGAGCGGCGACAGGCCGAGCACGCGGCGCGCGTAGAAGGCGTAGGGGTCGGCCTTCAGCCGGTCGACCTCCGTGACGGAGATGGCGCGGGGGCGCAGGCCGGCGGCGGGGAGCGGCGCCGGACGATCGGCGGGGGCGAAATCGGCCGAGGCGTCGAGCGCGCGGGCCCAGTGCTCCAGGCGCGCGTCGCGCTCGAAGCGGTCGCCCGCCATCGCCTGAAGCCGGAGCCAGAAGCGCGAGGCGAGCGCGGGCGCGGAGGCATCGCGCCGCGCGCGGGTGACCAGCGCGCGCGGGGCGCCGAGACCTTGCGCGAAATCGTGCGCGGCGACGCCGATGCGCCGCTCCAGCCCTTGCAGGCCGAGCGCGGCGCGGATGCGCGGGGCGAGCCACGGGTCGGGCGCGGGCCGGTTGGGCCAGACGCCCTCGTTGAGGCCGCCGAGCACCATCAGGTCCGCCGACTGGAGCCGCGCTTCGCTGAGCCCGTAGATGGCGAGGCGCGGATGGCCCTGGCCAGCGGGCAGGCGGACGGCGACTTCGTCGAGCAAGGTGCGCAGGATCGGCGCGACTTCGGCGGGGTCGACCAGTGCCGGACCGGCCGCGGCGTTGGCCTCCAGCTCGGCGACGAACTCGGCGGCGGCGCGGCCGTTGGGTCCCGCCCAGAGCGCGTCGCCGCACAGGCCCACCGCCGCCTCTCGCAGGCAGGCGACGAAGCCCGACAACGACTGCGCCCCGTCCGCAAAGGTGCGGGCAACGGGATCGAGCAGCCGCCGCACCTCCGCCCAGAAGTCGGGCATGCGATCGCCCAGCGCCAGGGCGATGCCGTCGAGCCCGGCGGGCGGACGGGGGCCGCGCAGGCGCCGGTCAAGCGCGCGAACGCCGTCCAGCCAGGCGAGCCGCCCGTCGGCACGGACCAGCGGGTGCTTGAGCAGCGTTAACAGCGCGAGCGGCGCGAACCGCTGCGCCGCGGCCTCCGCCAGCGCGAGCAGCAGCGTGCCCGGCGGCAGCAGCGCCAGTGGCTGGCCGGCGGTGTCGACCACGTCGACGTTCCACCGCCGGCAGTGCGCGACCACGCGGCGGGCGAGCGCGCGATCCGGTGTGACCAGCGCGGCGGTGCGGCCCGGCTCCTCCAGCGCTTCCCGCAGGGCGAGCGCGATCGCCTGCGCCTCTTCCGCCGGAGTGGCGAGCTCGACCGCGGCGACGCCGGCGAGGCGGCGATCCGCGGCGTCCAGCGTTGTCCACTTGCCGGTGAAATCGGCGGGGGCGAGCGCGTTGGCGACGGCGCGGCCGCGGGCGCTGTCCGAATCGGCGCCCCAGCCGACCATCGCGCCGCCCGCGCGCCACGCCGAGACCTCGCCGCGCGCCGCGCTCATCCGGTCGAGCAGCAGCTTCAGATGGTATTGCGGGTGCGTCTCGATCGACGCTCGCCGCACCCCCGTGTCCGGATCGGGGCGATGCGGGCCGAGCGCGTCCCACTCCTCGTCCGGCATGCCGAGATCGAGCCCCGCGAACACGACCTGTCCCCGTTCCCCTTCCGCGACGCAGCGGAGCAGCCGCGCCACGGCGGGGGCGGGATCGGTAATACCCGCCGCGCAGACGAAGCCCGGCGGCGGTGTCCGTCGCCAGCGCCGCTCCAGCCGGCCGAGCAGCCGCGCGCGCCGCTCCACGCCGTCGATCGCGCCGACGCGGGCGAGTTCCGACGGCCAGCGGTCGAGCACCACGGAGAAGGTCTGCAACGCGGTGGCCCAATGCTCCGTCAGTTCGGGGCCGAGATCGAGTTCGGCGAGCCGCGACGGCGCCACCTCCTCGACCAGCAGCTGGTCGAGCGTACGGGCGAGATCGCCCGCCAGCCGCACCGCCTCCGCCGCGGAGACCGGTTGGCCGGCGGCGTCGCGCTCCTCGCCGACCAGTCGGGCGAGGATCATGCGGCGTGCGTAGGTAGAGATGGCGGGCGGCGGCGGTGCGTCGTCGCCGTCGGAATCGATCGCGTCGAGTGCGGCACCCACCGCCTCGCCCAGGTCGGCGTCGCCGATCGGCACCAGCCGCGGTAGGACCAGCCCGCCGCCGCTCGCGCGAACGAACGCCTCCGTCACCGCGCGCGCGGCGCGGTTGTTGGGCAGCAGGATCAGCCCGCGGGCGAGCGCGTTCGCCCCGCTCGCCTCGCCATGGCGGCGCATCAGCCCGGCGACCAGCGCGTCGGCGAAGGCGCGGTGCGCGGGAATCGTGTAGAGCCGCAGTCCCCTGCCCGGCTCAGCCATCGGCGAGCATCGCCTCCGTGCGCGGAATGGCGGCGGGCGTGCCGACGTCGAACCACAGGCCCTGATGTACCTGCGCGAAGGCACGGCCGGCGGCAATCGCGCGGTCCCAGAACAGGTTGGTCGAGAACGGCCCCGCCGGCCAGTCGGCGATCAGCCGGGGGTGGAGGATCTGCACGCCGGTATAGGCGAAGGGCGCCACCGTGCCCTCGCGTCGGCGCTTGGTGATGTGCCCGTCCGGTCCGACGTGGAAATCGCCACTGCCCCGGAAGTTGTGCGCGCGGGCGAGCGGCACGACGAGGAGCAGCGCATCCATCGCCGCGTCGTCCCAGCGCGAGGCGAGCAGCTTCACCGTGTCAACGGGCCCGTCGATCCACAGATTGTCGCTGTTGACGACCAGGACCGGCTCGTCGCCCAGCAGATGACGCGCCTGGACGAGGCCGCCACCGGTTTCCATCAACCGCGCCCGCTCGTCCGACACGACCACCTCGACCCCGTCGAATCGGGTGCCGAGATGCGCGACCAGGCTGTCCGCGAGATAGTGGACGTTGACCACCGCGCGCTCGATCCCTGCCGCAGAGAGTCGCGCGAAGACGTGGTCGATCAGCGGCTTGCCCGCCACCTCGACCATTGGCTTGGGGCGGGTGGCGGTGAGCGGGCGCATCCGCTTGCCCAGCCCCGCCGCCATTACCATCGCGGTACGCGGCACTTGCCCGCCGGGCTCCGGGCGGATCGCCAGGGGGCGGGTCATGCGGCCAACAGCATCGGGTCGCCGCGCCGCTCAGGCGGGACGTTGTCGTCGAACCAGCGGGCGACGGGCGCGAGCACCGGGTAGCTCAGGTCGCGCTCCAGATAGGTCCACACGCGCGGGCACAGGCCGGCGTAACGGGGTTTGCCATCACGCTTCCACAGTCGTGCGAAAATGCCGATGATCTTGGCATTCCGCTGCGCGCCGAGCACGTGATAGGCGCGCAGCAAATCGTCGCCCGTACCCGTCGCCGTGCGGTAGCGGGCGAGCATCGCGTCCTCGACGCTCGGGTCCACGTCGCGGCGCGCGTCCTGAAGCAGTGAAACGAGGTCGTAGGCCGGATGGCCGGCGAGCGCGTCCTGGAAGTCGAGCAGGCCCAGCCGCCGAGGGGTGCCAACCAGCATCAGATTCTCGGCGTGGTAATCGCGAAGTACCGTCACCGGCTCGGCCGCCAAGCCGTGGTCAAGCACCGCGTCCCACGCCTTGGCGTAGCCCTCGATATCGACGGTCAGCCCCACTGCGGGACAGTACCATTCGGTGAACAGCGCCGCCTCGCGCTGCATCGTCGCGCGGTCGTACGGCGCGAGCGGCCCCGCCGGATGCCGGGCAAGCTCGACCAGCAGGTCCACCGCCTCGCAATACAGCGCCAGTTCGTCCGCCCCTTGATCCGCCGTTTCGCACATCCGCACGTCGCCCAGGTCTGACAGGAGGATCAGGCCCTGCGCCTCGTCCAGCGCCAGGATCGCGGGCGCCAGGAAAGCCCGCTCGTCCAGCCAGCGCGCCATCGCGACAAAGGGGCGGGTATCCTCGTGCGGGGGCGGCGCGTCCATCAGCACGGCCGTGCGCGCACCGTCGGTTACGCGGAAATAGCGGCGGAACGAGGCATCGCCGGCGAGCGGCGCGACGATGGCATCGCCCCAACCATGCGCGGCGAGAAAGGCGGCGAAGTCCCTGGAGGCGCCGGCGGCAGCAGTCATGTCGGCCATCGCGCTTCCCAAGCTTCGGGGACGACGACTGTCAAGCGACGCGCGCCGTCCGGCTCGATCCACAAGGTGAGCGCCAGCGCCTCGGGCCACGCGCCCTCCCCCGCCCGCTCGGGCCACTCGACCAGCAGCAGCCCGTCGCCGCGCTCGTCCTCCAGCCCCAGCTCGTCGACCTCGTCCGGGTCGTCGAGGCGGTAGAGGTCGACGTGCCACACCGGCAGGCGAACCTCGGGCAGGTCATAGGGTTGGACGATCGCGAAACTGGGACTCGGCGCTTCACCGGCAAGGCCGAGCGCGGCGAGAAGGCCGCGCGCGACGCTGGTCTTGCCCGCGCCGAGCGGCCCGGACAAGGTGATGACGTCTCCTGGCCGCACGATCCCGGCGAGGCGCGCGCCGACGGCCTCCGTGGCGGCGATGTCGGGAAGGATCATCGCCCTCGCCTGCCGGTGGAACGGGTGGTTACCTCGCCCGTCACCCCGGACCTGTTCCGGGGTCCACTCGTCCACGAGTTTGGCCGCCGGAAGGAAGCGCCGACGCGCCCGCGGGGTGGTGGACCCCGGAACAAGTCCGGGGTGACGAAGAAAGAGGCACGCACGCGAGACCTCATCGCCGCGGCAGCTCGACGGTGACCAGCGTACCCTCGCCCGGCTCCGACACGATGGCGATGGTGCCGCCGTGCGCCTCCACGAACTGTCGCGCCAGCGGCAGGCCAAGGCCCAGCGCGCGCTCGCCCCCCGGTTGCAATCCCGGCTCGGCGAAGCGGTCGAAGGCGCGCGTCAGGCTGTCGGCGTCGAGGCCCGGCCCGTCATCCGACACCACGATCCGCGCGCGCGTCGCGGTACCGTCGGCGTGGAGCAGGATGCGGCCACCTTCCGGCAGCGATCCGGTGGCGTGGCGCAGCAGATGCTCGGCGACCTCGCGCAGACGCTTGGCATCGCCCTGCACCCGCCCGACCGAGCGCGCGACCTCCACCGCGAAATCGATGCGGCGGCGCTTGATCGCCGGCTGCACGGCTTCCGCCGCGGCGCGCAGTACCTCCGCCAGATTGACATCGGCGCGCTCGATCGCCGCGCCCTGTCCGCCGTTGGTCAGGTCCAGCACGTCGTCGACGAGCAGGCCGAGCCGCTCCACCGAGTCGAGGATCGCCTCGACATAGGTCACCGCTCCATCGGGCAGATCACCCGCGTAGCCGCCGTGCAGCATTTCCGCGAAGCCGCCGATCGAGGTCAGCGGCGTGCGCAGTTCATAGCTCATATTGGCGACGAACTGCGTCTTGACCTTGTCCGCTGCCTCCAGCGCGTCGGCGCGTTCGCGCAGAGCCTGCTCGGCCCGACGGCTGTCGGTGATGTCGAGCATCGTGAACAGCGCGTTGCCATCGGGCAGCGGCACGCCCGCGAACTCGAAGTGGCGGCCGTCCGCGAAGGCAACGCGGCCGCCGCGCTGCTGTCGCTCGGCAGTGGCGGAACGGACCAGGTCGGGGATCAGCGCGGAGCGGCTGGGCGTCGCTAACCGCTCGGCGATCCGCTCGGCAAAGGCGTCGACGCGCGGGTGCGAGGACAGGAACTGCTCGTCGACGCCCCACAGCGCGCGGAAGCGGTTGTTCCACAGCTGGAGGCGGCCATCGGCGGCGAAGACGCCCAGCGCCTCGAACAGATTGTCGAAGGTGGCGGTGCGGACGCGCAGCAGCGTATCGCGCGCGCTGGCCAGCTGCACCTGCTCGGTCCGATCCTCGAAGATCAACAGCAGTCCGCCGTCGGGCAGGGGCTGCGCCACGACGTGGAGATGGGTGCCGCCGGGCAGGTGCCAATTCTCCTCAGTCGCCGAGTCAGTGGCGACGAACCATTCGCGCCGCTCCGCCTTCCAGCCGGGGAAATCGCGCACCTCGGGCAGGCGCCCCGCCTCGCGCATCCGTTCCAGCACCCGGTCGAACTCGGGGCGGTCGGACAGCCACTCGTTACGCATCGCGAACAGCCGCCGGAACGGCTGGTTGCAGAACAGCAGGCCGCGGTCGGGACCGAAATGCGCCACGCCCGCCGACAGCCGGTCGAGCATCCCGCGCTGCGCGTCCGCGAAGCGCTTGGCGCCGGATCGTGCCCGCTCCAGATCCTCGACGTCGACCGCGAAGCCGGCGACGCCGCCGCCGGGCAGCGGCACGTCGATGACGCGCAGCGACCGCCGCTCGCCGTCGATCGTGGCCGGCAGCACCTGCTCGCTCGGGCGGCGCGTGTCGCGCGCGGCCGTCGCCCCGGCGAGCGGACCGCCGCGGCCCGATCCTTCCACCAGTTCTACGCCGCGCACGACGACGTCGTCGGCATCGCGTCCCTCCACCGCGTCGACATAGGCAGTGTTGACCATCGCCAGGCTCAGGTCGGCGGCACGCACCCACATCGGCAGCGGCGCCGCCTCGATCAGGCCGGACAGCGCGTCGTAGGCTTCGGCGAGCCGCGCCGCCTCGCTGCCCAGCCGCTCGATCTCGACGCGCGCGTCACTAATGTCGGTGACCCAGACGAGGACACCGACGCCCAGATCGGCCGGCGCGCGACTGCCGCGCAGTGCGAATGTCCGCTCGGTCCCCTGCGGCATCACCGCCCGCTCGAACGGCCGTCCGGCCCGCTGCGCCACGTCGACGTCGCGGATCAGGCCATCCACGTCTTCGGCGGAGAGGCCGTGCTCGCCCTGCGCCAAATCCGCGAGCGTCCGTGCCGGCTGATCGAGGCCGAGCGACGCAGCAAGCGTGGAGGGTATCTCGATCCGTCCGTCGCCGCGCACCAACATGGCGAGAGCCGGGCTGGTCCTGAACGTGGCCTGCAACCGCGCAAGCTGCCGCCGCGCCGCCGCCGCTTCCCCGCGAGCGCGCACCCCGACAAAGAGCATCGTCGCCGCGCCAGCAACGAGCACCAGCAACACTATGCCGAGCATCACAGCTGCGTCGGTCTGGAGTACCATCATCGGAGAACGCCACACCATCGATCCATGATCCTGTGTAGGCGATCCAGATCGAAGGTTGGAAGCGCTGGTTGAGCTCTCAGCTGTTGCAGAATAGTGACATCGTTGTTTTTTCAGGGAAAAGGCCGGGGCGGGGCTCGATAGGGCAGCAATCCTATCATAAATGCCTGCGCTTCTTCGTGAGCAGCAATCTCACGTGGTTTGTGCAGGAATCATGCTATGCCGATAATTTACCGCAACAGTCTTCTGGGCACGACGTTCCTGGTCGCTGCCGCGTCGCTTGCGTGTCCCGCCAGCGCGCAGGATGCCGCCTCGGCTCCGCAGGACAATGCTGCTGCCGCAGCCGCGCAGCAGCCTGCCGGCGCCCCCCAGGATCAGACCGGGCGCATCCCCGCCGGCAACCCGACCGAGCAGTCGGGTTTGCAAGAGGCTGCCACCGGCGACGAGATTGTGGTCACAGGCTCGCGCGTGCAGTCCCCTTCGGCTACGGCCGCCTCGCCGCTTCAGGTGATTGGCGCCGAACAAATCAGGCAGTCGGGCGTCGTCAACGTCCAAGACCTGCTGCTCCAGAACCCCGCTTTCGGCACCCCCGGCATCAGCCGCACCAATTCGAGCTTCGCGACGCAGAGTGCCGGCGTTGCCACCGTCAACCTGCGCAACTTGGGCGAGGACCGCACGCTGGTGCTGGTCAACGGCCGTCGCTTCGTTTCGGGCGTCCCCGGCAGCAATGCGGTCGACCTAAACGTAATCCCGACGCAGTTCCTCGCGCGAACCGACGTGCTGACCGGCGGTGCGTCGGCGGTCTACGGGTCGGACGCGGTCGCGGGCGTCGTCAACCTCGTCTACAAGACCGACTTCGACGGCGTGCAGCTCGACGGCCAGACCGGCATTTCTGAGCGCGGCGACGGCTTCGACCGCCAGGTCAACCTGCTCGTCGGCAAGAACTTCGCCGAAGGCCGCGGCAACGTCATGCTGTTCGGCGGCTACTCGAAGCAGGGCACCGTGCTGAAGCGCGACCGCTCGACCGAGGGCGGCTCAAGCGCGATTGACTCGACCAGCCGCGGCCTGAACGTCACCGGCGAGGACGCCGACCTGTTCACGCCGCAACGGCCATTCCTGTCGGGCTTCGCACCGCAGGGCCGCTACTACGCCGGCGACCAGACCTTCACCTACGGGCAAGACGGTCGCCTGCGCAATTGCGCGTCGACCAACGGCACCGGCGGCTGCGTCAACGCCGATGGCTCGGTTGCAGGGCCCGACGGCTTCAACCGCTCCGACTTCCGCTATCTTGCGGTGCCGGTCGAGCGCTACGTCGCCGCGGGCCGCGCCAATTTCGAGGTCTCGCCCGCGTTCAACCTCTTCGCCGAGGGCAATTACGCCAAGACTAAGGTGAGCACGGTTATCGAGCCCTTCCCGCTCGACTCGACCTTCAGCAACCCGCGCAACAGCGGACAGATCGCGATCCAGTCGGTTGTAGGCGGCGTTACTTACCGCAATCCGTTCGTTCCCGATGCGATCTTTAACGCCGCAACCGACACCGACGGTGACAGGCTGCGCGACATTTACTTCGATCGTCGCTTGTCCGACTTCGGCCCGCGCACCAGCCGCGCGAGCCGCGACACGTTCCGCTTCGCGGGCGGTGCCAACGGCAAGTTCCTCGACGATCGCTTCAACTACGAGGTTTACGGCATCTACGGCCAGACTAAGGAGGACCAGAGCGGCAACGGGCAGTTCAACACCGCCAACTTCTTCCAGGCGCTGAACTCGCTCCGCGATCCCGCCACCGGCCAGATCGTCTGCGCCGACCCGGCGGCACGCGCGGCGGGCTGCATCCCCGCCAACATCTACGGCGCGGGCGCGCTGACGGCGGCGCAGAGCTACCTCGCGGTGCCGACGATGCTGTCGACCAAGGTCACGCAGACGGTCGCAGGCGGCAACGTGTCGGGCAACCTGTTCTCGCTGTTCGGCGCGGACCCGGTCGGCTTCAGCGTCGGCACCGAATACCGCCGCGAGACCAGCCGCAACGACTTCGACCTGCTCACCCAGCAGGGCCTCAACGGCAACAACGCGCTGCCGGCGACGTCGGGCCGCTTCCACCTGTGGGAGGGCTTCGGCGAGGTCATCGCGCCGCTGCTCCAAGACCGGCCGTTCTTCCACTCGCTGTCGGTCCGCGGCGCGCTGCGCATCTCAAACTATTCGACTGTCGGTACCACCTACAGCTACAATTACGGCGGCGAGTGGGCCCCGATCCGCGACGTCCGCTTCCGCGTCATGGCGGCGCGCTCAGTCCGCGCGCCCAACATCAACGAGCTGTTCCAGGCGCCGCAGCAAAACTTCCCCAGCGTCAGCGATCCATGCATCGGCGTGACACTGGCGACGGCGGGGACGCTCGGCACTCAGTGCCGCGCGGGTGCGGGCGTGCTGGCGAACATCGCGGCCAACGGCGGCGCGTTCGTGGCGAACCAGGCCGACATCCAAGGCGTCACCAGCTTCGAGGCAGGCAACCCCAACCTCCAGGAGGAAAAGGGCGACAGCTTCACCGCGGGCGTCGTGATCGCGCCGAAGTCGATCCGGGCGCTGCGCAACTTCACGCTGACGGTGGATTACTTCAACATCCGCATCAAGGATGCGATCGTATCGACGCCGCTGCAGTTTATCCTGAACCAGTGCTACCAGCAAGGCGTCCAGGACTATTGTAGCCAGATCGTGCGGCGCTCGGGCCCGCTCGGCCCCAACAGCGCTGGATCGCTCGACCAGCTGACCACCTCGGCGCTCAACAGTGGCGGCGTGAAGACGCAGGGCATTGATACGGTGGTGACGTTCCGCCAGAATCTCACCGACTTGGGCCTGGCCGGTAACCTCAACCTGCGAGGATCGTACACGCACCTCATCTCGGGCTACACCGTGCCGCTGCCCGGCGCCGACCGCGACTACTTCGCGGGCGAGATTGGTGCGTCGCGTGATCGCTTCACGATCAACTCGGCTTACGACATCGACAACGTCGGGCTGACGGTGACGGGCACGTGGCTGAGCCAGGCGAGCCTCGACGACCAGCTGACGGGCGCGCGTCCGGGGAGCAACCCGCTCTACCGCGTGCGGCCGCAGTTCTACCTCGACTCGCAGATCCGCCTCCGCGCGAATGATCACTTCGAGTTCTACGTCGGCGGGTTCAACCTGCTCGACAACAAGCCGCCCTACCTCGCCGACCTTGGCTACTCGGCCGGGCAAGATACCGACACGGGCACCTATGACCCGCTCGGTCGCCGCTTCTACGCCGGCGTCCGCATCGGCTTCTGATCCGGGCGGGGGCTCCGGCCCCCGGTCCACTGCCTCGAAGGCCGCGTTCGCCACTCCGGCGAGCGCGGCCTTTTTCTCCTACGCTGCCGATGGCACCGGCACCTCATTCGTTCCCTGCAAGGGGAAACTGCGGAGCGGTGGAGGGCTGTCGCCGCTGGTGAAGTACGGACCCTAGCGGCCGGCAACACCTCTCGGTCATGCTTTCGGCATGCCGCATCCCCTTATGGCAGAGGATCGTCGACAAAACAGAATTCACCCACGCCTTGGGTTGGCTCATAGCCTCGCGACCCACGCACGAAAAAGGCCGCGCCCGCCGGGGTGGCGGATGCGGCCTCAATCAACTTTGATGTGGCTGACCGTCAGTAGCGGTAGTGATCCGGCTTGAACGGCCCTTCTACCGGCACACCGATATAGCCCGCCTGCTTGGCCGACAGCTTCGACAATTGCACGCCGAGCTTCTCGAGGTGGAGCGCGGCGACCTTCTCGTCGAGGTGCTTGGGAAGAACGTAGACCTCGTTCTTGTAGTTCTCCGACTTGGTCCACAGCTCGATCTGGGCGAGCGTCTGGTTGGTGAAGCTGGCCGACATCACGAACGACGGGTGGCCGGTCGCGCAGCCGAGATTCACCAGGCGGCCCTTGGCTAGGACCAGGATCTGCTTGCCGTCGGGGAATTCGATCAGATCGGTGCCGGGCTTCACCTCGGTCCACTTGTAGTTCGACAGGGCGGCGATCTGGATCTCGCTGTCGAAATGGCCGATGTTGCAGACGATCGACATGGGCTTCATCGCCTTCATGTGATCGGCGGTGATGACGTCGGCGTTGCCGGTCGCGGTGCAGAAGATGTCGGCGCGCTTGACCGCCTCTTCCATCGTCACGACCTCGAAACCCTCCATCGCCGCCTGGAGCGCGCAGATCGGGTCGATCTCGGTCACCATCACGCGCGCACCGCCGTTGCGGAGCGACTGGGCGGAACCCTTGCCGACGTCGCCGAAGCCGGCGACGCAGGCGACCTTGCCGGCGAGCATCACGTCGGTGGCGCGACGGATCGCGTCGACCAGCGATTCCTTGCAGCCGTAGAGGTTGTCGAACTTCGACTTGGTGACCGAATCGTTGACGTTGATCGCGGGGAAGGGCAGTTCGCCCTTCTTGGCGATCTCGTACAGGCGGTGGACACCGGTGGTGGTCTCTTCCGACACGCCCTTCAGGTTCTTGACCGTCTCGGTCAGGTAGCCCGGCTTCTTGGCGATGAACGCCTTCAGCGCGCGCTGGAACTCGACCTCCTCGTCGTTCTCGGGCTCGGGCAGCGTCACGCCAGCCTCGAGCTTGGCGCCCCACAGCGCGAACATCGTCGCGTCGCCGCCGTCGTCGAGGATGATGTTAGCGGTCTGACCCTCGACCGAGGAATCCCACGAGAAGATGTCACCGACATAGTCCCAATATTCGGCCAGGCTCTCGCCCTTGATCGCGAACACGGGCACGCCGGTCGCGGCGATGGCGGCTGCGGCGTGGTCCTGCGTGGAGAAGATGTTGCAGGTCGCCCAGCGCACGTCGGCGCCGAGCGCGGTCAGCGTCTCGATCAGCACCGCGGTCTGGATGGTCATGTGGAGCGAGCCAGTGATGCGCGCGCCCTTCAGCGGCTGCGACGCGCCGAACTCGCTGCGAAGCGCCATCAGGCCGGGCATCTCGGTCTCGGCGATGTCGATCTCGCGACGGCCGAACTCGGCCAGGCCGATGTCGGCGATGACGTAGTCGTTCTTCGCGCTGTTCGTCTTCTCGGGGGCGAGCGTGGCCACGAGGTATGCTCCTGATGCGGAATGGATGCGGCTGCCCTAGGCGCATCGGCCGCGCCGATCAAATATAAAGATATCTTTATATGTAGGCGGGGCAAGCTTCAGGCATGACCCGCGCCGCTGACGAGCAGCCGCGGGTCGACGCCGGCGGCGGCATAGGCACTGGTCCAGCGGTCGGCCGCCGCCTCGCCCCACAGGATATCGGTCGATGCCGGCGAGGTGAACCAACCGGGTGTCGCCAGTTCACCCTCCAGCTGCCCCCCGCCCCACCCGGCGTAGCCGAGCGCGACGAGCCAGTGCGCAGGCCCCTGCCCTGAGGCGATGGCGCGCAGGATGTCGATCGTGCCCGACAATGCCCAGCGGCCGGCGACGTCGATCGTGTCCTGCCCCTCCCAGTCGCGACTGTGGACCACGAAGCCGCGCCGCATCTCCACCGGACCGCCGAAATGAACGGGGGCGTCGGGGACGTCGCCCGGATCGATCTCGAACTGGCGAAGCAGCTCGTGAAAGCCGAGCCCGCCGATCACCGCGCCCAGGCCGATGCCGATCGCGCCGCTGTCGTCGTGCGCGCACATCGCGATCACCGCGCGTTCGAACCGGGGATCGCCCATACCGGGCATGGCCAGAAGGAATTGTCCTGTCAGGTAAGGCGCTTGCGTCACGCAACACAGCATAGTCGCCACCCGTTGCCGTCGCTACCCGCCAAATGTCCGGTTGCATTCGGCAGGCGAGCGCCCGAAATGCCGGCCATATCTATCATGTGAGGACCGTGTTCATGACCATTGTCGTCGGCGACAAGCTGCCCACCGCCACCCTCGTCAAGGCAACCGCCGATGGTCCCGATCAGGTATCGAGCAACGACTTCTTCGCAGGCCGCACGGTCGCGGTCTTCGCGGTACCGGGTGCCTATACGCCGACCTGCTCGGCCAAGCATCTTCCCGGCTTCGTCGGCAAGATCGACGAGCTGAAGGCGAAGGGGGTGGACGAGGTCGCCTGCACGTCGGTCAACGACGCCTTCGTGATGGCTGCCTGGGCGAAGGCGAACGAGGCGGAGGGCGTGACGATGCTGGCGGACGGCAACGCCGAGTTCGCGCGGGCGCTGGGGCTGGACGTCGACAGCTCGCGCTTCGGCATGGGCACGCGCAGCAGCCGCTACGCGATGCTGGTCGAGGACGGTGTGGTGCGCCAGCTGTTCATCGAGGAGCCGGGCGAGTTCAAGGTCAGCTCGGCGGAACATCTGCTGTCGGCCATGTGAACCCGTCATGCCGGCCTCGTGCCGGCATGACGGGACCAAGCAGCGGGACGCTCGCGACCCTGGATGCCGGGACAAGCCCCGCACGACGGGGAGCCCCCGTCTTGCCAGCGTCATGGGCGGCGCGTAACCATGCGCGATGACAATCGCTTCCCACATCGTCGCGGAACTGGACCGCCTCTATACCGCCTCCGTCGACCGCCTCCAGGCCGCGCTGACCGCCTATCTGGCCGACGGCACGATCCCCTCCCCCGACAGTCGCCGCGACGGATCGTTCGCCTATCCCGAAATCCGCCTGACCTTCGCCGGCGAGCCTGGTCGTCCTGCGCCGCTGCGCTCGTTCGGCCGGCTGGTGTCGCCGGGCGAGTATCGGATCAGCGTCACCAAGCCCGCGACCTTCGCCGATTATCTCATCGAGCAGTTGACGCTGCTGATCGAGGATTACGACGTCGCGGTGTCCGCGGTGCCGGGGCGGCAGGAGATTCCCTTTCCCTACGTGCTCGATCCCGGCCACGCGCTGAGCCTCGACACCGTGTCCGCGTCCGAACTGGCACGCTTCTTCCCGGCGACCGAGCTGGCGCATATCGGCGACGAGATCGCCGACGGCCTGTGGATGACCGCGGACGGCACGCGGCCGCTGGCGCTGTTCGACGGCCTGCGCACCGACTTCAGCCTCGCCCGGCTGCGCCATTACATGGGCACGCCGGCCGAGCACGTGCAGCGCTTCGTGCTATTCACCAATTACCACCGCTACGTCGACGAGTTCGTCCGCTGGGGAGCGTCACAGCTGGGCCCGAGGGAAGACGGACGCGCCAGCCGCTTCACTGCGTTGTCGGGAGCGGGCAACGTGCTGATCGAGCGGGCCGAGGACGTCGACCAGATCATCTCCGACAGCGCTTGGCGACGGCACCAGATGCCCGCTTATCACCTGATCGCAGCGGACGGCACGGGGATCACGTTGGTCAACATCGGCGTCGGACCGTCTAACGCCAAGACGATCTGCGATCATCTCGCGGTGATGCGGCCCGAGGCGTGGCTGATGATCGGCCATTGCGGCGGGCTGCGGCCGTCGCAGCGGATCGGCGATTACGTGCTGGCGCACGCGTACCTGCGCGACGATCATGTACTCGACGACGTGCTGCCGCCGGAGATTCCGGTGCCGGCGATCGCCGAGGTGCAGGTGGCGCTCGCCAAGGCGGCGGAGATCGTATCGGGTCAGTCGGGCGAGGATCTCAAGCGGCGGCTGCGGACGGGGACGATCGTGACGACCGACGATCGTAATTGGGAGCTGCGCTATACGCAGTCGGCGCTTCGCTTCTCGCTATCGCGCGCAGTGGGGATCGACATGGAGTCGGCGACCATCGCGGCGCAGGGGTATCGGTTCCGCGTTCCGTACGGGACGTTGCTGTGCGTGTCGGACAAGCCGCTGCACGGCGAGCTCAAGCTCCCCGGGCAGGCGAACCGCTTCTACGAGCGCGCGATCAGCGAGCATATGCGGATCGGGATCGAGGCGTGCGAGCAGCTGCGGCTGGAAGGTGACCGGCTCCACAGCCGCAAGCTGCGCGCGTTCAGCGAGCCGCCGTTCCGATAAGCGCCCGTCCGTCACCCCGGCCCTGTGCCGGGGTCCAGGGTCAAACAGCGTGGACGCTCGTTGCCCTGGATGCCGGGACTAGCCCGGCATGACGGAAGGAGGTCACCGCGTCAGCTTCTTGTACGCGAGCCGCGTCGGGCGGTCCGCCGCGTCGCCCATGCGGCGGCGCTTGTCTTCCTCGTAGCTCTCGTAATTGCCCTCGAACCATTCGACATGGCTGTCGCCCTCGAACGCCAGGATGTGCGTGCAGAGGCGATCGAGAAAGAAGCGATCGTGGCTGATGACCACCGCGCAGCCCGCGAACGTCTCCAGCGCCTCCTCCAACGCGCGCAGCGTTTCCACGTCGAGATCGTTGGTCGGCTCGTCGAGGAGGAGGACGTTGCCGCCCTCCTTCAGCATCTTGGCCATGTGCACGCGGTTGCGCTCACCGCCCGACAGCTGGCCGACCTTCTTCTGCTGATCGGGGCCGCGGAAGTTGAACGCGCCGACATAGGCGCGCGTGCCGAGTTCCTGCTTGCCGAAGCGGAACACCTCCAGTTCGTCGGAGATTTCCTGCCAGACGTTCTTGTCGGGATCGAGGTGATCGCGGCTCTGGTCGACATAGCCGAGCTTGACGGTGGAGCCGACCTCGATCGTGCCGCTGTCGGGCTGTTCCTGGCCGGTAATGAGCTTGAACAGCGTCGACTTGCCCGCGCCGTTCGGCCCGATCACGCCGACGATGCCGCCCGGCGGCAACATGAAATCGAGATTGTCGAACAGCAACTTGTCGCCGTACGCCTTGGTCAGGCCCTTGGCCTCGATCACCTTGCCGCCGAGACGCTCGGGCAGCTGGATGAGGATCGCGGCCTTGCCGGCGGCGCGGCTCTCCTGCTTGGCCATCAGCTCGTCGAACGCGCGGATGCGGGCCTTGGACTTGGTCTGGCGTGCCTTGGGCGTCTGGCGCATCCAGGCGAGCTCGTCGGCGATCGCGCGCTGCTTGCCCGCTTCCTCGCGCTCCTCCTGCTCCAGCCGCTTGGCCTTCTTCTCCAGATAGCCGGAGTAGTTGGACTCGTAGGTGTAGTAACGGCCGCGATCGAGTTCGAGCACCCAGTTGACGACGTTATCGAGGAAGTAGCGGTCGTGGGTGACGAGGATGACGTTGCCGGCATATTCCTTCAGGAAGTTCTCCAGCCAGGCGACGCTCTCGGCATCGAGGTGGTTGGTCGGCTCGTCGAGCAGCAGGATGTCGGGCTTCTCCAGCAGCAGCCGGCACAGCGCGACGCGGCGGCGCTCGCCGCCCGACAAATTGGTTACCTCGGCATCGCCCGGCGGGCAGCGCAGCGCTTCCATCGCCTGTTCGAGCTGCGAATCGAGGCTCCAGCCGTCAACCGCGTCGATCTTGGCCTGGAGGTCGCCCATCTCCTCCATCAGCGCGTCGAAATCGGTATCGTCCTGCGGATCGCCCATCTCCGCCGAGATGGCGTTGAAGCGGTCGACGAGGTCGGCGACGGGGCGGACGCCGTCCTTGACGTTGCCCATGACGTCCTTGGTCGGGTCGAGCTGCGGCTCCTGCGCGAGATAGCCGACGCGGATGCCCTCGGCCGCCCAGGCCTCGCCGGTGAAGTCGGGGTCCATGCCCGCCATCACCTTCATCAGCGTCGACTTGCCGGCGCCGTTCGGCCCGATGATCGCGATCTTGGCGCCGGGAATGAACTGGAGGTGGATGTTGTTGAGAACGGGCTTGTTGGCGCCCGGGAAGGTCTTGGTCAGACCCTTCATGACGTAAGTGTACTGGACGGCCATCTGGGTGCCGGGCTCCGTGTTCGAGAGGCGGGAATCTGCCGGCACGAGATAGCGACGCGCCCGCGCATTGGCAACGCGAGCGGCGCGCCCTAGTCACCTGGGGAACAGCATAGGGGACCATCATGCACCGCCTCACCCTCGCCGCCCTGGCCGTCTCGACCGCCCTCGCCTCGCCCTCGCTCGCACAGACGCCCGTCGCCAATCCACCCGGCGGCCCGACCACCGCTTCGCGGCCCCGGCCGACGCCGCTGCCGGTCGCGGTCGATCCCAAGGTCGCCCGACTGCGCGACAAGGCGCTCGCCGATGACACGGCGTACGAGCTGGTGGAGGCGCTGACGACCGAGATCGGCCCGCGTCCGACCGGCGGATCGGCCCGCCAGGCGGCGGCGCGCGACTGGGCGGTGACACGACTGAAGGCGCTGGGTTTCAAGAACGTGCGGATCGAGCCCTACACGCTGCCGAACGTCTGGGAGCGCGGGGCGGAGACGGGTGAGGTCGTCGGCGCCTACGCGCAGCCGCTGCGGCTCACCGCGCTCGGCAATTCGGGGGCGACGCCCGCGGCGGGGATCACCGCGCCGGTCGTCTATTTCCCCTCGCTCAACGACCTGCTGCTCGCACCCGAGGGCAGCCTTCGCGGCAAGATCGCCTTCGTGTCGAACAGCATGCAGCCGACGCAGGACGGCTCCTCCTACGGCAGCGCCGGCGCGGCGCGCTTCGTCGGCCCCAACGTGGCGGCCCGGAAGGGTGCGGCGGCGATCGTCATCCGCTCGATCGGCACCGATCACGGCCGTGGACCGCACGCGGGCGGCACCAATTTCGATGCGGGCGTCGCGCCGATCCCCGCGGCGGCGCTGTCGGTGGCGGATGCGGAGAACCTGGAGCGATTGGTGAAGCGCGGCCGGCCGGTCTCGCTCAAGCTCGTCCTCACGCCGCGCTTCGTCGGCGCGCGGCGGTCCGGCAACGTGATCGCGGAGGTGCCGGGCACCGACAAGGACGCCGGCATCGTCCTGATCGGCGGCCATCTCGACAGCTGGGAACTCGGCACCGGTGCGATCGACGACGGCGCCGGGCTCGGCATCACCACCGCCGCGGCCAAGCTGGTGATGGACGCCGGCCGCCCGCGCCGCACCATCCGGATGGTCTGGTTCGGCGACGAGGAGATCGGCGGCCTGGGCGGCGACGCCTATGCCAAGGCCCACGCCGGGGAGCGCCATGCCACCGCCAGCGAGAGCGACTTCGGCGCCGACCGCGTGTGGCGCGTCGAGACCAACTTCGCCGAGGCCGCCCGGCCGATCGGCGACCGCCTCGCCGTCGCGCTGGCACCACTCGGCATCGTCCGCGGCACGGGCACGGCGGGCGACGGTACCGACATCGCGCCGGTGGTGCGCACCGGCGTGGCAGGGATCGACCTCAACCAGTCGGGCCTACGCTATTTCGACTATCACCACACGCCCGAGGACACGCTGGACCGAATCGATCCCGAGCAACTGCGCCAGAACGTCGCCGCCTGGACGACGATGCTCGCGATCGTCGCCGACGCGCCGGAGGAGATCGGGCCCGTGCCACCCCGCCCCTGATCCGCGGCGAAGCGACGAGCCGAGCCGGAACCTTTCCGGAAGATGAATTTCCTGGATTGACCCCCTGAATTGGTGGGGTATGCATTGGGGCTCGCGACGGCGGATCGTCGGGCGCGACGAATTGTCATGCTTGGGAGCTAATCCATGAAGAAGATCGCGCTCGTTCTCGCCGCCGCCGGCCTCGTCTCGGTCGCCGCCTGCAACCGCACCCCGACCGAAGCCGCTGCCGACAACGTGTCGGACAACCTGGAGGTCCAGGCCGACAACCTCGAAGCGATGGCCGACAACACGTCGAACGCTGCCGAGGCCGAGGCGCTGATGAACGCGTCGGAGAACGTCGAGGATCACGCCGACGCCGTCGAGAACCACGTCGAGAACACCTCGATGTAATTCCCTTCCCCGCTGTCCGAGCGCGGCGGGGAACCGGTTGAATTTGGAGTTATCCTATGAAGAAGATTGTGCTCGTTGCCGCCGCTGCCGGCCTGATGTCGGTCGCTGCCTGCTCGAAGTCGCCGGAAGCTGCCGCGGTCGAGAACAACGCTGACATGCTGGCCGACAACCTGGAGATGCAGGCCGACAACATGGAGGCGATGGCTGACAACACGTCGAACGGCATCGCCGCCGAGGCGATGGAGAACGCGTCGGACAACCTCGAAGACGCCGCCTCGAACGTCCGCGACGCGGGCGAGGAGAAGGCCGACAACATGCATTGATGCCGTGGCCGGGCTGGTCCCGGCCGGTATTTTGCAAGCGATCGGGCGCGTCGGCAACGGCGCGCCCTTTTTCTTTGCGCGGGCCTGCGCTACGCCGCGCGAGCGCGGAGGGGCCTGTAGCTCAATGGTTAGAGCTGGCCGCTCATAACGGCTAGGTTGCGGGTTCGAGTCCTGCCGGGCCCACCGCGCTTTTCTATCAGCACCCGTCATGAGCCATCAATCCCCCTTGTGGGGCGGGGGGCATTCGGGAGATAGTTCCCGTCAGGAGCCGTCACGATCCGGCACCAGATTTCAGCCAACGCGGGGACATCGGCGGGGGCATCCATTATGAAAGTGGGGGCATCCATGGCGCTGACCGCCGCCGAGGTGAAAAACGCCAAGCCCGGCGACCGCGATTACAAGCTCGGCGACGCCGGCGGCCTCTACCTGTTCGTGACCGCCAAGGGCGCAAAGTCGTGGCGGATGAAGTATCGATTCGCCGGCAAGGAGAAGCGGCTGACGTTCGGCCTCTACCCCGAGGTGAGCCTCGCGGAGGCGCGCACCCAGCGCGACGAGGCGCGCCGCCTGCTGCGCGAGAACAAAGACCCGTTGCTGGAAGAGCGCCGACGCGAGGCGGCGGCGGTCGCAGCCGCCGGCGCGACCTTCGAGACGCTGGCGCGCGCTTGGCACGAGGACGAGAAGGCGCGGTGGTCGGAGGGCCAGGCCAAGCTCGTCCTCCGCGCGCTCGTGCGGGATATCTTCCCGGCTCTCGGCAAGCTGCCGATCCGCGACATCGACGGCCCCATGATCCTGGTGGAACTACGCAAGATCGAGAAGCGCAAGGCGATCGAGACGGCGAAGCGCGTCCGCGGCTACGTCTCGGCCGTGTTCGAGCGCGCGATCGGCGAGCATCACGTCGAGGTGAACCCGGCGGCGAAGGTGGGCAAGAGCCTGAAGAAGACGCCGGTGGGATCGAAGCAGCCGGCGATCACCGACCTCACCGAGCTGCGCGACATGCAGAAGGCGATCGATCGGTCGACATCGAACGCTACGACGAAGCTCGCCTCGCGCCTGCTTGCCCTCACCGCGCTCCGCGTCGGCGTGCTGCGCACGGGCACGTGGGACGAGATCGGGGGCATCGACTGGGCTGATCCGGGGGCACCCACGCCGGACGCCGTGTGGCGGATCGCGGCCGACCGCATGAAGCTCGAGGTGCAGGACAAGGGCGACGCGGCGTTCGGCCATGACGTGCCGCTCTCCACCCAGGCGGTAGAGGTGCTGCGCACCCTCCACGTCCTCACCGGCCGCTACGCGCTCATGTTCCCATCCGACGCATCGACGCGCCAGCCGATGAGCGACGCCGCGCTATCCTCGCTCTACAAGCGGCTGCTCGCCGGCAAGTACAAGGGCCGCCACGTGCCGCACGGCTGGCGATCCGCCTTCTCGACGCTGATGAACGCGCGCGCGGCCGACCTCGATCGCGGCGGCGACCGCATGGTGATCGACCTCATGCTGGCGCACGTGCCGCCGGGCATGTCGTCGTCGGAATATGCTTATAATCGCGCCAGCTACGCGAAGCAGCGGCGCGAGCTGGGGCAGGCGTGGGCGGATATGATCACCGAGGGCTTGACTGACCCGATGGTAGTGGCGAACATTCAGTCGCCCTGATCGTCCGTCATAAGGGCGTCGAATTCTGTAGGCTCAGGGTCAGCCAGAATCTCCTTGTCCATTTCCAGCTTGCGGACCAAGCGATCGATTTCGGAGACGCCCACCTGCCCTGAGACGATCACGCGGAAACTTGCCGTCTTCGACAGCATGCCCGACTGCAGCACTCGCTCGTGTTGACCCATACCAAGTTCCTGCGGCGAGCCTCCGCTTTGCGGGACCGCCTTCGGTTGCTCTACTCGCTTGGGTCCAAAAAGCCCCGCGAAGTGATCCACCGCAGGTGATGGAGGCACTTCAGCTTCCTCATCTGCGGCTTCTTCGTCCGAGTAGGCGCCTTTCGTTGCGTTCACAAGCTCGCGACTCTCGCGATATACACGCACCAACCGATCCGCACCGTCCGCTTGGAAACCCACTTTTTGGAGTTTCCATTTCAGGGTCTCAGCGCTTGCGGCGGCATCGTCTTCATCGAAAAGCTGAAATGCGGATGGTGCGCGGAAGCTCGCGAGCAATGCCTCGCGATATTCTGAACTGTCAGGTGGCGCGTTCGCGAGGATGAAGCCTTCCTCAGAGATCCGTAGCTCGTCGCCCCGACCTTCTATGAGGCCGTACGCCTTCAAGGCACCGAGAACACGCAGAGATCGACCGTTCATAGTCGTGTAGCCGAGCGGCTTCACGAACGAGAGCCGCGGCGCCTTCGCACGCCCTTCTGCAGAGTACACCCGTTTCACAGCGTCGACCGCCTCACCCAGCGCCATCGACGGGAAGTTGGGACTACGATCGACCATCAGCTTTCCTCCTGCTGGGCCATGATTTAGAACGCGGAAGATGAAACGTCAACGCGTCTAATTTTACGTCTTGTTCTGAACTCCAACGGCGTTTAGATGGAACGCAGGAGGTGAGACATGACCATGAGGAGAGTCGCTCTAGCCGCTGTCACGCTCACGGACACGGCACGGGCAAAATAGAGAAGCCGCCAAGCCCGTGGTGGGGCCGGCGGCTTCGAAGTGGGCCAAAACTGGAAACTCCAACTGGCGGCAGTGCTGATAGCACTGCCGCTTTTTTTATGCCAGCGCGGGCTTGCCTGCCTGATATCCGATGGGATCGCGCACCCAGGCGACGACGTCGCTCTCGTACCAGCCGACGAGGCGCGGGCCGAGGGCCACCCGCCCCGGGAACGTCCCCCTCGCCTCACGGCGACGGATCGTCGATTCACTCAAGCCCGTCCGATTATGGACCTCCGGGAACCGCAACAGCCGATCGTCGCGCCGATCGAGCGGCGTCGACGTTGCCGTGTCGATCTTCATCATCGCGCTCACTTCTCTCCTCTCTCGTCGCGTAGAGCGACCCTCACTTTGCCCCGGCAGGAGCTGTTCAATCGGTCGCGACGGCGGCCGCGGCGACTGCCTCAACCGCATGGCGTGCGCGCGGCTCGTCACGGCGGAGCGACTGGGCCGTTCCACGGCGCATCGACCGGCTCGGCGCTGCGCCGATCAGCTTGATCTGGCTCGCCGCCTGCTGGTCGAGATCTCGCGTAAGCCAGATCGCACGATAGGCGCCGCCAGCCGGCGGCGGCACCAGGTGCGGATCGAGAACCTTCACCGCTCGCCCGGCAGTGCGCGAGAGCCAGAGCGAGGGAGCGGCGCCGCGCTCGTGCTCTGCGGCCTCGCTCTCGAAGTCCGGATAGATGCCGACCATCGGCAGGCCGCCAACGGCCAGCATCTGCATGATCAGCGACGTGCCGCACCGGCCCAGGCCGGTCACGATGATGGTGGCGTCGGTCACATCAAGCACTCCCCATCGGAGAAGACGGAGAAGCGGCACCCCGGCGCGCCTTGCACCCGCGTGATGTCGTATCCGCTGCCGGTCGACCTCGCGTCGAAGTAGGCGAGATCCGGCGTCGGCGCCCAAGCCCACGATTTGCCGTACCGCTTCTCCCAGCGCTTGATAGCTTGATCGTGCCAACGGCGACCGAGGAGGATCGCGACCGTGCATACGATCGCGCCCCACAGGGTCCATTCCTCGTCGCGGTTGCGCACGTAGCCGTCGTAGATCGTCCAGCCCTTCCGACTGTCACGCGGGCGATCCTTGATGGCGGGCGCCCAGAGCGCGACGATGCCGCGCAGTTCCTGACGGCGGCGGTACCGAGCCTCCTCGGCGTACGCCTCGCGCTCGATGCGGTGCCAGTCAGTCACGACGCTTCATCTTCAAAGTCGGTCTGGGCCAACTCGATCGCGCGCTCGATGATGCCGCGGTGATGCTCTCGGAAGGCTCGGTCCAGGTACGGGAAGACCTTCTCGGCATCTGCGGTGGCGCTGGCGATCGGGCGCAGCTGGTCGGGTAGGATGCCGCCGCTGATTACGATGCGCGGCCCGCCGCCTGTCTTGCTCAGCGCGTGGGCGCTGAACCAGCCGAGCGCGAGGGCGCCGTTGCCGCGCCGGATCAGCGCCGCCTGCTCACGCTGGATGCGCTCCAGCTCCTCGCGCAACGGGATTGGATCAATCATGCCGTGCGCTCCTCTCGATCGACCCGCTCGATCTCGGCAATTAAGAGCGCGGCAGCACGCACCAAGTTTGCGCGACGGTCCTTTGGCTTCCACTCCCAACGGTACGGCCACACCTGCTTTGGCGTGCGCAGGTGGGTGATCCAGAAGGGGCCGCTATCGCCACTCTGCGGATTGGCGAGCGCGTAACATGCGGCGGCGCGCGGCAGGGCAAGATCCCTGCGGTGCTCGTCATCATGCTCAAGGCTCCAACCCTCGACGCCGATCTGCCTCGCCCGCTCTGCGGCAACGTCGCCGATTGCCGTCGATCCTGGCAACGGCGAATGTTTCGGCTTGGCCGCCTGCTTGGCGCGGATCGCCTCGACCTTCGTCCAAATGCGAGCCAGCTCCATCTCGGCGGCGGCGTGCATGTCGAGATCGTGCGCGAGGCAGAGCGCCGCTAGCGTCACCATGGTGCCGCCCACCTCCTGCGCTGGCTCCCCGACCGGACGGCCGAAGACGTAGTCGACGAGCTGATGCGCTTCGCTCGCTGTGCAGCCGGTGGACTGAACCAGTTCGAGCGCCTCTTCCAGAAAGCGGTGGTTCCGCTCCTCACGGTCGCCGGCAATCATCTCGCCGAAGCAGGCGAGCATCCACGGCTGCACGCGAGCCTGAAATGGCGCCGGCCGCCAGTCGCCGGCTTCCAGCTGCACGAAGGCGATGCCCTTCTCGGGTCCGCAATGGCATGTCGCCGCGTAGGCGGTAGCGATTGTGTATCGGCCAGCCATGCGACGATCGACGGTGTAGCCTTCGCAGTTGTGGCGCCACCATGCGGCGTGTTCGCCGGACCAAATCAGGCATTCGTTGCCACCGAAGGCCGCCGCTACCGCCGGCGTGACATCCTCCAACTGGACGCGATTGGCCGACATCAGAACGGCACCGTGTCGAGGTCGAAACGCTCCACCTCTACGGCACGCTTCGTCACGCGAGCGATCGGCTGCAGCACGACAAAGCTGACGCCCGGGTTCTCGGTTGCAAGGCGCGAGGCTTCGCGCTCCGCGTCGGCGGCAGAGCGGTGCTGCTTCATCGGCGGGCCGCCACGCTCGCTCCAGACGAGCCAGAACGGCGGTTCATTGCTGCGGGCCATCAACGCACCTGAATAGCTGGCTCGGCGGCGGCCTCGACGCCGCGGAGCTGGGGAGAGGCCGTCGCGATTGCAGGCGCGACCGAGGGCGGCAGGGAGAGGTGGTGCCCGCGCAGGACGGCGCGGATGCGCCGCCATTGCGGGGCGATGCTGTCGACGATCACCCACACAGCGAGGTGCAGGCTGCCGGCGATGATGCCGATCGTGATCAACGAGGCGATGCCGATGGCGTGTTCGACGTGGTCGACAGCGTTCATGGGCGCGGCCCTCCTGAGATGGCGATCTTCGGTTTCTCGCGCTGGTCGGGGTACGGATCGCCCTTCCAGACGACCGTGCCCTTGATCTCGACCTTGCGGCGCTTGACGCGGTAGGTGGACGGGAAGCCGGCAGCCGCTTCCTTGACGGGCGCCTTCAGCGTGCCGATGCCCTCCAGGCGCACCAGCTTGCCGGCGGCCACCGGCGGCGCAGTGGTGGTGCATATCGTGGAGGCGGTGGCGCCATGCTGACCGGCTTCGAGCTTTGCCGCGCCGCCATGGCCGTCACGGACGTCTCCGCGCCCGAGCAAAGCGTGCTCATGGTGCTCGCCATCATGGCGGATTGCGACGACGCGACCTGCTTCCCGCCGGTACCGGTCCGACCGGGCTTACCGCGAAGACCAAGCTGTCGGAGCGCGCCGTGCAGCGCTCGATCCAGAGCCTGGTCGCGCTTGGCCACATCTCTCGCCGACAGCTCCGGCACGGCTGCGTCTACACCGTGCATCCGCGCGTCATTTCCACACCCGCCACTGTGGCGGGTGACACGGTGGCGGGCGTCAGCCTGACGGGTGACACACTGACGCCCGCCACACAGGCGCCGAGGGGTGCCACGGTGGCACCCAAACAGCCAGTAACCACCATATCCCCAGATGCTGACGCATCCGGGGAGCGCGAGCCTGCGCCAGCGCCAGCGCCGAAGCAACGAGCGCGGCAGCTTCCCGTCGACTGGACGCCCGAACCCTTCCCCGATGGCAGCGACCTCGCAGCGATCATCGCCGCGTGGCGGCCAGGCATGCTCGAGCGAACCATGTCGAAGTTCCGGGATCACTTCCGCGGCAACGGGAAGCGGATGGTCGATTGGCAAGCCACATGGCGGAACTGGGTGAGACGGGAAGATGGGACAGGATCTAATCAACGGGGCGGAGGCGGCCCATCACGGCAGTCGGGCGGTCGGTACCGCGACCCGCTGCTCGATCGCTACGCTGGCGGCGGCGATCCCGGCCTGGGTTGACCACCACGCTCTCGATGCGAGTTTGCCGCACGGCTACGGCATGCCGGTGCCCGCCGGCTCGGCACCGGCGCTGCGGGACGCCGCGATGGCCCATGCCGCCGCACTGACGCCCAGCACGCCTGACGAACGTCACCGGCTGCTGCTCGGCCTGCGCTCGGGCACCATCATCCGGGACGAGGATGCGGACGAGGCAGATGCCACGCTGAAGCTGCTGCGCGTACACCTCGACGATGTGCCGCTCGACATCCTGCAGGCGGCGTGTCGCGCCTACTGCAACGCGCCCGGCCGCCGGTTCTTCCCGAAGTCGGCCGGCGAACTGCGCACGTTCATCAATCCTATGCTCTACGAGCGCCGGGCGCGAGCCATGCGGCTCAACAGGCTCGCCGAGCAGGCCGAGCGCGAGGATGCGCGGGCGGCTGAACTCGCCGCCGATCCGCTGACGGCTGACGGCATGCGCGAGATCCTGGCGGCGGCGCGGCTGAAGCCGTCGACGATGGTATCGATCACGCCGGGCGCGCTCGCTGCGTGACTGCTGAGACGTCGTTTCCGGTACCATACACCTCAAGCGCGTGCGATCGCGTGCTGACGGCGATCCGCGTCTATCGTCGTGAACATGGCCGATCACCGACGCTCGGCGAGATCTCGCGCCGGGCCTCAGTGCGCCGGCAGCATGTGCCCCGCTATCTCTTACGTCTTCAGATCGCCGGCCACCTCACCTACGACCGCCACGCCACCGAGCCGATCGTGCTGAACGATCCGGCCGCGAACCTGTCCGACATCGACCTCGAGAACGGCTGCCATGGCCGTGGCTGGACCGTGGTTAAATCCATCGCGCCGATGATCTCAGCGACCTACCCGATCGATCCAGCGACGCCGGACTGGGCTCTGCCATCCATCAGGCAACTCGCACGCCTGGAACCACCGTGAGGATAGGTAGGCCGCCGCAATCATCAACCCTCGAGCGCCATCTCGACTCCCCTATGCTCCTAAGTCGACCCTGCTACATTGCCGAAATGATCGACATGAGAATCGTGCCCCTTGCGCTCGAAAAGGTTGGCACCGGAGACTTCGAGCGATTTGGCCAAGCGTTCTACGGCGCGCTCCAAGACCGGGAGTTTGTCCCTCTTGGGGGGATGCATGACGGCGGGGCTGAGGGATATGACGCCCTGATCGATCCCGAGGTGTTCGCCGATGAGGCAGCGACCCGTTTTCTTCAGGTTTCGAAGCAGAAGACTTTCAGAGCAAAAATAAGGCAAACAGTAAAGCGCCTGCGGGAGTACGGCCGAAAACCAGAGGTAATGACATATCTCACGTCCGAGGTCATCCCTGATCTCGATAGTGAAGAAAAATCACTCACGCGGGAGCTCGGTTGCAGAGTTTCGATCCGCGACGGCAACTTTATCACGGTAAACATCAACGCTGGACCCACGATCCAAGCCGCATTCGCGAGCTATCTCGAACCAAGCGTTGATTATCTGTATAAGCCGGGGACAGCCTCAATCGGCTCACGCACCGGAGGCTACTCGGACCCAGCTCTGGCGGTCTTTCTACGTCAAGAGGTGGAGCACCGGCGAGGGCGTGGCGATCTTTTGGAAACTGTCGCTGACAGTCTCATTCTTTGGTCACTCAGCGACACGGATCCCGACAAGCGTGTGCTGTTCGACAAGGCGGAGATCCTCAGCCGCATCGAACGCGCTTTACCGACAGCTAGACAGTTCATCCGAGGAGTGATCGACCGACGCCTTGCCATCTTGAGCGCGAAAGACGCGCCGGGTGGAAGGCAGATCAGGGCCTACCGTAAAGAGCAGGCCTACTGCCTGCCTTTCGAAACAAGGCGCATTGTCGCGGCCGAGAACGCCGAAGACGATCTGCTGAAGCTTCAGGTTTCTTGCGTGTTTGAGGACCGCTTGGCAGCGCTCGCCGATTCTGGTCCTGAGTGGCTCCGGCCGATTGTGGTCGCAGCCTGTCACGAAACTCTCGAACGCACTTTCGAGCGACAGGGCCTGCAGGTAGCTCTCTACGCCACGGACGGTGCTCAAGACGACGAGCTCTACACTGACGTGGCCGCGTTGTTGACTGATGTTGTAGATGCGCTCGACCTACAGCCCGAGCAGCGGTCGCTAGTGCGACGTTTATGCACCACGGTGCTACGCGGAACATTCTATCTCGGGGCCGAAGTGGAACGCCGCTATCTGCAGAAGCTGAGTCGGACATACGTCCTGCTCCTGCTCCTACGCAACGAGCCACGAGTAGTGGAGTACTTCAAGAGCGTCGCTTCCTCGTTCCGGCTCTACATCGGCACCGATCTAATCGTCCGGGCACTTTCGGAGCACCATCTAGCGCCCGAGAACCAAGTGACGGTCAACATGTTCAACGTCTTGACGTCAGCAGGCGCGGAACTGATCCTGACGGAAAAGACCGTCGAGGAGGTCGCCACCCATCTTCGACGCCAAATCCTCGAATTCGAGAACCACTACGAGGTTCTGGAGACTCGCATTCCTCTGGAGTTGGTCGAATACTTCGATCGACTGTTGATCCGCGCCTATTTCTATTCGCGCTTAGCGCCCGCGGAAGGTGCCGCAATCCCGAGGTCGTGGCGGGCATACATCAGCCAATTCGCGAACTTCGGCGACATACGAGCGGATAGAGGTGACAAGGAACTCGGCGCCTATCTGACGCGCAAATTCGTGATGGCGTACGAGACGACCGATCAGATGCTGCAGGGCATCGACACAGACGAGCTGGAGGAGTTGACCCAACGGCTACACGGGTTGAAGTCCAAATTTCGCGATCGCCCAGAGGGTGACGTGCTGGCCTACAACGATGCTCTGCACGTCCTTCGCGTGTATCGCCGCCGCCAAACCACCGGCGAGGAGAGTCCGGGAAATCCTTTTGGATTCCAGACGTGGTGGCTCACTCAAGACGGCAAAGTCAGGAGGGCGGCGGCGCCCTCCGTCGCAAAGCGTCATGGCGCCCGCTTCATGATGCGACCAGAATTTCTTCTGAACTACATCAGCCTTGCACCCGAGCACGCCGAAGTCGTCCAAAGCTACCGCAGCATATTTCCAAGCGCGTTGGGAGTGCGCCTGTCCGCTCGGTTGTCAACCGAGGCGTTTGAGGGTGTTCTTGCTGATGCTGCTGAAATCGTTGAGGTCGAGCCAGCACGGGCCGAAGCGATGATCGCAACGCTCACCGACCGACTAAAGGGCGATCAACTGAAGATCTACGAGACGAGCTGGGATGAAGCCGTGTGATCGGCATCGCAGATGACCTATGGTAGTTCGCAGTCCTCCTTTCGGTCTCATCTGCAGCGGCTTCCGAGCAAGAGCGATTAGCCAGAGTTCACAGCAGACGCGAAGGTTGAAAAAAGCACGGCGGCGGTGAACGTCCTCGACATGGCGATTACCGATGATGTGGTGCCGATTTGGGAAGTCCCACGGATGCAAGCACTCCGGCACATAGAGTGAACGCAGCGCCTCCCGGCACTGCGCGGGAGGAAACGTGAGGATTAGCGACGACACATCGGGCGGACGCTGGTTCATTCTGCGCACCAGTGGCGGTAACACGCTGCCGCTGATCACATCGTTGTGCGAGGCCGGTCACGACGCTTGGTCGCCAGCCCACACATTGCGTCGCGGGGTCAAGGCGGCCACGCCGAGCGGCACGCGGGAGATCGAAGTCAGGCTGCCGATCCTGCCGACGTTCGCCTTCATCCGGGCGACCGTTCGCGACCTCGATCGAGAGGCGCAGCTGAGCGACCTTGTCGCGATGGGTCGGCAAAGCCCCAGCCCCTTCCCTCCCTTCTCGGTCTTCCACCATGCTGGTCGCGCCCCGATGATCCACGAGAGCGAGATCGCTGGCTTGCGGCAGGAGGAGACCGACAAGGCGGCGCTGATCCAGGCAATCCGCTCTGCCGAGACCCATGCCGAGGCTGAGGCGATCCGCATCGCGGCCATCAAGTCTGCATCGGCGCGGCGCCGGGCCGAGGCTGCTGCTGCTCGGGAAGAGCGGCGCGTATGTCGGCAGCTGGTCCGATGATCGCCGAGACTACCGCATTCCTGGCACCGGCGCCGACGTATGGATCGTCAGCACTCCCGCGCGAGCCATCGACAAGGCCCGCTACGCCGAGATCATCTTCCCGGCCGGCGACAACGTCACGCGCTACTTCGGCGCTGTTGATGATGCCTACGTGCAGGCCGGGAAGATCCAGCAGTTCGGACCCGACCCTTACGGCAATCGTGACCCTCTGCTGTGTGCCGTGCAGGGCCCCGGCGGCTATATGGCCTACGATAGCTACCAGGGCGGCGCTGTCGGCACCTGTCCGCAGTTCAACGTCGGCGAAGTGCTCGGCGTGCTCGCCGTGCCGATCAAGGGCGCGAACGGTACCATTGTCGGCAGCCGCATCACGCTGTCGGTGAACGGCGTCGCCGGTCAGGCATCGGACACGCCGATCCTCAACGCGCGCCTGATGGCTGCCTGCCGGGCTGAAGGCCATGTCCTGCTCAACTGTGGGCAGAAGCCCTTCGCGTACTTGCCCGCCAACGCCAACCAGTGGGGTTGACCATGAAGCTGTTCTTCCATTTCGTCGTCAGCACGGCCCTCTGCCTGCCTACCATCGCGCAGGCGCAGGCCGCGCCTGATCCCGCCAACGACATCTACGATGGCGCGGTGCTGCCGCCGAAGGTTGACGACGGCATGGTGGTGGCAGACTGGCTGGAAGGCCGCCCAGCTCACGCCGACGGCGACGCGGCGCCCGACAGCCTCGGAGCCTTCCGCTTCACCTGTACGGCCGGCCGCAACGGCGCCGACGATCCGATCGTCTATGCTGCCGTGCCGAATGGCAGCCCGCATGATCACCAGTTCTTCGGCAACAGCCTGATCCGCTTCGACTCGACCTACGAGACGCTGCGCGCGACGCCGATCACCGATCTGTCGAAGTTCACCTGCCTCAACCCGCTCAACAAGTCGGGCTACTGGATCTCCGACATGCTCAACGGCGACGGCAAGGTCGTCCGTCCCGACGTCGTCACCATCTACTACAAGCGCTGGCCACGCAGCGACCCGCGGTGCCTCCGCTCCGATCGCCCCGGCATCAACTTCTGCGTCGGCATCATCCGCGGCCTGCGCTACATCTTTGGTGCCGACATGGTGACCGGCACGGTCCCGACCGGCAACTTCTACTACCAGTGTTTGGAGGGCGCCAACAGCTCGAAGGGCGAGCCCGACCTCGTCGCGGTCGGTCCTCACTGCGGCACGGCACCTGGCAGCCGGGTGCAGGCGCACATCCAGAGCCCGAACTGCTGGGATGGAAAGCTGCTCGACAGCGCCAACCACCGCAGCCACGTCGCCGACTTCCGCGACCGCGACGAGGCCGGCAACTACGTCGGCGACCACTGTCCGGCCAGTCACCCGTGGATCCTGCCGCGTTTCGAACTCGGCGCGATCTACACGCTCGACGACACCTTCAACCGCTCGGGATCGTGGACGCCCGGCACGAAGACCTGGACCTATTCAAGCGACGTCATGTTCGGAATGCCGGTGCGCCGGCCGGGGTCGACGCTGCACAGCGATTGGGACGGTGCCTGGAATGACGAGGTCGCCGACATGTGGGTGGCCAACTGCATTGACCGGCATCTCAGCTGCAACGCCGGGGATCTCGGCAACGGCTTGGCGTTGAAGACCACCGACCCGCAGAACGGCCGGCCAGCCGCGCCGCGCCTGGTGCCGCGACCGGTGCTGCGACGGGCGCCGTTCCACGTCGGCATGCATCCGGCCAGATGAAGTTGAGCGGGTACGGAGTGGGTATAAGGCTGGTAGGCGAGATTGACTCGCCTCTCTGCAGAGGAACCGCGGCGGAGGGTTCCTCCGCCGCGGTCGCTATGTCCGGAATTGGTGGAAAGCGGACATCTACCTCGGCCCGATCGCGACTGCCGATCGACCGCTACCGGAGAAGTAGCTGTGCGGCAATCGGCGTTTGAACAATCGCCGCTACGTCGCGAGCTGTGTGTTTGCGGACGGTCCGCTTTCGAAGCTAAGATGCCAGTGGCTCGGTCGACAAATTTGTATGAAGATAGGGTTCCGGCTAGGTATGAATGACGCTATGTCAGTTACGAATAACCTGACGTGTCTCTCGTCTGCGTTGCTGTAAAAAGTGGTTGATCTCACGCCACTCTGCTAGCGGCTTGCACGACGTGGTTTTTGGCACCCACCCGCTAGGTCCCCACAGTCGTCCGCAGTATAAGCGGGATTGTTCCGCCGCAGAAGCGCCCGTTGGCAAAGTGCGTTGTGCCTCAGCCTCCGTTGATCCAGTCTGGGCCAAAGCTGGCACAGCGATGATAAGGAAGGTCATTCCAATCAAAACATGTCGCAAGCTCACCTCCTCGAATTAGCTAGGCCTAATCGGTAATCCTTCTCTACGAACGATTGTTCCATCTAAGCTGCAAGGGGCTTCTGGGGCTAGGGCGTGTTGGCCTACGCTAATCACAGAATTTCTAGAGACGACGTTGAGCGGGCATCATACGTTCGAACATGTAGTCTACGCGACGGCACATCTATTGGCGGCGTTGTGTCCGACAAACGCCCAGAATTTTCGACGCTCTCACTCCGACAGCGTCAGGGTAGAGACCAACTTACCGGATAAATGATCATCTGCAATAGGCCGGAGAGAAGATGGTGCTCGATGTCCGCTATTAGGCGTAACCGGAACGGCAGCTTTCCCACCGCTGATCTCCTTGGCTGTGCATCAACAAGGTTGCGACTGTGCACCACCGACACAGAGCGCATCACGGGCTGTGACGCGTAGCCGTTTTTGGTGGCTTAGCGGATGCGGCGTTTTACACCTGCATCTCCTTCTTTGTTAAATGGAGGCGTGAACGGTCTGTGGCCGCGATGTGAAAAGGCACTTTGCGGATCGATGCCCCTACGCCAGCAGCCACGAGCCAGATCAGGATCAACCACCATTCAGGGCTATCTGCCTGCCCCCGTAACATTGCAGTTAAACCGGTCACGGCGAGAACGGCTGCACCCGTCCAAACAATCGATTCGATGAACATCCGCACTCGTGGAGGCAGCTTGTAAAACATTGAAATCCTCCAACCAGCCTAGCTGAATATCTTTATAGACGAGATGGTACGGCAGCAGCGGAGCGTCCGCTAGTGGGCGAAAGCGGACATCCGCAGAGCCGACGCGCGAATGTGCGGTTGTGGTGGAAAGCGGACGTTCCGATTGGTCGCGCTCCCATGCTATAACCGTGCTGCCAGCGTGACGGAATTGGTAGACGTATCGCTACAGCGATCCTCGGCGACGGGGTGCGGGTTCGATCTCCTGCCGCTGGCAATGTCCGGTTCTGGTGGATAGCGGTCCGGCGGCTTTCGGGGTAGCGGTCAGGAAAGCTGCCAAACCACTGCCAGCACTACGACGATCAAAAACGCGATCGCCATCTCCTTTGGTCGCAGCCTGCGTCCGCCCACCCGATCATACCACCTATCGCATAGCCAAATGGTTCGAACGCCATCTTTCGCCTCGCCCTTGCCGTTACCCGTTATAGCGTCCGCTATCAGGCAAGCTGAACGAACCATCGAAGGTCGGCAAGTGGGCGAAAGCGGACGTGAACGCACAGCGGGTATCTAAGCCCTCGAGAGCGGGTACGAGGCTAATACCAATCGGTAGAAAAGCCGGACCGCGGCGGATGAACTAGCCGCCGCGGTGACGCATCTGACTTGCTCAACCGCTGTCGGCGTCATCATAGGTTAATGCCAAAGGCTGATGGCTGTGTAGGCACTCGTCCCGGGTGAACGGAGTCGCCGATGCGCATCCTGGTATGGGTAGCAATCGCGGGTTGGCTTTCGCCAGTGATCCTAGCCGTCGCTTTCGCGATCGCGGTGCGCATCTCGCCGCGACTGCGGGCCAAGATCTTCCACAAATAGCGAACGCTACCTCAGCCTGGATCGCCGCGGCGTCCGCAAAACCTTCGCACGACTTGGCGTGCAGGAGATGCCAACGACGTGGACGTTCTCGTCTGCCGCAGGCGGCCGTGGCGTGAAGGTGACCGAGCTGCTAATCCGGAGCCGCCCGCGGTAGCGGGTATCGCGCTCCTCAGATCGGGTATCGTACCCGCTCTACCCCGCGGGAAACCATGACCGCGGCGGATGCTCCCTCCGCCGCAGTCAACCACGCGCCTGCCGAACTAGCCGCTTCCGCTCGCGATCGTCAGCGTTCAGCCACAACAGCGGCGGCACCCCCTTCGGCACTCCGGGTATCTCGTGATCCCAGACGGCGTGAATCCCGGCGCTCTTGGCGCCACAGCCAGGCGTTCCCTGCCCGCCCCGGCAAACGAGGACACGCTCCACCGCCGTCAGGTAGGCGGACGCCAGGAAATGCCCCTGCGCCCTCCCCGCGCGTCGCAGCAGCGCGTTGGGCGCGACGTACACAACCCGGCCGCACCTGCCGCATTTGATGGCGAGGATGGCGCCCTTGTCGTCACAGTTACCGAGCGTGTGGAGATAGGTGCGACCCATGCCTCACCCGAAGCTGGTGGCGCCGTCGACCGGCCGCCACGGCATCCGCGCACCCAGCAGCGTCTCGTCGACGTCCAGGGCAATGGCGATTAGCCGGCGCTCGTCCTCCGGCAGCTTCCGCGGTGAGCCTCGCTCCATGAACTGCTGCATGTAGGCCGCATTGCGACCGGCCATGATGGAGAGGGCGGATAGCGAGAGGCCGCGCTCGGCTGCGCGGACGCGGATGATCTGGCGGGGGTCTGACACGTAAGCGCTCCGATTCGGGAGCGCGTATGTTCTCCTCATGTTCTCGGCTCGCGCAAGGGCCGGCGTGAGCTTCCGGCCCGTCCAGCGGCATGCGATTGAGCGGCGTCGCGCGCAGGCGAGTCCCTGCTTCCTTGATAGCCGCCGCCGTGGCATGGTGGTGCCACCTGCCTGAGCCTAGCCGCAAGGGCGGGTCCGCGCGCGCGGTTAGATCACGGACACCGGTTCGCCGGGTGGCTTGTGAAATAGAAGACCCTTCGGGGAAATACGCGGGGCGCAGTCCTCCGTGATCCTGCGCGGCTAGCCACCCGGTCCGACCGGCGGGCTGGTCGCGCAGTGATCCTCCACCAGATCAGCGACCGACGTCGCCACCATCATCCCACGGCCACCCGGCCGGGGCTCCGCCGATCGCATCGATCGGCGGCCATCATGACGCGCCTAGCCGAGCGTCTCGTCATGAAGGCCTCTCCACGTGATCCTCCCCACCCTATCAGCAGACTTCACGCGCCCGCGCGGCGCCGCTGGCGAAACCACCGGCTACCTCTTCCCAAATGGCGGCGGCGATGCCGTCGGCTTCGGCGATGCGGCGTTCGCAGTCGGCCTGCTCGACCGGCGCATCGCCAACGAGCTGATCATCGCCAATCACTACAGCCGCCGCGTCTACTCCGCCTCGACGCTCCACCTGGGCGTCTGGATACACGGTGAACTCGTCGGCGTGCTCCAGTACGGCTACGCCATGAACCCGGCGTCGGCCGGCAGCGTCGTGACCGGTACCGCCATGAACGAGTACCTCGAGCTGAACCGCATGTGGCTGGACGATGCCGCGCCGCGGAACAGCGAGAGCAAGGCCCTCGCCTACTCGGTCCGCTTCATCCGCCGTGCCCGGCCGACGGTGAAGTGGGTGCAGTCGTTCGCCGATGAGCGGTGCGGCCTGTTCGGCACCGTTTACCAGGCCGCAGGCTTCACCTTCCACGGCGAGCACCGCGGCATCTTTTGGGAACTCGACGGCGACTGGTACCACAACTCGCTGATGACGAACTCGCGCACCGCGGCGTCGCCCCGCGCCGCGCACCTGCTGGCGAACCGCGATCGCGCTGTGCGCCATCACCTGCGCCAGTTCCGGTATTTACGATTTCTCCAGCAGCGGTTCGCTAAGGGGTGCAGGCATCCGGTGCGGCCTTTCCCCAAGCCGGATTATGCGGCCCGTCCAGTAGACGAGCGCGGCACCACCGCGTGCGAGGACGGCGGGACCCCGTCGGGCCGCTCCAGCCTGCCGGCACCTGCGGCCTGACCGCTGGTGTCCGCGCCCTCACCTATGAGCCTCCACACGGGGGCATCGGTGGGGGCATCGGCAAACCGCCATCCATCAAGGGGCACGCAAATCCGTCACTATTGCTCCCTGCTTCAATAGGTGCCGGGCCCACCGCGCGGCATGCTTCGCCAATCGGCGAGATCAGGGCAGGCGCGGCTCGTGGAGCCCGAGCGATGGTCAGGCGAACAGGGCAGACCGATGGCACCCCGCCCTTGGCGCTCTGCGATCATAAGATCACGCGGTGGCAGAGGCCGTCCCTGACCCCGCTTCTTTCTCAGCCGCGTGATGGTCGGGGAGACAGGATTCGAACCTGCGACCCCCTGGTCCCAAACCAGGTGCGCTACCAGCCTGCGCCACTCCCCGACGTCCGCCGGATAGCCGAGCGATCCCCGACACGCAACCGCGTGCACGACGTGGCCAACAGCCTACTCGGCCCGCGTCCCAGCCGGTCGCCGTCCAGCAGCTGATACCTATCGATTGCAGGAGGTACCGGCCACGATGATGCATGTGGGCACCGTCGCTGAGCATCGCAGCGAACCCGCGCCGTGCCGTGACAGTGATGCAAGGCGATCCGATGATTCCAATTCCTCGGTCACGCACCTGATCCAGTCAGGTTTCCGCGGGATCGTAGCTCGTCTGGCGCGCTGAACAGGAGCGACACAGTGGATCAAGCCGGGCCCGATGACGCCAGCGGCAAGCTTCTGACCGAGAGCATCCGGTTAGGTCTCGTACAAGTCGCCGCCAGCAACGTTCAGAAAGCATCGATGGCTACGGTTGTCATCGCGAAGTTTATGAAGCCGCCAAGGCACGACATTCTCGTCGTATCTGCCCGCAACTCAATCAGCGTCTTCACGTGGACGCCGAGACCCATATCTGCGCGAGCGCCTCGAGCCCAGGTTGCGTCCGCTTGCGGTCTTGGCGCTCGACAAGAAGCCGTTCCTCCATGGCGATGCCGATCTCGGCGCCGCCATCCACGAACGCGTCAACGCGTCTCCGCAAATCCGCGCGCTGGTCGCCTGGGAGGACGACGTGCTCGCCGCGGCGGCCGCGACGCTGGCGGCGGTGACCGACCTCGTCCCTGCCGAGGACCGGGACGTCGACGCCTTCTCGGAGAAGCTTGACGGCGTCATGTCGCGCCTCGCGGTCGCCTATGCCGGGCGGCCGAACGTGGCGGCGGACCGCCGGGGCGCGATCAATGGGGCGCTGGCCCCTATCCTCGCCGACAGAATCGCCAACGCGCGCGGATCGGCCGAACTCGCTGGGGTGTGGGACGCCGCGATTACCCGCGACAGGGCGCTCCCCGACATGGACGTCGGCCAGGTTGGGCGCATGAACCGTATGCTGCATGTCGCGATGCCGCCCGGCGAGACCGTCGCGGCGACCGACTGGGGCGCGACGCTGCTGCTTCCCGCCGACGAGCGTGAGGACGGACCGATGCGCGAGCGCTTCGGCCTCCGATGCGCGGAGATCATGAGCCAGGTGTTCCGCGTGGAGCGGGCGGACCGCGCACGCTGCACACCCGTGCTCGTCCGGACCGGCGCCGTCTGCGACGCTGCCCAGCGCAAGCCCGGTCCGCTGCCCTACCTCCTCGGCCTCCTCGTCCCGGTGGACTTGGTCCCCAAAGCGGACATTCAAAAGCTGAAGTCTGAGTTCGAAAGCCCTGTCCTGCTCCTCGACGAAGCTGCGGGTCCGGTCAGGCTGCTGGTGAACGCGCGCTTTCAGATATCGATGACCTCACCGGCAGCATCGTTCACCCCGCTGTTCAGGATTCGCGAGCAACTGCTCGCGATGATCGCCGCGCACGCCGCAGAATACCAAACGAGACCCGGCGTCCTGAAGCTGCCGGAATGAGCGGAGCGTCGTCCGCATCCGGCCGACGCGCCTCCAGGCCGGACCGGCTGACGCCTGCGCAGCGCAGCCACAACATGTCCCGGATCCGCGCGGCGGACACCGGTCCCGAGCTGCTTCTGCGTCGGGCGCTACACCGAGCCGGCCTGCGCTACCGGCTGCACGACCGCTCCCTTCCGGGAACGCCGGATGTTGTACTGCGAGGCAGTCGGGCCGTGATCTTCGTCCACGGATGCTTCTGGCACTCGCACGACTGCCCCTACGGCGTGCGACCGGCAAGCAACGCCGATTTCTGGGCCGCCAAGCTGGCGCGCAATGTCGAGCGCGACGCCGAGCAGCTGGCGGCCCTCGCCGCCGACGAATGGCGGGTTACGGTAGTCTGGGAATGCGCGTTGAAGGGCCGTGCCCGCCGCCCAATCGACGAGGCGGCCGACACCATCGTCAAATGGCTAAGCGGGTCCTCACAGACGTTGGCGATCGCCGGCGCCTGGCCGAGCGCGACGGATGGGCCTCTAGGTGACCTCCGACGATAAACTTGGATCGCCAAACTATATGGGGGATGCATGTGAAGGGCGCATCGTCGGTGGACGGCACTAACGCGCGCAACGTGTGCGGGCGCTGCTTTAAAACAACGCGGTTGGCATCGGAGTTACTTGGATGGCGACGTCATTCAGGAGCGACTTCTGCGATCGCCGCTACCGACCAAACTGTTCAGTCAGGCGGAAAATACATCTGAAGCCGGCGAACGGCTATGCTGAACTAACGAAAGGTATGGCGAAGCGCCTGGTGCCGCTAAGCAGCCGATCTTGAGACGTCTGAGACGCCAAGCGACGGCGACAACACGTTCGGGCGCAGGGTAGCGCTGCTCATGGCATACCCCGGCAGCTCAGCTCCGGCAGCAACCGTTAGCGATCTAAAATCGCGAATTGCAGTTTTGGGGGGATTTCGGGGGGACACAGCGAGCATAACTCGCTGTGTCGCCTACCCGCTGTCCTCAACCTTCTCAAGTCACTCGAGAAAATTGGCGCGCCCGGAACGATTCGAACGTCCGACCCTCAGATTCGTAGTCTGATGCTCTATCCAGCTGAGCTACGGGCGCGCATTGGAAGCGCGCTGTTAGCAGACTCCGCGGGGGGCGCAAGGGCGTTGCGTGCAGAAAATGCGGCTTCTACGGCAAAGCGCATGAAGAAAATCGTCTCGCCGTCGATCGTCCTCCTTCTGCTGGCGCTGCCCGGCTGCGTGCCGTCGAGCGGTCCTTACCCGTCCCTAGCGCAGCGACCGGCGGAATCGCGGGGTTTCGCCGAGCCGGCAGTGCCGCCTCCCGCGCCCGTCGCGGTCGATCCGGCGCTCGACGCGCGGATCGGCGAGGCGCGGCGCACGCTCGCCACGATCGTTACCGGGTTCGACCGCGACGCGGCCATCGCACGGGCGGCCGCGTCGCGGTCAGGGGCCCGCACCGCGGGTAGCGACGCCTGGCTCGATGCTCAGACGGCGCTGGCGGCGCTGGACGATTGGCGCGCGCAGGCATCGTCGCTGGCGACGGACGTCGATGCGCTCGCCAGTGCGCGCGCGGCGGCGCTCCAGCCGATCTACCCCACATTGGCGGCGTTGCGGGAAGAGGTCGGCGCAGCGGTGACGCGGCAGGACGACACCATCCGGCAGCTGTCGGCCAGCCTGCCGGGCGGCTGACGGCTCAGAGGCCTTTCAGCAGCGGCAGGATGGTCGAGTAATCGTCGGTCCACGGCACGATGTCGGCGCGCGGGCGCAGCGCTGCCCAGCCCGGCTGCCGTGCGGTAAGGCGAGCGAGCGTCGCGGGATCGCGCGACAAGGCGATCCACAGCGACGTCGACGGCTGTCCCGGATCGAGCGGCGACGGGTGATACTCGAACGCCGCAGCCGCCCAACCGTCCCGTCGGGCGATGGCGGCGACCACCGGTTCCAGATCGAGGAAGCGGTTGGAGATGTGCACCAGCAACAGGCCGCGGCGGCCGAGCACGCGGGCGTAGTCGGCGAACGCCTCGCGCGTCATCAGGTGCATCGGCACCGCATCCGAGGAGAAGGCGTCGAGCGCTAGCAGATCGAGCGAGTTCGCGGGGTCCTGCGCGATGCTGAGCCGCGCGTCGCCCAGGCGGATGTCAGGGTGCGGCAGGCAGCGTGACAAATAGGTGAAGCGGCCAGTGTCGCGCGCGATGCGGATCACCGTGGGATCGATCTCGTAGAAGCGCCAGCGCTGGCCCGGCAGGGCGTAGCAGGCCAGCGTTCCCGTCCCCAGGCCGACCACGCCGACGCGCGCGGCCGGACCGAACAGGTCGGGCAGCGCCCGCATCGCCTGCCCCACGCCGGAACCCGCCGCGTAATAGGTCGTCGGCGTACGCTCCCGTTCCGGCGTGCCGGTCAGCTGGATGCCGTGAATGGTGGTGCCGTGGTCGAGCTCGCGCAGGCCGGGGGCGTCGCGGACCGTGTAGACGCCGAAATAGCTGCGCGTGCGCGCGCCGGGCTCCAGCGTCAGCAGCACCGATCGGTAGCCGCCGAACAGCACCAGCGTGGCGGCGAGCACGGCGACGTAGGCGGGACGATAGCCGAGAGAGGCGATGCCGGCCGCGGCGACGACGAGGAAGGCGCTGCCCTGCACGCCCTGCTCCGCCCCGGCGCCCGGCCCGAGGAAGCGGAAGGCGAACTGCAGCGCCAGCGCGACCGCGACGGTGGCCAGCGCCGCGATGCGGTAGCGCCCCGTCCACAATGCCCTGAGGCGCGCGGTGAGATAGGTTTGCGGCACCAGCGCGCCCGCGGCGAGAACGAGGATGGGGAACTCGTACGTCCAGTCGAACGCCAGCGGCGCGATCAGCCCGGCGAACACGCCGCCGAGCGCGCCGCCCGCCGCCATGGCGAGGTAGAAACCGGTCAACCGCTCCGGCGCGGGCCGCAGGCGGTATAACGCGGTATGGACCGCGACGGACGCCATGAAGAGGAGCAGCAGCGCGACGAGCAGGTTGACCCAGGGGAGCCGCTGATAACCGCCCATCATCACGCCGCCGAACAGCAGGATCGTCATCGGCGCGATGCGGGTGATCGTATCGGCGGCGCCGCGTCGGGTGGCGAAGGCGATCGAGAAGCTGAGCAGGTAGAGGCCGAGCGGCAGCACCCATAGGAGCGGCATCGCGACGATGTCGGTGGTGATGTAGGTCGAGGTGGCGAGCATCAGCCCCGACGGCACGAGGGCCAGAAGCATCCAGTGGACGATCCTCCCCGCGGTGGGCGGCGGGCTGGCCGCATGGTCGCGCGGGATCGCCGCGCCGGCCGGCAGACGCAGCGCGCAGGCGGCGACGAGCAGGCCGACCGCGAGGTATCCGCCGCTCCACAACAGACTCTGCGCGTGCAGCGTCATCGCCGGTTCGACCAACAACGGATAGGCGAGCAGACCGGCGAAGCTGCCGAGATTGGACGCGGCGTAGAGCGCGTACGGGTCGCGGCCGGGACTCGCCAGCGCGAACCAGCGCTGGATCAGCGGTGCCTGCGCGGAGATGGCGAAGAACAACGGCCCGATCGAGGCGAGGAGCAGCCAGGGCACCCACAAGGTCGGCGCGCCCGACCCCGGGGCGAGCTGGAGGATACCGATCGGCAACCACGAGGCGGCGACCAGCAGAACGCCCAGGTGGATGCCCGCCTGCACCCGCGGCCGAAACCGCGCCAGCCCATGCGCGTAGGCGTAGCCGCCGAGGAGCAGCGCCTGGTAGACCAGCATCGCCGAGTTCCACACCGCCGGCGCTCCGCCCAGCCGCGGCAGAGCGAGGCGCGCGACCATGGGCTGGACGAGGAACAGCAGGAACGATCCGGCGAGGATCGTCGCGACGAACAGGGCGCGGCCGGCGCCGGACCTCGTCACGCGCCGAGCAGCCGTGCGGCGACGGGCGCGTGATAGGTGAGGACGCCCGCGCAGCCGGCGCGCTTGAACGCCATCAGTGTCTCCAGAACGATCGCGTCGCGCTCGGCGGCGCCGGCGGCGACCGCGTGCTCGATCATCGCGTACTCGCCCGATACCTGGTAGGCGAAGACCGGCACCTCGAAGCGCTGCTTCACGCGGGCGACGATGTCGAGATACGGCAGGCCGGGCTTGACCATGACGCTGTCGGCGCCCTCGGCGAGATCCAGCGCGACCTCGCGAAGTGCCTCTTCCGCGTTGGCTGAGTCCATCTGGTAGGTTTTCTTGTCGCCCTTCAGCAGCCCGCGGCTGCCGACCGCGTCGCGGAACGGGCCGTAGAAGGCGGACGCGTATTTGGCGGCGTAGCTCATGATCTGGGTGTTGGCGAAACCCTCGCCCTCCAACGCCTCGCGGATGGCGCCGATGCGGCCGTCCATCATGTCGCTGGGGGCGATCACGTCCGACCCGGCGCGCGCCTGGTTGAGCGCTTGGCCGACGAGCGCGTCGGCGGTGGCGTCGTTGACGACGTAGCCGGCGGCGTCGACCAGCCCGTCATGGCCGTGGGTGGTGTAGGGATCGAGCGCGACGTCGGTGAGGACGCCGACCTCCGGCACCGCATCCTTCAGCGCGCGGATGGCGCGGCACATGAGGTTGTCGGGGTTGAGCGCTTCGGCCCCGTCGTCGGTGCGCAGATGCGACGGCGTGTTGGGGAAAAGCGCGACGCAGGGAATGCCGAGATCGCGCGCTTCCCGCCCCCGCGCGACGATGCCGTCGACCGACCAGCGCGACACGCCGGGCAGCGCGGCGACCGGCTCCTCCACCTCCTGCCCTTCCGCGATGAACAGCGGCCAGATCAGGTCGGCGGGGGTCAGCACCGTCTCTGCGTGGAGGCGGCGGCTCCAGGCCGAGGCGCGGGTGCGGCGGAGGCGGACGGCGGGATAGCTCGACATGCGCGTTGCTGTGCGGGATCGTCCCACGCTCGGCAAGCGTTACGGACGCGCAACCACAGGGACAGAGGCGTGCGCGAGATCAGGTCGGCGGCGATGATCGTCAACGCCAAGTCCCGGAAGGGGCAGAAATTGTTCAAGCGCGCCTGCGCGGCGATGAAGGGTTTGCCCTACGAGGTGGACGCCCGCGCGATCGAGGATCCGGACGATCTGGAGGCCGCGGTGAAGGACGTGCTGGCGAACAAGCCCGACCTCGTCATCCTGGGCGGCGGCGACGGGACGGTGAGCGGACTGGTCGACCTGCTGGTCGGGCACGACGTGGTGCTGGGGGTGCTGCCGCTCGGCACTGCCAACAGCTTCTCGCGCACGCTCGGCATCCCGCTGACCGTGGAGGGAGCGGTGGAGGTGATCCGCGCCGGGCACAGGCGGCGGATCGACCTGGGGATGATCGACGGCGATTATTTCGCCAATTGCGCGGCGATGGGGATCAGCCCGCAGATCGCCGAAACGGTGCCGCACGGGTTGAAGAAGGTACTGGGCAAGATCGGGTATCTCAGCTGGGCCGGGTATCAGTTCGGCCGCTTCAAGCCCTTCACGCTCCACGTCGACGACGGCACGACGAAGCGCAAGATGAAGGTGGTGGAGGTGCGCATCTCCAACGGCCCGTATCACGGCGGCACCTGGCTGGTCGACGAGGCGTCGGTGTCGTCGGGCGAGATCGTCGTCCAGGCGGTGCGCGGTCATTACAAGCGCAAGCTGGTGCAGAACTGGTTCGCGAGCTTCTTCGGCCTGCCGCAGCGACATCACGACACGATCAGCTTCTCGGGTAAGGAAATCCGCGTCGACACCGAACCCAGATTGCCGATCTCCATCGACGGCGAGGTGCTGGCCAAGACGCCGATCGTCGCCCGGATCGCGGCGGGGGTGATCGAGGTGATGGCGCCGCCTGCCCCCGCTACTTCGCCGGCCTGAGCATCCCCGCGGGCTCGGCGACCGATTGCGCCTGCTCGTCGCACGCCTCGGGCGGTTGCGCGAGGATGCGGCCGCGGCGCCACGGGCCGTAGCGATAGTAGAGGACCGCGCCGGCGAGATTGACGAACGAGCTGGCCGGGAAGCTCCACCACAAGGCGTCGATGCCGAGCGCGGGGCGCAGCAGCGCCGCGATACCGAGGCGGACGGGCAGAAGCGCGACGACCAGGATGACGAGCGGCCCCCAGACCGCACCGTTGGCGCGGACGGTGCCGAACAGGACCATCGTCGCGCCGAAGAAGATGAAGCTCCACGTCGCTATCAGGCCGATGCGGCTGGCGATCGGGATCGCTGCGCTGTCCTCTCCCAGGAACAGGCCGAGCACGGTGCGATCGAACCAGAGGACGGCGACCACCATCACGCCGGTCATGGCGAGATTGTAGAGGATGCCGATGCCGGTGATCCGGCCCACCCGGTCCCACAGCCCCGCACCGATGTTCTGCGCCGCCATCGCCGACACCGCCGCGCCGATCGCGAGCGCGGGCATCTGCACATAGGCCCAGAGCTGCAGCGTGACGCCGTAGGCGGCGGCGGTCGCCACGCCCTCGCGGTTGACGAGGCCGACCATGGCGAGGCCGGAGACCGAGATGACGAGCATCTGCGCGCCGATCGGCAGCCCCTTGGCGACGATCGTGCGGCTGAGGTCGCGGGCGGGGATCAGGTAGCGCATCTCCGCGCGCTTGAGGCGGATCGGCAGGTCGCGGCGGTTCATGTAGGCGGCGAGGCCGATCACCGCGACGGCGTTGGCGATCAGCGTCGCCATCGCCGAGCCGGCGATGCCCATGCGGGGGAACGGCCCGATCCCCAGGATCAGGAGCGGGTTGAGTCCGGTATCGATCACCACCGCCACGACCATGAACCACAAGGGCGTCAGCGAATCGCCCGAGCCGCGCAGCCCCATCATGGCGAGCACCAGCATCATCGCCGCGGGCAGCGACAGGAAGATCACGCGAAGATAGTCGTCGGCGAGCGGCAGCGCCTCCCCCGGTGTCGCCAAGAGGACGAGGATGTCGTGCGAGAAGGCCCAGCCCGCCGCCGCGACGACGAGCGAGATGAGGAAGACGAGGCCGAGCGCGGTGCCGAAGGCGCGGCGGGCGCCGTCCACGTCGCCGCGGCCCCAGCTCTGCCCGATCAGGATCGTCGCGGCCATGCCGAAGCCGAACACCGCGCCGAACATCAGGAACATGATGATGTTGGCGTTCGACGTGGCTGCCAGCGCCGTCTCCCCGAGAAAGCGGCCGACCCAGATGGCGTTGATCGAGCCGTTGAGCGACTGGAGGATGTTGGAGCCGAGCGTGGGGAGCGCGAAGGCGAGCAGGGTCGAGCCGATCGGGCCGGTGGTCAGGTCCTGCTTGCCATGCGCTGCCACGATGATCCCCCCTGGTTGCTTGACTGCTGCTTGACTCGATTGACCCTCAGAACGAAACGATACGAATCGATCGTTTCCAGATCTGAACGGACAGGATCAGCGGAGGACGATGTCACGGATCGACCGTGTAGGACAGCCTTCTTCCGCTCCCCTCCCTGCAAGGGAGGGCAACCCGGTCAGCCCAACCGCCCCAACGCCGCGTGAAGGCGGGCGGCCTCGGCCTGCTTGTCCGCATAGTCGGACCGGGCCTTCTCCACCGCCTCGGGCTTAGCGCGCTCGACGAAGCTGGCGTTAGAGAGACGGCCGTTCAGCGCGTCGCGCTCCTTTTCCGCCGCGGCGATCGCCTTGGACAGGCGGGCACGCTCCGCGGCGAGGTCGATGACCCCTTCGAGGGGGAGGACGAAGGTCGCCTCGTCGACCACCACCTGCGCGGCGCCACCGCTCGCCTCGCCTTCCGCGAGATCGACGCGCGCCATGCGGGCGAGGACCGCGCGTTGCCGGTCGAGGCGGCCGAGCGTGCCCGCTCCCGCGTCGCGGACGTGGATCGGCAGACGGGCGCCCGGCGGGACATTCAGTTCGGTGCGGGCAGCGCGGACCTCGGAGACGAGGCGGATCAACCAGTCGACCTCGCGGATCGCCTCCGGGTCGAGCGCGCGGGCGTCGGCCTGCGGCCATTTGCCGACGATCAGATCGTGGTCGCGTGTCGCGAGGCCATGCCAGAGTTCCTCGGTGACGAAGGGCATGAAGGGGTGAAGGACGACGAGGATCTGGTCGAGCACCCAGCCGGCGACCGCCTTGGTTTCCTCGTCCACGGCACCTTTGATCAGCTCCAGATACCAGTCGCAGAAGCGGCTCCAGGTGAACTGGTAGATGGCGTTCGCCGCCGCGTCGAAGCGGTATTCGCCGAGCGCGAGGTCGACCGCCTGGATCGCCTCGACGCATTCGGCGACGATCCACTTGTTGACGGCGTGGGTGGCGGCGGGCGGCTCCAGCGTGGTCGAGCCGCCGATGCCGTTCGCTTGCGCGAAGCGGCAGGCGTTCCACAGCTTGGTGGCGAAGTTGCGGTACCCCTCGACCCGGCGCTCATCCATCTTGATGTCGCGGCCCTGGCTCTCCATCGCCGCCATGAAGAAGCGCAGCGCGTCGGCACCGTATTGGTCGATCAAGCCGAGCGGGTCGACGGTGTTGCCCTTCGACTTGGACATTTTCGACCCGTCGGCGGCGCGGACGAGGCCGTGGAGGTAGAGCGTCCGGAACGGCACGTCGTGGAGGAAATGAAGGCCCTGCATCATCATGCGGGCATCCCAGAAGAACAGGATGTCGAAGCCGGAGACGAGGACATCGTTGGGGTAGCGTCCGGCGAGCTTGGGGCGCGGCGCGGTGCCCGCCCCCTCTCCGTTCGTGCTGAGCGAAGTCGAAGCATCCGCCCCGGGCGTTGCGGTGTTGGCCTGCCCTTCGACTTCGCTCAGGGCGAACGGGGTGGTGACGGCTAGGCCCTTCCCGTCATCGCCCGGCCAACCCAGCGTCGCGAAGGGCCAAAGGGCGGAGGAGAACCAGGTGTCGAGGACGTCGGGGTCACGGGTGAGCGGCACGCCCTCTCCTGCCTGGCCCTGCGCCTCGGCTTCCGTCTCCGCGACGAACACGCGGCCGTCGTCGGCGAACCACGCCGGAATCTGGTGTCCCCACCAGAGCTGGCGCGAGACGCACCAGGGCTGGATGTTCTCCATCCAGTTGAAGAAGGTCTTCTCCCACGTCTTGGGCACGAGGCGGATGGCGCCGGTCTGCACCGCCTCGATCGCAGGAGCGGCGAGGGTCTTGGCGTCGACGTACCATTGGTCGGTCAGCCACGGCTCGATGACGGTGCCGGAGCGGTCGCCATAGGGCGTCTGGATGGTGCGGTCCTCGACGCGCAGCAGCGTGCCGTCCTCCTCCAGCAGCGCGACGATGCGCGCGCGCGCTTCGAACCGGTCGAGGCCGATCAACTCGGCGGGGACGCCGCCGCAGTCGACGATGCGCGCCTTTGCATCGAGCATGTTGAGCATGTCGCGCGCCTCGATCCCGGCGCGGCGGCCGACCTCGAAATCGTTGAAGTCGTGGCCGGGGGTGATCTTGACCGCGCCGGAACCCAGTTCGGGGTCGGCGTGCTCGTCGGCGACGATCGGGATCAGGCGGCCGGTAATCGGGAGCTTCACCTGCTTGCCGATCAGCGCGGCGTAGCGCTCGTCCGTCGGGTGGACGGCGACGGCCATGTCGGCGAGCATCGTCTCCGGCCGCGTCGTCGCGACGGCGATGGCGCCGCTACCGTCGGCCAGCGGGTACGACAGGTGCCAGAACTTGCCTTGCACCTCCCGCGTCTCGACCTCCAGGTCGGAGATGGCGGTGCCTAGGCCCGCGTCCCAATTGACGAGGCGCTTGTCGCGGTAGAGCAGGCCTTGGCGGTACAGCTCGACAAACACCTTGAGGACGGCGGCGGAGAACCCCTCGTCCATGGTGAACCGCTCGTTCGACCAGTCCATCGAGCAGCCGAGGCGGCGGAGCTGGCGGGTTATCTGGCCGCCAAATTCCGCCTTCCACTCCCACACCTTGTCGACGAAGGCGTCACGGCCGAGGTCGGTGCGCTTGACGCCGTCCTTCGCGAGGTTGCGCTCGACCACCATCTGCGTGGCGATGCCGGCGTGATCGGTGCCGACGACCCACATCGCGTCCTTGCCCTTCAACCGCGCGTGGCGGGTGAGGATATCCTGGAGCGTGTTGTCGAGCGCGTGGCCGATGTGGAGGCTGCCGGTGACGTTGGGCGGCGGATTGACGATCGTCCACGGCTCCGCGCCGGGGCGCTCGGGGCGGAAGAGGTTGTTGCTCTCCCAGTGCGCGTACCAGCGGCGCTCGATCTCGGCGGGGTCGAAGGTTTTCGGGAGCTCGGTCATGATGGGAGCGCATAGCCAACCACATGCACCTCGTCACCCCGGCCTCCGAGCCGGGGTCCATCGATCGGCAGGTGTGCCGCCCGAGCATCCAGCCGCGCGCTCGCGGAGCCATGGACCCCGGATCAAGTCCGGGGTGACGGGTGGGTTAGTTACCCTTCCCCGTCCAGCGATCCATCCAGCCGAGAACCTCACCGTACCATTGGCGCGAGTTCTTCGGCTTCAACACCCAATGGTTCTCGTTGGGGAAGACGAGCAGCTTCGACGGAATACCGCGGCGCTGGAGCGCGGTGAAGGCGGCGAGCCCCTGCGTGTAGGGGATGCGGAAGTCCTTCTCGCCGGTGATGACGAGTTGCGGCGTCTTCCACGCGCTCACGTAGTTGACCGGGTTCCACTTCTCGAACGCGGCGGGGTCCTCGTAGTAGGTCTTGCCGCCGTGTTCCCACTCGTCGAACCACAGTTCCTCGGTCTCGTAGGCCATGGCGCGCGCGTCGAACACGCCGTCGTGCTGGACGATGCACTTGAACCGGTCGGGCCACTTCCCCTCGATCCAGTTCATCATATAGCCGCCGTAGGACGCGCCGAGCGCGCAGGCGTTGTCCGCGTCGAGCCAGCCGTACTTGGCAGTGGCGGCGGCGAGGCCCTTTTGCAGATCCTCCAGCGGCCAGCCGCCCCAATTGTTGCTGATCGAGTCGGTGAAGGCCTGACCGTAACCGGTGCTGCCGTGGAAATCGACGGCGACCAGTCCGTAGCCGGCGCCCGCGAACACCGCCGGGTTCCAGCGGTAGGACCAGCTGTTGTTGCTCGACCCCTGGGGACCGCCATGGACCATGAAGGCGATCGGCACCTTGCCCGACGAGCCGGCGGGCCGGACCGCGTAGCCGTGGACGGTGTCGTTGTTGGCGCCGGTGAAGGAGAAGCGCGACACGGTGGGCATGTCGATGCCGGCGAGCTTGTCGGCATTGACGGAGGTGAGACGCTGCACGCGATTGGGGCGGGTCACGGCGTAGAAGTCGTCGGGCGCGACGAGACTGTTCATCGCCACCACCGCGCCCTTGGGTGTGACGGCGACCGCGGAGACGTGGCCTTCGCCGGTCAGCCGCGTGACCTTGCCGGTGGCGGCGTCGACGCGGAACAGTGGCGTCTCCTGCACGTCGTCGGCGGTGACGTAGAGCGAGCGGCCGTCGGGCGCCCAGGCGATCGAGGCGACCGAGCGGTCCCAGCCCTCGGTCACCGCGCGCGCCCGGCCGGTGCCGAGGTCGCGGATCATCAGCACCTGGCGGTCGGCCTCGAAGCCGGGGCGCTTCATGGCGAAATAGGCGAGGCTGCGGCCGTCGGGCGAGACGGTGGGCAGGTTGTCGGTGGCGTCATTGTCCGCCGTCAGGTTCACGGGCGGGGCGGAGCCGTCGGCGGGGGCGGAGAAGATGTCGAGGTTGGTCGAGGTCGCCTCGATCCGGCCGGCTTCGCGCAGCGCGAAGTAGACGGTGCGGCCATCGGGGCTCCACGCCACCTCCTCCGCGCCGCCGAACGGCTTGGAGGGCGTGTCGCCGACGAGCTGGCCGACGATTGCGCGGCCATCGCCCGGCGCGCCGGCGGGGGTCAGCGGCAGGACGAAGAGCTGCGAGCGGGTGCCGTCGGCCCAGCTGTCCCAGTGACGGACGAAGAGCTGGTCGTAGGTACGGCCAGAGCCGGCGTTCGCGTCCTTCTTCTCCATCGCGGGGGCGAGGCTCGGCGCGCCGGGCTTGCGGTCCGCGAAGATCAGCAGCCTGGAGGCGTCGGGCGAGACCTTGAAGCCGTTGAACCCGCCCTGAAACCCGGTGAGCTTGCGCGGGGTGCCGCCGGTGACGGGCACCGCCCACACCGCGCCGTCACCGCCGCCCCCGCCCGAACTGGTCTTGTCGGACGTGAAATAGACGGTGTCGCCCACGATCTGGGGATCGTTCTCGTTCACGTCCGCCTCGGCGAGCAGCGCTTCCGGCCGGGCGCCGCGCTTCGTCAGGTCGAGGCGGTAGAGGTCGTAACGTCCCCGATCCGCGGCGAGGTCGGTCTCGCGCTGCGCCCAGACGAGCCATCGGCCATCCTTCGACGCGGTGGGCGCGCCGACGCGGCGAAGCATCGTCACGTCGTCGATAGTGAGCTGGCTGGCCGCGGCGGGAGCGGAGACGGAAGCGAGCAGCGCGCTCGCGAGCAGAAGCTTCTTCATGGACTGCGGGTAGAACACACCGCCGTCCGCGACGCAATCAGGTGCGCGCGCCGGGCTTGTCGAGGACGGCGCGGATCTTCTCGTTGAGCTCGGCGCGGCGATAAGGCTTGCGGATCAGCTCGTAGGAGCGCGCGCCCTCGTCGATCGCAGCGTCGGCGAAGCCGGTGGTCAGCAGCACGGCGGTGTGCGGGTAATCACGGCGCACCGCGTTGGCGAGCGCGACGCCGTTCATCCCCGGCATCAGGATGTCGGTGAACAGCAGGCGAAAGCTCGCGTCGTTCTGGAGCAAGTCTAGCGCGGCACGGCCGCTATTGGCGAGGACCACGTCATAGCCCAGGTCGCGCAGCATTTCCCGACCGAGTTCACCGACATCGGCCTGATCCTCGACCATCAGCACCCGCTCGCGCCCGCCGTCGTTGGTGCGCGGCAGCGCCGGGGTCGGCTTGGCGGCCACGGCGCCGGTCGCGCGGGGGAAATAGAGCGTGAAGATCGCGCCGCCGTCATCGCCGTTGCGCGCGGTGGCGAGGCCACCCGACTGGCGCATGAAGCCGTACACCATGGCGAGGCCGAGCCCAGTGCCCTTGCCCATCTCCTTGGTGGTGAAGAAGGGATCGAACACCTTGTCGATCACCGCGGCGTCCATGCCGGGCCCGTCGTCGGTCACCGTCACGGCAACGTACTCGCCCGGATCGAGCTTGCTCGCCGCCTGCGGATCGCCGTCGGGCAGGATGACGTTTCGCGTGCGGAGCGAGATGCAGCCCTGCCCGTCGAGTGCGTCGCGCGCGTTGCCGATGATGTTGAGCAGCGCCATCTCCGCCTGGACCGGATCGATCCGGCAGTTCCAGAGATTCTCCTCCAACTGGCGGCGCAGCACGACGTCACCGGCGGTGCGGTCCAGGATCGGCCGGAAATCGGTGACGAGCGAGTTGAAGTTGAGCAGCCGGTCGCGCAGTTCCTGCTTGCGCGCGAAGGCGAGCAGCTGCTGCGTCAGCGTCGCGCCGCGGGCCGCGGCGGTGGCGATCGCCTCCACCGCGCGGCGCGCACCCTTGTTCCCGTCGTCGACACGTGCCTCGAGAATGTCGACATAGCCCAGGATCACCTGGAGCAGGTTGTTGAAGTCGTGGGCGATGCCGCCGGTCAGCTTGCCGACCGCCTCCATCTTCTGCGCCTCGTGCAGCGCCTCCTCCGCCTCGCGGCGCCGCGAGATGTCGAGTTGCGAGCCGAAATAATAGAGGAGCTTGCCCTCCTCGTCGAACACCGGCGACACGAACAGCGCGTTCCAGAAGGTCGAGCCGTTCTTGCGGTAGTTGAGCACCTCCACCGCGACTTCCTCGCGCGCGGCAATGGCGGCGGCGACCTGACCGATGACTTCCCGATCCGTTTCGGGACCCTGGAGGAAGCGGCAGTTGCTGCCGACGATCTCGTCTTCCGTATAGCCCGTCATGAAGGTGAAGGCTTCGTTGCAGAAGATGATCGGGTTGTCGGGGCGATGCGGGTCGGTGACCGTCATCGGCATCCGCGTCGTCTTCACGGCGGCGAAGAAGATGTCGTGCGGGGCGCCGTGTGGCGGGCGCGCGTCGCTGATCCGGGGCGGCGGCGTATGCCCCGCCTCGAACTCCGACTGGAGAACGGGTCCTTGGTCGCTCATGCCGGCATAACCCATGCGAAAGCCGGAAGGCTCCATTCAGAAACGGAGGCCCGGTCCTCGACCGACACGTGGATCAACCCGGCTTGCCGGTGATTCGTGCGATCTCCGCCTGTACCATCGTCTCGACCATCGCGGGCAGATTGGCGTCGAGCCAGTCGCGCAGCATCGGGCGCAGCATCTCGCGCACCATGCCCTCCAGCGTGCCGTCGCTCGACGGCTCGGGCTTAACCATCAGCCGGGACAGCGAATCGAGCGCGCTGCGGCTGGCGGCCGCGGCCTGGGTGGATAGGATCGGATCGGCGGCTTCGGAATCGGGCATCGGCGGCACAACCGGTGACGGCGGGGTCGGCTCCGCCATGGTGACGGAGGAGGCGGGCTCGGGCGCGACGGGCGCGGATGCCGCGACGGCGGCGGGGCGCGACGGCTCCGGCTCGGCGGCGGCGGCAGGCAACGGAGCGCGGGTCGCGGGCATCATCGGCTCATCGAGCGGATGGCTGAGTTCCAGCACCTCCGCCTCGTCGTCCAGCATCGGCGGAGGCGGCGGCGCGGCGCGGCCGACACGGCGACCACGAACCGGGCTCTCACCCTCTTCGGCGATGATCCGTTTGATCGACGACAGGATCTCTTCCATCGATGGCTCGACGCTCATGTCCCCCATCTCTGCCCCTTTCAGCCGCCGGCATTATCGCCGGTTCGGTGAGGAAGCCCCTGTGGTTAATGCAGGGCCCCTGTCAACGTCCGACTTGAGCGCGGGATCAACGGGCGGTCGCACGGCCGCGTTCTGCGCCGGGGTGCCGGCAGTCGAGGTCGCCACCGCCTCGGGCAGGCCATCATCGTCGAAGTCGAAGAAGCGGCCACGGACGCGATTGTAGTTGCTGGTCGGGTCGTAGAGCGACCCACCGTCGAGCCCCAGGTCGCGCGCCTCCGCCCGGCCCATCGCGGCGAGCAGCGCGAAGCCCGCGACATAGGCGTCGCGCCGCGCGGTGACCAGCGTCACCTGGCTGTTGAGCAACTCCTGCTCGGCGTTGAGGATGTCGAGGATCGTCCGCGTGCCGACGCTGTTCTCCGCGCGCACGCCCTCCAGGCTCAGCTTGTTGGCGGCGACCGCGGCCTCCGCGGAGGCGATCACCTGCTGCGACGAGCGGTTGACGGCGAAGGCGGAGCGGGCCTGCGAGATCACGGCGCGCTCGGTGGCGGTGGCGTTCTCCAGCGCCTGGGCGCGCAGCGCCTCCGCCTGGCGGACCTGCGCGGCCGGGCGACCGCCCTGGAACAGCGGCACCGTGAACTGCAGGCCGATCGCCGCGGAGGTCAGCGCATTGTCGATCGGGATGCCGTTGTTGGAACGCGGCAGCGAGCCTAGATAATTGACGTAATTGCCCGACGTGACGGCCGCGACGCGCGGCAGGCGGCCGGCGCGCGCGCTGCCGACGTCGAAGCGGGTCGCCTCCGTCGAGGTACGTGCGGCGAGCAGCTGCGGATTGCTGTCCAGCGCCTCGGTGACGGCGACCTGCGCGGTTTCCGGCAGGCGCGGCAGCATCGGCGGCTGCTGGAGGTCGGTGGGCGGCGTGCCGATCACCGCGATGTAGTTCTCGCGGCTGGAGATCAGCTGCGCCTCGGCCTGCTGGAGCTGCGCGCGGGCGAGCGCCAGCCGCGCCTCCGACTGGGCGACGTCGGTGCGGGTCAGGTCGCCGACCTGAAACCGGTCGCGACTAGCGGCGAGGTTGGTGTCGAGGATGCGGACGTTCTGGATGTTGAGGCCGACGATCGCCTCGTCCCGAATCACGTTCATGTACGCCGCGACGACGTTGGTGAAGGTGTTCGCCTCCGCACCGCGCAGCTGCGCGCGACCCGCCTCGACCCGCGTCTCGGCGGCGCGCACCGCGTTGCGCACGGCCCCGCCCTGGTAGAGCGGGAAAGACAGCTGCACCTGCGCGTTGCCGACGCGTTCGGGGTTGAGGAAGTTATTGTTGGCCTGGACGACGTTGTCGATGACCTGCCCGTTGGCGTCGAGCGACGGGCGACCCGCGGCCCGCGCGATCGGCACGCCCTCGTCGGTGGCGCGGAGCTGCGCACGCGCGCCGGTCAGCGTCGGGTTGCTGGCATAGGCCTTGGCCAGTGCCTCGCGCAGCGTTTCGGCCGATGCCGACTGGACGGCGAGCGCCGCCCCCGCCAGCAGCAGGCCGACCTTGACCACCCGGTTCCCCCCCGCGCGTGCCATCAGCCGAACCGGAACCCGGTCGGCCGCGCGAAGCCCGGCAGCACCACGCACTCGGCGTCGGCAAAGGCAAACAGGCCGCTGCCCCCCTCCGTCCGCCGGCCCGAGGCGAGCCGCGTCACGCCGCGATCGGCGAGGCCGGTGGCGACGCGCCCGCCGGGTCGCAGCTGCGCGAGCAGCGCGTCGGGCAATGCCTCCACCGCGCCGTCTACCAGCAACACGTCGTAGGGTGCACCGTCCGGATGGCCCGCGGTCAGCGGCGCCTCGACCAGCTCAATACCTTCGACCCCGTCCAGCGCCTCGCGCGCGATGGCGAGCAGGCCGGCATCCTCCTCGACCGCTACCACCGAGGCACCGAGCATCGCCAGCACTGCCGCGGTGTAACCCGTCGCCGCGCCGATCAGCAGCACCCGGTCACGTTGCAGCACCTGTGCCTCGGTGACGAGGCGGCCGGTGGCGAGCGGCGGGTTGAGGTAGCGTCCGCGACCGAGCGGCACCGCGGTGTCGCGGTAGGCGACGCCGCGCGACGCCGGCGGCACGAAATCCTCGCGCGCCACGGTCGCCATGGCGCCCACGACGCGAACGTCGTCCACCCCCGTGGTCCGCAACTGGCTCGATACCATCGCCGCGCGCATCGCGTCAGCGCCCATGCCCGGCTTCAGCCGCTGATCCAACATCGTCATTCCCCGATCCTCGCACAACTGTACTAGCCGTGCAATACACTTCGTCGTGTTCGAGCGATAGCGCGGAGGCGGCGCGACGCCAAGCAACGACGCGTCCGATCTGTTGGGGGATCAGCCGACCCAATCGCCGCCAGAAAGAAGTGGAGGCCCGACCGGGAATCGAACCCGGGTGCAAGGATTTGCAGTCCTCTGCGTCACCACTCCGCCATCGGGCCTCGGGAGCGTGGGAGGCGCGCAGATGCGGGCTTTTGCGCGCGGGGTCAAGCGCGCTCGATCATCCCGCCCGACAAAGCACACGCGAGCGCCGCGGCGAGCGGGCGATCGGCGGGCGGCATCAAGCGGTCGCCGAGCCGCTCCGGCTCCACCCAGGCGATCTCCGCCGCGTCGAGCGCGCGCGGCTCGCCCCGCCACCGCGTGACGACGAAGAGGAGCAACAGGAGATGGCGGCTGCCCGCGGGTTCGCTGGCGAAAGAGAGCGGCACCGGCGCGGGCCCGGACGGCGCGATGCCGAGCTCCTCGGCCAGTTCGCGGGCGAGCGCCGCCTCCGGCGTCTCGCCGGGTTCGACCTTGCCGCCGGGAAACTCCCACAGGCCGGCATGTTCCTTGCCCGCACCGCGGCGCTGAAGCAGCACGCGGCCGTCGTCGCGGACCAGTGCGCCGGCGACGACGATCAGCAGCGGCGGCGATGTAACCGAATCAGTCATTCCTTAACCGCTCGTCGCGTACATGGCCGGCCATGCGCTGCCTCCATCCCCTCCGCTCTCTCGCCGCCCCGCTGCACGATCGGCGCGCCGCCACATCGATCGAGTACGGACTGATCGCCGTGCTGGTCGCGGTCGGCGCGATCGGCGCGTTCCGCCTGCTCGGCGGATCGATCGGTGGCATCTTCGACAGCGTCACCGCGACCGTCCGCACCGCGCTGTGATCGCGACGATCGCACCGCCGCCCACTTAATCATTTCTCAACCCGACACCCTTAATTCCGATTGCGCTGGTCCGGCTTCCTCCCGGTTCAGCCGGGTGACTGAAGCTTCGTACCATGGAGACTGGAATGACGATTATTCGCAAGATTTTCGGTAACAACAAGGGCGCCACCGCGATCGAGTACGGCCTGATCGCCGCACTGGTCGCCGTCGCCGCGATCGTCGCGATGCGGGGCCTGGGCACCGCCGTGAAGGGCACGTTCAACAAGGCAACGAACGAACTCAACACCGCCGCGTCGGTCTCGACGACCTGATCGACGCGCAAGCGCGTGAACGAGGGCGGTGTACCTACCCGGTACGCCGCCCTTTTTCGTATCAGAGCCGCCCCATCGCCAGGAACTTGGCGCGGCGCTCCGCGCACAATTCGCGCGACGAGTGAGGGGCAAGGTCGCCCAGCGCCTTCTCCAGCGCGTCGCCGAGCGACTGGATCGCCTGCACGGGCGCGCGGTGCGCGCCGCCCAGCGGCTCGGGCACGATCGTGTCAATGATGCCGAGCTGTTTCAGGTCCTGCGCGGTGACGCGCATCGCCTCCGCCGCGTCGGCCGCCTTGTCGGCGGTGCGCCACAGGATCGAGGCGCAGCCCTCGGGACTGATGACGGAGTAGACAGCGTGCTCGAACATCAGCACGCGGTTGCCCGCGGCCAGTGCCACCGCGCCACCGGAGCCGCCCTCGCCGACGATCGCCGCGATCACGGGCACGCCCGCGGCCAGACACGCCTCGGTCGAGCGGGCGATCGCCTCCGCCTGGCCGCGCTCCTCCGCCTGGATGCCGGGAAAGGCGCCGGATGTGTCGACCAGGGTCACCACCGGCAGGCCGAACCGATCGGCAAGCTCGACCAGGCGGATCGCTTTGCGATAGCCCTCCGGCTTGCCCATGCCGAAATTGTGACGCAACCGCGTGGCGGTGTCGTCGCCCTTCTCGTGCCCGATCGCGAGCACCCTGCGACCGCGGAACGTCGCGAAGCCGCCGATGATCGCCTGGTCGTCGGCGAAGGCGCGGTCGCCCGCGAGCGGCAGCCACTCCTCGAACAGACCGGCGACGTAGTTCTTGAAATGCGGCCGCTCGGGATGGCGGGCGACCTGCGTCTTCTGCCAGGGGGTCAATCGGGAGAAGGTATCGCGCAGCAGCTTGTCCGATTTGGACTGAAGGCGCCCGATGTCGGCGGCGAGGTCGACGTCGCCCGCCTCCGCCGTCTCGCGCAGCTCGTCGATACGGGCCTGAAGCTCGGCGATCGGCTTCTCGAAATCCAGGAAACTCGGCATGATGCGGCGGTTAGGACCGACGGGGATCGAGGTCAACGAGAGGGTGGTCGCGGGTGACCAGTTCGACCAGTCGGCCGACCTCGACCTGGGTGTAGATCTCGGTGGTGGCGATGTCGGCGTGGCCGAGCATCGCCTGGAGCGCGCGCAGGTCGGCGCCGCCGGCCAGCAGGTGGGTGGCGAAGGCGTGGCGCAGGACGTGGGGAGACACGCGATCGGGCGGCACCCCCGCCTGGGCGGCGAGCGCCTTGACCAACTGGTAGAGGCGGATGCGCGACAGATGCGCCTTGCCCGACGGGAACAGCCAAGCCGCGGAAACGGGCACGTGCTGCCGCCACGCCGCCACGGCGGTGCGGGCGCGGTCGGACAGGGGGACCAAGCGTTCCTTGTCGCCCTTGCCGCGGATGATGAGAAAGGGGCGGTCGGGCGCGACCGCGTTGCGCGGCAGCGACACGAGCTCGCTGGCGCGCAGGCCCGATCCGTAGAGCAGCTCCACCAGCGCGGCGAGGCGCAGGTCGAGCGGCGCGGGCGGGACGCGCTCCAGCCGCTCGGCCAAAGCGGCGAACAGCCGGTCGACATCGGCGTGGCTCAGCGCCTTGGGCAGCGACCGCGCGGCGCCGGGCCGGGGCAGCGCGTCACCCGGATCGTCGGCGCGGTGGCCCTCTTCGGCAAGAAAAGCGAAGAAACGACGCAGCGCCGCCGATTTGCGCGCCACCGTGGCGCGGGCGAGGTCGCGCCAGTCGTGCGCCAACCGGGCGAGCGCGTCCGCGTCGGCATCGGCGAGCCGGCTGTCGAGGAAAGCGGAGGCGAGCGCGAGGTCGCTGCGGTAGGCGGCGAGCGTGTTGCGCGCCGATCCCGCCTCCGCCGCCATCATCTCCAGGAAACGGTCGATCAGCGCGGCGTCATTGAGGGAGGTCACCCGCGCGCGATCGCCTCGGCCGCGATCATCCGCGCCTCGCCGTCGAGGCCCACGGCGCGCAAGCCGGCGACGATGCGGTAGAGCGCGGCCGGCGGCACGCCGCGCCAGCCGGGTGTCTGCATCCCGATGGCGGCGAGGAGGAGCACGGTGCCCGGCTGCTCGTCCGCCACCGCGCGGTCGAGCGCGCGCGTCCAGCTGTTGGTGGCGCCGATCGGCACCGCCAGCGCCTCGGCGGTGCGCTCCACGTCGTCGCGGGCGAGGCGGCCGAGCCCGGCGAGCCCGGCGAAGAACAGCCGCCGCCGCGCGTCGCCGCCGGTATAGCCCTGCACGTCGGCGTAGGAGAGGCGGCGCGCGGCGGGATCGGCGAGCGCGATCATCGCCCAGGCATCGCCACCCGCCGGCACGCTCGCCGCCCAGCGCGCGGCGGACCGATCGAGGCCCGCGGTCAGCATCGAGGCAACGAGCGGATCGGCGTCCGCCACCTGGCGCACCGGCTGCCGCGCGGCGGCGCGCGCGGTGAGGACGAGGCGCGGCCAGGCCGGGGTGGTGCCCCAGAGCTGGCGCAACGCCGCCAGCCGGCCGTCGGCGTCCGCGCCCGTATAGGCGGTGCGCAGGTCCTGCGCCGCTGCCGACGGGCCCGACGCTGCGTCCTCGTCGCCCGCCACCGCGCCGTAGAGGTCGACGAGCGCGAGGTTGGAGAGCACCCCCTGCCCCGCCGCCGCCTCGGCCGCGGCGATCCGGTTGGCAAGCGGCACGCCGGGCGCGAGCGCGCGCCAGTAGGTCGCCTGCGGCGCCGCCGCGGCGTAGAAATCGTCGGGCAGCGCGACGCCGGTCGCGGTGGCGAGGCCGAAGCGCCAGGCGGTGAGCCGGTCGACGCCGTCCCACTCGATCGTCACCGCCTGCCGGCCGCCGGCCGCGCCCATCACCTTCTGCGCCAGGAGCAGGTCGACGCCCGTTGCCGCGCGCGACCGGCGCGCCGCCGCGAACAGCGTGCGGGCGCGGGGCGCATCGCCGGCGAGCGCGGCGCAGATCGGCTGCGCCATCGTCCACGCAGCACCGCCGACGGCGGCGCGCGCGGCATCCGCGACCGGGCACATGCCCGCCGGGTCGCCGGTCGCGAGCCAGGCATTGGCCGCGACCTGGTAGAGCTTGGGCGTGTAGTTGGCGTTGTCGACGCCCTGCACCACCGCGCGCGCCGCGACCGATTCGCCCATGCGCAGCAGCAGCCATGCCCGCTCGGCGGCGAAATCGGCGCCGTGGAGGCCGCGGGGCGTGTCGAGCCGCGACACCAGCAGCCTGCGGAGCGCGATCGACAGCCAGCGCGACGGCAGCGGCGCGGCGGTACGACGCATCAGCGCCTCGAGATAACGGCCGTCGGCGCGGCCGAACGCGTCCGCCTCGATCTCCCCGCCCGTCCCCACCACGGCGAGCGAGCGGCGGGCGAAGACCGGCATCTCGTACTGCGCCAGCGTCGCCGGATCGATCGGGGTCGGGGTGGCGGTGGGGGTCGGCGTCGGCGAGGCCGTGTCGGTCGGCAGCGGCTGCACGACGGCGCCCGGCGGGTCGCCCGGCAGCGGTGTCGCGGTGGCGCGCGGCGTGGACGTCGCCGCCGGCGCGGGTTCGCCGAAGCCGGGCGGCAGGATCGATTCGGGCCGGTCCTGCGCGCCGATCACGGGCGCGGCGAGCGCGATCAGCCCCGCGGCGGCGAGCGCCCTATTGAAGGTTCGCAAGCGAGACCTGCTTCTCGACCTGCGTCGTCGGGCGTTCGGTGGCGCGACCGGCGAGCAGGAACAGCCCCCCCACCACCACGACCAGGATGACGACGAGCGAGACGACCAGGCGGGACATGGAGGGGAAACCTTACGCGAGCGAACTTCGTGTGCGGGTGCCGTGCGCGCTTTTGCGCGATCGGCGACGGGCTGTATAGCGCGGCGATGCCGCAAAGCCACTCCCCCGAACGACGGCCGCGCACGCCCCGGCCGATCGTGCTCGTCGGGCTGATGGGAGTGGGCAAGTCGACGGTGGGCCGCCGCCTGGCGCTGCGCCTGCGCCTGCCCTTCGTCGACGCCGACCACGAGATCGAGGCGGCGGCGGGGATGACGGTGGCGGAGATCTTCGACCGGTTCGGCGAACCGTATTTCCGCGACGGCGAGCGGCGGGTGATCGCGCGGCTGATGGACGGCAGCCCCAAGGTGATCGCGACCGGCGGCGGCGCCTTCGTCAACGAGGCGACCCGCGCGCTGATCCTGGAACAGGCGACCAGCGTCTGGCTGCACGCCGACACCGCGGTGCTGGCCGAGCGGGTGCGGCGGCGCGACACGCGGCCGCTGCTGCGCGGCAAGGACCCCAAGGTGGTGCTCGCCGAACTCGCCGCGGTGCGCGATCCGATCTACGCGCAGGCGCACGTCCATGTGTCGAGCCGCAAAGGCCCGCACGAGGCGACGGTCGCCGCGATCCTGCGCGCGATCAACGAGCGACGGGAGGCGCGGACATGATGCCGGGAACGACGGTGACGGTGGCGCTGGGGACGCGCAGCTACCCGGTCGAGATCGGGGGCGGCCTGCTGGACCGCGCGGGCGAGCGGCTCGCGCCGCTGATGCGCGGACGGCCGGTGGCGATCGTCGCGGACGAGAACGTCGCGCCGCACCTTACCCGGTTGCGCGCCTCGCTCGGCGCGGCGGGGCTGGCGAGCGAGGCGCTGCTGCTGCCCGCGGGCGAGTCCGCCAAGAGCTGGGCGACGCTGGCACGGGTCTGCGACTGGCTGCTGGCGCGCGGGGTGGAGCGCGGCGACCATGTGGTGGCGCTGGGCGGCGGGGTGATCGGCGACCTGGTCGGCTTCGCCTGCGCGGTGCTGAAGCGCGGCTGCGGCTTCGCGCAGGTGCCCACCACCTTGTTGGCGCAGGTCGATTCGTCGGTCGGCGGCAAGACCGGGATCAACACCGCCGCGGGCAAGAACCTGGTCGGCGCGTTCCACCAGCCGGCGCTGGTGCTGATCGACCCCGACGTGCTCGATACGCTGCCCCCGCGCGAACTGGCGGCGGGCTATGCCGAGGTGGTGAAATACGGGCTGATCGACGACGCGGATTTCTTCGCCTGGTGCGAGGCGAAGGGCGCGGCGCTGCTGGCGGGGGACGCGGGTGCGCGGGTTCAGGCGATCGCGCATTCGGTCGCGGCCAAGGCGCGGATCGTGGCGGCGGACGAGCACGAGACCAACGGCACGCGCGCGCTGCTCAACCTGGGCCATACTTTCGGTCACGCGCTGGAGGCGGAGGCGGGGTTCGACGGATCGCTGATCCACGGCGAAGCCGTGGCGGCGGGGATCGCGCTGGCGTTCCGCTTCTCCGCCGCGCGGGGGCTGTGCGCGGCGGACGACGCGACGCGGGTGGCGACGCATTTCCGCGCGGTCGGGCTTCCCGACGGGCTCGCCGCGGCGGGCATCCGCGCGTCGGGCGCGACGCTGGTCGAGCATATGCGCCACGACAAGAAGATGGCGGCGGGCACCCTGCCCTTCCTGCTCGCGCGCGGGATCGGGCGGAGCTATCTGGACCGCAGCGTCGATCTGGCCGACGTCGAACGCTTCCTCGACGGCGAGCCGCGCTGATGCCGAACGGCGTCGCCAAGCAGAACCTGCCGACCAAGATCTGCCCCGCCTGCGAACGGCCGTTCACGTGGCGCAAGAAATGGGCGCGCGATTGGGACAGCGTGATCTATTGTTCGGACGCCTGCCGGAAGAAACGGTAACGTCCCGACTTTTTGATTCACGCGAGCCAGCCGCGAGATCAGCCGCACGGGTCACCCACTTGCGTCATCCCGGCCGAAGAGCCGGGATCCATCTTGCCGCGCAACCATCGGCATCAGTCTTCGCGGCGCCATGGACGCCGGGTTAAGCCCGGCGTGACGGATACAGTTGATGACATCGATCCTTCCCGTCTGCGGGGAGGATTTAGGGCCGCAGGCTCCAGGCCAGCCATAGCCAGCCGGCGATCAGCAGCGCGCCGCCGATCGGGGTGATCGCGCCGAACCAGCGCGGGGCACCGATCGCCATCAGGTAGAGCGTGCCCGCGAAGATCGCGCCGCTGGCGACGAACAGCCAGGCCGGGCCGCGTGCCTCCAGCCGCAACGCGACGAGGGCAGCGACGGCGTGGATCAGCTGATACTGGCCGCCGGTGCGCAGCCACTCCTGCGCCTGCCCGCTCGCGCCGTGCGCTCCGAACGCGCCGGCCGCCACCGCGATGGCGCCCGACAGCGCCGCCAAGATTCCCAACATCGCTCTACTCCCGCGACGGTTGCGTGATGATGCGGTCGATCGCGGCGCGCAGGTCGCCCGTCTCGCGCTGCGCCTTGAGCCGCTCGCGATCGTTGTGGCGGTACTCGCGCTCGGCCCGGTCGATCTCGCCCGGCGGCACCTTCAGGCTGTCGAGCGCGCGGCGGCCCATCTCGACCGCCGAGCCCATCAGCTCGCGGACGACATATTGCACGGGCGCGTCCTTGAGCTTGATGAGCGTGCGCCGGTCGTAGGCGCGCACGAAGATGGTGGCGTTCGGGAAGGCGGCGTGGATGCCCTCCAGATTGTCAGGCTCCAGCTGGTCGCCGTCGCAGCAGAACAGGATCAGCTCCGCCTCGCCCGCCCCCGCCTGGCGGAGCAGGTCGAGCCGGGTGCCGTCGCCGTAATAGACCTTGGCGCCGAACGACTGGGCGATGTCGATCATCTCGATATCGGTGTCGATCAGGGTGACGGGGATGTCCTGCAGGATCAGCATCTGCGCCACCGTCTGTCCGAAGCGGCCATAGCCGACGATGATCGCGTTGGCGCCGTCGGTGGTGGGTCCGTCGCGCTCCTGATGCTTGGCGATGGGTTGCTGACGGAAGCGGCTGGTGGCGCTCATCAGGAACGGCGTGGTCGCCATCGACAGGGTGACGATGGCGCCGAATAGGCTGGCGGCCTCCGGCGCGATGAGGAGGCCGTTCTGGGCTTGGGCGAACAGCACGAAGCCGAACTCGCCCCCCTGGCTGAGCAGCAGGCCGAGCGCGAGGGCGCCGCGCCAGGGCATGCGGAAGGCGAGGCCGATCCCGAAGATGACGACCGCCTTGGTCGCGATCAGCGCCAGCGCCATGCCGGCGACGAACAACGGCCGGTCGGCGATCGCCTGGAGGTCGAGCATCATGCCGACCGCGAGGAAGAACAGGCCGAGCAGGATCGAGCGGAAGGGGTCGACGTCCGCCTCCAGCTCGTGCCGGTACGGGCTGTCCGCCAGCATCACGCCCGCGACGAACGCGCCGAGCGCGGTGGAGAGGCCGAGCAGCTCCATCACTGCGGCGGCCGCGATGACGGTGAAGAGTGCCGCAAAGACGAACATCTCGCGCTCGCCGAGATTGCCGATCAGCCGGAAGAAGGGGCGGAGCAGGAAGCGGCCCGCGAGGATCAGGCCGCCGATCGCCGCCACCGTCTCCAGCCCCAGCAGCCAGCCGGGGGGCGCGGCGGCGTCGGCGGGATTGCGGCTCATCGCGGCGATGATGGTGATGAGCGGGACGATCGACAGGTCCTGGAACAGCAGAATGGCGAACGTCCGCTCGCCGAACCGCGTCCGCATCCGGCCGGCGGATTGCAGCATCGGCAGCACCTGCGCGGTGGACGACAGCGCCAGCGGCAGGCCGAGCGCCAGCGCCGCCGTCCAGCTGAAGCCGGCCAGGTGGATCACGCCGGTGATCGCGAGGCCGCAGAGGGCGACCTGGAGCAGGCCGAGCCCGAAAATCTCCTGCTTCATCCGCCACAGCCGCGACGGGTTCAGCTCCAGCCCGACGATGAACAGGAGGAGCGTGATGCCGAGTTCGGCGATCCCCATCTTCGATTCGGCGTCGCCGACCAGGCCGAGCACGTGCGGACCGACGACGGCGCCCGCGACGAGATAGCCGAGGGTGGCGCCGAGCCCCAGGCGGCGGAACAGGAGCACGAAGAGCAGGCCGGAGCCGAGCAGGATCGCGCCGTCGCGCAGCAGCGAGATCGGTGCGTCGTGCATCAGGCGCGGGCCTGCGCCTGCTCGGCGGCCTCGGCCGCGGCCTCGAAGGCGAGGCGCATCGAGGGGTGACGGGCGGTGTAGGAGAGCGCCGGCGCGAGCACGGCGAGACCGGGCCAGGCGGGTGCATCCCCCTCCCCCGCCGCCAACCAGGCCGCCATCGCGTCGCGCGCGTCGGCGAGTTCGGCGGGCGTGCGACCGATCACCTCGGCGGCGAGCAGCGACGACGACGCCTGGCCGAGCGCGCAGGCGCGGACCAGCAGGCCGACCTCCGCCACGCGGCCATCGGGGCCGAGATTGACGTCCACCGTCACCCGGCTGCCGCAGATCGGCGAGCGGCGCTCGGCGGTGCCTTGCGGATTTTCCAGCCGGGCGTGATGCGGGATCTCGGTCGCGAGGCGCAGGATCTCGGCATTGTAGAGCGGTGCGGTCATTCGGCACCCGACGCGTTGTCGGCGGTCGCCATGGTCGAGCGGGCGCCGAACACCGGCTGGCCGCGGCGGCGGCGGTCGACGAAGTCGGCGATGCCGGCGCTGGTCGCGTTGAGCAGCGGATAGGTGCGGCTCTGCGTCATCCACAGCGGCCGGCGCGCGGGACCGCCGCCGACCGTGTCGACGACCAGCGTGACGAGGAGAAAGCCGAGGCTGGCGAGGATCAGCCCCTTGAGCGCGCCGAACCCCAAGCCCAGCGCCCGGTCGAGCGGCCCCAGCACCGAGGTGCGGGTGCGCGCGCCGATCGCGTTGGCGACCAGCTTGCCGCCGATATAGGTAACGCCGACCAGGATTGCGAAGGCGAGCACCGCCGCGCCGGACGCGGTGCCGACCACGCCCATCAGCTTCTGCGACAGGCTGATGTGGAAGAGCTTCAGCGCGGCGACGATCGCCACCCAGGCGAACAGCGACAACACTTCGGTGACGAAGCCGCGCTTGAGGCCGAACAGCGCCGCACCCGCGACCAGGAGGAGGACGATCACGTCGAGGGAGGTCAGCGCCATGCGACGTCCCTAAATCAAGACGCGGCGATACGGAACCGGGTGCGAACCCCCTCCGTCATGCCGGGCCTGTGTCGGCATCCAGGATCAAGCAGGTCGACGCTCTTGGCTATGGATGCCGGGACGAGTCCGGCATGACGGTTCACCGCCCCAGCAGATGGTCAACGAACTGCCCCAGCGTGCGGAACCCCGTGGCCGTCACCGCGCCCTCGTGGCCCTTCGCCCGATCCGCGTCCTTCGCCACGCCCACCGGCACCAGCGCTCGCTCGAAGCCGAGCTTGCCCGCCTCCTTCAACCGCAGCGGCGCGTGCGCAACGGGACGCAGTTCGCCCGACAGCGCGACCTCGCCGAACGCTACCGATTCGGGCGGGATCGGCCGTTCCGACAGGGCGGAGACGAGCGCGGCGGCGACGGCCATGTCGGCGGCGGGGTCCTGCACGCGGTAGCCGCCGGCGATGTTGAGATAGACCTCGCAGGTCGAGAAGCTGAGGCCGCAGCGCGCCTCCAGCACCGCCAGGATCATCGCCAGCCGGCCGGAATCCCAGCCGACCACCGCCCGCCGTGGCGTCGCGCCCGAGGCGAGGCGGACGACCAGGGCCTGGATCTCGACCAGCACCGGCCGCGTCCCCTCCAGCGCGGGGAAGACGGTGGCACCCGTCACCCCCTCCTCCCGGTGCGTCAGGAACAGGGCGGAAGGATTGGCAACCTCGGCCAGTCCCTCCGTCTGCATCGAGAACACGCCGATCTCGTCCGTCCCACCGAAGCGGTTCTTGACCGAGCGGAGGATGCGGTACTGGTGGCTGCGCTCCCCCTCGAAGGCGAGCACGGTGTCGACCATATGCTCCAGCACGCGCGGGCCGGCGATGCTGCCGTCCTTGGTGACGTGGCCGACCAGCACCAGCGCCGTGCCGCGTTCCTTGGCGAAGCGGATCAGTTCCTGGCTCGACGCGCGGACCTGGCTGACGGTGCCGGGCGCACCCTCGATCAGGTCGGAATGCATCGTCTGGATCGAATCGATCACCAGCAAGGCGGGCGGCGCGCCGGTCGACAGCGTCGTCAGGATGTCGCGCGTCGAACTCGCCGCCGCCAGCTGCACCGGCGCGTTGCCGAGCCCCAGCCGCCGCGCGCGCAGCCGCACCTGATCGGCCGCTTCCTCGCCGGACACGTAGGCGACCGAATGGCCGGCGAGCGCCATCTTCGCCGCCGCCTGGAGCAGCAGCGTCGATTTGCCGATGCCGGGGTCGCCGCCGATCAGCGTTGCCGACCCTTCGACGAAACCGCGGCCGAGCGCCCGGTCGAACTCGGCGATGCCAGTCGGCATCCGCTCGGGCAACGACACCTCGGCGTCGAGCGCGGTGAGCTGAATCGAGCGGCCGCCGGTCTGGAGATGGTGCTTCGCCGCGAACGGCGTGACGACGGCGCCCGCTTCCTCGACCAGCGTGTTCCACTCGGAACAGTCGGTGCACTGCCCCTGCCAGCGCGACGCGACGGAGCCGCACGCCTGACACACGTAACGCTTCTGCGGTTTCGCCATGCGCCCTAGATAGCGGAACGGGAGGGGAACACAATGTAGCTGTGCTCGCGGGTGGCAATCGTGTGACAACAACGGTATCCCCGCGCGTTCATGTCCGCGCCCGTCCAACCCAGCGACCTTCGCGTCGCCGTCTTCAGCGGCAACTATAATTACGTACGCGACGGCGCCAACCAGGCGCTGAACCTGCTCGTCGGCCATCTGCTGAAGCAAGGCGTGACGGTGCGCGTCTACTCGCCGACCGTGGCCAAGCCCGCCTTTCCGCCGACCGGGGACTTGGTCGGCGTGCCGGCCATTCCGCTGCCGATGGGGCGCAGCGAGTATCGCATGGCGCGCGGGCTGCCCGGCGCGACGCGCGCCGACCTGGAAGCATTCGCCCCCAACCTCGTCCATGTGTCGGCGCCCGAACTGCTCGGCCACCGCGCGCTGTCCTGGGCGCGGGCGCGCGGGATCGCGACGGTGGCGTCGCTGCACACGCGGTTCGAGACCTATCCGCGCTATTACCACCTTTCCATCCTCGAACGGCCGTTCGAGCGGATGCTGACGCGCTTCTACAATCGGGCGGACCAGGTGCTGGTGCCCGCGCCCGGGATGGCGGCGATCCTGCGCGGCTGGGGAGTGACGAGCCCGATCGACATCTGGTCGCGCGGCGTCGACCACGACCGTTTCTCCCCGGCGCGCCGCGACCTTGCGTGGCGCCGCTCGCTCGGGATCGCCGACGAGGTGGCGGCGGTCGGCTTCCTCGGCCGGCTGGTGAAGGAGAAGGGGCTGGACGTGTTCGCCGCCGTCGCGCGCGCGCTGCGGCAGCGGAGCGCGCCGCACCGGCTGCTGGTGATCGGCGACGGGCCGGCGCGCGACTGGTTCGCGCGCGAGGTGCCCGACGCGGTGTTCGCCGGCTTTCAGCGCGGCGAGGCGCTGGGCCGTGCGGTCGCGTCGATGGACGTGTTCTTCAATCCGTCGGTGACGGAAACGTTCGGCAACGTCACGCTGGAGGCGATGGCCGCGAGCGTGCCGGTGGTTGCGGCGCGCGCGACGGGCGCGTGCGACCTGGTCGACGACGGCGAGACCGGCTTCCTGGTGCCGCCGCGCGACGCGGTCGCCTATGCCGACGCGATCGCGCGGATCGCGACGGAGCCGGGGCTGCGGCAGCGATTGGGGCAGGCGGGGCACGACAAGGCCGCGGGATACCGATGGGACACGATCAACCAGGCCGCGCTCGACAGCTATCTGCGGCTGATGGCGCGGCGGGGCTGAACTCCTCTCCCTGCACGGGCAAGGAATTCAGGTTATCCCGTCCCGCCAGTCGAAGGTCAGCGGCGCCTCGCGAAAGGCGAAGCGATCGAGGTGGCTGGCCACCACCTCGCGCATCCGGGCAACGTCGCCGTCCGCCGGTACGGTCAGCTCCAGATCGAGCGTCTCGCCCGCGGCGCGCATCGCCAACCGCGCGCCGTTCGGAAAGTCGATCGTCCCTTCTTCTGCAGTGAAGCATACCGCCATCTTGTGGCTCCAATGCTTGGCGAGCTGCTGGAGATAGCGGCCGGCCGACCGGGTCGGCACGCGGGCGACGGACACCGAGCCGGTCACCGGGGGCTCATCGCCGCCGCCGTCATGCAGGTCGTCCGCCATCGTCCATTCTCCCATCGCGATGGCGCGTAGATAGGAGGGATGGGGCGAGATGCACCGGCCGGTCCGCATCGAAGGGCATGACGTCGCCGGGCAACCTCCCTACAACCTTTGCATGGCCGACCTGTTCGCCGGGATCGAACCCCCCGCCCCGCCCGAGGCACCCGCCGCCGACGCGCCGCTCGCCGACCGGCTGCGTCCGCGCGCCCTTGCCGAGGTGGTCGGCCAGGAGCATCTGACCGGTCCCGACGGCGCGATCGGCCGGATGGTCGCCGCCGGCCGGCTGACCTCGACGATCCTGTGGGGACCGCCGGGCACGGGCAAGACGACGATCGCGCGGCTGCTCGCCGACGCGGTAGGGCTGCGCTTCGCCAGCATCTCGGCGGTGTTCTCCGGCGTCGCCGACCTCAAGCGCGTGTTCGCCGAGGCGAAGGACCATGGGCGGGCGGGCAAGCGTACGCTGTTGTTCGTGGACGAGATCCACCGCTTCAACCGCGCGCAGCAGGACGGTTTCCTGCCCTTCGTCGAGGACGGCACCGTAGTCCTCGTCGGCGCCACCACCGAGAACCCGTCGTTCGAACTGAACGCGGCACTGCTCAGCCGCGCGCAGGTGCTGGTCCTCCACCGGCTGGGCGCCGCCGCGATGGAGCAGCTGCTGGAACGCGCCGAGGCGCTGGAGGGTCGCGCGCTGCCGCTCGACCCGAACGCGCGCGCCGCCCTGGTCGGCAGCGCCGACGGTGACGGCCGCTTCCTGCTCAACCAGGCGGAGACGCTGTTCGCGGTCGAGCTGCCGGCGCCGCTCGACGCCGCCGGCCTGTCGCAACTGCTCCAACGTCGCGTCGCGCAGTACGACAAGGATCGCGAGGGGCATTACGGCCTGATCTCCGCCCTCCACAAATCGATCCGCGGGTCGGACCCGCAGGCGGCGCTCTACTATCTGGCGCGGATGCTCACGGCGGGCGAGGAGCCGCTCTACGTGCTGCGCCGCCTGACCCGCGCGGCGGTGGAGGATGTCGGCCTCGCCGATCCGCAGGCGCTGGTCCAGTGCCTCGCTGCCAAGGACTGTTACGACTTCCTCGGCTCGCCGGAGGGGGAACTAGCGATCGTCCAGGCGTGCCTCTACCTCGCCACCGCCCCTAAATCGAACGCGGCCTATCTGGCGCAGAAGGGCGCGTGGCGCGCGGCCAAGGAAGGCGGCTCGGTGAGCCCGCCCAAGTCGATCCTGGGCGCGCCGACCCGGATGATGCGCGACATGGGCTACGGCGCCGGCTACCGCTACGACCATGACGAGGAGGAGGCGTTCTCCGGCGCCGATTACTGGCCCGAGGAGCTGGGGCCGCAGCGCTTCTACGAGCCGACGGAGCGCGGCTTCGAGAAGCGGATCGCCGAGCGGATGGCCTATTGGGAAGGATTGCGGAATGAAAAGCGCGATTAGCCTGGCGCTGCTGCTGGTCCCACTCCCGATGGGGCCCGCCACGGCGCAGCAGGTCGCCTCCACGCCGCCCACCACCTACCAGCGCGCGATCGCCGCCGGGTACAAGGCGGCGATGATCTGTTCGGGTGTCTTCAACGCGGGCCGGACGCCGGCGCAGATCGAGGCGGACGAGCTCGCCGGCATCTACCCCGACTATGCGCCGATCCTGCCGACGCTGCCGCCCGCCGCGATCGACCGGACCACCCATTCGGTCACCGTCGCGTTCGACGACAAGCTGCCGCCACGCCAGTCCGATTGGCGTCCGGGCACCGGCTGCACGACGATGCCGATCGGATCGCGGGTCCGACCGCTGTTCCACCCTCATGCCCCACAGCCCGGACCGGCCGCCGCCGATCCGCGGCCGTGGCCATTAGGCGACGCCGGGATCGCCCCACGCCCGTCGCCTGCGCTGGCAAGCACCGTCGCCAATGCGTTCGACGACGATTATGGAGAGGGCGCGAAGACGGTCGGCGTCGTCATCCTGCGGGACGGACACGTGGTTGCCGAACGGTATAGCGAAGGTTTCGGCCCATTTGTCGCGAACAGGACCTGGTCGGTCGCCAAGAGCATTGCAGGAACACTGGTCGGCCTTGCCGGCATGAACACGACTTCGACGGCCGGGATCTACGGAATGCCCGGCTTCGACAGTAGCGACCCGCGTAGCGGCATCAGCGTCGACCATCTGCTGCGCATGGCCTCGGGCTTACATAGCGACACCGCCGGCAACCGAACCGACGCGATCTATTTCGGCGGAACCGCGGTCGACGAACAGGCGATGAGTTGGCCCCTGGAAGCGGCGCCGGGTGCCCGGTTCCGCTACGCCAATAACGATATCCTGTTGGCCATGCGCGCGGTCCGCCGCTCCCTCGGCGAGGAACGCCATACGTTCTTTCCGAAAGCTTCGCTGTTCCTGCCGCTCGGGATGGCCAACACGATTGCCGAGCGCGACTGGCACGGCAACTACATCCTTTCCAGCCAGGTCTGGAGCACCGCGCGCGACCTCGCCCGGCTCGGCCAGTTCTGGTTGCAGGACGGGGTGTGGGAGGGCAAGCGCCTGCTCCCCGCCGGCTGGATGGCGTACATGACCGCCCCGTCTGGCCCGCAGCCGGAGAGCGGCCCCGGCTACGGCGCCACGCTGTGGCTGTTCGGCCCGAAACAGGGCCTGCCCGCCGGCAGCTACGCCGCCCAGGGCAATCGTGGCCAGTACGTGATGGTGATCCCCTCGCGCCGGCTGGTGATCGTCCGCCGCGGGGAGGACCCCGGCCCCGCCCGCTTCGACATCGCCCGCTTCGCCGCCGACGTGGTCGCCGCGACGCAGTGAGGTTCACCCGCTTCGCCTGCTTCGACTGGTCGGGAGCGGCGGCGGAGCGGCCCGCAGGGATCGCGCTGGCGGTGGCCGGTTCGGAGGGCCCGCCCCGCCTGGTCGAGCGGCGCTGGTCGCGGCCCGACGCGCTCGCCTGGCTGCGCGACGTGGCCGGGGCGGGCGAGCCGATGCTGATCGGCATCGACTTCTCGCCCGCGCTGCCCTTCGTCGATGCGGGCTGCTATTTTCCCGGCTGGTCACGCACGCCGCCCGACGCGGTCGGCTTATGGGCCTTGGTCGAGGCGATGAGCGCCGACGATCCGCATCTCGGCATCGCGAGCTTCCTTTGCGACGCCCAAGTCGCCCGCTATTTTCGCCAGCACGGCAGCCGGCTCGGCGATCGTTTCGGCGAGCGTGGCGGCGGTCGGCTCCGGATCGTCGAGCGGCGCACGCCGGGCGCGGCGAGTTGCTTCAACCTGGTCGGCGCGTCGCAGGTCGGCAAGGCGAGCCTGACCGGCATGCGCCTTCTCCACGCCCTGCGCGGCACCTTGCCGATCTGGCCGTTCGATCCGCTGCCGCCGCGCGGCCCGGTGCTGGTGGAGATCTACACGACCATCGCCGCCCGTGCCGCGGGAATCGCGCCGGGCCGCAGCAAGGTGCGCGACACCGACGCGCTCCGCCTCGGGCTCGCGAGGCTGGGCTCGCCGGATCATCCGCCGCTCGCCCGCTACGACGACCATGCCACCGACGCGATCCTCACCGCCGCCTGGCTCCGCACCGTCGCGCACGACGCCGCTTTGTGGGCGCCGGCCGCCCTCACCCCCGCGATCGCCGCGACCGAGGGCTGGACCTTCGGCGTGCCCTGACGCATGGAAGGCCCCGCGCCGGTTTAGCTCAGCTGGTAGAGCAGCGGTTTTGTAAACCGAAGGTCGCGGGTTCGATTCCTGCAACCGGCACGTTCCATCGGGGCGCGATCACCCCCGGTCGGGGCCACCGCCGCCGTCGGTCTCGCTGCCGCCCGCTTCCGAATCGAAATCCTCGCCTGGCTGGCCACCGCCCGCGCCCGAGCCGCTGCCGTGGACGGCGCCCGTGCGCTGGTCGATCCAGCCGCGCTTGCCGTTCTCGGGCGGGATCGCCTCTTCCGCGGCGCGGTTCGCACCCGCCGGATCGATGCCGACGCCGCCGTCGCCGTGCCCCGATCCGTCGGTGCCGACGCCGACCGTGCCCGGCTTCCGGTGCTCGTGGCTGTCATACTCGTTGCCGAAATGATGGCCCTTGGTGCCGGCCTCGTTGCCGCGCACCTCCTGCTGGTCGTCATGGGTGGGAGGTGTGATGCGGGTCATGCGCGGGGTCCTTGGTCGGTTCGGAAAAGCCGTAACGCTTGAACGCTGCAACCGGTCGCGGCGGCGCCGCGTTGCACGCCTTGAACGATAAAGACGGGGTGGATGATAAAGGTCGCCAGCTACAACATGCACAAGGGGATCGGCACCGACCGCCAGTGCAATCCCGAGCGCATCGTCGAAGTGCTGCGCGAGATCGACGCGGACGTGATCGCGCTGCAGGAGGCCGATCGCCGCTTCGGCACGCGCGCCGGCGTCATCCCGCGCCACCTGCTGGACGAGCACAGTGATTGGAAACCGGTCGGCGTCGCCCGCCGCGCGGCGTCGATGGGCTGGCACGGCAACGCACTCCTCGTGCGCAAATCAGCCGAGATCCTGTCCTGCGAGGCGATCCACCTGCCCGCGCTGGAGCCGCGCGGCGCGGTGTCGGCGGAGCTGGCGGTGGCGGACACGCGCCTGTGCGTGGTCGGCATGCACCTCGACCTGTCGGGCCTGTGGCGCCGGCGACAGGCCGCCGCGATCCTGCACCATGTCGCGCAGCGGGCCGACGAGTGCCCGACGGTGATGATGGGCGACCTGAACGAATGGAACGGCGCCCTCGGCTGCCTGCGCGATTTCGGCCGCGACTTCGCGGTTGCGGAGACCGGCCCCTCTTTTCACGCGCGCCATCCGGTCGCGCGGCTCGACCGGATCATGGTGTCCGCGGGCTTGCGCGTGGTCGATTGCGGCGTCCACGCCAGCGCCGCGGCCCGGCGCGCGTCGGACCATCTGCCGATCTGGGCGCGACTGGCGACCGGCTGATGCGCGACAAGGAACTCCGCCTCGCACTCGTCTGCTACGGCGGGATCAGCCTGGCGGTGTACATGCACGGCATCACCAAGGAGATCTGGCGCCTGGCGCGCGCCAGCTGCTCGTTCCACGACGGCGGCGCGCCGGTGACCGGCACCGACACCGTCTACCACGCGCTCCTCGCCGAGCTGGAGGAGACGGGTCACACGCGGCTGCGCGTGCTGGCCGACATCGTCGCGGGTGCGTCGGCGGGCGGGATCAACGGCATCTTCCTGGCCCAGGCGATCGCCACCGGCCAGTCGCTCGATCCGTTGACCGACCTCTGGCTGTCCTCTGCCGACGTCGAGGCGCTGATCGACCCCGCCGCGGCGCCGCATGGCCGCTTCTCCAAACTGTGGGCGATGCCGCTCGCCTGGATGGCGGCGGGGCGCAGCGCCGACAGCGTCGACGAGCTGGCCGACGCGGCGACACGCGAGGAGGTGCGCGCCAAACTGTCCCATTTCGTCCGCTCGCGCTGGTTCGAGCCGCCGTTCGGGGGCGAGACCTTCTCGCGCCTGCTGCTCGACGCGCTCGCCGCCATGGCCGCGTCCGATCGCGGTCCGCGGCTGCTGCCGCCCGGCCAGCCGCTCGACCTGTTCATCACCGTGACCGACTTCACCGGCCATCCCGAGCGGCTGTCGCTCCACTCGCCCGCCGAGGTGGTGGAGACCGAGCATCGCATCGTCGTCGACTTCTCCGACCGGGGCGAGGCGGTCGACACCCTCGCCCCCCTGCCCGAGCTCGCCTTTGCCGCGCGCGCCACGTCCAGCTTTCCCGGCGCCTTTCCGCCCTTCACCGTGGGCGAGCTCGACCGCGTGCTCGCCGCGCGCGGCGACGACTGGCCCACCCGCCGCCGGTTCCTCCGCCGGGTGCTGCCGCGCCACAGTGCCGCGGGCGGCGCCGACAAGGCGGCGCTGATCGACGGATCGGTGCTCGCCAACGCGCCCTTCCGCCCCGCGATCGAGGCGCTGCACGACCGGCCCGCGCGGCGCGAGATCGACCGCCGGTTCGTCTACATCGATCCGTTTCCCGGCGTGAAGTTCCGGCTCGGCGGCGGCGGCGAAACGCCCGGTTTCTTCCAGACCATCCTGGGCGCGATCAGCGAGCTGCCGCGCCAGCAGCCGATCCGCGACAATCTCGACGCGATCGCCGAGCGGTCCGCCCGGATCGAGCGGCTGCGCGGCATCGTCGCCGCGATCCGCCCGGCGGTGGAGGCGGAGGTGGAGCTGCGCGTCGGGCGGACGCTGTTCCTCCACCGGCCCACGCCCGCGCGGCTGGCGAACTGGCGCGCCAAGGCGCAGGCAGCGGCCGCGGCGCAGGCCGGTTTCGGCTATCTCGCCTACGTCCATTTCAAGCGTGCGGGCGTGGTGGAGGCGCTCGGCACGCTGGCGGCGGGGATCGCCGGCGACGGAGGCGAGCGCCGCCGGCGCCGCACCGCCGCGATCGCGGCGGGCGCCGGGGCGACGGAGGACATCGCCTTCTTCCGCCGCTTCGACCTGGGTTTCCGCATCCGCCGCCTCCGCCTCCTCGCCCGGCGCCTAGGCGAGGAGGAGGCAACGTTCGGCAGCGCCGCGCTGGCCCCCGCGCGCGAGGCGATCTTCGCCGCTCTCGCCGCCTACCTCGCCGTGCAAGGCGCGCGCCCGCACGAGGCGCTGCGCGCCACCGCCCGCGCGGCACGGGACGATGCGGGCCCACTGCTCGACGGGCTCGCCGCCTCGCTCGACCTCCACCGTCTCGACGCGGACGCCGACGCGCGGATCGCGCCCGCACTCGCCGCGCTGCCGGCGGCGGCGCGGCGGGCGCTGCTCCTCGCCTATCTCGGCTTTCCCTTCTTCGACGCGGCGACGCTGCCGCTGCTCCAAGGCGAGGGGCTGGACGAGTTCGACGCGATCAAGGTCGATCGCATCGCCCCCGACGACGCCACCGCGATCCGCAGCGGCGGCGCGGAGGCGACGCTGAAGGGCATCCAGTTCAACAGCTTCGGCGCCTTCTTCAGCCGCGCCTATCGCGAGAACGACTATCTGTGGGGCCGCCTGCACGGCGCCGACCGGCTGATCGACATCACCGTGTCGACGCTGCCCGCGGGCCATCGGTTGCGTGCCGGCCGCGTGCGCGCAATCAAGCGCGCCGCCTTTCACGCGATCCTCGACGAGGAGGAGCCGCGGCTGACCCATGTCGCCGCGCTGATCGCGGCGCTTCGTGCCGAGATCGGCTGAACGCTGGCCAAAACGCGCGGTCGGCGCTAGCCTCGGCGTTCCCGACCGGAGACGCGCATGCAGTTCCTCAAGATCCTGTTCTGGTGCCTGCTCGCCTTTCTCGCCGCCGCCTTCACCATCGGCAACTGGACGGCGGTGCCGATCCGCCTGCCGGGCGGGTTGATCGCCGACGTCAACCTGCCGTTCCTGCTGCTCGTCACCTTCCTGCTCGGCCTCGTGCCGACGCTGGGTTGGCAGGCGGCGCGGCGCTGGCGGCTGCGCCAGCGGCTGATGACGTGCGAGCGCCAGCTGGCCGAGACGCGCGCGGTGACGCTGCCGCCCGTCGCGTCGGAGACGCTGCCGGCATGAGCAACCGCATCTTCGTCGCGCTCGACACGCCCGACCTGGCGCGGGCCAAGGCGCTCGCCACCCGCGTCCGCCATCATGTCGGCGGGCTGAAGCTCGGCCTGGAATTCTTTGCCGCGCACGGCCAGGCGGGGGTGCGCGAGATGGCGACGCTCGACCTGCCGATCTTTCTCGACCTGAAGCTGCACGACATCCCCAACACCGTTGCCAAGGCGGTGCAGGCGCTCGGGTCGCTCGCCCCCGCGATCCTCACCGTCCACGCCGCCGGCGGCCGCGCGATGCTGGAGGATGCCAAGGCCGCCGCGCCGAGCGGCACCAAGGTGGTGGCCGTGACGATGCTGACCAGCCTTGACGCGCAGGACCTGGCGGCGACGGGCGTGGCGGGCAGCGCGCACGACCAGGTGTCGCGCCTCGCCGACCTCGCGAGGCAGGCGGGGGTCGACGGCATCGTCTGCTCGGGCGACGAGGTCGCCGCCGCGCGGCAGGCATGGCCCGGCGGCTTCCTGGTGGTCCCCGGCGTCCGCCCCGCGGGCGGTGCGATCGGCGACCAGAAACGCGTCGTCACCCCGCGCGCCGCGATCGATCGCGGCGCCTCGATCCTCATCGTCGGCCGCCCGATCACGCAGGCGGACGACCCCGACGCCGCCGCCCGGGCGATCGCGGGTACGCTGTGATTGAGGAGGAACGTATCGGTGCGTGCCATTGCAGCGCGGTCCGCTTCGCCGTCAGGCCCACCGGTGGGCTGGCAGCGGCACGGCGATGCGACTGTAGCTACTGCCGGATGCGCGGCGCGGTGGCTCTCACCGCCCGCATCGGCGATCTGATCGTGACGCAAGGGACAGAAAAGCTCGCGACATATCGCTTCAACACGGGCGTGGCAGAACATCACTTCTGCACCCTGTGCGGCATCTACACGCATCATCGCCGCCGCTCCAATGCCAACGAGTACGGAGTCAACGCAGCCTGCCTGGAGGGCATCAGCCCGTTTGATTTCACGGAAATTCCCGTGAACGACGGCATCCGCCATCCCAGCGATACCGGGGCCGGTGCGATTGCGGGCACCCTGCGCTACACGCCCTGCGTCGACGCGGGTTGAATCGGGGAAACAGGCGACGCAAAGCGGCCCCATGCCCCTTGCCAAGATCTGCGGCCTCTCCACCCCCGACACGCTTGATGCGGCGATCGCCCACGGCGCCAGCGATGTCGGCTTCGTCTTCTTCCCACCCTCCCCGCGCCACCTGTCCCCGGACACGGCCGCCGGGCTCGCCGCGCGGGTGCCGTCGCACGTGCGCACGGTCGGCGTCTTCGTCGATCCCGACGACCGCACGCTGGAGCAGGCGATCGCCGCGGCACGGCTCGACGCGATCCAGCTGCACCGCACCGCACCCGACCGGGTCGCGCACCTGAGGCGCAGCTACGCCCGCGAAACCTGGGCCGCCGTCGCGATCAAGACCCGCGCCGACCTCGATGCCGCGCGCACCTACCTCGGCGCCGCCGACCGCCTCCTCTACGACGCGAAGACCCCGGCCGGCGCCGCGCTTCCCGGCGGCATGGGCCTGCGCTTCGACTGGACGCTGCTCACCGGCTTCCGCCACCCGCTCCCCTGGGGCCTGTCGGGCGGACTCGACCCGGCCAACGTCGCCGAGGCGATCGCGCGCACGGGGGCGCCGCTGGTCGACGTGTCGTCGGGGGTAGAGTCGGCGCCGGGCGCCAAGGATGTGGACAAGATCGCCGCCTTCCTTCAGGCGGCGGCGTCATGAACGCCCCCAATTCCTTCCGTACCCAGCCCGACGAGCGCGGCCATTTCGGTGCATTCGGCGGCCGCTTCGTCGCCGAGACGCTGATGCCGCTGATCCTCGACCTCGACGCCGCCTATCGCGCCGCCAGGGCCGATCCGGCGTTCCAGGCCGAGTTCGACGACCTGCTGGAACATTATGTCGGCCGCCCCAGCCCGCTCTACCATGCCGAGCGACTGTCCGATGCGCTGCGCACCGGCGCGGACGAGGGGATGGGTGCGCAGGTCTGGTTCAAGCGGGACGAGCTGAACCATACCGGCGCGCACAAGATCAACAATTGCATCGGCCAGATCCTGCTCGCCATTCGCATGGGCAAGACGCGGATCATCGCGGAGACGGGGGCGGGCCAGCACGGCGTCGCCACCGCCGCGGTCTGCGCGCGCTTCGGCCTGCCCTGTGTCATCTACATGGGCGCCAAGGACGTCGAGCGGCAGCAGCCCAACGTGTTCCGGATGAAGCTGCTCGGTGCCGAGGTACGGCCGGTGACGAGCGGCGCCGCCACCCTGTCGGACGCGATGAACGAGGGGCTGCGCGACTGGGTCGCGAACGTTCACGACACCTTCTACATCATCGGCACCGCCGCCGGCCCGCACCCCTATCCGGAACTCGTCCGCGACTTCCAGAGCGTGATCGGACGCGAGGCGCGCGAGCAGATGCTGGCACGCACCGGCAAGCTGCCCGATCTCCTCGTCGCCGCGATCGGCGGCGGATCAAACGCGATCGGTCTGTTCCATCCCTTTCTCGACGATCCGTCGGTGGCGATGCTCGGCGTCGAGGCGGCGGGCCACGGCCTGGAAGGGAATGAGCACGCGGCCAGCCTCGCCGGCGGCGCGCCCGGCGTGCTCCACGGCAACAAGACCTATCTGTTGCAGGACGACGACGGCCAGATCGCCGAGGGCCACTCGATCTCCGCCGGCCTCGACTATCCCGGCATCGGCCCGGAGCATAGCTGGCTGCGCGATATCGGTCGCGTCGAGTATACCAGCGCCACCGACGTCGAGGCGCTCGACGCCTTTCAGCTGCTCTGCCGCACCGAGGGCATCATCCCCGCGCTCGAACCCGCCCACGCCATCGCCGCCGTCGCCAAGCGCGCGCGCACCATGCGCGCCGACCAGGTGATCCTGGCCAATTTATGCGGGCGCGGCGACAAGGACATCTTCACCGTCGCGACCGCATTGGGGGTGGCGATATGACCTCCCTTCTTCCCTCCTCCCCTTGGCGGGAGGAAGGGCAGTGACCCGCCTTGCCGCCGCCTTCCCGGCCGATCGAGCCGCGCTCGTCTGCTTCGTCACCGCTGGCGATCCCACCCCCGCCGCGACCCCCGCGATCCTCGACGCGCTCGTCGCAGGCGGGGCGGACGTGATCGAGCTCGGCATGCCGTTCACCGATCCGATGGCAGATGGCCCCGCGATCCAGGCCGCCAACATCCGCAGCCTCGCCGCGGCAACGAAGACCGCCGACATCCTTCGCATCGCCGCCGACTTCCGCAGCCGCCACCGGCACGTGCCGCTGGTCCTGATGGGCTATGCCAATCCCATGCTCCGCCGCGGACCCGAGTGGTTCGCCGCCGCGTGCGCGAAGGCCGGCGTCGACGGCGTCATCTGCGTCGACGTGCCGCCCGAGGAGGACGATTCGCTCGGCGAAGCGCTCCGCGCCGCCGGCGTCGCCCCCATCCGCCTCGCCACTCCCACCACCGACGAACGCCGCCTGCCGGCCGTGCTGGAGGGGGCGGGCGGTTTCCTCTACTACGTCTCGGTCGCCGGCATCACCGGCCTGCAACAGGCCGCGCAAGGCTCGATCGACGACGCCGTCGCGCGCCTCAAGGCCGCCACCGATCTGCCCGTCGCGGTCGGCTTCGGCGTCCGCACGCCCGACCAGGCCGCCGCCATCGCGCGGGTCGCCGACGGCGTCGTCGTCGGCTCCGCCATCGTCGAGATCGTCGCGCAGCACGGTGCCGATGCACCCGCGCCCGTCACCGCCTATATCAGAACCCTCGCCGACGCCGTCGCGTCCGCCCGGAAAGACTCGCCCAAGGAACCCCGGCAATGAGCTGGCTCAACAACGTCCGCAACGCCCTGCCCTTCACCGCGCGCAAGCAGCAGCCGGAGGAGAATCTCTGGCACAAGTGCAAGGGTTGCGGGCAGATGGTCTTCACCAAGGAACTGGAGGAGAACCTGTCGGTCTGCCCGCGCTGCGACCATCACGAGCGGATCGGCCCCAAGGCGCGGTTCGACCAGATCCTCGATCCGGGCAGCCGCGCCGACCTGCCCGCGCCCAAGGTGCCCGAGGACCCGCTCAAGTTCCGCGACTCGAAGAAATACGCCGACCGGATCAAGGCCGCGCGCGGCAGCACGCACGAGCCCGACGCGCTGCTCAACGCCCGCGGCACGATCGAGGGACGCCGCGTCGTCATGGGCGTGCAGGACTTCGCCTTCATGGGCGGCTCGATGGGCCTGGCGGTGGGCGAGGCGTTCGTCGCCGGCGTCGAGGCGGCGATCGCCGATCGCTGCCCCTATCTGATCTTCACTGCGGCCGGCGGCGCACGGATGCAGGAAGGCATTCTCAGCCTGATGCAGATGCCGCGCTCCACCGTGGCGATCCAGATGCTGCACGATGCCGGCCTGCCCTATATCGTCGTCCTGACCGACCCGACCACGGGCGGCGTCACCGCCAGCTACGCGATGCTGGGCGACATCCAGATCGCCGAGCCCGGCGCCCTGATCGGCTTCGCCGGCCAGCGGGTGATTGAGAGCACCATCCGCGAGAAGCTGCCCGAGGGGTTCCAGCGTGCGGAATATCTGCTTGATCACGGCATGCTCGACATGGTCGTCCACCGCAAGGAACTGCGCGCGCGGCTCGCACAGGTGATCGGCTATCTGTGCGGTGAGCGGCGGGCGGCGTAGACAAATGTCGTCCCCCCGGACTTGATCCGGGTCCATCGAGCACCCCGGGCACCGGCCGGAGGCTTATCGTCGCGCTCGCGGAGCCATGGACCCCGGATCGAATCCGGGGTGACGAGGATCGCCGGAAATAGTCATGCCCGACCACGCCACCTCCACCTCCCCCGCCGTTCAGGCCCAACTCGACCGCCTCGCCGCCCTCTCCCCCGGTGCGGACATCCTCGGGCTGGAGCGGATCACCGCCCTCCTCCGCCGCCTCGGCGACCCCCAAACCGCCCTTCCGCCGGTGCTCCACGTCGCCGGCACCAACGGCAAGGGCTCGACCTGCGCCTTTCTGCGCGCCGCGATCGAGGCGAGCGGGCACGGCGTCCACGTCTATTCCAGTCCCCACCTCGTCCGCTTCAACGAGCGTATTCGCCTCGCCGGCCGGCTGGTCGACGACGACGCGCTCGCCGCGCTCCTCTCCGAGGTGCTCGACGCGGCGGACGGCATCGCCCCCAGCTTCTTCGAGGTCACCACCGCCGCCGCCTTTCTGGCCTTCGCGCGTGCGCCCGCGGCGGCGACGATCGTCGAGGTCGGCCTGGGCGGCCGGCTCGACGCCACCAACGTCATCGACGCGCCGCTCGTCACCGGCATCGCCGCGCTCGGCATCGATCACGAGGCGTTTCTCGGCCGCGGTGCCGTCACCATCGCCGGTGAGAAGGCGGGCATCGCCAAGCCCGGCGTACCGCTGGTGACGATGGACTATGCCCGGCCGCTGGCAGCGCGCATCGCCGCCGTCGCGGCGGAGGCAGGCGCCTCCGTCCTCGCCCGCGGCCGCGACTGGCACAGCGAAACCGCACGCACTACCCTGCGCTACACCGACCAAGGTTTCTCCGTCTTCACCCGCCGCCCGCACCTGGTCGGCGCGCATCAGTCGCGCAACTTGGCGCTGGCGATCGCGATGCTCCGCCACCAGGGCACGCTCGAGATTCCCGAGGCAGCCTATCGCGCCGCCGCCGACTGGGCCACTTGGCCCGCGCGCATGCAGCGCCTCTCCCCCGGCCCGCTCACCGCGCTGCTGCCGGAGGACGCGGAGCTGTGGCTCGACGGCGCCCATAATCCGTCCGCCGCGGCACCGGTCGCCCGCGCGTTGCGCTCGATCGCCAGGGGGCGGCCGGTGACGCTGGTCCTGGGCATGCTCGCCAACAAGGACGCGGCCGGCGTGTTGCGCCTGCTCGCCCCCACGCTGTCGCGGGTGATCGCGGTGCCGGTGCCCGGCCACGCGCACCACAACCCTGCCGATCTCGCGATGCTCGCGCACGACCTTGGCATCGAGGCCAGCACCGCGGCGACGCTGCCCGACGCACTCTCCCGCATCGCGGACGTCGGCGTGGTGCTAATCGCGGGTTCGCTCTACCTCGCCGGCGAGGCGCTCGCCGCGAATGAGGAACCACCCGCTTAGTTGCTATTGACTTGCAATAACCAACCGGCGAGGCTGCGCGTGACACGAGCGGAGCCGCCCCATGACCGAGACGATCGCCCTTCTCCCGCACGCGCTGCCGACCTGCGCCAACGCCCGGCTCGCGCTGTTCGCGATGCGGCGGATGGGTGCCCACGGCCTCGCCGACGCGCGGGCGAGCCACGCGATGTTCACCGCTTTCGGCCAGGGCTTCCGCCGACCGCTCGTCCTGATGCGCACGCTGATGGCCGAACTCGCCGCGACGGCGGCGGGCACGATCGCGATCGCCCCGTGCTGCTGCGCGCGAATGACGCCCGCCGAGTCGGTGCTGCTCGCCGTCCTCACCCGGATCGAGACCGCGCCCGACGTCGTCCAACTGCTGATGGCCGATCTGCTCGGCGTCCGCCGCGTCGAGTCGACGCTGATGGCCGCCGCCGCCCTCTCCGCCGCCTTCGCCGACGAGGGGCGGCCGTTCGGTTAATCGGCCCGCACGTCCCCTTGGCCCTCCACTCCGGCGCTGCCGATCGAGCGATCGACGAGCCCACTGCGGCTCATCCACCAGAACAGCGCCACCCCCGGCAGCGCGATCGCGGTCGTCAGCAGGTAGAAATCGACGTAGCCGAACCGTTCGATCAGCGCGCCCGCGGTGGTGCCGGTGACGATCCGTCCGACGATGCTCGCCGCCGCGGAGATCAGCGCGAACTGCGCGGCGGTGAAGCGCAGGTCGCACAGCGCCGAGAAATAGGCGATCACGACGACGCCGCCGTAGCCGCTGGCGAAATTCTCGAAGCCGATCGCCGCCGCCATGCCGAGATTGCTGTGCCCGGCCGCTGCCAGCGCCGCGAACGACAGGTTCGACACCGCCATCAAGACGAGCGACAGCAATACCGACCGCTTCATCCCCATTCTGGCGTACAGCACGCCGCCGACGAACACGCCGATCAGTAGCGCCAAGAAGCCCACCCCCACGTCGTAGAAGGCGATCTCGTCACCGGTGAAGCCCAGGTCGTCGAACAACAACCGCAGCGTCAGATTGGCCAGCGTGTCGCCGATCTTGTGGATCAGGATGAACAGCAGCACGATCACTGCCCCCGGACGTGCGAAAAACTGCACGAACGGCCGCCACACCGCCGCCAGCGCCTCAGCCGCGCCGCGCCGTGCAGCCGGATCGCGATGGCGAACGGGCTCACCCAACAGCAGCCCTGCCAGCATCGCCGGCAGCGCGAACATCGTGCAGGCCAGATAGCCGGCGCTCCAGCCGGCGCGCTCCGCCACCACCAGCGCCAGCGCGCCCGCCGCTGCCGATCCGATCCGCCAGCCATATTGGCTCATCCCCGATCCGACGCCCAGCTGGCGCGGCTCCAGTATTTCGATCCGGTAAGCATCGATGACGATGTCGAAGGTCGCGCCGGCCGCGCCGACCAGCATCGCCGCGGTGGCGGTGGCACCGATGCTCGCCGTCAGGTCGAACAGTGCGAGGTTGACGACGGCGGCGATCACCAGTGCGCCGGCCACCACCAGCCAGGACACGCGCTGCCCGAGCCGCCCGATGACCGGCAGGTGCACGCCATCGACCACCCACGCCCACAACCATTTGAGATTGTAGACGAGGAAGGCGAGGCTGAATGCCGTCACCGTCTTCTTGTCTATCCCGCTCTCGGCCAGCCGCGTGGTCAGCGTCGCCCCGATCATCGCGTAGGGAAAGCCCGACGAGATGCCGAGCGCCAACGCGGCGAGCGGCGCCTTCTCCAGATAGGGGGCGATGCCCGCCCGCCAATTGCCCTCGTCGCGCCGTGCCGTGTCCGTCATCACCCGACCATAACGGACCGGCGGCGTTAGGAAAGCGTCAGGCGGCGGCCGCCGGTGCGAACAGGCGGAAACCGGTCGGCAACCGCTTGGTCGTCTTGCCCTGCAGCCCCGCCTCGATCGCTTCGATCGCACCGAGCAGGTCGCGCTGGGCATAGGGCTTGGCGAGGCAGCCGACCGACAGCTCGGTCGCCTCCACCGGGCACGATCCGGTGACGAACATCACCGGTACGCCGCGCTCGCGCGCCGCCCGTGCCACGTCCAGGCCCGACCCGTCCGCCAGGCTGATATCGGCGAGCACCAAATCGATCGCCTGCCCGTCGGCCAGCACCGCCAGTGCGTCGGCGACACGGTCCACGGTGGCGACGATCTCGTACTTGGCGTCGGTCAGCAGATGCTCCGCGTCGAACGCGACGAGGGGTTCGTCCTCCACCACGAGGAGCCGGGTGATCTGCCGCTTCTTCTTGCCGAACAACATGGGCGCCGCGCCCCCTTCGTTACGCGTCCGGTTTCTAACGCGCGTAACGGGTTACGGGTGCAAAGAAATTGGCGGGCGGCGACAAATGCCTGTATCCGGCCGCGATGACCGAACCGACCGTCGCAAACGGCATCAAGCCCCCATCCAAAGGCGACCGCATCGCCAAGCTGCTCGCCCGCGCCGGCATCGCCTCGCGCCGCGAAATCGAGCGGATGATCGACGAGGGGCGGGTCGCGCTAGACGGCGCCGTGCTGACCACCCCCGCGACCATCCTCACCTCGCTGCGCGGCGTCACCGTCGACGGGCATCCGGTCGCCGCGCCCGAGGCGGCGCGGCTGTTCGTCTACCACAAGCCGAACGGCCTGCTCGTCACCGAGCGCGATCCGGGCGGCCGCCCGACCATCTACGACCGGCTGCCGCGCGACCTCCCGCGGACGATGCCGGTCGGCCGGCTCGACCTCAACACGGAAGGGCTGCTGCTCCTCACCACCGACGGCGGCCTCAAACGCCAGCTCGAACTCCCCGCCACCGGCGTCGAGCGCACCTATCGCGCGCGCGCCTATGGCGAGGTCAGCCAAGCGCAACTGGAGGACTTGATCGAGGGGATCGAGATCGAGGGTGTCCGCTACGGCTCGATCGACGCCAATCTCGAACGGCGCACCGGCGCCAACGTCTGGATCGAGTTGACGCTGACCGAGGGTAAGAATCGCGAGGTGCGCCACGTCCTGGAACATCTCGGTCTCCAGGTCGGCCGGCTGATCCGCACCCGCTATGGCCCCTTCATCCTCGGCGACTTGGCCGTGGGCGCGATCGGCGAGGTGAAGCAGCACGACCTGGTCGCCTTCGCCAAGACCTTGGGCGGAACACGCCGCGCCAAGGGGGCTGATCTCGGCGCGCTGGTCGAGGTCGAGGTACGCAAGGCGAAGGCCGCGCCCACGCCTGACCCGGCACCCACGCGCGTGGCCGAACGCCCCATCCCGACCGCCGCCAAGTCCCCCGCGCGCGCTACGCCCGCGGCGAAGCCCGGCGCCGGCTGGGGCAGTCGCACGCGCCCGAGCCGCCCGAGCGAACCGACGGAACTTCGCCCGGCACGCCCCTCGTTCCGCACCGCCGACAACCAGCCCCGCGCCGCCGGCAAGAGCAAACGCTCTGCTCGCGGCGGCGAGTCCCCGCGCACGGCGCCGCGTGCCCCCAACGGCGAGCAGCGCACCGGCCGCACCGCGAGCGATCCCCGCTCCGCCCGAGCCGCCCGCGACGCGGAGGATCGCCCACGCGCAGCCGGTCTCCGTCAGGATCGACCCCGCGCCGCGCCGTCGGGCCCTGCTGCCCCCGGCTCGTCCGCGAAGCCCGGCAAGGGCCCCGCTGGCGGTCGCGGCCGCCCGGCACGACCGACCGACCGGCCGCGCAAAGGCCCGCCCCGCGGTGGGCCAAGGGGCGCCCGCTGATGCGCGTCATCGCCGGCCAATGGCGCGGTCGCCCGCTGGTGGCGCCCAAGGGCGACGCCACCCGCCCCACCGCCGATCGCACGCGTGAGGCTTTGTTCTCGATGCTCGCCAGCCGCCTCGGCAGTTTCGAGGAACTCGCCGTGGCCGACCTGTTCGCCGGCTCGGGCGCGCTCGGCATCGAGGCGCTGTCGCGCGGCGCCGCCACCTGCCTGTTCGTCGAGCAGGACCGCGCCGCCCTCGACGCGCTCAAGGCCAATCTGGCGAAACTCGGCGCGCCTGTCGGTCGAGGCGCGGACGTACGCGCCACCTCCGTTCTCGCGCTCGGCCCCGCCCCCGCGCCGCTCGACCTGATGATGATGGACCCGCCCTACGGCTCCGGCGCCGGTCTGGTCGCGCTCGACAAGCTCGCCCGCCTGGGCTGGATCGGCCCCGCCACCTGGATCAGCATCGAAACCGCCAAGCCGGAGGAGATCGCCCCCGACGGCTTCGACGTCGACGCCACCCGCGTCCACGGCAAGGCGCGGCTGACGCTGCTCAGGAAAGCTTAGCCACTGACATGGCCGGAGGTGGTGGAGAGCGGACGATACCGACTAGTAATACGCCCTGTAGGGACGACCTCGCCCGATATCGTGCGCACGCCGTGCGGTAATCGGGTCTCGAAGCGAGCAAGCTGGGTCTTCGCTTCAGGATCGCCATTCCGTGCCGCGCGGCGAAGCCAATAGCGGTAGCCCTGCAAGTCGCGCAGGTTAAATCGTTGCATGGCAATGTTCATCGCCGCTGTAGGCCAACGATCCCGGGTTGCGGCATGGCGAACCATTGCAGCCGGAGAAAGGGCGATCGCCCCCGGCCGCGGTTCGAAAGCTACTCTTTCTAACTCAGTTGCCGCATCGGGATCACCGCGAAGGGCAAGGTGGCGAGTCAACGCCAAGCTGCGCCGCGGGCTCTCGTCATTAAGCCAGCGCTGGAATGTCCTCGCGACCCTTGCCGAAACGGATCTCTTCATCGCTCAATCATACGATAACCATCGACACGGACAACCTATCGCGAGTTCGTCCGCTATTAGGCATAGAGCGTCATTTCACCCCACCAGCTCGGCCGTCGCCCCCTTCCGCGTTCGCATCGCCAGCAGCGCCACTAGGCTCACCCCCGCCGCCGCCGACAGATACCATCCAACCGGCGCCAGCCCGTGTTCGTTCGCCAGCCCTTGCGCGATCAGCGGGGTCAATCCGCCGCCGATCACGCCGGCGACGTTGAACGCGATCGACGCGCCGGTGTAGCGCACTCGCGGGGGGAACAGCCCCGGCAGCCATGCGCCGAGCGGGCCGTAGACAAAGCCCATCGCCAGCAGCGCCAGGCTCAGGAACGCGAACGCGCCGCCCGTCCCCGCGCTCATCAGCGGCGCAATGACGAAGCCAATCGCGATCGTCGCCACGCATCCGCCCGCCAGCACCCGCCGCTCGTCGAAACGATTGTCGGCCAGCCACGCCGCCGCCCAAATGCCAGCCGCCATGAACAGGATCGCGCCGAGCTGCATCAGCAGGAAACCCTGCATGGAGAAGCCTAAAGTCTTGGTGCCGTATCCGAGCAGGAAGGCGGTCCCGACGTAATAGGCCGCGAAGCACGCGATCGCGCCCACTGTGCCGGTCAGCGTCTCGCTCCAGTGGAACCGCGCCAGCTCGGCCAGCGGCACCGCCGGCGGCGGCGCCTCCTCCAGCGCCCGCGCGAACTCGGGCGTCTCGGTCAGCTTCAGCCTGATCCACAATCCCACCGCGACGAGCAATGCCGAGATCGCGAAGGGGATGCGCCATCCCCACTCCCGGAACTCGGCCGGCGACAGCCACAGGCCGAGCAGCAGGAACAAGCCGTTGGCCGCGATGAACCCGGCCGGCGCACCGAGCTGCGGCGCCGATCCGTAGCGTGCCCGCCAGCCCGGCGGCGCGTGCTCCACCGCCAGCAGCGCTGCCCCGCCCCACTCGCCGCCCAGGCCGAACCCTTGGCCGAAGCGCAGTACGCACAGCAGCACCGGCGCGATCCAGCCGGCGGTCGCGTAGGTCGGCAGGAACGCGACCAAGGTCGTCGACACGCCCATCGTCAGCAAGCTCGCGACCAGCGTCGACTTGCGCCCCACCCGGTCGCCGAAATGCCCGAACACCAGGCTGCCCACCGGCCGCGCGAAGAACGCCACCGCCAGCGTCGCGAACGCCGCCAGCTGCTGCGTCCCCGGCGCCCCGTTGGGAAAGAATAATTCCCCGAACACCAGCGCCGCCGCGGTCGCGTAGACGTAGAAGTCGTAGAACTCGATGGTCGTGCCGACGAACGAGGCGGCGAGGACGCGGCGGTGCGAGGGAGCGCTCATACGGCGGGTTGTCGCGTGGCGGGTGGACGCATGCAAGCCTGTCGGCGTGACGATCAGGCCAGTGCCGCCGCCATGTGCGCCACCACCGCGTTCAGCGCCTTGAGCGGCCGCACCATCACCGTGAACGCGGCGATCCGCCCATCCTCGTCCCAGTCGATCATGTCGATCCCGTGCACCTCCAGCCCGTCGAGCTCGGTCCGGAACTCGAGCACCACCGACCGCTCCGTCCGCCACTCGCCCGTGTAGCGGAAGTCCGCCGTGCCCAAGACCTGCATCGCCGCCGTCAGGTAGCGGGCGGTGACCGCCCTTCCCTCCTGCGACCGGTGCACCGCGGGCGAGCGGAACACGACGTCGTCCGCCAGCAGCGCGTCGAGCAGCGCCGGATCGCGGCGGGCGACAAAGGCGTGCCAGCCCGCGACCGGGTCTTCGCTCATCCGGGAAACCGCTCGAAAGCCGGCAAGTCGCCGAAGCCGCGCCACCAGCGCGCGGCATCCGCCACCTGGATACGCGCGGTCGGCGGCAGTGCCTCCGGATCGTCGAACGTCGCACTCTGGATGTCGACCTTGCCCGGGAATACCGCCTCGGCGCGGTAGAACAGTCCGCTGCCGCACGTCCCGCAGAACTGGCGCAGAACGCCGGGCGACGATTCGAACGTCACCGGCTTCCCCGTTACCGTCACCGCCGCCTCCGGAAACATCGCCCAGCCGACCACCGGTGCCCCTGCCGAGCGCGCGCAGTCGGCGCAGTGGCACAGGCTGCTGTGCTCCGCCTCACCCGTCGCCACGTAGCTGACCGCGCCGCACCGGCACCGTCCCGTCACCGTTCCCGCATCCGGCATCGACTCGCTCCCGGTCGTTTCGCCTTTGTTCTCACGGATTGCGCCGGAGTACAAGCCCGCCTACCTGCACGAATGTGACCGATACGCAGCTCGCCGACCCACCCTATCTCAAGGGCCTCAACCCGCCGCAACGCGAGGCGGTGTTGACCACCGAGGGCCCCGTGCTGATGCTGGCGGGCGCCGGCACCGGCAAGACCGCGGCACTCACCGCGCGCCTCGCCCACCTGCTCTACACGCGGAAAGCCTGGCCGTCGGAGATCCTCGCGGTGACCTTCACCAACCGTGCCGCGCGCGAGATGCGCGAGCGGGTCGGCCGCCTCGTTGGCGAGGCGGTGGAGGGCATGCCTTGGCTCGGCACCTTTCACGCGATCGGCGCCAAGATGCTCCGCCGCCACGCCGAGCTGGTCGGGCTGCAATCCAACTTCACCATCCTCGACACCGACGACCAGCTCCGCCTGCTGAAGCAGCTGATCGTCGCCGCCGACCTGGACGAGAAGCGCTTTCCCGCCCGCGCGCTCGCCGGCCTGATCGACGAGTGGAAGAACAAGGGCCTGACCCCCGGCGATATCGACGCCGGCGAGGCCGAACGCTACGCCAACGGCCGCGGCGGCGAGCTGTACCGGCAATATCAGGATCGGTTGAAGGCGGTGAACGCCTGCGACTTCGGCGACCTCCTTCTCCACATGCTCGTTATCCTGCGTCGGCATCGCGACGTGCTGGAGCTCTATCAGCAGCGTTTCAGCTACATCATGGTCGACGAGTATCAGGACACCAACAGCGTCCAGTACCTCTGGCTCCGCCTGCTGGCGCAGGAGCGCAAGAACATCGCCTGCGTCGGCGACGACGACCAGTCGATCTACTCGTGGCGCGGCGCGCAGGTGGAGAACATCCTGCGGTTCGAGAAGGACTTCCCCGGTGCCGCGGTGATCCGCCTGGAGCAGAATTACCGCTCCACCCCGCACATCCTGGGCGCCGCAGGCGGCGTCATCGCCAACAACAGCGGCCGCCTCGGCAAGCAGCTCTGGACCGAGCTGGATGCGGGCGAGAAGGTCCGCGTGCTCGGCATATGGGACGGCCCCGAGGAGGCACGCCGGGTCGGCGACGAGATCGAGGCCGCACGCCGATCCGGCACCTCGCTCGACGACATCGCCATCCTGGTGCGCGCCTCGCACCAGACGCGCGAGTTCGAGGACCGCTTCATCGCCACCGGCATGCCGTACAAGATCGTCGGCGGCTTTCGCTTCTACGAGCGCGCCGAGATTCGCGACGCGCTCGCCTATCTCCGCGTCGTCAACCAGCCCGCCGACGACCTCGCCTTCGAACGCATCATCAATGTCCCCAAGCGCGGCCTCGGCGACAAGGCGGTCGCGAAGATCCACCAGCTCGCCCGCGCCGAACAGCTCCCGCTCACCACCGCGTCGGCGCGCATCCTCGACACCGACGAACTCACGGGCGCCGCGCGCAAATCGCTCGGACGCCTGATCGGCGACATCGCCCGCTGGCGCGACATGGCGACGCAGTTGCCCCATGCCGAACTCGCCCGCCAGCTGCTCGACGAGAGCGGCTACACCGCCATGTACCAGGCGGAGAAATCGGCCGAGGCCGCCGGGCGTCTCGAGAACCTGACCGAACTGGTCCGCGCGATGGAGGAGTACGACTCGCTCGGCGCCTTCCTCGAACACGTGTCGTTGGTGATGGACAACGAGGGCGGCCGCAACGACCCGCAGATCACGATCATGACCATCCACGCCGCCAAGGGGCTGGAATTCGACACCGTCTTCCTGGCGGGCTGGGAGGAGGGCCTGTTCCCCTCGCAGCGCGCGATCGACGAGGGCGGCACCAAGTCGCTGGAGGAGGAACGCCGCCTCGCCTATGTCGCGATCACGCGCGCGCGCCGTCGCGCCTTCATCCTCCACGCCGCCAACCGCCGCATCTACGGCCAGTGGACCTCGTCCATCCCCAGCCGTTTCGTCGGCGAACTCCCCGCCGAGCATATCGACAGCGAGACCAGCATGACCGGCGGCGAGTCGCTCTGGCGAGCCAACTGGTCCGAGCGCGCCGACCCCTTCGCCGACGTGGCGCGAGGCACCGGCCGCGGCCCCGGCTGGCAGCGCGCCGCCGGCACCCTCAACCCCGCCAAGCCCGGCGGCGACTGGCAGTCGCGCACCTTCTCACGCGAACCCGCCCGCGTCGTCGAGAGCCGCGCCCCCTCCGTCAGCCTCGGCAACAAGGGCCGCGACGACCTCGCCCAGGGCCAGCGCGTCTTCCACCAGAAGTTCGGCTACGGCACCATCGCCGCGATCGAGGGCAACAAGCTGGAGATCGATTTCGAACAGGCGGGCCGCAAGCGGGTGATGGACAGTTTCGTGACGGCGGGGTGAGCCGATGCGCCCAGCGCCGTCGCTGAAGGACGGCAGGTGAACGGTTCGTCGACGTTCGCGCTGACAGGGCCGTACCTTCGTTACCTTTGCGGCCCTGGATCGACCAGTGCAGGGTCGACGGGTCGGTCCGCGGACACCCCCGGCTCGGGCGCGGGCGATGGCTGCTCCGTCGGTGTCGGCATCGGCGTCGGCGTGGCCGCACCCTCTCTCACCTGCCCCGCCCGCGCTGCCGCGTCGGGGTCGAGGATCATCTGGAGGCTCTTGGTCTTGGCCGGCGGGTAGGGCCGCTTGCCGCGCAGCGCGTCGATCTCGGCCTGGCGCCGCTGCAGGTAGAATTCGCGCATCGCGACATAGGGGCGCTTCTGCGTGCGGAGCGCCTCCAGCTCGTCGTCGAACTCGGCGCGGAAATCGAGCGCGTTCAGCACGCCGAGCGGGATCCCCACCGCCGGCTGGCGCAGCGGCCGGAAGGGACCGACCGGCAGCAGCACTTGGTCCGCGACCGTCCCGAACAGGTCGCGCACCGTGGTGGACCCGATCAGCGGCAGGAACAGGTACGGCCCCGGCTTGACGCCGTAGAAGCCGAGCGTGTTGGCGAAGCTGTTACGCCGTCGCGGCAGGTTGAACGGCTTCTTCTTGGCCGCGTCGAACAGCCCGGCAACGCCCAGCGTGGTGTTGATCGCGAACCGGCCGACCGTCTCGACCGCCTTGCCGATCTTGTGCTGGAGCAGGAAATTGGCCGCGTTGATCGGCTCGCGCAGGTTGGCGACGAAGTTGCGGATGCCCGATCGCAAGGGGCGCGGGATCTGCTTGCGATAGGCCAGCGCCGCCGGGCCGAACACGGCCTTGTCCACCGCCTCGGTCGCTTCGTAACTGTCGCGGTTGACACCGTTCAACGGATCGCCCCGTCCGTCGCGACCGACCACCACCACGTCGCCGTTCTGGGAACGGCCGTCCCGCGCGGGGCCGTCCTGCACGGGAACGTCCTGGGCGGGCGCGGCGGAGGACGTCGGGAGCGACGTGCCGAGGTCCTGCGGGAGGGGCGCCGCCGGGCCCTGCGACGGCAGCACGGGGACCGGCGCGGCGGGGTCCTGCGTGGGCGACACCGGGACAATCGCGGGCGGCGCGGCGACGGTGGCCGGCGGCGGGGCGACGATCGCCTCGCCGGCCTGCACCGACGGCATCGTCGCCATCGCGGCTGCGATATAGGCTGGGAAGCCGATGGTCGTGACCCTCTTACGCGTACCTTGGCGATGCGCCGAAGACCGGCCCGCGACGCCTCCATATACGTCCGCGCTGAATGATCCAATCGGCTTCGCGAGCGGCCGGCCGTCCCGTTCAGGAACCAGTTCGTCCGTTACCCGTAAACTCGCCACCATGCCCGATTCGCGGGCCGGAGGACCGTTGTTCATGCTTTCCCGCATCCTCGCCGCATCACTCGCGATCACCGCGCTGGCGCCCGCCGCCCAGGCGCAGTCGAGTGCCGCCGACGCGCGCTTCCAGGCCGCGCAGGACCGCTTCGATCGCGAGTACCAGATCTACCGCCAGGAGGCGGATCGCTATCAGGCCGCCCGCGGCGGCCGCGCCGCCTACGCTCCACCTCCCGCTTACGACAACGGCTATCGCCGCGCGCCCGACGCCTACGGCTACTCGGAAGAGGACGAGGCCGTCTACGATCCCGCCCGCGACTATCGTGGCGGCACCCAGTATCGCGAGCGGATCGTGCAGCCCAACGAGCGCGTCTATGCCGGCTATGACGGCCGCTATTATTGCCGCCGCAACGACGGCACCACCGGCCTGATCGTCGGCGGCGCGGCGGGTGGCATTCTCGGCAACGTCATCGACGGCGGCCGCAGCCGCATCCTCGGCACGCTGCTCGGCGGCGCGGCCGGCGCGCTCGCCGGCCGCGCGGTGGACCAGGACAGCAACGTGCGCTGCCGCTAGTCGGCGAACAATTGCCGCAGCTCGGTCTTGAGCACCTTGCCGTTGGCGTTCCGCGGCAAGGTCGCCTCCGAGAAGCGGATCGCCACCGGCACCTTGAAGGCAGCCAGCCGGTCGCGAACCCACTGCTGCAACTCCGCCTCGCTCGCGCGCTCGCCGGGGGCGAGGTGGACCACCGCCGCCGGCTCCTCGCCGAGCGTGCGGTGCGGGATGCCGACCAACGCCGCGTCGGTGACCGCCGGGTGCGCGTAGAGGACGTTCTCGACCTCGATCGAGTAGATGTTCTCGCCACCGCGGATCACCATGTCCTTCGCGCGATCGACGACGAACAGGAATCCCTCCTCGTCGAGCCGCGCGAGATCGCCCGTCCGCACCCAGCCGTCGACGAAGGTGGTCGCCGACGCCTCCGGCTTGTTCCAATAGGCGCGCGCGTTCATCGGTCCCTTCGACCACAATTCGCCGACCTCGCCGACCGGCAGTTCGGTGGTTCCGTCGGCATCCATGATCTTCAGGTCGGCGACCGCGACCGGCGGCCCGGCGCTGTCGGGGCGGTTGAGATAATCCTCGGCGACATGATGCGTCACCGTCGCCGTGGTCTCGGTCATCCCCCAGCCGTTGCCGGGCAGCGCGCCGAACTCCTCGTAAATGCGGCGGACCAGCTCGGGCGCGGACGGTGCGCCGCCATAGGCGATCGCCTCCAGGCTCGACAGGTCGTAGCGATCGCGATCGGGGTGTTCGAGCAGCTGCCACGCGATCGTCGGCACGCCGCCGGTCAGCGTTACCCGCTCACGCTCGATGATCTCCATCGCGCGCACCGTGTCCCAGCGGCGCATGAAGATCGTCGTGCTGCCGGTCGCGATCGATGCCATCATGTGCGCCGAACAGGCGGTGACGTGGAACATCGGGATCACCGTCAGTGCGACGCGGGGCGCCGCCTCGGGCGGCACCTCGCCCCGGCGGATGTAGGAGCGCGCCGCGGAGAAACCGGACGACAGGATGTTGGTGAGGATGGATCGGTGCGTTCCCACCGCCCCCTTGGGCGCGCCCGTGGTGCCGCTGGTGTAGAAGATCGTCGCGTCGTCGTCCGATGCGATGTCGACCAGGGGTAGCGCGGCGTCGGGCAGCGCCGACCAGTCGTGCGGTGTGCCGATCACCTCCTCCAGCCGGGTCGCGTGACCGTCGAGCGGGGTCGTCGCGCGCGCCACCAGCACCGCTTCCACCGAGGGGAGATCGGCATAGTGCGCCAGCAGCCGCTCGTGCCGCTCGCCGTCGGCGATCAACAGCTTGGCGCCCGAATCGGACAAGCCGTAGGCGAGCTCGCCACCCGTCCACCAGGCGTTGAGCGGCACCGCGACCGCGCCGAGCGCGGTGATCGCGAAGAACGCCGCGATCCATTCGGGCAGGTTGCGCATCGCGATCGCCACCCGGTCGCCCCGTCCGATCCCCGCCCTGGCGAGGTGCGCCGACAGCGCCGCCGTGGCGCGAAAATTCGCCTCGTAGGTGACGCGCTCATCCTCGTAGATCGTCAGCAGTCGCTCGCCATGGGCGCGCGCCGCGGTGAGAAGCCAGGGCAGCGAAGGCGGCGTGTTCTTCCACACGCGCGTCGGCACGCCGCGGACCGCGACCTCCTCCATCTCGAATTTCATACCCGGCGCCGTCAACCGAGCGGTCGCCTCCGCGAGCGTGGTGGCAGGCCAGGCAGGAGAAAGCGCGATGACGGGGCCGCTGGTCACGATGGGGCTGCTCCTAGAAGGTCGGGTTTGCCGCTGGCGGGCAACGTTTCGGCGGTTTATAGTTGATCCGCACCCGCTTCAAGGCGATAGGGCGATCCGGTGTTTCGAAGCGAGGGTATGGACCAGGGCATGATCGACGACGCGGCAACGAAGGGCTTCGCACCCGGTCGGCTCGCCGCGATCGACCGGCACCTCGCCGCCAAATATCTGGACACCGGCCTGCTGCCGCACGCGCAGCTGCTGGTCGCCCGGGATGGCGAGATCGTCCACTTCTCGCACCAGGGCGCCGCCCGCGACGGCGAGTCTTCGCCGGTGAACGACCGGTCGCTGTTCCGCATCGCATCGATGACCAAGCCGGTCACCTCGGTCGCGTTCATGATGCTGGTCGAGCAGGCGAAGGTCGCGCTCGACACGCCTGTCCACCACGTTCTGCCCGAACTGTCGAAGACCGGCGTATGGGCAGGCGGCGGCGGGGCGGCGCCATTCGCGACGACGCCGGTGGGCGAGCCAATGCGGATGGTTGACCTGCTGCGCCACACGGCAGGCTTCACATACGGCTTTCAGAACCGCTCCAACATCGACGCCGCCTATCGCGCCGGCAAGCTGGAAAGCTGGCACGGCGCGCACGACCTCCAGAGCTTCGTTGCCGCGCTCGCCGAGATCCCGCTGGAGTTCGCGCCGGGCACGGGATGGAATTACTCGGTGGCGACCGACGTGCTGGGCGCCGTGGTCGAGCGGGTGTCGGGACAGGCGCTCGACACCTTCTTCCGCGAGCGGATTTTTCTCCCGCTCGGCATGGACGATACTTTCTTCCAGGTGCCCGAGACCGAGATCGACCGGCTGGTCGACTGCTGGGCGCTCGACCCGCCGGGTAATCGCGTCCTCTACGATGCCGGCGCATCGAGCGCGTGGCGCCGCGCGCCGAAGCTGCTGTCCGGCGGCGGCGGGTTGGTGTCGACCAGTCTCGACTATCATCGCTTCTGCTCGTTCCTGCTGAACGGCGGAGAGGGGCTGCTCGGCCGCAAGACGATCGAATTGATGACCGCCAACCACCTGCCGGGCGGGGCGGACCTCGCGTCGCTGTCACGATCGATGTTCAGCGAGACGACCAACGCGGGCGCGGGCTTTGGCCTGGGCTTCGCGGTGACGATCGATCCGGCGCGCGCGATGCTGCCGGGGTCGGTCGGCGAATATTACTGGGGCGGCATCTTCTCGACCGCCTTCTTCTGCGATCCGGTCGAGCGGCTGCACATGGTGTTCATGACGCAGCTGTCGCCGTCCTCCGCCTATCCCATCCGTCGCGAGATCAAGACCATGATCTACGCCGGCCTCGTCTGATACTTTCCCTTTCGTTGTCCCGGGCTTGTCCCGGGATCCAGGGTCATGGGCGGTACGCTGCTCGGCTCTGGATGCCGGGACAAGTCCGGCACGACGGCCAGCTTGCCTAGGAGAACCACATGACCTCCCCGATCCGCACCGAGCGCCACGACGAGATCCTCGTCATCATCTCCGACAACCAGCCGGTCAACGCGCTCTCCGCCGCCGTCCGCCAGGGCCTGGAGGCCGCGATCAAGGAGGGCGTCGCCGACGCGAGCGTGGAGGCGATGGTGATCCGCTGCGACGGCCGCACCTTCTTCGCGGGCGCCGACATCACCGAATTCACCAAGCCGCCAGTCGATCCGCTGCTGCCGACGCTAGTCGACATGATCGAGGCGTCGGACAAGCCGGTCCTCGCCGCGATCCACGGCACCGCACTCGGCGGGGGCTGCGAGGTCGCGCTCGCCAGCCATTATCGCATCGCTGTTCCCTCGGCCAAGCTCGGCACGCCCGAGGTCAAGCTCGGCCTGCTCCCCGGCGCGGGCGGCACGCAGCGGCTGCCGCGCATCGCCGGCGTCAAGCTGGCACTGGAACTGACCGCCAAGGGCGATCAGATCCCGGCGAAGAAAGCGCACGAGGCCGGACTGGTCGATCGCCTCGCCGGTGAGGACTCGCTGGAGGCGGACGCCATCGCCTTCGCGCGCGAGATCAAGGCGGCGCGCCCGATCCCGCGCGCCAGCGAGAAGGTCGCCGCCGCCGATCCAGATGCGGTCGCCGCGTTCAAGAAGGACAATGCCCGCCGCTTCCGTGGCTTCGAGGCGCCGCTCGCCAATATCGCCTGCGTCGAGAAGGCGACCGACGGTTCGTCCTACGCGGAAGGGTCGGCATTCGAGCGGCAGGAGTTCATGAAACTGATGATGGGCGTGCAGTCCGCCGCCCAGCGCCACATCTTCTTCGCCGAGCGTCAGGCCTCCAAGATCGACGACGTCCCCGCCGACACCCAGCTGCGCGAGATCAAGCGCGTCGGCGTGATCGGCGCGGGCACGATGGGCGGTGGCATCTCGATGAACTTCCTGTCGGCAGGCATCCCGGTGACGATCGTCGAGATGCAGCAGGAAGCGCTCGATCGCGGCACCGGCACGGTGCGCAAGAACTACGAAGCGACTGCCGCCAAGGGGCGAATGAAGCCCGAACAGGTCGAAGCCGCGATGGGCGCGCTGACGCCGACGCTGAACTTCGACGATCTCGCCGAATGCGACCTCATCATCGAGGCCGTCTACGAGAACATGGACGTGAAGAAGGAGATCTTCACGCGCCTCGACAAGATCGCCAAGCCGGGCGCGATCCTCGCCTCGAATACGTCGTACCTCGACATCGACGAGATCGCCGCGGTCACGTCCCGCCCCGGCGACGTGGTCGGCATGCACTTCTTCTCCCCCGCCAACGTCATGAAGCTGCTGGAAGTCGTCCGCGGCGCCAAAACCGCGCCCGACGTGCTGGCGACTGTCATGGCGTTGGCCAAGCGCATCAAGAAGGTCGCCGTCGTCGCAGGCGTCACCTACGGCTTCATCGGCAACCGCATGCTGATGCCCCGCCAGGTCGAGGCGACCAAGCTGCTGCTGGAAGGCGCGACGCCGGAGCAGATCGACCGTGTCCACGTCGCCTTCGGCATGCCGATGGGGCCGTTCCAGATGAGCGACCTCGCCGGCGTCGATATCGGCTGGCACCGCGATCCGAGCCGGATCGAGAACATCCGCGACGCGCTCGCCGCCGAGAACCGCTGGGGCCAGAAGACCAAGGCGGGCTTCTACGACTATGACGAGAAGCGCACGCCCTCGAACTCCCCGCGCGTCGCCGAGATCATCGAGGATTTCCGCGCCAAGTCGGGCGTGACGCCGCGCGAGATCCCGGACGAGGAGATCGTCGCGCGCACGCTCTACACGATGGTCAACGAGGGCGCGCTGATCCTCGAAGAGGGCAAGGCGCAGCGCGCGTCGGACGTCGATGTGGTGTGGATCTACGGCTATGGCTGGCCCGTCTATCGCGGCGGCCCGATGTTCTGGGCGCAGTCCGAAGGACTGCCGAAGGTCGTCGAAGGGCTGGAGAAATACGGCTTCACGCCGGCGAAGAGCCTGAAGGACGCGGCCGCTTCCGGCGGCCGGATCAAGTAACCATCCATCCGTCGCCCCGGCCTCGAGCCGGGGTCCCGCTTCCTTTCGCCGGCCAAGAAGCGGGACCCCGGATCAAATCCGGGGTGACGAAAAAAGAAGAACGTCGGCGGAGACACAGAATGACCGACCTCGATACCTTCCGCTCCGACACCCGCGCCTGGCTGGAGGAGAACTGCCCGCCAGAGATGCGCAAGCCGGTGAAGTCCGACAAGGACGTCTGCTGGGGCGGCCGCCGCTTCACGCCCTCCAGCCCGGAGCAGAAGCAGTGGCTCGACGTCATGGGCCAGCGCGGCTGGACCGTCCCCGACTGGCCTAGGGAATATGGCGGCGGCGGCCTATCGCCCGCAGAGACCAAGATCCTGCGCGAGGAGATGCGCGCGATCAATGCGCGCTCGCCGCTCTACAGCTTCGGCATCTCGATGCTCGGGCCGGCGCTGCTCAAATATGGCAACGAGGAGCAGAAGCGCGAGCATCTGCCCAAGATCGTGCGCGGGGAGATCCGCTGGTGCCAGGGCTATTCGGAGCCCAATGCCGGCTCCGACCTCGCCAGCCTTGCGACCTCCGCCGACGACGCGGGCGACCATTACGTCGTCAACGGACAGAAGGTGTGGACCAGCTATGCCGACCAGGCCGACTGGATCTTCTGCCTCGTCCGCACGGACAAGACGACCAAGCAGGGCGGGATCAGCTTCGTGCTGTTCGACATGGAATTGGAGGGCGTATCGACCAAGCCGATCCTCCTGATCTCGGGCTACTCGCCCTTCTGCGAAACCTTCTTCGACGACGTGAAGGTTCCCAAGAAGAACCGCGTCCACGACGAGAACAAGGGCTGGGACGTCGCCAAATACCTGCTTGGCCACGAGCGCGAGATGATCTCGGGCATGGGGCTGGGCGAAGGCGGCCGTGACACGCTGGTACCCGGCGCAGTGGCCGCGATCGGCCTCGACGATGCGGGCCGCCTCGACGACCCGATCCTGCGGTCGCAGATGGCGCTGTTCCAGGTTCGTGCAAAGGCGTTCGCGGCGATGTCGGAGCGCTTCATCGACGAACTCAAGGCCGGCCGCGCCCACCCCGCGCAGCCATCGATGATGAAGTACTACGGCACCGAGCTGAACAAGGACCGCCACGAGCTGCAGATGGCGGGGGGCGGTTCCGACGCGCTCGAATGGGACAGCGAGGCGACCCGCGGCGGCGCCCCGGCGCGCGCCTGGCTGCGCACCAAGGCCAACTCGATCGAAGGCGGCACGTCGGAGGTACAGCTCAACATCATCGCCAAGCGCATCCTCGAACTGCCGGGAGCGTAGCAGCTCGCGTGCCCCTGCCCTTCCGTTCGTCCTGAGGAGTCGCTGAGCGAAGTCGAAGCGGCCTCTCGAAGGAAAGGGTGGTTCGAGACGAGGCTTCGACAGGCTCAGCCTCTCCTCACCACGAACGGCTTTTTTCGGAGTTCATCATGCCCCTCTACCTCGACGACGACCAGACTACCCTGCAGGACACGATCCGCGACTTCGTCGGCGAGAACGCACCGGTGTCGCATCTCCGGTCCTTGCGCGACGTCGACGACCGAACCGGGTTCAGCCGCGACCTGTGGAAGCAGTTCGCTGAGATGGGCTTCACCGGCATCCTCGTCGGCGAGGATCAGGGCGGTCTCGGCCTGGGGCACGTCGAGGCCGGCGTCGTGCTGGAGGAGATCGGTCGCAACCTCTCCCCCTCCCCCTTTCTCACCACCGCCGTCGCCGCAGTCGAGGCGCTGAAGGGCACGCCGCACGCCGAGCGCTGGTACCCCGGCATCGTCGCGGGTGAGACCGTCGCCGCACTCGCGATCGACGAGACGCCCAAGCACCGCGATCGCGTGGCGTTGAAGGCGGAGCGCGCCGGCAACGGCTTTCGGCTGACCGGCGCCAAGCGTTTTGTCACGCACGCCCATGTCGCCGACCTGCTGATCGTCGCCGCCCGTACCGCCGGCGCAGCCGAGGATGCCGAGGGCATCACCTTGTTCGCGGTGCCGACGGACGCCGCCAGGCTCGACAAGCGCGCCGAGCGGCTCGCCGACTCGAGCATCGCCGCCCATCTCGACTTTGACGGGGTCGAAGTCGACGCGGACGCGGTGATCGGCGAGGTCGATGCCGGTCGCGATCCGCTCGACCGGCTGCTGCGCGCCGGCCGCACCGGTGCCTCGGCCGAGCTGCTCGGCGTCGGCGGCGGTGCGATGGCGATGACGGTCGGCTACCTCAAGGAACGTAAGCAGTTCGGCCGGCTGATCGGCGAATATCAGGCGCTCCAGCACCGTGCGGCGCATCTCTACAGCGAGATGGAGGTCGCGCGCGCCGCCGTCCTGAAGGCGCAGCAGCTACTCGACGCGGGCAGCGACAAGGCGGAGGAGGCGGTGTCGGTCGCCAAGGCGATGACCGCGATGGCCACGACGCTGTCGGTCAACGAAGGCGTCCAGATGCACGGCGGCATTGGCATGACCGACGAGTACGACATCGGCTTCTACATGAAGCGCGCGCGCGTCCTGTCCGAGCTGTGGGGCGACGCCAACTTCCACGCGGACAGGCTCGCACGCGCCGCAGGCTATTGACGGTCTGCCGCTTGCGCGACGAGGGAGCCGCATGGACCTGAACACGCCCCACGACACGACGCCCGAGCAACTCGTCGCCGGCCTCGCCACGCTGCTCGACGTCGAAGAGATCGATTGCGACCTGTTCCGGGGCGCGCGCCAGCCCGGTGGCGAGGGCCGCGTGTTCGGCGGGCAGGTGATCGCGCAGGCGTTGCAGGCGGCGCAGCGGTCGACCGAAGCGCCCAAGGTCGCCCATTCGCTCCACGCCTATTTCATGCGGCCTGGCGACGAGAACTTCCCGATCGTCTACCGCGTCGTCCGCGATTTCGAGGGGCGCAGCTTCGCGACGCGGCGGGTGATCGCGATGCAGCGGGGCAAGCCGATCCTCAACATGGCATGCTCGTTCCAGCTGCCCGAGGACGGCCTCGCGCATCAGGATACGATGCCCGACGTACCCGGGCCGGAGGAGCTGACCAGCGAGCGCGAGCTGCGCCGGGCGATGGCCGCGGACATTCCGGAGAGATACCACCGCGTACTGCTGCGCCCGCGGCCGATCGACATCCGCCCGGTCGCCCCTCGAAACTGGGTCAAGCCCGAGGTGGGCGAGCCGGTGCAGCATGTGTGGTTCAGGCTGGCCGCGCCGATCGGCGACGATCCGGCGCTGCACCGGGCGGTGCTCGCCTACGCGTCCGACATGGGCCTGCTCGGCACGTCGATGCTGCCGCACGGCGTAGGCTGGATGAGCCCCGACATGCAGACCGCGAGCCTGGACCATGCGCTATGGCTGCACGAGCCGTTCCGCGCGGACGAGTGGCTGCTCTACAGCATGGACAGTCCGTGGGCGGGGCACGCGCGCGGGTTCAACCGCGGTCGCGTGTTCACGCAGGACGGCCGGCTGGTCGCGAGCGCCGCGCAGGAAGGGCTCATCAGGCGGCGGTGAGGCCGTATTCCTGTCGGGTAACCGGATGGCTCGACGATAGACCGCCATCGACCGCCAGCGCCTGGCCGTTGACGTAGCTCGCCGCGTCGGAGGCGAGGAACAGCGCCGCCTCCGCCAGCTCCTCCGGCTGCGCACCGCGGCGCAAGGGATTGAGGCGACCGACGCGGTCGATCTTGCCGGCATCGCGGGCGTTGTCGAAGACGGGCTTGGTCATGCCGGTCTCGGTCAGGCCGGGGCAGATCGCGTTGACGCGGACGTTGGAGCCCGACAGCTGCTGGGCGGAGACCTGCGCCAGATTGATGACGCCCGCCTTCGACGCCGAATAGGCCGGCGAGCCCGCGCCCGAGCGGATACCGGCGACGCTGGCGGTCAGCACGATCGCGCCGCGCCCTCGCTTGGCGATTTCGGGCGCGGCGTGCTTGATCGCGAGGAAGGGGCCGATCAGGTTCACGCGCAGCACCTCGGTGATGAGCGCCACGTCGGTGTCGAAGAGGTTGGCCATGCCGCCGGAGATGCCGGCGTTGGCGAACATCACGTCGAGGCCGCCATGGGCCTCAACCGCGAGGGCAACCGTGCGGATCACGTCATCCTCGTTGCCGGCATCCATGCGGATGGCGCGGGCGGCGTCGCCGATCGTCGCGGCGGTCTGCTCGACGGCGTCGGTGATGTCGGCGCAGACGACGCGGGCGCCTTCGCGCGCGAAGGCGATGGCGGCGGCGCGGCCGATGCCGGAGCCTGCGCCCGTGACGATCACCGATTTGTTGTCGAAGCGCATTTCCCTCTCCTCAATCCAAGCGTCACAACGGGCTCGTCCCGGTGTCCAGAGCCAAGCAGCCGAGCGTTCCGGGCCCTGGATGCCGGGACAAGCCCGGCATGGCGGACCTCAGGCGGTCACGCCGCCGTCGATCACCATCGTCTGGCCGGTCATGAAGGCGCTCGCGCGGCTCGCCAGGAAGACGACCGCGCCGGCGACCTCGTCGGGTTCGCCAATGCGGCGGAGCGGGACGGTCTCGTTCGCCGCACGGATACGCTCCGGATCTTCCCACAGGGCGCGGGCGAAGTCGGTCTTGATGAGGCCGGGGGCGATGCAGTTCACGCGGACGCCGTGAGGGCCGTACTCGACCGCCAGATTGCGGGCGAGCTGCATGTCGGCAGCCTTGGAGATGCAGTAGGCACCGATCACCGGCGACCCGCGCAGGCCGCCGATCGAGGAGACGATGACGATCGATCCTTCCCCGCGCTCGCGCATGGCGGGCGCGACCATGGAGATCAGCCAGTGGTTGGAGATGATATTGTTGTCGAGCACCTTGCGGAACTGATCGTCCGCGATTCCCTCTTGCGGCCCGTAATAGGGGTTCGACGCGGCGTTGCAGACGAGGACGTCGACCTGTCCGAAGGCGGCAACCGTCTCGTCGACCAGCCGCTGGAGCGCGGCCTTGTCGCTGATCGAGGCGGCGACGGCGATGGCGCTGCCTTCCCCCATCTCGGCGTTGATCGCGGCAGCGACGGCGTCGCAGGCGTCCTGTTTGCGGCTGGAGATGACCACCTTGGCCCCTGCCCTCGCGAGCTCCTCCGCCGACGCACGGCCGATACCACGCGATGAGCCGGTGACGATCGCGACCTTGCCGGTCAGGTCGAACAGAGCGGGTTTATCCACGAAGTTCACGATTGCTTGACTCGATTGACCCCTAGAACGAAACTTGCGCATTCGATCGTTTCAGAATTCAACATGATCGATCTTCCTCTCGTTCGATCATCGGTGCACCATGCCATGAAGCGCGGCTTGTAGGACAGCGCGATCACGCGCCCGCCCGCTGGGCAAAGGCCCAGGCGGCGTCGGCGAGGCCGTAGACCCGGGCGGCGGTCTGCGCCGCCTTGGCGCTGGACGCGTTGCCGTCGATGATGCGGCGCTTGATGCCCTGGACGATGCCGGTGAGGCGGAAGAGGTTGTAGGCGAAATACCAGTCGAGCTGCGGCAAGCCGTCACGGCCGGTGGCGGCGCAGTAGCGGGCGACGACCTCCTCGATCGTCGGGATGCCCGTGTCGGGGCCGGTCAGGCCCATGACGCCCGAGCGGCCCTCGGGCTCGGTGACCCAGTTCATCAGGAAATAGGAGAAATCGGCGAGCGGGTCGCCGAGCGTGGACAACTCCCAGTCGAGCACCGCCAGCACCCGCGGGCCGTCGTTCGCGAAGATCATGTTGTCGACGCGGTAATCGCCGTGGACGATCGAGGTCGCGGTCTGTTCGGGCAGCGTGCGGGGCAGCCAGTCGATCAGGCGCTCGACCGACTCCATCCGCTCGGTCTCGGCAGCACGGTACTGCTTGGTCCAGCGGCCGACCTGGCGCTCGAAATAATTGCCCGGCTTGCCGTAATCGCCGAGACCCGCGGCGACATGATCGGTGGTGTGGAGCGCGGCGAGCGTGTCGACCATCGCGTCGTAGTGGGCGCGGCGCTCGGGCGCGGTCATGCCGGGCATGGCGCCGTCCCAGAGGGTGCGGCCCTCGACCATCTCCATGACGTAGAAGGAGGTGCCGATGACGGCCGCGTCCTCGCACAGGCCGTAGGGGGCGGGCACGGGGAAGCCGGTGGGATGGAGGCCGGCGATGACGCGATACTCGCGCTCGACCGCGTGGGCGGAGGGGAGGATCGGACCGAACGGCTTGCGGCGGAGGACGGCGGCGCCGCCCTGCCAATCGATGCGGTAGGTGGGGTTCGACTGGCCGCCGGCGAACTTGGAATAATTCCACGGCGGGGTGAAGCCGGGGACGTGGTCGCCGAGCCACGCGCCGAGACGGGTCGTGTCGAGCTGGTCCTTCAGCTCGACGGCGACGGTGCCGAGCATGCCGTCGGTCATACGTCGCACCCCTTCCCGGCACCCCGGCGAAGGCCGGAGCCCAGGTGGGAGGGCGGACTTGGTGGAGCGATACGCTGCGTCATGGTCGTTTCCCAACTGGGCCCCGGCCTCCGCCGGGGTGCACGCGAAGGAAGGTGCGGCGCTATGCCGCCTCGAAGGTGATGACGGTGCGGGTGGTGTCGCCCTTGCGAAGTTCGTCGAAGGCGTCGTTGATGCGATCCAGCGGCAGCCGCGCGGCGATGATCGTGTCGAGGTCGAGCAGGCCGCGCTGGTAGAAGTCGACGAGGCGCGGCAAGTCGACGGGGAAGTGGTTGCGCCCCATCAGCGCGCCCTGCACGGTCTTGTCGGCGAGCAGGTCGAGCGCCGACAGGCCGACCTTCTCGCTGAGCGGCATCATGCCGAGGATCGTCGCGATGCCGCCGCGGCGCAGCACCTTGACCGCGGTCGCCGCCGATTGCGGGCGGCCGACCGCCTCGATCGCGTGGTGAACGCCGCCGCGGGTGATTTCCACCACCTCGTCGGCCGCAGTGTCGCTCGACGCGTCGATCGCGTGGGTAGCGCCGAGCTTCATGGCGAGGTCGCGCTTGTCGGCGACCGGGTCGACAGCGATGACCTTGCCCGCGCCGGCGATCTTCGCGGCGTTGATCGCGGCGAGACCAACGCCGCCGCAACCGACGACGCACACCGTCTCGCCCGGCACGACGCGCGCGGCGTTGAAGATCGCGCCGGCGCCGGTGGTCACCGCGCAACCCAGGATGGCGGCGCGATCGAGCGGCATCTCCGGATCGATGCGGACGCAGGCGTGCTCGTGGACCAGCATCTGCTCGGCATAGGCGGACAGGTTGAGCATCTGCGCGACCGGCCGATCCCCGAGCATCAGCCGCGGGGTCGCGCCCTTGGGCCGCTTCACCGCGGAGGAGATGCAGAGCGACAGGCGGCCGGTGACGCAGAATTCGCACTCGCCGCAATAGGTGCTGAGGCAGGTGACAACGTGGTCGCCGGGCTTCAGCGCGCGTACCTCGCTGCCGACCGCCTCGACCACGCCGGCGGCCTCGTGGCCGGGTATGGTGGGCATGGCGTGCGGATAGGTGCCGTCGACGAAATGGAGGTCGGAACGGCAGACGCCGACCGCGGCGGTGCGGATCAGCACCTCATGCGCAGCGGGCTTGTCGACGGCCACGTCCTCGATCTGGAGGGGGGTCTTGGCTTCGAAGAGGACGGCGGCTTTCACGTATTCACTCCTGAACCACCCCGGCGCAGGCCGGGGTCCAGCTACGAGCCGGTTCGATACTGGACCCCGGCCTGCGCCGGGGTGGCAGATCACCGCTGCATCTGCGGGTCGCGGGTCGGCAGGTCGGCTTTCCAGTCGCCCCATTTGCCGAACTCGTTGCGGGCGATCGCGCGGTTGTGGACCTCGTCCGGCCCGTCGGCGAAGCGCAGGGTACGCATCGACGCCCAATCGTGCGCGAGGTGGAAGTCACCCGATACGCCGCCGCCGCCGTGCGCCTGCACCGCATCGTCGATGATCTGGAGCGCCATGTTGGGTGCCTGGACCTTTATCATCGCGATCTCGAGCTGGGCTGCCTTGTTGCCGGCCTTGTCCATCATGTCGGCGGCCTTGAGGCAGAGGAGGCGCGTCATCTCGATGTCGATGCGCGCGCGGGCGATCCGCTCCTCCCACACGCTGTGGTCGGCGACGCGCTTGCCGAAGGCGACACGGCTGAGGAGCCGCTTGGCCATCGCCTCGATCGCCTCCTCGGCGACGCCGATCGTCCGCATGCAATGGTGGATGCGCCCCGGGCCGAGGCGCCCCTGCGCGATCTCGAAGCCGCGGCCCTCGCCGAGCAGCACATTCTCGGCCGGCACGCGGACGTTCTCCAGCACCACCTCGCCATGGCCGTGGGGCGCGTGGTCGTAGCCGTAGACCGACAGCATCCGCTCGATGGTGACGCCCTCTGCCTCCATGTCGAGGATCATCATCGATTGCTGGCTGTGGCGCGAGCCCTCGAAGCTGGTCTTGCCCATCAGAATCGCGACCTTGCAGCGCGGATCGCCGACGCCGGACGACCACCATTTGCGGCCGTTGACGACGTAATCGTCGCCGTCGCGCACCATGGACGTCTCGATGTTGGTCGCGTCGGACGAGGCGACCTGCGGTTCGGTCATCAGAAAGGCGGAGCGGATCTCGCCGTTCATCAGCGGACGCAGCCAGCGCTCCTTCTGCGCGGCGGTGCCGTAGCGGAAGAACACCTCCATGTTGCCGGTGTCGGGCGCCGAGCAGTTGAAACACTCGCTGGCCCAGCCGATCCGTCCCATCTCCTCGGCGCAGAGCGCATATTCGAGGTTGGAGAGCTGCGTGCCCTCGAACGTGAAACTGTCGTCGACATGGGCGCGGCCGGAGCGCGGCGGCATGAAGAAATTCCACAGGCCGGCGGCCTTGGCTCTCGCCTTCACCTCCTCGATCACGGGGAGGACCTTCCACCGCTCGCCCTCACGCTGTTGCGCGTGGTATTCGTGGTCGCGCGGGCGGATCTCGGCGTCGATGAACGCCTTCACGCGGTCCCGGTGATAGGTTTCGCGATCGCTCAGCGTGAAGTCCACGAGGCCTCTCCCAATCCGATGTCGCCCGTCACCTAGACCGTACCGGATGTTCGGTAAAGGTAGGTCGTACGGGGGCCGCGAAAGGGACTGTTCCTTCGAAACGAAGCTGGTACAGGTAGCGGCATGGGGGAGATCGACCAGGATATCAGGGGCACCAAGCGGTTCCGCGCCAAGCGCGATGCGATCCTCGCCGCCGCCGCCGCCGCGATCAACGAACAGTCGGCCAAGGGCATGACCTTCGCCGACGTGGCGCGCCGGGTGGGGCTCAACACCACCAGCGTCACCTATTACTTCAAGCGCAAGGAGGACCTGGCCGCCGCCGCGTTCGAGAACACGCTGGAGCGGCTGGACGCGATGCTGGTCGAGGCGATGACGCGGCCGACGCCGCAGGAGCGGGTGGCGCATTTCCTGCGCCTGACGTTCAAGCGGGTGGCGCGGATCGAGCGGGGCGAGGACCATGCCTTCGCCGTCCTGTCCGACCTGCGGGCGACGGAGGAGCCGATCAAGGGGCGCCTGCTCGCCGGCTGGCAGCGCGTGTTCCGCGACACCCGCGCCCTGTGGGGCGCACCGCCCAGCCGCGCGCACAAGGATCTGTTCGGCGCGCGCGCGCACGTGCTGCTGGAGAACAGCTTCTGGTTGCCGGTGTGGATCACCCGCTACGACCCCGACCAGTATGGCCGGATCGAGGAGCGGCTGATGGACGTGTTCGCGCGCGGCATCGCGGCGCCGGGCGCGATCTGGGCGCCGACGATGCTCGACCTCGACCATGACGGGGCGGAGCCGGGGCGCGCGGCGTTCCTGCTGGCGGCGACGCGGCTCATTAACGAGCTGGGTTATCGCGGCGCCAGCGTGCAGCGGATCGCGTCGGAGCTGAACGTGACCAAGGGCAGCTTCTACCACCATCTCGATGCCAAGGACGAGCTGGTGCTGGCCTGCTACCGCCGCAGCTTCGATACGATCGCCGACGCGCAAGAACGCGCCGACGCGGGCGGCGGCGACCAGTGGCAGCGATTGTCGAGCGTGGTCGCGACGCTGCTCGACGTACAGTTCGCCGAGGCCGCGCCGCTGCTCCGCACCACCGCATTGTCGGGCCTGCCGTTCGGGGAGCGGCAGGCGATGGTCGATCGATCGAACCGGATCGCGCGGCGCACGGCGGGCACGATGATGGACGGCATCGCGGAAGGATCGTGCCGCCCGGTCGACGCGCTGGTCGCGGCGCAGGCGCTCACCTCGCTCCAGAACGCGGCGTTCGACATGCGGAAATGGGCGGCGACGATGCCGCGCGAGCGGGCGATCGCCATGTACGCCTCGACGCTGCTGTTCGGCATGTTCGACGACCGGATGGCGTCGGTATAGACGAGGGTCATGACCGACCTCACCTATCGCAGCTATCTGCGCCTGCCGGACCTGCTCGCCTGCCAGACGCCGCTCAGCGACGCGCACGACGAACTGCTGTTCATCTCGATCCACCAGGCGTCGGAGATCTGGCTGAAGCTGGCGCTGCACGAACTGCACGCCGCGCGCGACCGGATCGTCGCCGACGATCTTCCGCCCGCGTTCAAGATGATGGCGCGGGTTGGCCGGATCATGGCGCAGCTGATCGGATCGTGGGAGGTGCTGGCGACGATGACGCCCGCCGATTACGCGGCGATGCGCGGCAAGCTGGGCACGAGTTCGGGCTTCCAGTCGGACCAGTATCGCCGCGTCGAATTCCTGCTCGGCAACAAGAACGCCGCGATGCTGCGCCCGCACGAGGGCGAGCCGGAGGTGCACGCGACGCTCGCCGCCGACCTCGCCGCCCCCAGCCTGTACGACGAGGCGATCCGGCTGCTGGCACGGCGCGGCTTCGCCATCGCGCCGGAGCATCGGACGCGCGACTGGTCGCAGCCTTACGCCGCGCACGGCGATGTGGAGCGGGCATGGGCGGCGGTCTATGCCGATACGGCGGCGCACTGGGATCTGTACGAGCTGGCGGAGAAGCTGGTCGACCTCGACTACCGCGTCCAGCTCTGGCGGTTCGGTCACCTGAAGACGGTGGAGCGGGTGATCGGGTTCAAGACGGGCACGGGCGGCACGGCGGGCGTGGGCTACCTCGCCAAGGTGCTGGAGACGCCGTTCTTTCCCGAGTTGCTGACGGTGCGGACGCGGCTCTAGTCGCCCGCGCGTCTCAGCAGCACGCCGGCGCGCCAGTAATGGAACAGCGCCCAAGGGGTCAGCGACACTATCGCGACCAGCGACCAGCGCAGCGATGCCTCGCCTAGGCTGGGCGCCAGCCAATCGCTCAGCCGGCCGACCAGCAGCGGCCCCAGCCCCAGCCCGACCAAGTTGATGACGAGCAGCGTGATCGCCGCCCACATCGCGCGCAGCCGCAAGGGTGCGAGATGCTGGATCAAGGCGAAGCTCGGCCCCAGATAGCTGTTGGCGAACAGCAGCGACCCGAAGTAGCAGCCGATCGCGATCGCGGGCACGTCGATCAGGTAGAAGGCGAGCACGAGCGGCAGCGACAGCCCCTTCATCACCAGCACCACCCAGCTCTGCACGTGCAGGCCGCGCGCCTTGGCCCAGCGATCGGCGATGCGCCCGCCGGCGATCGCCGAGATCGATCCGAACAGCGCGCCCGGCAGCGCGATGTAATAGGAGATGTCGAGCTTCGACAGGCCGAGCGAGCGCTGCATGTAGCTCGGCCCCCAGCCGGTGATGGCGTAACCGATCATGGAGGTGAGCGTGACGCCCACGACCAGGTGCAGCGCCGGCGCGCTCCGCCAGATCGCGGCGAAGCCGGCCATGACACTGGGCGCGTCGCCCTGTTCCGCGACGCGGCCGGCATCGGACAGGCCGCGGCGCGGCTCGACCACGAACATCTTCACCAGCACGGCGAGCGCGATGCCCGGCAGGCCGACGGTGAACATCGCCACCCGCCAGCCATAATGCGTCGCCACGAAGCCGCCGATCAGCGTGCCGAAACCGGCGCCGAGCACGACGCCCAGCGAGTAGACCGCCATCGCGCTCGCCCGCTTGTCGGGCGGGTAAAGGTCGGCGATGATCGAGTGGCTGGGCGGGCTCGACCCCGCCTCGCCGATGCCTACGCCGATACGCGCGAGCATCAGCTGGGTGAAGTTCTGCGCCAGACCGCACAGCGCCGTCATCGCGCTCCAGATGGCGAGGCTGGCGGCGATGATGTCGCGCCGGCTGGTCCGATCGGCGAGGCGCGCCACCGGAATGCCGAGCGTGGCGTAGAAGATCGCGAAGACCAGCCCCGACAACAGTCCCAGCTGCGTATCCGACAGCAGCAGGTCCGCCTTGATGTCCTCCAGCAGGATGGCGAGGATCTGCCGGTCCATGTAGCTGAAGAAATAGGTGGTGGTGAGCAGCGCCAGCGTCATCGTGCGGCGGCGCAGGGCCAGCGCGTCGGCGATCTCGGGGGCGGTGGTCAAAGTGGCCATGCCGTACCGTGACGCACTTTTCGAAGCTGCGGTACGGTTTGCGGCGAAGCGCCGCCAAGCGGCGACGAACCGAGCGACGCGGCAGGATTGGATCTTCACGATCCATCTCGCATTCGCCGCCGATCCTGCACCCCGGCGAAGGCCGGGGCCCAGGCGGGGGACGCTCATGGCCTTCGTGGCGCGTCGTCACGCCGACCTTGCCACCTGGGCCCCGGCCTTCGCCGCGGAAGCTGGAAGGTCGGACGTCGGTATGACTTACAGATCGCGTCCCGGTCGCCGCGACAAGCCGACGTCGAGGTGCGCGCCCGCGTCGACCAGCATCACCTCGCCCGTCACCGCGCGCGTCGCGGGATCGAGCAGCGAGACGATCGGGCCGGCGATATCTTCCGCGACGGCGGCCATCCGCATCGGCGTCGCCGCCGCCATCTTGGCGTTGAGCGCGGCGAAGCCCTCCTCTCCCAATCGCTTCTCGAACCAGCCGGTGCCGACATAGCCGGGCGCGACCGCGTTCACCCGGATCGCGGGGGCGAGGACGCGGGCGAGGCTCTTGGTCATGGTGACGAGCGCGCCCTTCGACGCGGCGTAGGCGACCGACGACCCGTTGCCGAACACGCCGGCGACCGAAGCGACGTTGACGACCGCGCCGATGCCGTTGGCGCGCATCGCGGGCGCGCAGGCGCGGATCATCTGAAAGGGAGCAATGGCGTTGAGCCGGTACAGGTCGACGAAGTCGTCGGCGGAGAGCGCCTCCAGATCCTCATGCGCGGCGAATTTGGTTCGGCCGGCGTTGTTGACGAGGAGATCGACGCGCCCGAACGCCGCCATCGCCGCGGCGGCGAGCGTGCGGCACTCAGTATCCTCGGCGATGTCGGCGCGCACCGCGATGCCGTCCACCTCGGCCGCCAGCGCCTCCGCCTCGTCCCGGCTGTGCGCGTAGTTGACGACGCAGCGCACCCCGCGTGCCGCCAACCGGCGGACGACGGCCGCCCCGATCCCGGTGCCGCCGCCCGTCACCACCGCCACGGCGCCGTTCATCTCGTCCGTCATACGCCCTCCTCGAACAACGGGTATGGCATCGCGGCGCCCGATCGCCTAGCCGTGGCGGCATGACCGCCGCCGACCTTCTCGCGGGCGACTTCGCCACGCTGCCCGACCTCCTCGCCGCGCACGCGCGCGAGCGGCCCGACAAGGTGGCGCTGGCCGACGAGCGGGGCACGCTGAGCTACGCCGCGCTCGACCGGCTGGCGGCGCGAATCGCGGCGTCGCTGCAGCGGGAGGGCGTGCGCGCCGGCGAGGCGGTGGCGATCGTCGCGGCGCCCTCCACCGACTACGCCGCGGTGTTCATGGGCATCCTGTACGCGGGCGCGGCGGCGACGCCGATCTCGCCCTCCGCGACGCCCGCGGCGATCGCGGGGATGATCGCGGACAGCGGCGCGAGGATCGTCTTCGCCGACGCGGTCAACGCCGCCGCGCTGTCGGGCGAGACGCTGCCGACGAGGGTGGTGTTCGGCGCCTCGTTCGACGCTTGGCTGGCGCCCGAGGACGCCCGCCCGACGCCCGTGTCGATCGCGCCCGAGGACGCGTTCAACATCATCTACTCGTCGGGCACCACCGGCAAGCCGAAGGGCATCGTACAGAGCCACGCCATGCGCTGGCAGCATCTGTCGCGGAACAGCGCCGCGGGGTTCGACGAGGCGGTGACGATGATCGCCACGCCGCTTTATTCCAACACCACCCTGGTCAGCTTCCTGCCGACGCTCGGCTGGGGCGGCACGGCGGTGCTGATGGGCAAGTTCGACGTGGGCGGCTATCTCGCGCTCGCCGAGCGGCACCGGGCCACGCACACCATGCTGGTGCCGGTGCAGTATCAGCGGCTGATGGCCTATCCCGGCTTCGACGACCACGACTTGTCGAGCTTCCGCTTCAAGACATCGACCAGCGCGCCCTTCCACGCCGATCTGAAGGCGGACGTGCTCGCCCGCTGGCCGGGGTTCCTGGTGGAATATTACGGCATGACCGAGGGGGGTGCGAGCTGCGCGCTGAACTGCACGGCCCATCCCGACAAGCTCCACACCGTCGGCCAGCCGCTGCCCGGCCACGAGGTGCGGCTGATCGACGATGACGGGAACGAGGTCGCGGCGGGTGAAATGGGAGAGGTGGTCGGCCGCAGCCCGGCGATGATGAACGGCTATCACGGTCGCGACGGCGCCACGCGCGAAGCGGAGTGGCACGATGCCGAGGGTCGCCGCTTCATCCGTCACGGCGACGTCGGCCGGTTCGACGCGGACGGCTTCCTGATCCTAATGGACAGGAAGAAGGATCTCATCATCTCAGGGGGCTTCAACATCTACCCGTCCGACCTGGAGGCGGTGCTGGCGCAGCACCCGGCAGTGGCGGACTGCACGGTGATCGGCGTCCCCTCCGCCGACTGGGGCGAGACGCCGGTCGGGGTGTACGTCGCGAAAGGCGGCGCGACCGACGAGGCAGAGACGATCCGCCAATGGGCGAACGAGCGGCTCGGCCGGACACAGCGGCTGTCGGCGCTCCACCGGGCGGACGAACTGCCGCGGAGCGCGATCGGCAAGGTGCTGAAGCGCGAACTGCGCGAACGCCTGCTGGGAACGGTGGCGTGACCTCGCTCGCCGAGATCGTGGGTGGGCTGCGCGCCGAGGGCGACGGCTGGCGCGGCACGGTGCCGGCGACGTGGCAGCAGGGGCGCACCGCTTATGGCGGGCTGTCCGCCGCGCTCGCGCTCCACGCGGCGATGCGGGTCGAGCCGGACCTGCCGCCGCTGCGTTCGGCGCAGGTGTCGTTCATCGGGCCGCTGTCGGGCGCGGTGACGATCCGCGCGACCCGGCTGCGGCGCGGCCGCAACGCCGCCTTTATCCAGGCCGACGTGACCGGGGAGGCGGGGCTGGGCCTGCGTGCGACCTTCGTGTTCATGGCACCGATCGCGTCCAGGCTGTCGCTGGACGGAGGCAGCGCCCCGCCCTTTCCGCGGCCTGGCGCCGACACGCAGACCTATCACGGCATGGCCGCGGTGCCGTTCACGCAGAATTTCGAGCTGGTCGACCAGCGCGACGGGCTGGGCGCGGCGGAGTGGTTGCGCTGGGTGCGGCTGCGCGAGCGCGACGGGATCGACCCGGCGGTGGCGTTCATCGCCGTCGCCGACTGCCTGCCGCCCGCCGCGATCAAGCTGGTCGGCGGTCACGTGCCGCTGTCGTCGATGACGTGGCTGGTCAATCTGCTGCGCCCACCCGAGACGAGCGACGGCTGGTGGCTGCTCCACGCCGCCGCCGACCATGCGCGGGACGGCGCGTCGAGCCAGCGGATGGCGATCTGGAACGCGGACGGCGCGGCGGTCGCCGAGCAGATGCAGAGCGTCGCGATCTTCGCCTGACGGATACAGGTTGCGACACTTGGGCGACGAGATGCCATCAGCGTGCGACAAGCGGGGGGCATAAGCACCCCCATGGCGGGAACGACCCGCCCGATGGAGGATCGCCCGCATGAAGAAAAGCCTGTTCCTGTTGCCGCTCGCCGCGCTGATGGCCGGCCCCGCTCTCGCGCAAGGGCCGCGCCCCGGCCCCGACGCGAACGGCGACGGCATCGTCACCCGCGCGGAGGAGACCGCCGAGGCGGATCGCCGCTTCGCCGCGATGGACGCCAACCGCGACGGCACCGTCACGCCGGAGGAGCGCCGCGCCGAGCGGCAGCGGATGCGTGCCGAGCGTCGCGATCGCGTCGTCACAGAGGAGCAGTTCAAGGACCGCGCCGAGAAGCGATTTGAGCGGCTCGGCGCCAATGACGACGGCAAGCTGACCGGCGACGAGCGCCGTGCCGGCCATCGCGGCCACAAGGGTCCGCGCGGCCCCGGCATGCGCGGCCCCGACGGGCCACGTCCGCCCGAGCCGAAGGCGGAAACCGCTGCCGAGCACCGCGCCCGCGCGCTGGAGCGGTTCGACCGGGTCGACACCAACCGTGACGGCCGCATCGACCAGGCCGAGCGCGCCGCCGATCGTGGCCGCCGCGGCCCACCGCCGCGTCCGGGCGATGCTCCCCCGCCCTCCCCGCGCCCGGCGAACTAAACCGCTCCCCTCCGTCACCCCGGGGCTCGTTCCGGGGTCCAGGGCCAAGCAGCAGAACGCCCGTCATCCTGGGTGCCGGGACCAGCCCGGCATGACGATGGGGATGCTTCCCCCGAGAGCCGCACATGGTAGAAACGCCCGCGATGGGAGACGTACCGCACCTGCTGCTCGTCGACGACGAGCGCTCGATCCGCGAGCCGCTCGCGCAATACCTGACCAAACAGGGGTTCCGCGTCACCCAGGCGGGCGACGCGGAGGGCGCGCGCGCGCGGCTCGCCGCCTACGCGATCGACCTCGCGGTCGTCGACATCATGATGCCGGGCGAGGACGGGCTGTCGCTGTGCCGCCACATCGCCGCGACCAGCGCGATCCCCGTCATCCTGCTGACCGCCAAGGCGGAGGAGACCGACCGTATCGTCGGGCTGGAGATGGGCGCCGACGATTACGTGGTGAAACCCTTCTCGCCGCGCGAGCTCGCCACGCGTGCCAAGGTGATCCTGCGCCGGACGCAAGGGAGCGGCACGCGCCAGCACGCGCCGGAGAGCGGCTCCTACGCCTTTGCCGGCTGGGTGCTGAAATCGGGCGAGCGCGCGCTGGTCGACCGCGAGGGCGTATCGGTGGCGCTGTCGACGGGCGAGTTCAACCTGCTGCTCGCCCTCGTCACCCGCCCGCGCCAGGTGCTGACCCGCGACCAGCTGCTCGACCTGACGCAGGGGCGCGAGGCCGCCGCCTTCGACCGCGCGGTCGACAACCAGGTTAGCCGACTGCGCCGCAAGATCGAGCCCGATCCCAAGAATCCGGAGATCATCAAGACGGTGTGGGGCGGCGGCTACACGCTCGCCGCCGAAGTCACCCGCCTGTGAGGCGCGTTTGGCCGCGCAGCCTGGCGGGGCAGATGGCGCTGCTGATCGCCCTCGCCCTGTTCGCCGCGCAGGCGATCAACTTCGCGCTGATCCTGCGCGACCGGGCCGAGTTCCGTCTCGCCCAGGCGACGCGCCCCGTCGCGACGCGGCTCGCCGACGCGCTGGAGCGCGAGGCGCGCGGCGGACGCCCGATCGCCGCCGATCGCGGGCGGGTTCGTCGCACCGCCGCCAACCCCGTCCCCGCCGCGGCCGAGCATCATCCCGAGGTGGTGGCCGAGCTCCGCCGACAACTCGCCGAACAGGGTCTCGTCGTCGGCCGGATCGAGACGGGGCTGACGCCGGCGCGCGACGACGACGCCCCCCGGTTACGCCGCGGCGAACACCGCCCGCCGCGGCCGATCGACACGCTGCTGATCGCCGTCGAACAGCCGGGGCGCGGCTGGCTGTCGGTCGTCGCGCCCTGGCCGCAGGCGAGCGCGCGGCTGCTGTGGGCGCTGCTCGCGCAGACCGGCATCCTCTACGTGGTCGTCCTGCTGCCCGTCTTGTGGATCGTCCGCCGCCAGTCGGCCCCCTTGCGCGAGCTGCGCCAGGCGGCCGAGCGGTTCGGCCCCGCCGATCGGGGCGAACCGCTGGCCCCTCGCGGCCCCGACGACGTCGCCGCGCTGATCGCCGCGTTCAACGAACTGCGCCGCCGGGTCGTCGCAATGCTCGACGAGAAGGACCGGATGCTGGGCGCGATCGGCCATGACCTGCGCACGCCGCTCGCCGCGCTGCGCGTCCGCGTCGAGTCCGTGGAGGACGACACCGATCGCACGCGCATGGTCGAGACGATCGCCGACATGAACCGGACGCTCGACGACATCCTGTCGCTCGCGCGGCTCGGCCGCCCGTCCGAACCGCCGACCGAGGTCGATCTCGCCGCGCTGGTCGACGCGGTGGTGGAAGATTTCCGTGATCTGGGCGCGCCCGTCCGCTTCGAGGAGAGCGACCGCTTGCGCATCCGGCTACGCCCCGCCCTGCTCCGTCGCGCCATCCGCAACCTGATCGAGAACGCGGTGAAATACGGCGAGGAGGCGCAGGTCCGTCTGATCCCCGCGGCGACCTGTGTCGCGATCGAGGTCGCCGATCGCGGCCCCGGCATCCCGCCCGATCGCCTGGCCGACGTGTTCGACCCGTTCACCCGGTTGGAAACCTCGCGCAACCGCGACACCGGCGGCATCGGGCTCGGCCTCGCGCTGGCCCAGGCGATCGTGCGCGACGCGGGCGGCGACGTGACGCTGACCAACCGACCGGAGGGCGGGCTGGCGGCGACGATCACGCTGCCTCGGTAGGTTCCGCGGAGGCGCGGAGAAGAAGGTATAAGGTCCTTTACGCGCGTGAGCGCATCCCCGATCCTCCGATGTGACGAAGGGCTGCTCGCGCGGCCAGGAGCAACATCTCCGCGCCTCCGCGCCTCCTCTGAACCAACCTTCTTCTCTTCGCGTCTTGCCGCAATGAGGGAGCAGCTCGCGCGGCTCGCAGTCAGGCTCCCACGTCTACCGCCTCTTCCTTCACGCGCAGCATCGACAGCGCCGCCAACACCATCACCGCCGCCGCGAACGCCATCGTCCAGACGGGCTCGGTCGGGAAGAAGTGGCGGACGATCGTGCCCATCACGGTCGCGACGAGCAGCTGCGGCACGACGATGAAGACGTTGAACAACCCCATATAGATGCCGAGCTTCTTCTGCGGCAGGCTGGAGGCCAGGATCGCGTAGGGCATGGCCAGGATCGAGGCCCAGGCGATGCCGATGCCGATCTCCGGGACCAGCAGCGCGTAGGGGTCGCGCACCACCATGAACGCCAGGAACCCGGCCGCGCCGCACAGCAGCGCCGCGACGTGCGTCCACACCTTGCCGATCGCCCGCGCGACCGGTTGCAGCACGAACGCCGCGACGATCGCCGCGACCAGATTGTATCCGGCGAACAGGATGCCGACCCAGTTGCCACCCTGGTTGTACGCCTCGCTCGCCGGATCGGCCGACCCGAAGGCGTACTGCGCCACCACCGGCGTGGTGTAGATCCACATGATGAACAGCGCGGACCAGGTGAAGAACTGCGTCAGCGCCAGCTTCTTCATGATCGGTGGCATGCCGCTGAAATCGCCGACGATGTTGGTCAGCACATTGTCGGTGCTGCCCCGCTGATAGAGCGCGCCCGCGACCAGCCGGGCGACGCCGTAGAAGCCGACCAGCCCGCCGAGCAGGTACAGCTCCTTCTCCGCGCCGAGCAGCGCCACCACCAGCGCGATGACGACGCCCGCCAGGACCCAGGCGAGCCCGCCGATCGTGGACGCGGGCGGCACGGGCGGCACATCGTGCTCGCCGACCTCATGCCCCTCGAACGCGGTGAGTTCGGCGGGCGAATATTCGCGCGTCGTCAGCACCGTCCACAGCACCGCCAGGAACAGCACCGCCCCGCCGAGATAGAAGGAGCAGCGCACCGTATCGGGGATGCCGCCGCCTGGCGCGGCGTTGCCGACGCCGAGATGGTCGAGGATGAACGGCGTCGCCGAGCCGATCACGGCGCCCGCGCCGATGAACGCGGTTTGGAAGGCGTAGCCCGCCGTCTGCTGGTCCTTGCGCAGCATGTCGCCGACGAAGGCGCGGAACGGCTCCATCGATACGTTGATCGACGCGTCGAGCATCCACAACAGCATCGCCGCGGCGAGCAGGCCGGGTGCGTTGGGCATGCCGAACAGCGCCAACGCGGCGAACAGCGCCCCCGCGAAGAAATAAGGCCGCCGCCGGCCCCATCGACCCCAGGTCCGGTCGGAATAATGGCCGATCAGCGGCTGGACGAGCAGCCCGGTCAGCGGCGCGGCGATCCACAGCACGGCCAGATCGTCCAGGCTCTCGCCCAGCGACTGGAAGATGCGGCTCATGTTCGCGTTCTGGAGCGCGAAGCCGATCTGGATGCCGAAGAACCCGAACGAGATGTTCCACAGACCGGCGAAGCCCTGGCGCGGCTTGTCCATCCTCAAATCCCCTGCGTCGCCAGCGGGGCGCCCGATGATCGCCTGACAATCAGCCGCGTCGGCAGCACCTGGCTCTGCGCCGCCTCTCCCTTGATCTGCGCGAGCAGCACGTCGACCAGCCGTCGCCCCGCCGCCGCTGCATCCTGCGCGACCGTGGTCAGCGGCGGGCTGGCGAAGGCGGCGGCCGGAATGTCGTCGAACCCGACCACCTTGACGTGCTCGGGCACGCGCAGGCCGGCGGCGGACAGCACCCGCATCGCCGCCAGCGCGATCAGGTCGCTCGCCGCGACCAGCCCGTCGAACGCCTTGCCGCGGGCCAGCAACTCGCGCGCCGCGCGCGTCCCGTCCTCCTCCGTGGAGATGGCGTCGACCTGAAGCGCATCGTGGCGATCGAGCCCCGCCGCCGCCAGCGCCTCGGCATAGCCGCGCCAGCGCTCCTTCATCTCCGGATAATGGTCGGTCGCATCGCCGATGAAGGCGATCCGCTTGGCCCCTTGCGCGATCAGATGCTCGGTCGCCGTCCGCGCGCCGGCCAGATTGTCGCAGCCGATCGTCAGTCCCGGCTGATCTGGCTGGACATGGCCCCAACGGACGAAGTGGGTGCGCTGCGCCACCATGTCGACCAGCCGCTGGTGGTAGTCGGCATAATCGCCGTAGCCGAGCAGGATCAGTCCGTCGGCGCGGTGGCTATCCTCGTAATCGGTGTGCCAGTCGCTGGCGAGCTGCTGGAAGGAGATCAACAGGTCGTAGCCGCGATCGGCACACGCCCCCATGATCGAGCCGAGCATCGCCAGGAAGAATGGGTTGATGAGCGTCTCGTCCGGCGAGGGGTCGCGGAACAGCAGCAGCGCCAGCGTCCTGGTCGATCCCGAGCGCAGGTTAGAGGCCGAGCGATCGACCGAGTAGTTGAGCTGCTTGGCGATCGCCTCGATCCGTGCGCGCGTCGCGGCGCTGACCGTCGGGCTGCCGCGCAGCGCGCGCGACACGGTCGGCTGCGACACGCCCGCCAGGTGGGCGATGTCGAACGAGGTGGCTCTACGCTGGCCGGACACGTCGTGGGCACCCTCCTGCCGCTCCGCTCGGCCGGCGGACACTGGCTGACGGGACCACAGCCCAGATCGACCGCGCCGTCAACGCGATCCTTGTGCCGCGTCGCGGCGACCAGACGAGGGTTGTTGCAACGATGTGACAGCTGAATGGCAACCATTCAGAATACGTATGCGGCCGGATTGGCAGAACATGGGGCTGAATTCATTGGAGGTTCATCGATGGACCGGGGTGCGCGAGACGCCGCCGGATCAGGAGGGGAAACACACGATGACGGTATTCCGCCGCAAGGCATCCGCGACGCGCACGCTGACGATCGGCACCAGCCTGGGCACGCTCGCCGCGACGCTGATGCTCGCCACCCCCGCGTCCGCGCAGTCGCAGGACGGGGCCGCGCAGACCTCGGCCGGGGTCAAGGTTCCCGATCCCGCCGGCAGCTCGTCCACGGCGGCCAACCCGAACGAAGGCGTGGGCGCCGCGGATCGCCGCTCGGACAACGCCGCCGTGACCGGTGACGTCACCGCCGCCCAGAACGAGACCAACGCCCAGGCGGCGGGCGCCGCCGCAGAGGCGGCGACGGGAGACCCTGCGGAGGGCGACATCGTCGTCACCGGCTTCCGCCGCAGCCTGGAAAACGCCGTCGTCGAGAAGAAGACGCGCGATCAGATCGTCGAATCGATCTCGGCCGAGGATATCGGCAAACTGCCCGACGCGTCGATCGCCGAGTCGATCGCGCGTCTTCCCGGCCTCACCTCGCAACGCGTGTCCGGGCGGTCGCAGACGATCTCGATCCGCGGCTTCGCGCCCGACTTCTCGACCACGCTGCTGAACGGTCGCGAGCAGACGTCGACCAGCGACAATCGCCAAGTCGAATTCGATCAATATCCGTCCGAGGTCGTCAACCAGGTCCTGGTCTACAAGACGCCGCAGGCGTCGATCGTCGGCCAGGGTCTCGCCGGTACCGTGGACCTGCGCACCATTCGCCCGATCGAATTCGGCCGGCGGGTGATCTCGATCGGCGGCCGCGGCACCTATACCGACGTGGACAAGTTCAATCCCGATTCCAAGCGCTGGGGCTACCGGGTCAACGGCACCTATGTCGACCAATTCCTCGATGACCGGCTCGGGGTCTCGCTGGCCGCCAGCTACATCGACGAGCCGTACCAGTTCCGCGAGTATCGCTCGGGCGGGTACAGCACCAACGGGCCGAACGGCGCCTTCCTGGTCGGCTTTCCGACCGCGCGCGGCACCTCGACCCGGCTGAAGCGCTTCGGTGGCGCCGGTACGGTGGAGTTCCGGCCGGTTCCCGAGTTCACCAGCACGATCGACGCCTTCTACTCGGACTTCAAGGATCTGCAGAGCCGGCGCGGCGTCGAGTTGCCGCTCGGCTTCGGCGTGGGCGACTTCTTCGGCACCACCTTCAATCCGGCGACCGCCACCGTGACCGACGGCGTGGTCACCGCGGGCAGCTTCGGCGGCGTCCAGGCGCTGGTCCGCAACGATGCGCAGCGCAACACGGCCAAGCTGTACTCGTTCGGCTGGAACAACGCCTACAAGGGCGACGACGGCTGGAACGCGCTGCTCGACCTCAGCTATTCGCGCACCAACCGGTCCGAATTCTCGTTCGAGAGCTACGCGGGCACCGGTCGCGGACGCACACGGGGCGTCAACGAGACGATCAGCTTCACCACCAACAACACCGGCTCGATCTTCACGCCGCAGCTCGACTACACCAATCCCAACCTCTTCGTGCTGACCGATCCGGCCGGCTACGGCGGCGACATCGTCCAGGCGGGGTACTTCAACGATCGTCGTCTCACCGACGAGATCTACCAGGTGCGCACCGAGGTCGAGAAGGTCATCGAAGACTTCTTCCTGTCGGGCGTCCGCGTCGGCATGAACTACACCCGGCGCGAGAAGACGCTGACTCCGAACGAAGCGTTCGTGACACTGCCGAACGGCGCGCAGGAAACGCCGATCCCGTCGCAGTTCCTGCTCGGTACGTTCGATATCGGCTACGCGTTCAACGGCATCGGCCGCGCGCTCGCCTACAATCCGTTCGATCTGCTCAACGCCGGTGTGCTGACGCTGCTTCCACGCACCAACGCCAATGACGTGCTGGCGAAGGCGTTCAGCGTGAAGGAGGACGTGATGACCTCCTACGTCCAGGGCAATATCCGCCAGCCGATCGGCAGCGCGGAGCTGACCGGCAATTTCGGCGTCCAGTTCGTCGCGACCGAACAGAAGTCGACCGGTCTGATCTTCGGCCCGACCGGGACGTTCTCGCAGACGCAGGGCACCGACTATCTCGACGTGTTGCCCAGCGCCAACCTGTCGCTGCGCCTCGCCAATGATTTCGTGTTCCGCGCTGGCGTGGCGCGCGAGATCGCACGTCCCCGCCTCGACGATCTACGCATCGCGCTCAGCTACGGGGTGGATACCAGCTCGACGCCGCCGATCATCCGCGGCAGCGCGGGCAACGCCAATTTGCGCCCTTACCGCGCCACGGCGGTCGACGCGACGATCGAGAAGTATTTCGGCAACAGCGGCTACATCGCCGTTCAGGGCTATTACAAGGACCTGACGAGCTTCATCTACCGCGATCAGGAACGGGTGTTCGATTATGGCGGATTGCCCGCGCCGATCAACGCGGGCCTGCTGACCACGTCGATCGGCACGATCAGGCAACCGGTCAATGTCGGCGGCGGCAAGCTCTACGGCGTCGAACTCGCGGGAACCTTGCCGATCGGCCGTCTGGTCGGCGCGCTCGACGGCTTCGGTCTGACCGGCGGTGGATCGTACACCAAGACCGAGATCCGCCAGTCGCCGACAGCGCCGGTCACCGACCTGCCGGGCTATTCGCGCTGGGTGGCCAACGGTACGGCTTATTTCGAGAAGTACGGCATCAACCTGCGCGGATCGGTGCGTTACCGCTCGACTTTCCTGGGCGAACTGGTCGGCTTCGGCGCCAACCGCGATTTCCGCCGCGCGCGCGACGAGCTGATCGTCGACGGCCAGATCGGTTACGACTTCAACGCCGGTTTCCTGAAGGGCCTGTCGGTCTACGTCCAGGGTCAGAACCTGACGGACGAGCCGTTCGCCACCGAGGAGAACCGCAACGAGCTGCAAGTCTCGGAATATCAGAAGTACGGTCGCCGCTATCTCGCCGGCGCGACGTTCAAGTTCTGATGCGCCGTCCGCTCCGCCTCCCGCGGAGCGGCCGTTACTCGCGAAGCCCGTCGCGGTCCCGGCCGCGGCGGGTTTTTTCGTAGGTCGTTCCCCCTTAGAGGTTCCTCGATGAAGCTTCTTGCCCTGATCCTCGCGAGCGCCGTCACCACGCTCCCCACCACGCCGACCTCGGCGCAAACCACCCCCACTGCCGATTACCGCCAGCGGCTGCCGCAGGACGAGGTGATCTACTTCGTCCTGCCCGACCGGTTCGAGAATGGCGACAAGGCGAACGATCGCGGCGGGATCGTCGGCGATCGGCTGCGGACCGGGTACGATCCGGCGCACAAGGGCTTCTATCACGGCGGCGACCTGAAGGGACTGACCCGGCGGCTGGACTATGTCCAGGGGCTCGGGGCCACCGCGATCTGGCTCGGGCCGGTGTTCAAGAACAAGCCGGTGCAGGGTGCGCCCGGCCAGGAATCCGCGGGCTATCACGGCTACTGGATCACCGATTTCACCCGCGTCGACCCGCATCTGGGCACCGAGGCGGACATGAAGGCCTTCGTCGACGCCGCGCACGCGCGGGGGATGAAGGTCTATATGGACATCATCGTCAATCACACCGCCGACGTGATCCAGTATCGCGAGTGCCCGCCCGGCGGCGACTGCGCCTATCGCGACCGGGCGGCCTATCCCTATCAACGCCGCGGCGGGGTGGAGGGCATCGCCATCAATCCCGGTTTCCTCGGCGACGACGTGCAGACGCCGGAGAATTTCGCGCGGCTGACCGACCCGACCTACGCCTACACGCCCTACGTGCCGGCGGCGGAGGCGAGCGCGAAGACGCCCGCCTGGCTCAACGACGTGCGCCTCTACCATAATCGCGGCAACACGCTGTTCCGGACGGAGAGTTCGACCACCGGCGACTTCTCCGGCCTGGACGACCTGATGACCGAGAACCCGCGCGTGATCGCGGGCATGATCGACATCTTCGGGCAGTGGATCGACCGCTACAAGGTCGACGGCTTCCGCGTCGACACCGCCAAGCACGTCAATCCCGAATTCTGGCGCAGCTTCGTGCCCGCGATGCAGGCGCGCGCGCGCGCGAACGGCATTCCCAACTTCCACATCTTCGGCGAGGTCACCGCGGGCATGGACCCGGGATATCTGGCGCGCTGGACCAAGATCGCCGACTATCCGGCCGTGCTCGACTTCGCGTTCCAGAACGCGATCCTGCAGGTGGTCGGCGAGAACAAGCCGACCAGCGTCATGGCCGACCTGTTCGCGGGCGACGTGCTCTACGCGCAGGGCGAGGAGACGGCGGCGATCCTGCCGACCTTCACCGGCAATCACGATTGGGGGCGTCTCGGCCATTACGTCCGCGTCGCCAACCCGGCCGCGGACGACGGCGAGGTGCTCGCGCGGATCGAACTCGCCAACGCGATGCTGCTGACGCTGCGTGGCGTGCCGACGATCTACTCGGGCGACGAGCAGGGCTTCGCCGGCGACGGCAACGACCAGGACGCGCGCGAGGACATGTTCGCCAGCAAGGTCGCGGTCTACAACGACAATCGGCTGATCGGCACGCGCGCGACCACCGCGGTCGCGAACTTCGACCGGCGCCACCCGCTCTACCGCCAGATCGCCGAGCTGGCGACACTCCGCACCGCTACCCCCGCCCTCACCCGCGGCCGCCAAATCGTCCGCGCGCAGGGCGACGGGCCGGGCATCTTCGCCGCGTCGCGCTTCGACCCGGCGACGGGCAAGGAGGTGCTGCTCGCCTTCAACACGTCCAACAAGTCGGTGACGCAAGCGGTGCAGGTGGAGGTCGCCTCCACCGCCTTCCAGCAACTCGCCGGCCGGTGCGCCGCCCGCGCCGCCGCTCCGGGCAGCGTCGTCCTCACCCTGCCCGCCTTCGGCTACGCCGTCTGCGCGGCGCGATAGCCCTCGATCGCCCCCGCCCTTCCGGCGCTCCGCGCCTCCCTCCCTCTCCCGTCGGGAGAGGGAAGAGACGGCGAAGGGATCCCATCAGAGTATTACTTTGATGGAATCCCGCAGCCGGCCAAGGGTGAGGACGACGCACACGACACCTATGTTCTCGGGAGTGAACACATGAAATACCTGATCCCCCTCGCCGCGGGGCTGGTCGCCTCCGGCGCCGCCGCGCAAGACCCCGCCCCCGCCGCCGGCAATGCCGAGATCGTCAAGCCCGCCCCCGTCGCCAGCCCCGCGCCGGAGGCGATCGAGACCTCGCCCGACGGCAGCATCGCGGTGCGGGTGGAGACCGATGGCGACGGCCGGGTCAGCTACTCGGTCACGCGCCGGGGCCAGGTGATCGTCGCGCCGTCGCGGCTCGGCTTCCTCTTCACCGACCAGCGCAAACTCGACCGCAACACCCGTATCGCCGCCGTTACCCATGCCAAATCGGACACGAGCTGGACCCAGCCCTGGGGTGAGTGGCGGACGATCCGCGACAATCACAAGGAAATGCGCGTCCGCCTGATGGAGACGAGCGCGCTTGCCCGTTCCTACGACGTGGTGTTCCGGGTGCAGGACGACGGGGTCGGCTTCCGTTACGAGTTCCCGCAGGTGGCGGCGGGCACCGTCACCAACGTCGCCGACGAGCTGACCGAATTCAACTTCGGTTCGAACGGCACCGCCTGGTGGAAGCCCGCTTTCCTGTGGAACCGGGAGGAATATCTCTACAATCGCACGCCGCTGTCCGCGGTGGGCACCGCCGCATCGCCGATGACGGTAAAGCTGGACGGCGGCACGCACGTCGTCGTGCACGAGGCGGCGCTGGTCGATTACGCGGGCATGGCGCTGCGCCACACGACCGCCAACGGCTTCCAGGCGACGCTGACCCCCGGATCGGGCGCGCCGAGGGTGGTGAAGACGGGCCCGTGGACGACGCCGTGGCGGACGATCATCGTCGCCGACGACGCACCCGGCCTCTACATGAGCCACCTGATGCTCAACCTGAACGAGCCCAACAAGCTCGGCGACGTGTCCTGGGTGAAGCCGGGCAAGTTCAACGGCGTCTGGTGGAACATGATAAAGGGCCAGTGGAGCTGGGCACGCGGGCCGCAACACGGCGCCACCACCGCCCATGTCAAACAATATATCGACTTCGCCGCCGTCAACAACATCCAGGGCGTGCTGGTGGAGGGATGGAACGTCGGCTGGGACGGCGACTGGTTCGGCAACGGCAACGACATGAACTTCTCGCAGCCCACCGCCGACTTCGACGCGGCCGAGCTGCAACGCTACGCCAAGTCCAAGAAGGTCTACATCATCGGTCACCACGAGACCGGCGGATCGGCCAGCCATTACGAGAACCAGTTCGACAGCGCGTTCAAATACGCCGCCGATCACGGCATCCCGACCGTCAAGACCGGCTACGTCACCGATGCGGGGCAGATCGAGCGGGTCGACGCCGACGGGTCCAAGCACCGCGAGTGGCACGAGGGCCAGTGGATGTCGAACCATTACCTGAACGTGCTGAAGGCCGCCGCAAAGTACCACGTGTCGATCGACACGCACGAGCCGATCAAGGGCACCGGCCTCCAGCGCACCTATCCCAACTGGGTCGCGCGGGAGGGGTCGCGCGGCATGGAATATAACAGCTGGCCGGGCAAGAACCCGCCGGAGCACGAGGCGAACCTGGTCTTCACGCGCATGCTGGAGGGGCCGATGGACTTCACGCCGGGCGTGCTCAGCCTGACCGGCCAGAACGACAGCCCGATCGAGTCGACGATCGCCAAGCAGCTGGCGCTGTACGTCGTGCTATACTCGCCCGTCGTGATGGCGGCCGATACGCCGGAGAACTACGCCAAATATCCCGGACCGATGAAGTTCATCCGCGACGTGCCGACCGACTGGGAGGACACGCGCGTGCTGAACGGCGAGGTCGGCGATTACGTGACGATCGCGCGGAAAGTCCGGGGCGGGCGCGACTGGTTCCTGGGCAGCGTGACGGACGAGAACGCCCGCACGCTGACGGTCGACCTCGACTTCCTCGACGCCGGGCGCAGCTACGTCGCGGAGGTGTACCGCGACGGGCCGAACGCCGACTACAAGACGGACGCGCGGCACTCGATCGCGATCGAGCAGAAGCGGGTCCGAAAGGGCGACCGGCTGACCCTCGCCCTTGCCCCCGGCGGCGGCCAGGCAATCCGCTTCCGGGCCCGGTAAGCACCATCTTCCGTCATGCCGGGCCCGTCCCGGCATCCGGGGTTTTGGCAGGACGCCCCCCACCCACTCCGTCACCCCGGGCTTGACCCGGGGTCCATGGCTCCGCAAGCGCGGTGGCCCAAGGCTGATCGCGCGCTCGCCGATGGACGGACCCCGGATCAAGTCCGGGGTGACGTTGGAGGGTTGCGAAGACGGCCCTACTTCGCCGTCTTCTCCGCCACGAACCCACGCTTCTTCAGCAGCGCCTGGATGTCCGGATCGCGCCCGCGGAACGCGCGATACGCCTCCGCCCGATCCGTCTCGTTCCCCGTCGATAGCAGCACCCGCGCGAAACGGTCGGCGGTGGCCTTGTCCCACGGGCTGCCCGCCTCCTCGAAGGCAGCGAAGGTGTCGGCGTCCATCGTCTCCGACCAGAGATAGCTGTAATAGCCGGCCGAGTAGCTGTCCGACGAGAACAGGTGATTGAACTGCGGCAGGCGGTGCCGCATCACCAGCTCGCGCGGCATGCCGATCGATTGCAGCGTCTCCCGCTCGAACGCGTCCGGGTCGACCACGCCGTCCGGCAGCGTGTGCAGCTTCATGTCGACGATGGCGGAGGACAGATATTCGGTCGTCGCGAAGCCCTGGTTGAAGGTCTTCGACGCCTCGATCTTGTCGAGCAGCGCCTGCGGCATCGCCGCCTTGGTCTGATAATGGCGCGCATATTTGTCGAGCACGTCGCGGGTCAGCAGCCAGTGCTCGTTGACCTGGCTGGGATATTCCACGAAATCGCGCGGCGTGCCGGCCAGGCCGGGGTAATAGACGTTCTGCAGCATCGCGTGGATCGCGTGGCCGAACTCGTGGAACAGCGTCTGCGCGTCGTCGAGCGAGATCAGCACCGGCTGCCCGGCGGCGGGCTTGGCGAAATTGTTGTTGTTCGACGACAGCACCGTCTGTGCCGGCGGCAGGTTGCGCTGCCCGCGATAGACGTTCGCCCAGGCGCCCGACCGCTTGCCGGTGCGCGCGAAATCGTCGCGGTAGAACAGGCCGACTTCCTTGCCGTTCCTGGTCACGTGCCAGACGCGCATGTTGGGCTCGAACACCGGCACCGTGCCGGTGATCTCCTTGAACTCCAGCCCGTAGAGCCGGTTGGCGGCGTAGAGCGAGCCCTGGATGATGTTGTTCAGTTCGAAATACGGCTTCAGCTCGGCCTGATCGAGGTCGTAGCGGCTTTTCCGCACCTTCTCCTGATAGAAGCGATAGTCCCACGGCTCGATGGTGAGCTTTGCGCCCTCCTTGGCCGCGATCGCCTGCATGTCGCGCACCTCCTCGGCGACGCGCGCCTTGGCATAGGGCCAGACGCGCATCATCAGCGCCTCGGCCGCGGCGGGCGTCTTGGCCATCGTGTCCTGCATCCGCCAGTCCGCGTGCGTCTTGAAGCCGAGCAGATGCGCGCGGTCAGCTCGCAGCTTCACGATCCGTGCGATCGTCGCGTTGGTGTCGTTGCCGCCCCCGTTATCGCCGCGGTTCACGAAGGCGCGCCACACCTGCTCGCGCAAATCCCGGTCGGTAGCGAAGGTCAGTACCGGGTCGACGGCCGAGCGGGTGTTGACGATCGCCCAGCCCTGCTGCCCGCGCTCCTTGGCTGCGGCGGCGGCGACCGCCTTGACGCTGTCGGGCACCCCCGCCAGCTTCGCCTCGTCGGTCACCGCGATGGCCGTGCCCTCGTCGGCGAGCAGCTTCTCGGAGAATTGCGAGAAGGCGGTGGCGAGTTGCTGGTTGTACTGCGACAGCTGCGCCTTCTGCGCCGCGTCCAGCTTGGCGCCCTGCCGCACGAAACTGTCATAGGTGCGCTGCACCAGCCGCTGCTGCTGCGGATCGCGGGCGATGCGCTGGCGATAGATCGTCTCGATCCGCGCGAACAGCTTGGGATCGAAGGTGATCGCATCCTGCGCGGCGGCGAAGCGCGGCGACCATTCGCGGTCGAGCTTCTGATAGGCGGGCGAGTTCATGTTTCCGGTCAACACGCCGAACAGCGTCATCACCCGGCCGAACCGCTGGCCGGCGAGCTGCATGGGGATGAAGGTATTCTCGAACGTGGGCGCCGCCGGATCGTTGGCGATGCGGGCATAGTCGGCCGCCCGCTCCGCCATCGCCACCTCGAACGCCTGCGGGAACAGCTCCGGCCGCACCTTGTCCCAGGGCGGCACGCCGCCGTACGGGCCGGACCAGTCGGCGAGCAGCGGGTTGGCCGCAGGGCTCACCGCGGCCTTGCCGGGCGTCTGCGCGAGGGCGGTGCCGGCGAGCAGCGAGGCGCCGGCGGCGGCGAGGAAGAAATGGTACATCGATGAACTCCCGGCAGTGCGTCGCCAGTCGCATAGCCGGTGGATGCCGCCCGCGACACCCCGCCGGTCAGCGGTCGGGCGGATCGCCGTACAGGTACATGGGATCGAACTCGGCGAGCGCACGCAGCGCGGCCTTGTCGAGGATCGTGACCTCGTTGTTGCGGAACAGCAGCAGCTCGCGCTCGCGCAGCGACCGCAGCACCCGGTTGACGTGAACACCGGTCAGCCCGCACGCCTCGGCCAAATCGGCCTGGGTCAGCGGCAGGTGATAACGGCCGTTCTCCGCTAGGCCGACCATATCCAGCCGCACCTCCAGCTCGCAGAGCAGGTGCGCGACGCGCCCGATCGCGTCGAGCCGGCCGAGCCGGAACACCCATTCGCGGTGCATCGCCGCGTCCAGCAGCGTGGAAAACCACATCATCCGCGTCAACCGCGGGCGGTGTTCCAGCACCTCCTCCAGTGCGCTGTGCGCCCAGTTGGCGACCCGTACCGACCCGATGGTGCCGATGTCGTGGTCCAGCCACCCCATGGGGAAACCGTGCAGGTCGACGAAATCCCCCGGCACGTGGATCGCGACGAGCTGGCGATGCCCGGCGCGGTCGTCCATGTAACGGCACATGAATCCTTCCAGCAGCAGCGTGCTGTTCGTCACCGGACTGCCGGCGCGCACCACGATGGCGCGGCTGCGATAGGTCTGTTCGCCTTGTGCCGCGGCCTCCAGCGCGGCGAGATCGTCAGGGGCGATGTTCCCGCCGCGGCGACCGCGCAGGAACCGCTTCAGGTAAGGCCGGTCGCCTCGCTCGTCGCTCATGCCGCCTGACCTTCCATATCGTTACGGTGGCAACATCGATCGCGCGCGCATGTTCCCTTGCCCGGAAACGGGACGAGAACCGATTTACAACGCGCCCCCCTGTCGATAGCCGGTCGCCACAGGAAGGAACGCGATCATGGCAGGACGCTATTTCGACGGCTTCGCGGTGGGCGACGTCTTCATCCACGAGATCCGCCGCACCGTCATCGAGGCGGACAACATGCTGTTCTCGTCCCTCACCTACAATCCGGCGCCGCTCCACATCGACCACGCCTATGCCGCGACCACCGAGTTCGGGCGGCCGCTGATGAATTCGCTGTTCACGCTGGGGCTGGTGATCGGCCTGTCGGTGCAGGACACGACGCTGGGCACCACGGTCGCCAATCTCGGCATGACGGAGACGAGCTTCCCCAAGCCCGTCTTCGCCGGCGACACCATCCGCGCGGAGACGCGGGTAACGGCGCTCCGCCCCTCCGCCTCGCGGCCCGGCCAGGGGATCGTCACCTTCGAGCATCTCGGCCTCAACCAGCGCGACGAGGTGGTATTGCGCACGCTGCGCCAGGCGCTGATGATGGCGCGCCCGGCCTGATCCCCGCTCAGCGGCGCGCGGGCAGCAGGTTGAGCGCCAGAAAGGCGATGGCCGCCCCCGCCATCACCGCGCCGCTCCACAGGACCGGGCCGAAGACGGCGCCCTGCGCGGCGATGGCCGGCACCGCGCTCGCCACCATCGCGACCCAGCTGGCGATCCGCAGCCATCGCCGCCGGTCCGCGCCCGGCAGCGTGCCGAACCGGCGCCGGTGATGCGCGTCGGTCGCCAGGCCGAGTAGCAGGAACGCCAGGGCCGCGAGCAGCACGGCGCTCATTCGGCCGGCTCCAGGGCCAGCGGCACGGCAGGGCGCGGTGCACGCGCTTCGCGCACCGCCGGCCGATGCCGGGCGACGCGGCAGGCGATCAGCAGGAAGCCGGCGCCGAACACCAGCAGCGCCGCGTCGATCCCCGCCAGCACGCCGTCGCCGCTCGCCAGCGAGGCGAACAGCCCGCGCTCGGTCGCCACCACGTCGTAGAGCGGCAAGCCGATCAGCGCCACGCCGGTGGCGCCGAACAGCGCGGGCCAGACGATCGCGGGCCGCTGCACGAAGGCGAGCAGCGCGGCCGCGGCCCAGGCCAGGAACATTACATGCACCTCCCCCTCCGCGCGGCCGTGCTCCGCGATCGGCAACAGCCGGTTCGCCCAGAACCACGCCGCGACGCCCAGCAAAAAGCCACCGATCACCGCGACGTTGAGCCGCTCGACCATCCAGAAACCCAGATGCGGGCGCGCCGGATCGGGCAGCCGCTCGCGCCGCTTCACCGTCCACAGCACCAGCCCGCTCGCCACCATCACCGTGCCGCCGACGCCGCACAGGAAATAGAGCCAGCGCAGGCCGTCATCGGCGAAGCGGCCGGCGTGGAGGCCGATCATCGCCCCCGCCGTCTGCGCCGCGCCGCCGGGCACCGGCGACGCCCAGATCAGGCGCCCCGACACGCCGTCGTAGGCCAGCGAGGGCGTGCGCGACGACAGCATGGAGGCGGGGCTGCGGCTGACGGTGACGCGCGCCGCGGTGTCGCCCGGCTCGGTGACGGTGATGAAGCCCGCGGGCGCGCCCATCCGCCGCTCGGCATCGCGCGCGATCGCCGTCAGGTCGGCGAGCGGCGCGGGACGGCCGGTACGCTCCACCTTCTCCACGGTGGGGAACAGCGCCTCGCTCACCTTGCGCTCGTCCGTGTAGTTGGCGACCACCGCCCACGGCATCAGCATCGCCATCAGCGTGACCAGCCCGGTATAGGTAATCATCAGGTGGAACGGCAGCGCCAGCACCGCGGTGGCGTTGTGGCCGTCGAGCCAGGATCGCTGCCCTCTGCCGCGGCGCAGCGTGAAGAAGTCGCGGAAGATTTTCTTGTGCGTGACGATGCCGGACAGGATCGCGACCAGCATCATCATCGTGGCGAACCCGACTAGCCAGCGCGCCCAGATCACGGGCATGTAGTGGAGGTCGAAGTGGAACCGGTAGAAGAAGTCGCCGCCGCGCGTGTCGCGGGCGTGCGCCTGCTGACCGTCGGCACCGATCAGCGCCTGGTTGTCGCGCCGCCCGCGGCCGCGGCGCGGTCCTCGATCCTCGCCGGGCTTGGGTTGCGGCACCCAGAACAGCGAGGCGCCGGGCGACCGCTCGCTGGCGACGGTGATGAACCAGCTGCTGGCATCGGGCGCCTTGCGCGCGAGGAACCGCTGCGCGCCGGCGAGCACGCGCATCGGCTGCTCGACGCGGGCGAGCTCGGGCCGTGCCCAGCGGTTCAGGCCCTCGCGCCAGAAGGCGATGGTGCCGGCGACGAACACCAGGAACAGGATCCAGCCGAGCAGCAGCCCCGACCAGGTGTGGAGCCATGCCTGGCTCTGGCGGAATCCCTTGCTCACAACCGTCCCGTCGCCCCGATCGATGCCCAGGCGATACCACCGCCCACCGCGCCCGCGGCGACGATCGTCCACGTCGCGCGCCAGCCGCTGCGCGCGGCGAAGGCCCACATCGCCAGCACCGCGCACAGCCCCAGCGCGACCAGCGCACCGGCGACGCTCGCCTCCACCGGCGGCAGCGGCAGCAGCCGGGCGAGTGCCATCGCCCACAGGCTGGCGGCGGCGTAGGCGAGCGGCACCGCCGCGACGACGCGCAACCCGATGTCGCCGCGGCGGTCCCAGCGCGCGCGGGCGTGATGTTCGCCCGCGGTCACTGGAAGGTATACCGGATCGTCCCGAACACGGTGCGCGGCGTGCCGTAGAAATTGCCGCGGCCAGTGGACGAGATGCGCGAATAATAGCTCTTGTCGAACACGTTGTTGACGTTGACCGACAGCGACAGCTGTTCCGACAATTTGTACCCGGCGCGCAGGTCGACCAGCGCGTAGCTGCCTTGCCGAACGATCGTGGAGGCAGTGCGCAGCGTGCCGTCGGCGGCGAACAGCGCCGGATTGCCGCCGTAGGTGGAGGAGAAATACGTCACCGCGCCGCCGACGCTCGCCCCCGCCAGCGCGCCTCCTTCCGGCGCGTAGTTGGTGAACAGCTTGGCCATGTGGCGGGGGATGATCGGGGTCAGCGCAATGCCCTCGAACTGCGGCTCGGTATCCTCCAGATATTTGGTGCGGGTATAGCTGTAGCCGCCGTTGACGCGCCACCCGGGCAGGATCTGGCCGGTCGCCTCGGCCTCAATGCCGCGGGCGCGGACGCGACCGGCCTGGAGCACGATCGTGTCCGCCTCGGGCGGATTGACCAGCCGATTGGTCTGCTTGATCTGATAGGCGGCGACCGACAGCAGCAGGCGATCGTTCATTAGAGACAATTTGCTGCCCGCCTCGATCTGGTCGCCGATCAATGGCTCGATCTGGCGCCCGTCGGGGCGCGAACGGTTGGCGGGCGGCGCCTGTGGCGTGAAACTGTCCGCGTAGCTGGCGTAGAAGTTGAGGTTGTCGGTCGCGTCGAACAGCACCGCGCCGTAAGGCGTGAAGCGCGCGTCGTAGCCGTACTGGCTGCGCCCGGTGGCGTCGCCAGTCAGCCGGTTGAGCGTGTCGAGATCACTCGACCACCAGGTCGAACGCCCACCGCCGACCAGCGTCAGTCCCTCGACCGGCGATAGCCGCAGCTGACCGTAGAGGCCGTACTGCTCGACATAGGTGCGCGTCGCGCCCGCGGACTGGCTGACGCATTCGGTCGGCACCGTCGCGCAACGCCCCCGCGTCCCCTGCACCGGATAGCGCGGCAACTCCGCGCGCGGGTCGAGCGGCGGCTCTGCCGGGTAGACGGGGTCGAACACGTTGATGAAGGCGTAGCCGCTGTACCGGGCGAAGTACGACGTATAATCCTGCGCCTGGTAATCGGCGCCCAGGATCAGCGATTGCTCGCGTCCGAACGCCCGAAAGCTGCCGACGCCGTTGAAGTCGAACGACCGGGTCCGCTGCGCATTGTCGCCCAGGAACGCGATGTGGCTGGTGCGCCCCAGATTGGCCGGCACCTGCCCGCGCGGCGTCAGCGTCACCGCGGCGTTGCCGACATAGCTGTAGATGTCGAGCCGGTCGACATTGGCGATCAGCCCCGTCGCGCGCAGCGTCCAGCGGTCGCTGATCCGGTGGGCCAGTTCGACGAAGCCCGTCCACGTCTCCGCGTCGAAGCGATTCCAGTCGGCACCGAGGTAAGTCGAGCGGCGGACGTCAAGCAGCCGCCCCTCGCTGCCGTCCAACCCGCCGGCATAGCCGGGCAGGCCGGACTGGATCGCCGGCTTGAAGCGGTCGTAATAGACGCCGCCGGTCAGCGTGGTGCGACCGCCGATCTTCAGGTCGCCGACCGCGTAGGCGCCCCAGCGGTTGCGGTGCGCGGTGTCGAAGAACTGATCCTGGTCCTGCGCCATCGCGCCGGCGCGCAGGCCGGCGACGTCGCCGATCGGCGTCGACACGTCGACTTCCAGACGCAGATTATCGTAGCTGCCGTAGCCCGCCGACGCCTGCACGCGCGCCGCGTCGAGCGGCCGCTTGCGGACCAGGTTGATGCTGCCGGCCGGGTTGCCCGATCCGGTAAACAGCCCCGCCGGGCCGCGCAGCACCTCCAGCCGGTCGTAGAAGAACAGGTCCGGGACGACGCCGGGGAAGCCGAACGACCGCGTCGGCACACCGTCGATCAGGTAATTGTCGATCGCGAAGCCGCGCGAGATGAACGAGGGGTCCTCGCTGCCGATGCCCGTCACGGTGATGCCGTTGGTCGCGGTCAGCGCGTCCTCCAGCGTGAACAGGTTCTGCGCCTCGATCTGATCGCGCTCCACCACCGTTACGGTGTTGGTGGTATCCTTCAGCGGCGCCACCGTCTTGCCGATCCCCCGCTCGCCGTAGCTCTTGCCGACCACCACCACGTCGTCGCCGCGCTGCGCCTCGTCGTTGGCGACCGTGGCCTCGATCACGACGGGATCGGTCGCCGGCGCTGCGCCGTTCACCACCGCGCCGCTCGCCAGCAATACACTCCAATACGTCAAGATCGTTCCCCTTTACGCGGGGAGGCCTCTAACGATGCCAATCCTGCGAGTCACTAGCAATATCGATAAGCCGGCGGTTTTTGCTTACGGCCTGTCATCGCGGATGCAGCCGTGCCAACGCGATTCCGGCCAGATTGTGCGAGCGTTTTACGTGCCTCAACCGCCACTTGGGCAGCGATGCTGCCACCGCGTGAAAGCGTCGATGATGGTTGATGCACGACGGTGGGCAGCGAACCGTTCCCGCCGCCTGCGCGATCACCGCGGCCGCGTCGCCGATCAGCACGGGGTCGGCGATCCCGAGATCGCGGGCGATCGTCGCCGCCCGGATCAGCGCCAGCCACTCCGCGTCCATCGCGTTGCCCGGCCCCGCCTGCTCGACATGGTGGCGGCCGCCGATCACCACCGCGGTCTCCATCCCCGTGGCCGGACGCCAGCCGCCGTCGAAGAACAGCTTCACGCCCGCCGCCAGGCTCCGGGTGCGAGGTCGCCCAGCGACCAGTCGCCGATCGCCACCCGCACCAATCGCAGCGTGGGAAAGCCAATCGCCGCCGTCATCCGCCGCACCTGCCGGTTGCGTCCCTCCCGGATCGTCAATCGCAGCCAGCAATCGGGCACGCTCTGCCGCACCCGGATCGGCGGGTCGCGCGGCCACAGTGCCGGCTCGTCGATCCGCGCGGCGTCCGCCGGCCGGGTCGGTCCGTCGGTCAGGGTCACCCCGGTACGCAGGCGGTCGAGGTCGGGTTCGCCTGGTATTCCCTCCACTTGCACCCAATAGGTCTTGGGGAGTTTGAAGCGCGGATCGGCGATGCGCGCCTGCTGCCAGCCGTCGTCGGTGAGCAGCAGCAGTCCCTCGCTGTCGCGGTCGAGCCGCCCGGCAGGATAGATGCCGGGCAGGTGGATATGGTCCGACAGCGTCGCCCGCGCGGTCGGCGAGCCGCGATCGGTGAACTGGCTCAGCACGCCGTAAGGCTTGTTGAACAGGACCAGCGTCACGCCGCGCGCGCGTCCACCACGCTGCCGCCGATGCTGAGCGCCACCGCCTCCGCCACCTTGATCCCATCCACCGCGGCCGACAGAATGCCGCCGGCATAGCCCGCCCCCTCGCCCGCCGGGAACAGGCCGGCGGTGTTCAGGCTCTGGAAATCGGCGCCGCGCGTGAAGCGGACCGGCGAGGAGGTGCGCGTCTCCACCCCCGTCATCACCACGTCGGGGTGGTCGTAGCCGCGGATCTGCCGCCCGAACACGGGCAGCGCCTCGCGCATCGCGGCGACGGCGAAGTCGGGCAGGCACTCCGCCAGGTCGGTCGGCGTCACGCCGGGCCGATACGACGGCACCACCGAGCCGAGCGTCGTCGATGGCCGCCCCGCCAGGAAGTCGCCCAGCCGCTGCGCCGGCGCCTTGTACGACGACCCGCCGGCGACGAAGGCGCGCTCCTCCCAGTGGCGTTGCAGCGCCAGCCCGGCGAGCGGATCGCCGGGAAAGTCGCGCACTGGATCGATCGCGACGACGAAGCCCGAATTGGCGTTGCGCTCATTGCGCGAATACTGGCTCATGCCGTTGGTGGCGACGCGTCCCTCCTCCGAGGTGGCGGCGACGACCGTGCCGCCCGGACACATGCAGAAGCTGTAGACGGTGCGCCCGTTCGAGCAGTGGTGCGAGATATGATATTCCGCCGCACCCAGGATCGGGTTGCCCGCGTCGGCACCGAAGCGGGCCTGGTCGATCCACGACTGCGGATGCTCGATCCGCACGCCGATCGAGAAGGGCTTTGCCTCGACATGGACCCCCGCCTCGTACAGCATCGCGAAGGTATCGCGCGCGCTGTGGCCGATCGCCAGCACCACCCGGTCCGCCTCCAGATAGCCGCTGTCGTGCAGGTGGAGGCCGCGGACGCGCCGCCCGCCGCCCGCGTCGTCGACCACGTCGATCCCGTCGACTCGCGTCGAGAAGCGGTACTCGCCGCCCAGCGCCTCGATCGTCTCGCGCATGTTCTCCACCATCTTCACCAGGCGGAACGTGCCGATATGCGGGTGCGCCTCGGTCAGGATCTCGGGCGGCGCACCCGCGCGGACGAATTCGGTCAGCACCTTGCGATCGAGGAAGCGGTCGTCCTTGATGCGGCTGTAGAGCTTGCCGTCGGAGAAGGTCCCCGCCCCGCCCTCGCCGAACTGCACGTTGGATTCCGGATTAAGGACGCTCTTGCGCCACAGGCCCCAGGTGTCCTTGGTCCGCTCGCGCACCACCTTGCCGCGATCAAGGATGATCGGGCGATATCCCATCTGCGCCAGGATCAGCCCCGCGAACAGGCCGCAGGGACCTGCGCCGATCACCACCGGCCGGGCGACGCCGGCGGGCGCGGTCGCCACCGGGCGGTAACGGGTATCGGGGGTGAGCTGCACCTGCCGGTCGCGCCGGAACCGCGCCAGCACCGCCGCCTCGTTGCGGACGGCGACGTCGACCGAGTAGACGAGCGCGATGCTGGTCCGGTCGCGCGCGTCATGGGCGCGCCGCGCGACCGTGTGGCGGATCAGGTCGCGCGGCTCGATCCGCAGCCGCTTGCGGATTGCCGCCGGCAGTGCCTCGTCGGGATGGTGGAGCGGCAGGCGCAGGTCGGTGACACGGATCATGTCCCCGCCCTTACTCGCTCCCGGCGCGGTGCACCAATGCCTCAGCACGCCAAGGGCGACGCCTCGTAATTCGCGAGCAGCGCGGCCACGTCGTCGTAGATCGCCACCGCTCCCGCGGCGGTGAGCACGTCGCGGTCGAACCCGCCCGACAGCAGCGCGACGGTGGCGACGCCCGCCTTCGCCGCGGCCTCGACATCGTACGGCGTGTCGCCGACCGCGATGACCTGTGCCGCGGGAAAGTCGCTCTTCTCCAGTGCCACGGCGAAGATGTCCGGTGCAGGCTTGGAGGTCTCGACGTCGTCGATGCTGGTGCTCGCGGCGACGAGATCACCGATCCCCATCAGCGCGACATAATGGTCCAGCTCCTCCTGGCTGGCCGAGGAGGCGAGCACCACCCGCGCGCCGGCGGCGGCGACCCGCTCGACCAGCGCGCGCGCCTGCGGGAAAGGCTTGGCCCGGTCGAGAAACACCTGCTTGAACAGCCGCCCCTGCGCCTTTGACAGCCCCTTCTGTTCGACCGGCGGCACGTCGGGCAGCAGCGCGGGCACGAGATTGTCGCCGCCCTTGCCGATCTGCCCGGCGATCGCGTCGCGGTCCACCGCATGGCCCCTCTCGGCAAAGGCCTGCGCCCATGCCTGGACGTGCAGGTCGTTGCTGTCGATCAGCGTGCCGTCGATGTCGAAGAGCACCGCGCGGATGGAAGAGGGCAAGAGCAGGCTCCCGTCAGTGGAGCAGCGTCAGCGTTCGAGGGCGCCGAAACGATCCGTTGCGGTCGGAACGGATGCGCCCGGTGCGGCGCTTATGCGGCAAGTCTCTTTTTTTTTTCGAAGGATACATCCATGACCGAACCCGATCGCCGCGCCTTCGTCACCGGTGCCGCGCTGGCCGCCGGTGCCGTCGTCGCCGCTCCCGCCGCCGCGCAAGGATCGGGCGGCGCCAAGGCGGCGACGACGCCCGCCGCGGCCGCCTATCCCAAGCCGCCCTTCCCCGTGCAGCGCCAGCCCTGGCCCGGCCTCGCGTCCAAGATGAACCCGCGGCCCGACCATGGCGAAACGAGCTACAAGGGCTCGGGCAAGCTCGCCGGCAAGCGCGCGCTCATCACCGGCGGCGACAGCGGCATCGGCCGCGCCGCGGCGATCGCCTATGCCCGCGAGGGCGCCGACGTGGCGATCAACTACCTGCCCGCCGAGGAGCCGGACGCGCGCGAGGTGATCGCGCTGATCCGCGCGGAGGGGCGCAAGGCGGTCGCGATCCCCGGCGACCTGCGCGACGAGCGGTTCTGCCGCAAGCTGGTGGCGCAGGCGGCCGAGCAGCTCGGCGGGCTCGACATCCTGGTCAACAACGCCGCGCGCCAGCAGACCCGGCCCACCATCGCCGACATCTCCTCTCAGGATTTCGACGACACGATGAAGACCAACGTCTACGCCCCCTTCTGGCTGACCAAGGCGGCGCTGGAGCGGATGGGTGCGGGCGCGGTGATCGTCAACACCTCGTCCGAGCAGGCGGGCGATCCGTCCAAGGACATCGTCGACTATGCCATGACGCGCGCCGCGGTGCTCAACTTCACCAAGGGGATGGCCAAGCAGCTCGCGCCGCGCGGCATCCGCGTCAACGCGGTGGCGCCGGGACCGTTCTGGACGCCGCTCCAGGTGTCGGGCGGCGCCACGCCGGAGAAGCAGCGCGTGTTCGGCGAGAGTTCGCCGATGGGTCGGCCGGGCCAGCCGGCGGAGATCGCCGCGCTCTACGTCGCGGCGGCCGATCCGGCGCTCAGCTACTCGACGGGGCAGATCTTCGGCTCGACGGGCGGCAACGGGCAGCCCGCCTGATCCTTGGAGCGGATTATCACGGCATCGCTCAGCAGGCGATGCCGTGATAATCGATGTACCACCGGACGAAGTGGGGCACCCCCTCGGCGATCGTCGTGCGCGGCTCGTACCCGGTGGCCCGGCGGAGCGCGTCGATGTCGGCGAAGGTCTCCAGCACGTCGCCGTCCTGTAATGGTTGCAGGTCGATCCGCGCCTCGCGCCCGCAAGCGGCCTCGATCAGGCGGATGAAGTCCATCAGTTCCTCGGCACGATGGTTGCCGATATTGTAGATCGCGTGCGGCGCGACGCCGCCGCCCGCCTTCACCGCGCCATCGTCGACCGGCGGCCGATCGAGGCAGCCGAGCACCCCGTCGACGATATCGTCGATGAAGGTGAAGTCGCGCCGCATCCGGCCCTGGTTGAACACCTGGATCGGCTCACCGGCCAGGATCTTCTGCGTGAAGATCCACGGCGCCATGTCCGGTCGCCCCCAGGGACCGTAGACGGTGAAGAAGCGCAATCCCGTCAGCGGGATGCGGTAGAGATGGGCGTAGGTCTCGCTCATCAGCTCGTCGGCCTTCTTGGTGGCGGCGTAGAGCGAGATCGGATGGTCCACCCGGTCGCTCTCCGCGAACGGTTGCTTGCGGTTGCTGCCGTAGACGGAGGATGACGAGGCGTAGACCATGTGGCGTACGCCGCGCGCACGCGCGACCTCCAGCATGGCGACGTGGCCGACCAGATTGGCGGAAACGTAGGCCATCGGCCGCTCGATCGAGTAGCGCACGCCGGGCTGCGCGCCGAGATGGACGATGCGGTCGAACGTCCGCCCGTCCAGCGCACGGCGCAGCGCGTCCTCGTCGGCGAAATCGCAGCGCAGCATCTCAAACCCGTCGCTGCCCGCGGCCACCAGCTCGGCCAGCCGCCGCTCCTTCAGCGCCGAGTCGTAATAGGCGTTGAGATTGTCGAGCCCCAGAACCGCCTCGCCCCGCGCCAGCAGCGCGCGCGACACGTGATAACCGATGAAGCCGGCCGCGCCGGTGACGAGGATGGTCATGCGGACGCTTCATAGAGCGCCCGCACGGCCGGGTCGAACGCCGCGTGCGGGCGGCCCATCGGTACGTCCCCGTCAGTACATCGGCATACCGCCCGTCACCGGGATCACCGCCCCGGTGATGTAGCTGCCCTCGTCGCTCGCCAGCATCACGAAGGGCGGAGCAAGCTCACCGGGCTGCCCCGCGCGCCCGAGCGGCGTGTTCTGCCCGAGCGTCTCCAGCTCGTCCGTTTCCTTGGCGATGGGCTGGATCGGCGTCCATACCGGGCCGGGCGCCACCGCGTTGACGCGGATGCCCTTGGGCGCGAGCAGGTTGGACAGGCCGATCGTCAGGCTGGAGATCGCACCCTTGGTGGTGGCATAGACGATCATGTTCTCGGTCGCGACCTTCGCCTGGATGCTGGTCGTGTTCACGATCGACGCGCCCGGCGCCATGTGCGGCACCGCCGCCTTGGCGAGGCGGATCATCGCGAAGACGTTGGCGGCAAAGGCGCCCTGCATCTCGTCGTCGTCGATGTCGGCCAGATCCTCGTTCATCGTCTGCGCCGCGGCGTTGTTGACGAGGACGTGGAGCCCGCCGAACTCCGCCACCGTCCGCTCGACGATGGCCGCGCAATGATCGCGGTCGCGGATGTCGCCAGGCAGCAGCAGGCAGCGGCGCCCCCCCTTCTCCACCCAGGCCCGGGTATCCTCGGCATCGACCTGCTCGTCGGCGAGGTAGGAGATCGCGACGTCGGCGCCCTCGCGGGCATAGGCGATCGCCACCGCCTTGCCGATCCCGGAATCGCCGCCGGTGACCAGCGCCACCCGCCCGTCGAGCAATCCCTTGCCGCGATAGCTCTCCTCGCCGTGATCGGGCTTGGTCCGCATCTTGGCCTCGGTGCCGGGACGCGGCTGCTGCGGCTCGTCGGGGAAGCGGGTCGGCTGGCTGGTGCGGGGATCGGTCATGCGGGGGGCTCCTGTTCGTCCGGGGTTCGCGGGGGCAACGACCCGCGCCGCTCATCGCTCCCCGCCGCGCCGTTTGGGTACGTAGAACAGGTGGGTGCCCACTTGCGCGACCTTGGTCAGCGAGTCGCGCCAATAGGGCACCATCCAGTCGGTATGGTAATGCGTGGCGCCGCCCACCTCGGCGAAGACCGCTCCGTCCAGCGCCCGCCGCGCCCTGCGCCGCGCCGCCGCCCAGCCGACATGCACGGTCCGCCGGGCGATCGATCCGTCGCAGGTAAAGGAGAACTGACAGCCGGTGCGACGCGCATATCCCTGGTACACGACCCCGCACACCGTCTTGGGAAAGCCCGGCGCGCGAACCCGGTTGAGCACCACCTGGATCACCGCCCGCTGCCCGCGGGGGTCGTCGCCCGCCTCGTACAGCGCGGCCGTTGCCAGGCACTCGACCGCCTGCGCCCGCGCCGCGGGTCCGCCGCGGAAACGGTAGCGCAAGGCCCTGATCCGCCGCGCCCGATCGATCGGCAGCGCCGCGTTGGCGGCGCGCGCCTCCGCCATGGTCAGCGATCGGGTGGCCTTGGGCAGGTCCGCCGGCCCCGGACCGATCGCGCCGAGCGCGACCGCGATCAGCGCGACGATGCCGATCAGCAGCAACCAACGCTCGGACGCGGCATCGCGCCCGGCCGACGCGCGTCGCCCCGCCGATGATCCCTGCCGCGCTACTTCCGTCATCCCCTTAGGGCGCCGACCGGGTCAGCCCTTCAGGTCCCCCTCGGCCACGTCCAGCGCCTCCTGTATCCTGACGGCGAGCAACGTCAGACCGGCATCGTCGGCCAGGTCGACCTGCCGGCGCAGCTGGTCGCGGATCGACGACAGCGCCCGGCGCCGCGGCTCGTCCTCGACCATCCTCGCCCCCGCTGCCTCATCGGTCAGGGCGTAGGCGATGCAGCGCGCGTCGACCGGCTTATCGCACCGCGCGATCGCAGCGTAGGCGGACGGCACGTCCGACGGATCGTTGCCGGTCGCGAACACGCACCGCGCGCCCTGCGCCAGCAGCGCGTCGACCACGGGATAGACCTTCTGATCGCCCAGGTTGATGTCGAGCACCGCGCCGTCGACGCTGCCCTCCCTCTCCAGCAGCGCCAGGGCCGCCGCGACGTTGGATACCGGGCCGAGCACGATCGCGCCCGCCCGGCGCAGGCCACGCTCCATCGCCTCCGCGATCAGATACTCGTCCTCCACGACCAGGACTCGTTGGTCCCGCAGCAGCGCGTCGGCCATCAGTCGCCTTCCTCATCCATTCCCGGTGACGCGATCGGCACTGTCAGTACGCAGTGCAGCCCGTCCTTTCCGAACGCGTAGCTCGTCTCCGCGCCCAGCTGATACGGCAACGCCCGCTCGATCAGTTCCCGCCCGTATCCCCGGATCTGGGAAACGACCGCGACGTCGAGCATCGGCACTCCGCTTTCCTGCCAATCTACCACAAGAGTGCGGCCGCCCATAGCCGTCTCGTCGACTCGCCACGTGATCGCGAGATGCCCGGCCGGCGCCTTCAGCGCGCCGTATTTGACCGCGTTGGTCGCCAGTTCGTGGAGGCCCAGAGCGAGCGTCTGGACCAGCTTGGTGTGCAACGCCACCGTTGCCGGCCCGGACAGGGTGACCCGCTCGCCCCAACCATCCCGATCCACCGCTCCCAACGCCAACAATTCAGAGCGGAGCACTTCGCAGAAACTCACCTTCCTGCCCGCGGTGGCGTGGGACAGCAGCCCCTGGACGCGGGCCAGCGCCGACAGGCGATCGTGAAAACGATGCTCGAAATCGTCGAGCGACGATGCGCTCAGCAGCGTCTTCTCCGCCAGCGATTGCACCACCGCGATCAGGTTGCGCGTGCGATGCTGGAGTTCCGCGACCAGGATTGTCTGCCGCTCCTGCGCCTGGCGCAGCGCGTCGACGTCACTCGCCGTGCCCAGCCACTCGACGATCTCGCCATGCTCGTCGCGGATCGGGGTCGCGCGGATGCTGAACCAGCGGACATGCCCGTCGCGACGGTGCAGGCGACACTCCACCTCCACATCGCCGCCCCGCCCGGCAACGGCCCACGCCGCCAGCACGGCATCACGATCGTCGGCGTGCACCACCGCGAGCCAGCCCAGGCCCCGGCTGTCCTCCTCCGACCAGCCGGTATAGGCACACCATTGCGCGCTCGCCCAGCTCCACCGCATCACTCCGTCCGCCCGCCAGAGCAGCTGGGGCACGCTGTCCATCAGCGCGCGCACGCGCCGTTCGCTGTTCTGCACCGATTGTTGCAGGCGCCGTCGCTCGTCGATGTCGATATTCATGCCGAGCCACTTCTCGATGCGGCCCTTGTCGTCGACGAGGGGCACAGCCCGCACGTTCATCCAGCGATATCGGCCGTCGCGCCCGAGCAGACGATAATCGGCATCGATCGCGGTCCGCTGCCGAACGGTGTTCCGCCACTTGTCCAGCGTCGGCGCGCGGTCGTCGGGGTGAATGGCGTTCAGCCAGCCATAATCGCGCCACTCGGCGTAGCTCTGACCGGTATAGTTCCGCCAGCTGGGACTGTCGGCCTCGATGGCGCCGTCGGGCATCGCCTCCCAGACCGCCTGGCTGATGCCGTCGACCAGCAGCCGCGCGCGTGCCTCGCTCTCCCGCAACGCCTCCGTTCCGCGTTTCAGCGCGTCGATGTCGGTAATGGTGCTCGCCAGCCCGGCGATGTTCGCCGCCTCGTCGTAGATCGGAATGCTCGCGACCCGCGTCCACACCTCGCGGCCACCATCGTCGGTGTACAGCATTTCCTGACCGGGCACGACGCGGTCTCCGCGCATCGCGCGGGCGCCGGGAAAATCGCGGCTCGTCAGCGCCTCGCCATCCTCTCCCCAGGCGCGCCACCGGTCGACACAGGCCGGATCGCGCGAAGGCATGATGCCCCCCGGCAGGAACTGACGATAGGCGGCGTTGGCGCTGACGATGCGTCCGTCGCCGTTCAGCACCGCGACCCCGACCGGCACGCTGTCCAGCGCGGCGGCGAGCCACGTCTCGCTTCGACGGAGCGCCGCGCGTGCGCGGACGTTCTCCATCGACAGCCACCCGCGCTCCGCCGCGTCCCGGATCAGCGCGACATCCCGGTCGGCGAAGGTCCGCGCGCGTCGATAATGGACGAATAGCATGCCGCGCACCGCGTCGCCGCGGCGCAGGGGCACGCCGATCATCGCGCCGACGCCCGCCGATGCGTATTCCTTTCTCTCCTCCTCGGTGAGGGCGGGGTCGGCGGCAATGTCGGGGTGCACGACGACCTCCGGCCCGATGCGATCCGCATCGTCCTCGACGAACTCGACCCGGTCCGCCTCGAACTCCTCGGCAAGCAGGCGCACGGTCGCCGTCCGAATCGCCGCCACCTCGTCGAGCGGACGCAGCACGTCGCCCAGGCGGAGCAGGAAGGCTGATCGCCCTCCGCCGTCATCCACGTCCATCGCCGGTCAGTCCAGTGCGCGCTGCGCGACGTAGAGGCGCTCGATGATGGTATCGACCAGCGTGTGGCCGGCCGTGCTGAGCGCGTGCAGACCGCCGCGTCGATCGACCAGCCCCTGCGCGATCAGCGCGTCCACCCAGCGCCGCGTCAGTTCCAGCGACGGCGCACCGGGCACCGGCAGGTCCTCCACCGTCAGATAGCGCGCGTCGTCCTCCGCCACGTACAGCGCCAGCATGATGTCGAGCGCGGCGGGCACGTGGAAACCGCGCGGCATGGCGTCTGCCACCTGCGCGGAGGCGCTGAGCATTCGCTGGGCGATCTTCTTGGTGGTCGTGGGCGCAATCAGGCGCGGCGCCCTATCCGGCAGGTTCAGAATTCTCGACAACGCCGCGCTTCCCCTTCAGCAGCAAATACGCTTATATCAAGGGGTTAACTTACGCCAGCACCAAAGCCGGGCGACACGATCGACAAGCTGCCGGGTGGTCAGCCTGCGGTGTTGCCGGTCTCGGTCGGCACCGGGAGCGGCTCGGGCGCCTCGGGCGGCAGGATCTCCACCTCGACCCGGCGATTGCGCGCGCGCCCGGCGGGATCGTCGCTGCCGTCGAGTTGCGCGTTGGGCGCCACCGGCCGCCGCTCGCCGAGCGCGATCACGGTGATGCGATCGGCGTCGATCCCTTGCGCGGCGAGGTAGGTCCGCACCGCCGCCGCCCGGCGACGCGACGCATCCAGGTTGGCGCGGTCGTCGCCCGACGAGTCGCTATGGCCGCGCAACACCCAGCGCGCGTCCGCCGGCAGGCCGGGGGCGGCGAGCAGCCGGTCCAGCGTCTCGCGCCCGACGGCGTCCAGCGCGACGCCGCGCGCGAACGGCACGGTGGTGCCGGTCGGGATCGACGGGGTGGGCGTAGGCGTTGGCACGGGCTCGCTCTCGGCGATCACCTTCGGCTGCATGATCGACTGCGATGCGGCGCTGTTGTCGAACCCCTCGGCCGTGGCCTTGTCGGTCGGGCGCGGCGCCGGGGCGGGTCGGTCGCAACCGACGAGAACGAGCGCGAACAACGACGCCGAAGCCACTCGGATCATGCGGAAACCTCCTGATGGGATCGCGGGATTTCGGCCGGCTCGATCACCTGCCACGATGGTCCGTTCAGCCGATCGCGCGGGGCGTAGACCAGCACCGTCTCGCCCGCGACCGGCGTCGGGTCGGAGGCATGCGAGAAGAAGCGCAGCGATCCGTTGCGACGCAGCAACAGCAGCGGCCCACCGTCGTCCGGCAGCGCGTCCACCGTCGCGGCGTAGGTGGCGGGGTCGTCGACCGCCAGGGCGGCGAATGTCCAGCCCGCCTCCTCGCGCGCGGCGACGTCCTCCACGCCCAGCCCCGACCGGAACATGGTGCGACCGCGTAGCGCGGCCGGCAGGCGCCGGGGATCATCGCCCGCCGCATCGCCGAGCTGGTAGACGTTGTCGCGACCCAGCTCGGGCGCGAACTCGTTGCAGACCAGGGCGTTGTACGCCTCGTTCTCCGTGGTCGCGGCGAGCACGCCGAATTGCTGGAGATCGAGCCCCTCCTCCGTCGCCTCCGCCAGGATTTCGCCGTGATAGCTGGGGATCGCTTCCTCACGCGCGGGCGCCAGCCGCTGCCAGCTGGTGTCGGCGACGGTGACGCCGACCCCCAGGCTGCGCAGCGCCCGGGCGAGCCCCAGGCTCCACCGGGTGGCACCGACCACCAGCAGCCCGTTGCCGCCCGGCGCGGTGATGCCCAGCAACCGTGCCGCCGTACCGATCGAGAAGCCGTGCGCGACGATGGTCGCCGCGACCACCGCGAACGACAGCGCCACCAGCGTTCCTCCGTCTCCGTAGCCGAGCTCGTCCAGGCGGAGCGCGAACAGGCCGGAGATCGCCACCGCGACGATGCCGCGCGGCGCGATCCAGCCGATGAACAGCCGTTCGCGCCAGGGGATGCGGCTGAACGCCAGGCTGACGAACACGGTGGCGGGGCGGACGACGAAGAGCAGCGCCGCCAGGAACAGGCCGAAACGCCATTCGAACTGGCGCAGCACCGCCAGGTCGAGCGAGGCGGAGAGCAGCACGAACACACCCGACACCAGGATGATCGTCATGTTCTCCTTGAACGCCAGGAAGTCGCGCAGCGAGGCGAGGTTCATGTTGGCCAGCGCGATGCCCATCACCGTGACCGCGAGCAGCCCCGTTTCCTGCTGGATCGCGTTGGAACCGACAAAGGTGCCGATCACCGCCACCAGCATCACCGGTGCCTTGAGATATTCGGGCACGTGGCCGCGCGGCAACGCCCAGCCGAGCGCGCGCGCCACGCCGTAGCCGATCAATCCGGCGACCGCCGCCGCGATCAGCAGGCTCACCGTACCCTGCCACACGGTGGCGCCGCTACCCGCCTGGCGCAGGATCTCGTAGGTAACGACCGCGCACAGCGCCCCGATCGGGTCGTTGACGATCGCTTCCCATTTCAGGATCGCGCGCGGCCGGGCGGCGATGCTGGACTGGCGCAGCAGCGGCAGCACCACCGTCGGCCCGGTGACGACCAGGATGCCGGCGAACAGGATCGCCACCGGCCATACCAGCCCGGCGACATAATAGCAGGCGAGTGCCCCCAGCACCCAGCCGACCGGCACGCCGATCAGCACCAGCCGGTGCACCGCGCCCTCCGCGTGGCGCAGTTCGCGCAGGTTGAGGCTCAACCCGCCCTCGAACAGGATCACCGCGACCGCCAACGACACCGCCGGCTCCAGCAGATGGCCGAAATCCTCCGCCGGCCGGATCATGCCGGTGATCGGCCCGGCGACGAGCCCCGCCACCAGCATCAGCGCGATCGCGGGCAGCCCGGTCCGCCAGGCGATCCACTGCGCCCCGATGCCGATCAGCCCGACACATGCGATCACGATCGCGAGATGGTCCATTCGCCCCCCGTCGCCGGCGCCACCGGCGTCTTTCAAGGGGAAGTCGCCGCCCGCATGATTGTTCCCGCGACCGATGGCTGGCGCGATCCCGGACACGCGCTACAGCCGGCCGTGCCGCACCATCGCCAGGACCCTCCTTCCACCATGTTCACGTCACGTTTCGCCGCGCTCCTCCTCGCGGGCTGCTCGAGCGCCGGCCTGGCGCAGGGCGCGCCACCGCCGGTCGACGCCGCGCCCGACATCGTCGTCACCGGCCGCGGCCTGCGCGACCAGCCCGGCGACCGCGCGTTCGACGTGGTCGAGATCGATCGCGCCCGCATCCGGGCGAACGCGTCGGACCGGCTGGAAAGCGTCCTCGCCGACGTCGCCGGGTTGCAGCAGTTCCGCCGATCGGATAGCCGCACCGCCAACCCGACCAGCCAGGGCATCACCTTGCGCGGCATCGGCGGCAACGCGTCGAGCCGCGCGCTGCTCGTCCTCGACGGGGTGCCGCAGGTCGATCCGTTCGGCGGCTGGGTCGCCTTCCCCGCCTATGCCACCGACCGGCTGGGCCGCATCCGCGTGACCCGCGGCGGCGGCAGCGGCTTCTACGGCCCCGGCGCGCTTGCCGGCACGGTGGAACTGGAGAGCGCCGCGCCCGACGGGCTCGCGCCGTTCGTCGGCGGCGTCGCCTATGGCAGCCACGACGCGGTCGACGCACGGGGGTCGGCGGCGCTGGTCCGCCCGAGCGGCTTCGCCACCCTCTCCGCCGCCTTTGCGCGCGGCGACGGCTTCGTGCCGACGGTGGCGGAGAGCCGCGGGCCGATCGACCGACCGGCGCCGTACCGGCAGGCGTCCGGCGCGATCCGCGGCGTCCTCGCGGTCGCGCCGGACATCGAGCTTCAAACAAGCGTCGCCGCCTTCACCGACACGCGCGAGCGCGGCACGCCGTTCACCGACAACCGTTCCGAGGGCGCCGATGCCAGCCTGCGCCTGGTCGGGCGCGGCCGCTGGGGCTGGTCGGCGCTCGCCTATGTCCAGACTCGCGCCTTCGCGTCGAGCTTCGCCGCGGTGAACGCCGCGCGCACCGCCGCCACGCAGACGCTGGACCAGTACAACACGCCCGCCACCGGCATCGGCGCGCGGCTGGAGGTGGAGCCGCCGCTCGGCGAGCGCGTGCAACTGCGCCTCGGCGCCGACCTGCGCGATGTCACCGGCCGCACGCAGGAACGCTACACCTTCGTCGCCGCCGCCCCCACCCGCCGCCGCGTGGCGGGCGGCGAGAACCTGACGGCCGGCATCTTCGCCGATGGCAGCGTCCAGCTGGGCGCGATCACCCTGTCGCTCGGCGGCCGGGTCGACCGCTGGCGCATCGCGGACGGTTTCCTGCGCGAACGGCCGCTGGCGCCCGGCACCGCGCTCACCGACCTCGCCTTTCCCGACCGCGAGGGCACGGAGGCGACGGGCCGCGCCGGCCTGGCCTGGCAGGTCGCGCGCCCGCTGACGCTGCGCACCGCCGCCTATACCGGCTGGCGCCTGCCGACGCTCAACGAACTCTACCGCCCGTTCCGCGTCGGGGCGGACGCGACCGCCGCCAACGCGGCACTGTCGCCCGAGCGGCTGCGCGGGGTGGAGGGCGGCGCCACGCTGTCGCTCACGCCGACCACCAGCATCGCCGCCACCTGGTTCCTCAACCAGCTGGACGACGCGGTCGCCAACGTCACCGCGGGGCGCGGACCCGGCACCTTTCCGCTGGTCGGCTTCGTCGCGGCGAACGGCAGCTACCGCGTGCGCCGGAACCTGGACGCCGTCCGCTCGCAGGGCTTCGAATTGGATGCCGCCTGGCGCCCCGGCCCGGTGGGCGTCCGCGCCTCGTGGAGCCATGTCGACCCGCGGGTGCGGGCGAGCGGTGCCGCCGTCGCGCTCGACGGGTTGCGACCCGCGCAGACGCCGCGCGACCAAGTCTCCGCGACGATCGACGGCCGCCACCGCGGGTTCGTCGCTTCCTTCACGGTCCGCCACGTCGCGCGCCAGTTCGAGGACGACCAGAACAGCCGCAGCCTTGCCCCCGCGACCACCGCCGACGCCTATCTGGCGATCCCCGTCACCGCCGCGCTCAGCATCGAGGGCCGCGCCGAGAACCTGTTCGACGAGCGGGTGGAGGCCGGTATCAGCGGCGCCGACATCGTCGAGCGCGCGACCCCGCGCACGCTGTGGATCGGCCTGCGATACCGCCCCCGCGACTGACGACTCGCTCCCCGACATCGATGCGCGCGGCGACGCAGAATCGTTCGAGTCGCCGGTGATGCGCCCCCTCGCCGGAGCTTTTTTGCGTCGGCAGGGAACCTTTTTCACGTCGTTCGACCCGCCAGCGTAACGTTCCGTCGTGTTGCGCTGGCCGGTGAACGGTTCGCTGCTACCGGGGCCGGGCAGTTCAGTCCTGGCAGACGCCGCCCCATGGCGGTCGGTCGCCGGACGAGACGCGGGGGAAACTCGGCAAGCCCGGTTTACGCAGGTGTTTTGGCAACGCTTGTCGACGATCTCTCGCGCACGGGTGACGATCATGAATGTCGAAGTTCGAGACTAAGCGGGTATTGCAGATCGTGGCGGCAGGCGCCTGTTCGATCTGCGCACACATGGCCTGGGCCGCAACGCCCACCGCGCCACCGGCCGAACAGATTACCGGCCCGACCCCCGCCGTTCTCGTCACCACCGACGTTCAGACTCCTCTCTCACCGACCACCGCCGCCGCTCCCGAAGAGGAGCCGCGCCTCGATCCACGCGAAATCGAGTGCATCGCCAAGGTCATCCGGCACGAGGCCGCCAACCAGCCGATCGCCGGTCAGGTCGCAGTCGCGCAGGTGATCCTGGAGCGGATGACCGACGGTCGCTTCCCGACCACCGCCTGCGGCGTGGTGAATCAGCGCGGCCAGTTCTTCAACGTCGACTCCTATGATCCGCCGCGCAACGACACGCGCTGGGCAGTGGCGCACCGCGTCGCCACCGAGGCGCTGGGCGGCGACGGCGACTCCGCCGCGGACGGGGCTTTGTTCTTCCACTCCGCCGGCGCCCCGATGCCGGGCCGCACGCGCGTCGCCCGCATCGCCGACCACATCTTCTACCGCTGATCGGCCCTACATCGTCCCGGGCTCACCGGGGCGTTCGTCGCCGAACCGCGCAGCGCGCAGCGCCTGCCACCAGCGGCGCAGGTGCGTGCGCGCGGCGTCGGCGTGCAGCGCGGCGGTCGCGCGGCTCCAACCCTCCACCGGTGCGCGCAGTCGCTCGATCGTCGCGGTCGGGGTCTGCTCGTCCAGCCACTCGGTGGCGCTGCCCGCGTTGAAGATCGCCAGGAACAGCGTCGCGACCAGGATCACCCCCGTGGTCCAGCCGAGCGGCCGGCGCGCGTCGACCGCCTCGTCGGGCGGGACCACCACCGGCGATCCCACCTCCGCGATCTCGCCCCGCTCCGCACCGACCGTCATCACGCCACCTCAGAACTGGTAATAGATGAAGGGCGCAACGCCCTCGGGCCGCATGGCGTCGACCACCAGCACCAGCGCACCCAGCGCCAGCCCCAGGGCCGGTGCCGGCCAGCCCCGCAGCCGCACGGCCGCGATCGGCAACAACCGGGGGGGCACGAAATGGATCGCCATGCCCAGCAACACCAGCCCCAGCGACAGCGGCGTCACCAGCGTGTTCCGCCACCCACCGCTGCCGAGCGCGCCGAGATAGCCGAGTGCCGCGTCGAGGTCCGGCGCGCGGAAGAAGACCCAGCCGAGCACCACGATGTGGAAGGTGACCAGCCACGCCGCCCAGCCCGGCGCCCGCGCGATGCCGGCAGGGCGATGACGATCCCAGAACCGCTCCGCGCCCAGCCACAGGCCGTGCAGCGACCCCCAGATCACGAAATTCCAGCTCGCCCCGTGCCACAGCCCGCCCAGGAACATGGTGAGGAACAGGTTGACGTAGGTGTGCGCCGCGCCGCGCCGGCTGCCGCCGAGCGGGATGTACAGGTAATCGCGCAGCCAGCTCGACAGGCTGATATGCCAGCGCCGCCAGAAATCCTGAAGCGAGCGGGCGCGGTACGGCTGGTCGAAATTGCGCGGGAAACGATACCCGAGCAGCAGCGCGATGCCGATCGCCATGTCCGAATAGGCGGAGAAGTCGCAGTAGATCTGCACCGCATAGCCGTAGGCGCCGACGAGCAGGTCCAGGCCGGAGCGGCTGGCGGGGTCGAAGAACGCCGGATCGACCAGGCTGCCCGCCAGCTCGGACGCGATCACCGCCTTCTTGAACAGGCCCCAGACGATCAGCAGCAGCGCCGCCGCCACCGCTCCCCGTTCCAGCCGAGGGGTCGCTCGGAACTGCGGCAACAGGTCGGACGCGCGCACGATCGGCCCGGCGACCAGATGCGGGAAGAAGGACATCAGCAGCATCAGGTCCAGCAGCCCCGCCGCTTCCACCCGCCGCTTGTGGACGTCGACCAGGTAGGAGATCGCCTGGAAGGTGAAGAAGGAGACGCCGACCGGCAACAGCACCTGCATCAGCGGCAGGTCGCGCGCGAAGCCCAGCCCGTGCAGCAGCAGCGCCAACTGCTCGAAGAAGAAGCCGACATATTTGAAATAGCCGAGCACGGCCAGGTTCGCGACCACGCCCCCCGTGAGCAGCAGGCGCGCCCCGCGCGGCGAGCGGCTGGCCGCGATACCCCGCGCCAGCGCCCAGTTGACGACGGCGGAGCCGAACAGCAGCGCGACGAAGCGGCCGTCCCACGCGCCGTAGAAGAACCAGCTGGCCATCAGCAGCGCGATCTTGCGCCACTCGTTGGAGGCTTTCAGCGCCCAGGCGAGCGCGTAGACCAGCAGAAAGAATAGGCCGAAGCCGAGCGTCGGGAACAGCATCTCAGCGCAGTGTCCGCCCGACCGGCACGCTCGTCGGCGTCGACGTCGCCGCCGCGGCAGCGTCGAGATCCCCTTGCAGCAGCGCCGCGATCACGTCGGCGCCGGGCTTGGTGAAGTGCACGCGATCGCCCCGCATCCGCGCCGGCACCGCCTGCGCCCAGCCGTCGGCGGTGCAGCGGCCACCCATCCGCGCCGCCCAGTCCCAATAGGCGACGCCGGCCTCGCTGGCGCGCTGCCGCTGGATCGCCTGCACCACGGGCAGCGCCGCGGGCGGCGCCCACCTCGCCTGCCCCGGACAGACCGACGCCTCGCCGCTGCCGCTGTTGCGGAGCGAGGGGATCGCCGTCGCGCTGTCCGGCGCGCCGAGCAGCAGGATCGGCACGCCCGGCGCCAGTCGCTGCACCCGCCGCAGCCCGCGCCGGAGGCCTGCGTCATAGTCGGCGGCGGAGAAGCTCGGCTTGAACGCCTCGTTGGTGCCGAAGGCTATCACGATCAGGTCGGGCCGCGCCACCGCCAGCTCGGCCGCGACCAGCGCTTCGTCCTCGCGCTCCAGATGGAGGAACTGCGACCCGACCACGCCCAAATTGGACAGCGACACGCCGCCGCGCCCGCGCCGCTCCACCGTCCACGACGTCAGCGTCACCGGCCCGGCGAGCACGCTCACCTGCGCGCTCGTCGCCGCCGCGGGCGTATCGATCGTCCGGCATTGCGGCCCCGCCACGGGGGCGTCGAGCAACCATTGCACGCTCGTCGTGCCCGCGGTCAGCTGCACCGCGCCGCCGCCCGGCATGGCCCAGCCGCACACGGTGAATCGGTCGAACGCCTGGGCGGCCGTGTCGGCGGTCAGCGACAGCCAGGCGCCCGGTGCGGATGCGGATAGGGCATAGCCCGACAAGCCCAGCCGCGCGGTCGACGCCGCGGCGTAGCTGGGGCCGAAGATGCCGCGCACCGACCATCCGCCGGACTGTGCGGCGGTGACGCCGCGGGTCAGATAGCCCTGGTACGGCCGCCCCGGCGCCAGCATGCCCCGCCCGCCGACGCCGTAGCGCGCCTGCAACGCGTTACGCCACGCGCCGGTGATCTGGTCGCCCGCCGTATGGCTGTCGCCGATCTGGACGATGCGCACCGGCTCGCCCCGCCCGCGCGTCGCGGCGAGCCGGGCGAAGAAGGATTGCAGGCGATCCGCATCGCACAGCACGGTCGCGCAGGGCACCGGCGCCGCGACCTGCGCCCCCGTCTGCGCCGCGGCAGCGGCGAGCAGCAGCGGGATCATCGTGCCCCCTCCGGCGGCGCGGCGGGCACAGGGCGGTGGGCCGCTTCCCGGACCTGCGCGGCGTAGCGGCGGATGGCGGCCACCGCTTCGGCGACGATGCGCTGATAGCCGATGCCGATCATGTGGATGCCGTCGCCGGTCCGGACCAGTCGGGGCGTGCCGGATCGGGGATCGGGAAGGTGGCTCGCATAGCGGCCTTGCGGATCGACGGACAACCGCCGCGTGTCGATGAAGGTGACGCCCAGCCGTGCCATATGGGCGGCGAAGAAGCCGTTGAGCGCCTGCACCTTGGCATCCAGCGCCGGATCGCGCATCGCCGGCAGGCCGACCCAGTAGACGCGCGCGCCCGTCGACCGCGCCACCGCGACGAACCGGTCGACCCGATCGCCGACGACCTGCTTCCAGCCGTCGCTCATGAACGGGTAGAGCTTGCCGTCCCACATGTCCTGCGCGTCGTTGACGCCCAGGCTGATGACCGCGGCATCCACCGGGTTGGCGGCCAGCTGCTCGCGCGCGCGCTTCTCTAAATCGTCGACGCGGTAGCGGGTGAACCCCGTCGCCTCGCGACTGAAGCGCAGCACCTCATACCCCTCGCTCTCGGGCAGTAGTCGGTACAGCGCGTCCCACACGCCGACGCCGAAACTATCGCCGAACACCCCGACCCGGACGACCCCCGTCCGCGCCACCCGCTCCACCACCGCGCGCTCCACGCCCGCCGGCGGCGACACGGCAGGCGCAGCGGGGGCAGCGACCGCGGCCGGAGTAGCGACGCCGCTGCCCGGAACGTCCGCCGGGGCGGCGATGATCGGCGGCGGGACGTCCGGCTGCGGCACGAAGGATCGCCCGACCGCGAAGCCGGCGACCAGGCCGACCACGAGCACGGCCGTTCGGTCAGCCAACAACCTCCCCGGCGACGTTCGCGTTGGTGGTGTGGCGGAAGTCGGGAAATCCTGGTCGGGCATGGTTCGCGTGACAAGTTGGAGAAGCGGAGCCGTCGTCCGATCGGGTTTCTGGCGCCGGTCCCTTACACCAGCCTGACGGCAACGCTACCCGGTGGATTGCGTGGCACGCGCTAACTTCCCGCCTGCAATCCCCAGGGACCGTAGGCGAAGCGGCGGCCGTCGATGCGGAACCGGCGATCGTCGATCCGCTCCACCTCGGCGCCGGGCGCGATCCGCATCCAGCCGGGGATCGCGATCCGGTCGACCGGCAGACCGAATGGGCCGCGCAGCGGCGGATCGAGATCGACCAGCACGTCGCGCGCGCCGAGCCGGGTCATCGCCTCTTCCCCGCCGGGATTCCACCGCAGTTCGGTGAAGCGCTTCGACAGGTCCAGGGCGACGACCTCCGCCGTGTTGCGGTCGGACGCGACCGCGCTCGATCGGCTGGCCGTGTGGTTCTGCCCGGCGGTGCCCCAATCGCGCGTCACCACGGCGAGCGCCTCGTCGTGCGTCGCCCCTTCGACCAGGCGGCGATTGTCGCGCGGGATGACGAGGTCGGGGGTTTCTTCGAGCAGGCGCAGCGTCGCTTCGAGCTGGCGGAAGTCGCGATAGACCGGGCCGAGGCCGTGACGACCCCGCGTCCGGTCGAGGAGCGGCCGCAGGTCGCGCTCGGCGGGGCGCAGGACGACCACGCGCGCGTCGGCGAAGGCGCCGCGATCGTCGCGTCCGTGCCGATGCAACCGGCCGATGCGCTGCAACAGCACGTCCATCGGCGCGAGGTCGGTGAGGAGCAGGTCCGCATCGATGTCGAGCGACTGTTCCAGCGTCTGCGTGCCGACCAGCACCTGCCCGCCGGGCGCGCGCTCCTTGCCGAACGCCTCCTCCACCGCCGCGTCGAGCAGCTTGCGGTCGTCGGGGGCGAAGCGGCCGTGATGGAGGGTCGCCACGCCGTTCACCGCGAAGGCGAGATCGGGCGCCCGCGCCGCCACCGCCTGCGCGACGGCGATCGCACCGGCCACGCTGTTGCGGACGACGAGGACCTTGGCACCGTTCCTTGCCGCAGCGACGGCGCGCGCGGCGACCGCATCGGCGTCGTCGATGATCCCGGCGATCTCGATCCGCACCCGTTTGCCGGCACGCGCCGCGCCCGCGGCCGGGCGCAGATCGTGCCCCCGCCCCGACAGCGCCGGATAGGGCAGCCCGGTCGCGGCCTCGAGCGACGGAGCCGGCGTCTTGAGCAACCGCGCCCGCGCCGCAGCCCCCAGCGTCGCCGACAGCAGCAGCGCCCGTCCGCCGACCGCGACATGATGGTCGAGCAGGCGTTCGAGCAGCCCGATCATGTACGCGTCGGACGCGTGGACCTCGTCCACCACCAGCAGGCTGCGTGACAGGACGCCCGCGCGGAACAGCGCGTGCTTGACCGGCAGCGTGCCGAGCAGCGCCTGGTCGATCGTGCCGACGGCGACCCGCGCCGCGAGGAAGCGGTTGGCCCGCTCCGCCGCCCAGCGCGCATCCTCCTCGCCCGGCTCGCCCCGGTCCCAGCGGACGGCGTAGCCCGGCAGCGCCTGCCCGGTCGCGTCGCCCGACCGAAGGTAACCGGGCACCGCCAGCACCGCCTCGGGCGCGTCCTCGCCCCAGACGCGTCTCAGCATGTCGTTGACGCGCTTGTGCAACTGCACCGCCGCCGACCGGGTCGGCAGGGCGAAGAACAGGCCGTCGACCTCGCCGCGGCGGCGCAGCTCCAGCCAGCGCCACAGCGCCGCCTCCGTCTTGCCCGATCCGGTCTCCGCCTCGATCAGCGCGACCGGGCCGAGATCGGCGGCAGCGTCCGTCTGGAAGCCGTGCGGCGGGTACTCCAACGCCGCCGCGAAGTCGCCGAACGGGGTGGGAAGCGGCAGGAAACCGCGCGCGGCAGCCGCCTGTTGCGCCTCCGCCAGCCGCATCGCGTCGCGCGCCGCACCGTGCGGCCCCTCGACCGGGAAGCGCCGCGTGTCGGAGCCGAGCCAATCGGCGAGCGTCACCAGCCCGGCGAACAGCGCGACGAAGCGATGCGCCTCGGGCAGCGGCGGCCCCTCCTCCCACGCCAGCGGCCAGCGCGCGCGCACGGCGTCGATCAGCGTCAGCACATGCGCGGTCGGATCGCCATCGGCACCGGCCTTCCAGTGATCGACGTGGCGCCGCCACGGGTCCTCCGGCGCCATCGCGTCCTCGCTGAACTCCTCCAGCGGCCTGCCATGGTGCGCCATCACCGCCGCGAAATGCGGATAGGCGCCCCAGTCGTCGATCAGGCCGTTGAGCATTCGGCCGGCCGGGGTGCGCCGGATCGGCCCCTCCAACAACGCCACGACTTGGCCGGTATGGCCGATCCTCGGCTGCTTCGGATCGATCCGCGCCTGAAAGCCGCGATTGGCCTTGCCCAGGTCGTGCAGCGCCACCAGCACGGTCAGCCGGGCGATGTCGAGCGGGGTCAGCGGCCGGCCGGCGGCGACCTCCAGCGGTCGCCGCCACGCGGCAAGTACGATCTCGAACACCGTGCCGACGTCCAGGCAATGGTCGACCAGCGGCAGCGCCGCCGTCACCCGATCGTCCTCGTCACGGTCCAGCTTTGCCCACGGTGTCTGCACGGTCTCGGTCATCCCCTACCCTCCCGAAAATATCGCCGAACCTCCGCCATCTTCTGCCTCCCCGGCGCAGGCCGGGGTCCAGTTGGGTGACGGCTTGAGCTACTTACGATCCTCTTCCCACCTGGCCCCCGGCCTTCGCCGGGGAAGGTGAAAGAGATCAGCGACGATCTCCTTCCGATGACGCCGCATCCTGTAGCGAACGCCGCTTTCGGGCGAACCCGAAACATCCGGAATGAAGCTACTTTTACCTCGAAGAACCATGTTGTTGCATCCGCGATGGACCCACCCTTGCTTGGCCCCGCACCCCCTCGCCTGCACTGCCCCGCCGGAAGGGGTTCAGCATGGCCGAGACACAGCAGCGCGCGCCCGCGCCGATGGTCGGGCAGTTCGTGTCGCTGCGTGGGCGGTTGTGGATGGTCGAGGCGCAGCCGGACGGGCCGCTCGACGGGCATCGCATCGCCTGTATCGACGACGACGCCAATGGCGAGGACGCGCGGGTGCTGTGGAGCGCCGAAGTCGACGCGCGGCTGCACGACGAGGAGGCATGGGCGTCGCTGGGTCGGGAAGGCGGACGCGGCGGCGGCGACGCGGCGACCTTCTCCGCCTATCTGCGTACTGTGCGCTGGCGCACCGCCACTGCCGCCGAGCGCGACCTGTTCCAGGCGCCGTTCCGCGCCGGCATCCGGCTGGACCCGTACCAGCTGCTGCCGCTTCGCAAGGCGTTGCGGCTGCCGCGCGTCAACCTGCTGATCGCCGACGATGTCGGCCTGGGCAAGACGGTGGAGGCCGGGCTGGTGCTGCGCGAGCTGCTGCTGCGGCGGCGCGTCGATTACACGGTGGTGCTGGCCCCCGCGGCGATGACCGGCCAGTGGCGCGACGAGTTGCAGAGCAAGTTCGGCCTCGCCTTCGAGATCGTCGACGCGCGCCATCTGGAGGAATTGCGACGGCGGCGCGGCTACGGCGCCAACCCCTGGGCGGCGGGATCGCGCTTCATCCTGTCGCACCGGCTGCTCGGCGAGGAAGCCTATGTCGCGGGGCTGCGCGACGTGCTGGAGGATTTCCGCGCCCGGTCGCTGCTGATCCTGGACGAGGCGCATCATGCCGCCCCGGCCGGCGGCGGGCGCTACGCGATCGAGAGCCAGTTCACGCGATCCCTGCGCGACCTGTCCGAACGGTTCGAGCACCGCCTGTTCCTGTCGGCGACGCCGCATAATGGCCACCCGAACAGCTTCGCGACCCTGCTGGAACTGCTCGACCCGCAGCGCTTCACGCGGGGCGTGCCGGTGCGGCCCGCCGACTTGGAACCGGTGATGGTGCGGCGGCTGAAGAGCGACCTGCGCGCGCTCGGCGAGGCGTTTCCGGAACGGGTGGTCGAGCCGGTGGTGATCGACGGCCTGGCGGCGGACGCGCCCGAGCTGGTGCTGGCGGCGATGCTCGCGGAGTATCGCGCCCGGCGCGAACGCCGCATCGCCGGGCTGTCGGGGGCGCAGGCGGCGCGGGCGCGGCTGGGTTTCGTCGGCTTGCAGCAACGCCTGCTGTCGTCGATCCCGGCGTTCGCGCGAACGTTGCGCGTCCATCTGGCGGGCCTCGACCGCGCGATCGCGGGCGAGGCGGCGGCGATCGTCGAACCGGCCGAGTCCGATGCACCGGAGCGGGCCGAGGACGAAGCGGCGGCACTCGACCGGCTCGACCGGGCCGAGGGCGCGGCGGACGAGGCGGCGGCGCTGATCGGGGCGGCGGGAACGCCGGCGACGCTGCTGGCGGCGGAACGCGCGCATGCCGCGGCGATGCTGGCGGTGGCGGACGCGGGCCGCAGCGCGCCGGACGCGCGGGTGCGCTGGATAGTGGATTGGGCGCGGGCGCATCTGCTCGATGCGGACGGGCGCTGGCGCGACCGGCGGCTGATCCTGTTCACCGAGTATGAGGATACGCGCCGCTGGCTTCAGCGGCAGTTGCAGGTGCTGCTCGATCCCGCCGACACCCATGAGGACCGGCGGATCGACAGTTTCACGGGCGTCACCTCGACCGAGCGGCGCGACGCCATCAAGCGCGCGTTCAACGATCCCGCCGATCCCTTGCGCATCCTGCTGTGCACCGACGCCGCGCGCGAGGGCATCAACCTTCAGGCGCAATGCCACGACCTGATCCATGTCGACCTGCCGTGGAACCCATCGCGGCTGGAACAGCGCAACGGGCGGATCGACCGCAAGCTGCAACCCAGCCCCACCGTCACCTGCCGCTACTTCGTCTACGCGCAGCGGCCCGAGGACGTCGTGCTCGACGCGCTGGTGCGCAAGACGGAGGCGATCCGCCGGCAATTGGGATCGGCGGGCGAGGTGCTGGGCGCCCGGATCGCCGACCGGCTCGGCGGCGGCGGCATCGACCGGGCGGCGGTGCGCGACCTCGCCGACCGCATCCGCGACGAACGCGCCGACGAGCGGGTCCGCGCAGCCGTCCGCGATCTGGACGACGGGGCGGAGGCGCGGCTGGCACGGCTGCGGCGCGAGCAGGCGGACCTGGCCGCGACGCTGGAGAGGGCGCGGGCGCGGGTCGGCGTCGATCCGCATGACCTGCAATCGGTGGTCGGGCTGGCGCTGACGCGGACCGGCGGCGGGTGGGACGGCGCCGCCGCGGTCGGCGACACGCCGGTGTTCGCGCTCGACCAGGCGGCGCTGGCCGGCGATCCGAGCTGGCAGCCGCTGCTTGACGAACTGCGCGCGCGCCCACTGCGTCCCGGCGAGCGTCCGGGCGAATGGCGCGCCAGCGCCGATGCCGGGGTGCGGCGGGTCAGCTTCGCGCCGGCGATCCTGCCTGACGGGCGCGATGCCGGCGACGTGGTGCAGCTGCATCTGGAGCATCGGCTGGTGCGGCGGCTGCTCGGGCGGTTCCTGTCGGCGGGGTTCCGGCAGGGACTGGAGCGCGCCTGCGTCATCCGCACCCCGGCGACACCCTCCCCTCGCGTGATCCTGCTCGGCCGGCTGGCGCTGTACGGCGAGAAGGCGGCGCGGCTGCACGAGGAGGTGCTGAGCGTCGCCGCCGACTGGCGCGACCTGCCGCCGCTCCGCCCGCTGGCCGAGGGGCGTGAGGCGGAGGCGCGGGTGCTGGAGGAGCTGATCGACGCATTGCGCACCGCCGCAGATGCCGATCCCGATACCGCGCGCCTCGCCACCGCGCACGCGGGCCGCGACGTCGCCGACTTGCGCCCGGCGCTGGAGGCGCGCGCCGCCGTCCGCGCCGAACGGGTCGCGGCCGAACTGGCGCGCCGGGCGGCGGCGGAGGCGCGCAGCCTGGAGGTGCTGCTCGAACAGCGCATCGCCCGCATCGCGCGCGAACGCGGCAGCGACGACGGGCAGCTCGCGCTGCTGCTCGATCCCGCCGAGGCACGGCAGCGCGCAGCCGACCGTCGGTCGTGGCAGCGCGCCGCGACCCGGCTGGACGACGAACTGATCCGCGAGCCCGAGCGGCTGCGTGCCGCCGCGCGGGTGCAGGCGACGCGGCTGGAGCCGATCGGCCTCGTCTATCTGTGGCCGGTCGCGTGAGCCGCGGGGACGATGACCGGCCGAGCGACTGGATCGGCTATCTCCAGCCGGTCGGGCTGGTTGTCGCGCCCGCCGCACTGGCGCGGATCGGCGCGTGGCCCACGCCGCAACGGGCCGCCGATGGCGAGGCGGTGGCACGGGCGCTGGCCGGGTTCGCCGACGATGCCTGGCCGTTCTTCCGCGACGTGCTGGGCTGGCCGGCCGGGCGGGTGGCGGGGGCGCCGGGCGGGCCGACGCTGCCCGAGGCGCTGCGCGTCGCCTTCCGCGAACAGGACACGCTGCTGGAGCCGCATTGGGCGGTGTCGGCGCCCGACGGCACGACGCAGTTGCTGGTGCGGATCGAGGGGGATTTGGTGCTCGACCGGCGGGGCGCGCTCGACGGGTGGGAGGCGACCGCGCAGCAACGCTTCGAACGGCTGTTGCGCGAGACCGGGGTAATGGCGGGCGTGATCGTCGGCACGCGTGAGACCGGGCGGCTGGGCGGCGAGACCGAAGCCGTGCTGCGGCTGGTGGTGGCGCCGCGCGGCGAGGTGTCGGGCCATATGAGCTGGCCGCTCGGCCCCTTGGCGGAGGTCGGCGGACGCGGGATGCTCGCTGGGCTGAAACTGCTGCTCGACGCGCATGCGCTGTTCACCGGGCCGCCGTCGCACCGCCTGCCGTCGCTGCTCGCCGAGAGCCGCGCGGCGCAGGCCGACGTGTCGTCGCGGCTGGCGGGACAGGTGTCGTGGGCGACGACGGCGTGGTCCGGCGGGTGCACACCACCCACCTGCCGCGCGCCGCCGTCGAGCGAACCGTCGCCGCCGACGTGGCGGGCGTGACCTTCGGCATGGACGCGCTGGCCGATCTCGCCCGCGGCGACGGGGCGGCATTGCAGGGCGCGCTGGCGCCGCTGGTTGTCGCCTATGGCGACTGGTCGGCCGGGCAGCGCACCGCCGCGGCCGCCCCCGACATCGCCGGTGCGGCGCAGCGCGGGCGGACGGCGGCGACGCTGATCGCGGCGCAGGACGACGCGCGCGCGCGGATCGCGGCGGGCATCGCGCTGCTCGCCGATGCGCGGGTGCAGATGGCGTTCGACATCGCCAACCGCGCCGTCGCCGACGCGATCCGCGCGCGCCGCCCCGGCGCCGCCGCGCCCAGCTGGCGGCCCTTCCAGCTCGCCTTCATCCTGCTCAACCTGTCCGGCATGGCCGACCGGCAGCATCCTGATCGCGAGGTCGCCGACCTGCTGTTCTTCCCGACCGGCGGCGGCAAGACGGAGGCGTATCTGGGTCTCGCCGCCTTCACCATCGCGCTTCGCCGGCTGGGCGCGGACGGGTTGCTGGGCGCCGGCGTCGCGGTGGTCATGCGCTACACGTTGCGGCTGCTGACCCTCGACCAGCTCGGGCGCGCGGCCGGGCTGGTCTGCGCGCTCGAGCTGCTGCGCACCGGCGATGCCTATCGTGGCGACACCGGCCGCCCGCTGCTCGGCGACTGGCCGATCGAGATCGGGCTGTGGGTCGGCTCCGATGCCAGCCCCAATCGCCTGGGGCGCAAGGGCGACAAGACGGAAGGCACCGCCGTCAAACGCGTCCGCGCCTATACCAACGGTCGCGACGCCCGCGCAACCCCGCATGAGCGCGGGCGTGCGCGGCCGGATCTGGACGGTGGTGGAGGAATGGCACGGCCGATTACGCCGGGGCAGCATCGTGATGTGCTGGGCCGAACCCGCCTCCGCCGGGGGCCTCGGCCTGTCGGTGCTGGGCGAGCCGCCCAAGGACGTGATCGCGCACGAGAGCGTCCTACTCGTCCGCCGGGCCCTGCCCGCCCGGCATTCGCCGGAGCAGCGAGGCTGACTTCGGGGTTGCACGACGTTCTTTGACATTGTTAGTATAATCAGGACTCTAAACGGCAGAGGCTCCCCCGCACCCGCAGGGATCAACCCCTCCCGAAAGGCATCCAAGTGTCTGACTTCTCGGCTCCCCCGCACCCGCGGGGATCAACCCTGCGCGGTGACTTGGTCGGTGCGGTCCTTCGCGGCTCCCCCGCACCCGCGGGGATCAACCCGCCGTCCAGAAGCGCTACCATCCGCTGCCGGGGGCTCCCCCGCACCCGCGGGGATCAACCCGCGGATGCGCTGCCCGGTGCCCGCCAGCGTGGGGCTCCCCCGCACCCGCGGGGATCAACCCGGGCCAGGTTCTCGGCGGACTGGGCCTAACGTGGCTCCCCCGCACCCGCGGGGATCAACCCGACACCGGCGAGGTGGTCAACGACAACGAGCCGGCTCCCCCGCACCCGCGGGGATCAACCCTTCGGCGCTTCGCCGTTCGTCAAGACGCCAAGGGCTCCCCCGCACCCGCGGGGATCAACCCCCGTTCACCGTCGCGATCAGCCACAGCATCGGGGCTCCCCCGCACCCGCGGGGATCAACCCTTCGCCGGCGGGGGCGGGGCCTTCACCGGATTGGCTCCCCCGCACCCGCGGGGATCAACCCCAGGCGGACCTATGGCTGCCGATCGCACCAGAGGCTCCCCCGCACCCGCGGGGATCAACCCGGCGTTGTCACCGCGGAAGACGAGCGCCTCTAGGCTCCCCCGCACCCGCGGGGATCAACCCAGCGCCGACCCGAAAAGCCCGTTCGGGCCCGAGGCTCCCCCGCACCCGCGGGGATCAACCCCCTGTTTCGGCAACGGGTTGGCGTCGGTGACCGGCTCCCCCGCACCCGCGGGGATCAACCCGACCTCGTCCAGCATGAGCTGGTTGAAGACGCGGCTCCCCCGCACCCGCGGGGATCAACCCTGATCAGATCGGGGCAGGGATCGCGCACCTCGGGCTCCCCCGCACCCGCGGGGATCAACCGCACGCTTGAGGTGCCCGTATTTCCCTGGGTTTGGCTCCCCCGCACCCGCGGGGATCAACCCTTCACCGACATGGCGAACCGCTGCCAGCGGATGGCTCCCCCGCACCCGCGGGGATCAACCCTCGATCGTGATGCCGTCCGCTCGGTCGCGCGCGGCTCCCCCGCACCCGCGGGGATCAACCCGATATGCGCCTCGATCGACCTCGCGCCCGTCTGGCTTCCCCGCACCCGCGGGGATCAACCCACCGGTCGCTCGGCCGGCGCCGTCCCGCTCAAGGCTCCCCCGCACCCGCGGGGATCAACCCGCACCGTGGTACTCCTCATGAACTGGTAGCCCGGCTCCCCCGCCCCGCAGGGATCAATCCGAGGCAATTGTGAGACAACAAGACATTCTGGAGTGCCGTTGTAGATGTTTGATCCGGGCCCTGATGGTGCATCAGTTCCCGGAACGAATAGAAGGATCGCCATGGATCAGGTAGCCATGAAAGCGCCTGAAAGACCGAAGCAGTCCGCCGAGCGATACAGCACAGCAAGATAACCAGAGGGCGCTAATAAAGCGCTACGGGCGGCAACCAGAAGAAGGTAGCCAAGTGGAGGAAGCGCCGCGCAACGTTCGGTCTGCCCACGGCTCCGGAGGGCCCAAGACCAACCTTGTCGTCGATTAAGTAGGAGGCGGCAGTGGTCGCGTGCCGGCGTCATATGCCGCTGTCGCTAAACAACTGCCCCCACACGCTATTAATTTCTGGGAAAATAGTGCTCGCACAACGATAAACATCAAGACGCGATCTTACGTGTTACAATAAGTTCAACCTGCGAGAAACGGCAGGCCTCCTGCAACCTACTCGAGGCGCGATCGGTAACCAGCCAGTCGATATCAGCGAGCGAGCCGATGCGCACCGGTGCCGCGCGCTCCGCCTTCGACGAGTCCATCGCCAGGATGACATTGCGGGCGTTGCGGATGATGGTGCGGGAGACGTGGACCTCGTCGACGTCGAAGTCGAGAAAGTCGCCATCCGGCTCGATCGCCGACGCGCCGATCAGGGCGAAATCGACTTTGAAGCCCCTGATGAAGTCCATGGCGATCGATCCCACCACTGCCCGATCGTCCGGGCGGACGCGCCCGCCGGCGGCGATGACCTCGATGCCGGGCCGTTCCGCCAGGATGTCCACCACGTTGAGGTTGTTGGTGATGACCATCAGCCTGCGCCGCTCAACCAGATGGCGCGCGATCGCTTCGGCGGTGGTGCCGATGTTGATGAACAGGCTGGCCCCGTCCGGCACGAGATCGGCGGCTGCGGCGCCAATCTCCTGCTTCGCTGCAACGGCCAGGTCGCGCCGCTCGGCATAAGCGAGGTTCGCGGTGCCAGAAGTCGCCACCGCTCCGCCGTGGACACGCGCGAGAAGCGAGCGGCGTTCCAGCAACGTCAGGTCCTTGCGGATCGTTTGCGGGGTGACGTCGAGTGCCTGCGCGAGCGCCTCCACGGAGACGGTGCCGCCCGCCCGCGCGAGTTCCACGATCCGCGCGTGCCGCGCAGCGGCGACGTCGGTCGCGTTGCCGCTCACGCGGCGCGGGCCAAGCGCTTGGCCACATGTTCGTCCACCCGCGCCGCGGTGCCCGGCGGCACGTGGAGGCCGAGCTTGCTCCGCCGCCAGAGCACGTCCTCAGCACTGCGCGCGAACTCGTGGCGGACGAGATGGTCTACCTCGGCCACGTGCAGCCCACCGCCGAGGTCCTCGCCGAGATCGCCGGTCGTCGATGCCGTCCCCAGAATCATCGTCACGCGCGTGCCATATGCCCGCGCCAGTCGCCGGAGCAGCGGTTCTGGCAAGCGGGGGTAGCGCACCGTCAGGTCGGCGAGGAAGCGCTCGAAATCGGCATCCGGCATGTCTCCGCCGGGCAGCGGCGCGCCCGCGGTCCATGCGGGCCCGGCGCTGAGCAAGAGCGGCGCCAGGTCGCGCAGCGCGTGCTCGGCGAGCTTGCGGTAGGTGGTGATCTTGCCACCGAACACGCTCAGCATCGGCGCGCGGCCCTCCCCGGCGTCGAGGTCGAGCACATAGTCGCGCGTCACCGCCGAGGCGCTGGCCGCCTTGTCGTCGTAGAGCGGTCGGATGCCCGAGAAGCTCCAGGCTACGTCGGCGCGCGTCACCGTCCGCTCGAAGTAGCGCGCGATCGTGGCGAGGATGTAGTCGGTCTCCGCCTCGCCGATCGTGGCGCGGCCCGGCGCGTCGTCCCACGCCTCGTCGGTGGTGCCGACCAGCGTATAGTCACCCTCGTACGGGATGGCGAAGACGATTCGCCGGTCGGGGTTCTGAAGCATGAGGGCGTGATCGCCGTCGTAGAGCCGCGGCACGACGATGTGGCTGCCCTTGACCAGCCGCACGCCGCGGTCGGTCCGCCCGCCGCCGGCTCGGCCGAGCACGTCGGCGACCCATGGTCCCGCCGCGTTGACCACCGCCCGCGCCCTCACCTCGCGACGTCCGTCGCCCGTCTCGAGCGTCGCTCTCCAGCCATCGGCGTCACGGTCCGCCGCGACGAGCCGGGTGCGCGTCTTGATGATCGCGCCGCGCTCGGCGGCGTCGACGGCGTTGAGCGCGACCAGCCGGCTGTCCTCGACCCAGCAGTCCGAGTATACGAATGCCCTGCCCCCATCCGCCTTCAGGCCGTTTCCCCACGGCGTACCGGCGAGCGAGACCGTCTCGGTGCCCGGCAACCGCTCTCGTCCGCCCAGGTGGTCGTAGAGGAACAGGCCCAGGCGGACCATCCAGGCGGGGCGCGGCGACTGCGTTTGCGGCAACACAAAGCGGAGCGGCCAGATGATGTGCGGCGCCATGCCCCACAGCCGCTCGCGCTCGATCAGCGCCTCGCGCACCAGCCGGAACTCGCCATATTCCAGGTAGCGCAGGCCACCGTGGATCAGCTTGGTGGAGGCCGACGAGGTATGGCTGGCGAGATCGTCCTGCTCGACCAGCAGCACCGACAGGCCGCGACCGGCCGCATCGCGCGCGATCCCGGCGCCGTTGATACCGCCGCCGACGACGAGCATGTCGATCGTCCCATCCGGCCAATGATCCATCGCACACGCCTCCGTCGGTCCGGGGGCCGACATACCATGCCCGGCGGATAAACGAAATGCTTGACCTTCGGGCGAAACTCAATGAGCATTCGTTCGAACATAGAATGATGGAGAGGTTCTTTGGCGCGGACGCACATCCTGGTGATCGACCAGGGCACCACGTCGACGCGCAGCATCGTCTTTGACGGCGAGGCGCGCCGCGTCGCGATCGCGCAAAGGGAGTTCCAGCAGCACTATCCCGAACCGGGTCGCGTGGAGCACGACCCGGAGGACATCTGGCGCGACGTGCTCGCGACCGCGAGGGAGGCCCTGGAAGCGAGCGGGATCGCCGCCGCCGACGTGGCCGGGATCGGCATCACCAACCAGCGCGAGACGGCGGTGGTGTGGGACCGGGCGTCCGGGCTGCCGATCCATCGCGCGATCGTGTGGCAGGACCGCCGCACCGCCGACCGCTGCCACGAGCTGCGCACGGACGGTGTCGAGGATCTGGTCCGGGAACGCACCGGACTGCTGGTCGACCCGTATTTCTCCGCCACCAAGATCGCGTGGATGTTGGACAACGTCTCAGGCGCACGGGCGCGGGCGGAGCGTGGCGAACTGGCGTTCGGCACCATCGACAGCTTTCTGCTCTGGCGGCTGACGGGGGGCGCGGTCCACGCCACCGACGTGACCAACGCGTCGCGCACGATGCTGTTCGACATCCACCGCCACTGCTGGGATGCCGAATTGTGCCGATTGCTGCGCGTGCCGGAAGCGATGCTGCCGTCGGTCCACGACAACGCCCACGTCTACGGCACGACCGCGGCGGATCTGTTCGGCGCGGCGATCCCGGTCGCCGGCATGGCGGGCGACCAGCAGGCGGCGCTGTTCGGCCAAGCCTGCTTCGCGCCGGGAACCGCGAAATCGACCTACGGCACGGGCTGCTTCATCCTGCTCAACACCGGCGACCAGGCCGCGACCTCGGCCAATCGCCTGCTGACCACACCCGCCTACCGCATTGACGGACGGACGACCTACGCGCTGGAAGGATCGATCTTCGTCGCGGGCGCCGCGGTGAAGTGGCTTCGCGACGGCATCGGCGTCATCACCCATGCGAGCCAGACCGACGATCTCGCGACGCGCGTGCCCGACAGCCACGGCGTCTATATGGTGCCGGCGTTCGCGGGGCTGGGCGCACCGCACTGGGATGCCGAGGCGCGCGGCGCGATCTTCGGCCTGACGCTGGGCGCGGGGGCCGCGCATCTGGCGCGGGCGGCGCTCGAATCCGTCGCGTTCCAGACGATGGACCTGATCCGGGCGATGGCCGAGGACGGCAGCGGCCGATTGGCGATGCTCCGCGTCGACGGCGGCATGGCGGCGAACGACTGGCTGTGCCGCTTCCTCGCCGACATGATCGACGCGCCGGTGGAGCGGCCGGCCGACCTGGAGACCACCGCGCGCGGCGCGGCGTTCCACGCGGGGCTGGCGACGGGGGTCTGGTCCGGACTGGACGAGCTGGAGCGGCTCTGGTCGCGGGAGCGCTGCTTCGAGCCGTCGATGGCGGCGGAAACCCGCGACCGACTCGCGGCCGGCTGGCACGACGCCGTACGACGGACGTTGAGCGGCAACCGCTGATGTGACCGGGCGCCGCTTCGCTGATGGCAGCTGACGGACCCGTCGGGCGACGCTGCTATTCCTTCGACCCGCCGCGCTGCGTAGGACGGGGCCGATGTCGGATGCCAGAACCCCCCCGCCCGGAAGCCGCCCCACCATCCGCGACGTGTCGCGCCTCGCCGCGGTCTCGATCAAGACGGTGTCGCGCGTCATCAACAACGAACAATATGTCGGCCAGGATACGCGCCGCCGCGTCCTGGCGGTGATGAGCGAGATCGGCTTTCAACCGAGCCAGGCGGCACGCGCACTGAAAGGGCATCGGTCGCACCAGATCGCGCTGATCTGCGACAACCCCAATCCGTGGTACGTGTACGAGGTCCAGGCGGGCGTCCGCCGGCGGTGCGAGCAGGACGGTGTGCGCATGATCGCGCAGCCGTACGACCGCGGCTCACCCACGCTGCTCGAAGACATCCTCGCCCTGGTCGACCAGGCGCATCCCGATGGTCTGGTGCTGGCGCCACCGGCCTGCGACGACCGGCGGGTGCTGGAGGAGCTCGAACGCCGACGCATTCCCTTCGTGCGGCTGCAACCCGGCGGACCGATCGAGAACGTGTCGTCGACGTCGATCGACAACGAGCAGGCCGCCTTCGACATGACGACGCACCTCATCGGCCTCGGTCACGCGCGCATCGGCTTCATCGTCGGCGAGCGGAGCTACGCGGCCTCCGGGCAGCGGCTCTCCGGACATTTGCGAGCGCTCGCCGCGGGCGGCCTGGATGTCGATCTCGACTATATCCGCCAGGGCGCGTTCGACTTCGTGTCCGGCCGAACAGCGGCGGAGGCGCTGCTCGACATGGCGGAGCCGCCCAGCGCGATCTTCGCCTCCAGCGACGACATGGCCGCGGGGGCGCTGGCCGCCGCGCATCGACGTGGGATCGTGGTGCCGCACCAGCTCTCGGTCGCCGGGTTCGACGACACGCCCTTGGCCGAAGTGGTATGGCCGCCGCTGACGACCGTTCGTCAGCCCGTACGCGACCTCGCCGCAGACGCCGCCGATCTGCTGCTGACGGGCCAGGCGGCCTGCCAGCGCGAGCTGGCCTATGAACTCGTGGTCAGGGAGTCGACCGTCGTGCCGGCCGCCGCTTGACGCCGCTCGCGCATGCTGACACCGTTGTCCTATATGAAGGGGAGAGAGGACATCGAACAGCATGTCGGCGCCAGGCGCTGGGCGATCGTTGCGCTGGCATTCACCGCGATCATGCTCAACTACGTCGACCGGCAGGTCATCGCGCTGCTCAAGCCGATGCTGCAGGGCGAGTACGGCTGGAGCGATCGCGATTACAGCCATATGGCCTCGGCGTTCCAGTTCTGCGCGGCGGTCTCGTTCCTCGGCACCGGCTGGTTCATCGACCGCATGGGGCTGCGGCGCGGCTTCGCGATCGGCGTGGCTGCGTGGAGCATCGCCGGCATGGCGCACGCCTTCGTGTCGTCGGTGGCGGGCTTTATCGGCGTTCGCGCGCTGCTGGGCGCGGCCGAGTCGATCGGCACGCCCGCGCAGGTGAAGACCGCGGGCACCTACTTCCCCCCCGAACAGCGCTCGCTGATGCTCGGCATCGGCAACATGGCCTCGAACTTCGGCGCCGTGGTGGCACCGCTCACCGTCCCTGCCCTCGCGCTGTGGCTGGGGTGGCGGGCGGCGTTCCTCATCACCGGGGGATTGGGGTTCGTCTGGGTGGTCGCATGGCTCATCGTCACGCCCAGGACGGGCCGTGTCGACAAGGTCGCCGGCGTCGCTGAGGCGGGCGCGGTCCCTTGGACGTCCCTGCTCCGCGATCGTCGGCAATGGGCGGTGGTCGCGGCCAAGGCGCTCAGCGACCAGTGCTGGTGGTTCCTGCTGTTCTTCATGCCCGACCTGTTCCACCGCATGTTCGGCCTGTCGCAGGGCGAGCTCGGCCTGCCCATCGCCTTCATCTACGCCCTTGCCGCGCTCGGCTCGCTGAGCGGCGGCATCCTGCCGACATGGCTGATGTCCCGCGGCGTGGACATCGATCGAGCGCGCAAGGGGTCGATGCTCGTCTACGCGCTGCTGATCCTGCCGGTGCCGACGGTGCTGCTGACCGGCGATGCGTGGGTCGCGGCGGCACTGCTCGGGCTCGGGCTGTTCGCGCATCAGGGCTTCTCGACCAACGTGTTCGGGATGACGGCGGACATCTTCCCCGCCAGCATGATCGGCACCGCGATCGGGATCGGCGCCTTTGCCGGCAATCTCACCGGGATGGCGATGATCGAGGGGGCCGGCTTCTCGCTGGACAACGGCTACGGCTATGCCCCCCTGCTGCTCCTGTGCGGCGGCTCCTACCTCGTGGCGCTCCTCCTCGTGCAGCTGCTCGTCCCGCGCCTGACCCTCGCCGAGCCGGGCACCCCTCGCGTCGTTCCGGTTGGCCACTGACCCGCACCGAAATGTCACGAGGGTGACCGAACAGCAAAAGGCGGCCCCGGATCGCTCCGGGACCGCCTTTTCCGTGGTCCGTTCCTCTCAGAAGTTGATGCGGCCGGTGATGCCGTAATAGCGGTCGGCGTCGCGCGGGATCTGGTACCGGTAGGAGCCCGACGGACCGCCGTTCTGGATCGCGGCCGCGAAGCTCTGGTCGAACAGGTTGCGAACCTGTGCCGTCAGGCGGAAACGATCGTTCGCATCGCCGACACCGGCCGAGACGTTGACCAGCCCGTAAGAGTCGATCGTCCCCAGGCGCCGCTGCACTGCGTCTGGCGAGAAGAGGGCGAGCTGCTTGGACTGGTAATTGCCCTGTGCGCCCAGGAACAGGTCGACCGCGCCGCCCGTGCGCCAGCGGTAATCGGCGCCGAGCGACCCCTTCCACTTGGGCGCGAACGGCAGCGAGGTGCCCGCCGGGATCACGGCCGTGATCGGCGCACCCGGCGCCTGGTTGAAACGGTCAACGCGCGCGTCCGTATAGGCGATGCCGCCCGACAGCGACAGGTCGTCCACCGGTTGGAAGACAATGTCCGCTTCGCCGCCGCGCGTCGACACTTTGCCTGCATTGGTGAAGCGGGTGACGACGACGCCCGCCACCAGGTCGGGGTTGTTCGCCTGGAAATTGTCGTACTCGGCGTAGAAGGCATCCAGGTTGATGACCAGGCGCCCGCCGAACAGCGTGTTCTTCAGGCCGATCTCGTAGCTGTCCGACGTCTCCGGCGCGATCGCGTTGGTGCCGGTCGCGGTCAGGTTGAAGAAGACGTTGAATGCCGGTCCCTTGTACCCGCGCGTATAGCCGCCATAGGCGGTGACGTTGCGGGTGACGTCGAACTGCAGCGCCGCCTTGCCCGATACGTTGGTGTTGGTCGTCTTGCCGCGGAACACGGTCGCCGGCGTGCCGGTGCCGCTGGGCGTCGTCGGAAAGCTCGGTTGGATGCCGGGCCCCGCCAGCGTGGTCGTGCGGCTGTGGAAAACGTTCAGCTGGTCCGCCGTCCAGCGCAGGCCACCGATGAAGCGGAAGCGATCGGTGAAGTTGGCCGTCGCCTGCCCGAAGGCGGCGATGTTCTTGAAGACCGAGCCGAAGTCCGCCCGGCCGAACGGCGTCGTCGTGGCGGGCGCCCCGGCCGTGCCGCAGGGGATCAGCGTCGTCGGTGTCGTCGCCCCGTTGCAGACGACGTCGGCGCGCGAGTAGATCCGCTCCGACTCCGCGCGCGAATAGTAGATGCCGAGCACGTAGGCGAGGAACTGCTGCGCCGGCGAGGTCAGGCGCAGTTCCTGGCTGAACGTATGGCCGGTCTGCGGACCGGTGTCGTGCAGCTGGTTGAAGCCGACATAGGCGCTCGGCAGGAAGTCGCCGTCGCGGATCTCGGTGTTGCGATAGTCGCGATAGGCGGTGATGCTGGTGACCGTCTGCGTGCCCAGTTCCGTGTCGAGCTGCAGCGACACGCCGTAGCCCTCCTCCTTGGTGCGGGTGACCAGATTCTGGTTGACCTGCCGCGTCTCGTCGCCGCGGGGCGTCGGCAGCACGGCGAAGGCGGGGCTGGTGATCGCGACGCCAGCGGCGTTCAGCGGTCCCGTGCCGATCACCTCCGCGCAGCAATTGTCGTCGTTGCGGTGATAGTCGCCGATCAGCGCGATCGTGGTGCTGGCGCTCGGCGTCCACTTCAGCTGAGCGCGCGCGCCGTAATGCTCGTAGCCGTTGACGCGACCGCCGGTCGCCACGTTGCGGATATTGCCTTCGTACTTACCGTAAAATCCGGTGAAGCGGGTCAGCAGATTCTCGCTGACGGGAATGTTGAGCGCGCCGCGGATGCGCCTCTCGTCGCCGTTGGTGAAATAGCCACCCTCGACATAGCCGCCGAGTTCCTCCGTCGGCTGGACGGAGACGATGTTGACCACGCCCGCCGACGCGTTCTTGCCGAACAGTGTGCCCTGCGGTCCGCGCAGCACCTCCAGGCGCTCGATATCGACCAGGTCGCCGAACGCCTCGCCCGAGCGCGCGAAGACGACGCCGTCGAGGACGGTGGAGACGGACGGCTCGCCGGCGATCGAGAAAGTCGTGGTGCCGACGCCGCGCAGGAACAGCGACTGGTTGAGCGTCGTACCCGACTTCTGGAAGTTGAGTGCGGGGACAAGGGTGACCGCGCCTTCGAGACCGGGCTTGCCGCTGGCGGCCAGCGCCTGGCCGCTGATGACGGAGACGGCGATCGGCACGTCCTGCAGCCGCTCACTGCGCTTCTGCGCGGTGACGACGATCTCGCCCGGCTCCACGTCGCCGGCGGTATCGGGCTCGACCCTGGCGGGCTGCTCCGCCGCCACGCCGGGTGCGGGCGGACCGTTCGGCTGGGTCTGGGGAGCGGGGCTGAGCGGTGGGATCGCGTTCTGCGCCGACGCGGTCGTGCAGATCGACAGCGCCGATGTGGCGGCTCCCAGTAGCATCGCGATTCGCAACGTTCTCGCCTTCATCATCTTCTCTCCTGAACCGCCAAGGCCCTGTATCACGACGATTTCTTCACACCGCGAGCCATGACCAGCGAGGCTGGTCATGCTGCCGGCGGCGTTCGCAGACGATCGGGCGCCGTCTTTTCGCTCTTTCCTTTATGCCGAACCGGCAGCATAAGACAACGGTGTCTTATTTGAAATCACCCGATCGCTCCGTCGCCCTCGGCGACACCGGCCTCACCGTCAGCTCCATCGCCTGGGGCATGTGGCGCTTCGCGGGCGAGGACGTGTCCGCGGCGCGCATGTTGGTCGAGGCGGCGCTGGATGCCGGCGTCACGCTGCTCGACACCGCCGACATCTATGGGCCGGACAATGGCGAACCGTTCGGCGCGGCGGAGGCGCTGCTCGGCCGGGTGTTCGCCGAGTCGCCGGCCTTGCGCGACCGCATGGTGCTCGCGACCAAGGGCGGCATCAGCATGGGCGTGCCCTACGACTCGAGCGCCACCTACCTCGCCGAGGCGATCGACGCCTCGCTCGGTCGCCTCGGCTGCGAGCGCATCGACCTCTACCATATCCACCGGCCCGACCTGCTCACCCATCCGCAAGAGGTGGCGCGTGCGCTGGATGACGCCCGGGCCGCCGGCAAGATCGTCGCGATCGGCGTGTCGAACCACACGCCCGCGCAGACCGCCGCGCTCGCGGCCTTCCTGACCGTGCCGATCGTCAGCATCCAGCCGGAGTTCTCCGCGCTGGCGACCGCCCCGTTGTTCGACGGCCTGTTCGACCAGGCGATGGAGCGCCGGATGGCCGTCCTCGCCTGGTCGCCGCTCGGCGGTGGGCGACTGGCGGACCCGCAGGACGAGCGTTCGCGAACGGTGGTGGCACTGTTCGACGCCAAGGCCGAGGAAGCCGGCGTCGACCGCTCCGCCATCGCCTATAGCTGGATCATGGCCCATCCCGCCCGGCCGATCCCGATCGTCGGCACCCAGAATCCGTGCAGGGTCGCGAAGATACCGGACGCCTATACGCCGCGCTGGACCCGTGCCGAATGGTACGCCGTCCTCGAGGCCAGCCTTGGAGAGAAGCTGCCATGACCGACGCCTGCGAGATTAGCTGGTTCTCCGCGCTCTGCGACGACGATTACGAGTTCCTGGGCGTCCCCGATCCCAAGCTGAAATCCAGCTGGGAGCATTGCCGCGACATCGTCCTGCAGGCCGAGACCGGCGGCTTCGACAATATCCTGCTGCCCTCCGGCTACGCGCTGGGCATTGACACCACTGCCTTCGCCGCCGCGATCGCGACCATGGTCCGCCGCATCCGGCTGCTGATGGCGGTGCGCATCGGCGAGAGCTGGCCACCGCAGCTGGCACGCCAGATCGCGACCATCGACCGCATCCTGGGCGGCCGGCTCACCGTCAACATCATCTCCTCCGACATGCCCGGCGAGAAGCTGGCCTCCGCGCCCCGCTACGCCCGCACGCTGGAGGCGATGCAGATCCTGAGGACGATGCTGAACGGCCAGCCGCTCGACCATCAGGGCGAGTTCTGGCAGCTGAAGCTCGACCCGCCCGCCGTGACGACGGTCTCCGGCAAGTGCCCGCCGCTCTATTTCGGTGGCCTGTCGCCGGACGCGCGGGAGGCGGCCGCCCAAGGGTGCGACGTCTACCTGATGTGGCCCGACAAGAGGGAGGTCGTGCGCGAGATCATGGACGACATGACCGCGCGCGCCGCGAAGCACGGCCGCACGCTGAAGTTCGGATACCGCGCGCACGTCGTCGTCCGCGACACCGAGGCGGAGGCTCGGGCCGCCGCCGACCGGCTGCTGTCCAAGCTCGACGCGGCCCAGGGCGAGGCGATCCGCAACAAGTCGCTGGACACCACTTCCACCGGCGTCGCCGCCCAGGCGGCGTTGCGGGAGAACGCCACCGACGACGGTTATGCCGAGGAGAACCTCTGGACGGGCGTCGGCCGGGCGAGGTCGGGCTGCGGCGCCGCGATCGTCGGCGACCCCGATCAGGTGCTGGCCAAGATCGAGATGTATCGGGAGATGGGGATCGATGCCTTCATCCTGTCCGGATACCCGCACGCGGTCGAGGCGGATTTGTTCGCCCGCCACGTGTTGCCCAAGCTACAGCACGGGCCGCTGACCATCGACTGACGTGCGCCATGGTGGCCGACGACAGAAGCGGCGACCGGCAGAGGAGAGCAGCATGAACGGCAACAACGCGCGCCGACCACTCGTGGTCGGCATCGGCGGCACCACCCTCGGCGGATCGTCCACGCAACGCGCGCTCGAAATGGCCCTGCGCTCGGCCGCGGAGCACGGCGTCGACACCAAGTTGTTCGGTGGCGAGGACCTCGCCGCCCTGCCCCTCTACACGCCCGGCGTCGATCGCATGGAAGGCGAGACCGCGCTCGTGGACACGGTGCGGCAGGCATCCGGCATCATCATCGCCAGTCCCGGCTATCACGGCAGCATCTCGGGCCTCGTCAAGAACGCCATCGATCTGCTCGAGGAGACGGCGCGTGACGACCGCGTCTACCTCACCGACGTGCCGGTCGGCGTGATTGCCACCGCCTATGGCTGGCAGGCGACCGGGTCCACCGTCGCGGCGCTGCGCTCGATCATCCACTCGTTGCGCGGCTGGCCGACGCCGTTCGCCGCGGCGATCAACAGCGCGCAGTGCAAATTCGACGCGGAGGGCGGCTGCGCCGATCCTGCCGTCGCCGACCAGCTGGCGATGGTCGGTCGCCAGGTCGCCGCCGCGGCGATCCGCGATTACCGCGAACAGGCGACGGCATGACCGCCGTCCGGCTCGTTCCGGACGGCGACGGCTTCGATCTGCTCGCCGGCGACACGCTGCTGCTCCGGCACCGCTCGGACGCGCCCGCGCTGTTCGTCGGCGCGGGCGACGCCGACGTCGACATGTACCGGGGCAATTATTTCCTCTCGGACCGGCTGTCCGCGAGGATCCCGCTCGTTCACGCGAGCATCGACCGCGAGACCGTGACCCTTGCCGCGTCGTCGTCGACCCCGGCGCTGCTGCGTATCGTGGTCGACGACACCGGCTTCGCCGTGGAACGGCTCGATCCCGACCTCAACCGTTTCTGGCTGCGCTGCGTCACCGAGGCCGGCGAGCGGCTGTGGGGCGGCGGCGAACAGATGTCCTATTTCGACATGGCTGGCCGGCGCTTTCCCATGTGGACCTCGGAACCGGGCGTCGGCCGCGACAAGTCGACGCTGATGACGTTTCAGAGCGACCGCGACGGCCGGTCCGGCGGCGATTACTGGAACACCAACTATCCGCAGCCCACCTACGTCTCGTCGCGCCACTACGCGCTCCACCTCGACACCACCGCCTACAGCTGCTTCGACTTTCGTGATCCGGCGCACCACGAGATCGAGTGCTGGGAGATCCCTGCGCGGGTCGAACTCTTCGCGGCCGCGCGGTTCGCCGGCCTGGTGGAGCAGCTTTCCACGCGGTTCGGCCGACAGCCCCGACTGCCCGGCTGGGCGTACGAGGGCGCGATCGTCGGGTTGAAGCAGGGCGCGGACAGCTTCTCTCGCCTGGAGACGATGATCGCGGCGGGCGCGGCGATCACCGGCCTATGGTGCGAGGACTGGGTGGGACTGCGGGTCACCAGCTTCGGCAAGCGGCTGTTCTGGGACTGGAAGGCGAACGAGGCGCGCTATCCCGGTCTGCGGCGGCGCATCGCCGAACTCGACGATCGCGGTATCCGCTTTCTCGGCTATGTGAATCCCTATCTGGCAGTCGACGGCTCTCTGTTCGTCGAGGCGGCGGATGCCGGCTACCTCGCGTTGCGCCTCGACGAGGATCGGCCCTATCTGGTCGATTTCGGCGAGTTCGATTGCGGCATCGTCGATTTCACCAATCCGGAGGCCGCCGACTGGTTCGCCGACCGGGTGATCGGGCGCGAGATGCTCGACTACGGCCTGTCCGGCTGGATGGCCGATTTCGGCGAGTATCTGCCGACGGACGTGCGTCTCCACGACGGCACCGACGGCATGCTCGCCCACAACGCCTGGCCGACGATCTGGGCGGAGGTGAACGCCCGCGCGATCGAGTCGCGGGGCCGCACGGGCGATGCGCTGTTCTTCATGCGCGCGGGCTTCACCGGCGTCGGTCGTCACTGCCCGCTGCTCTGGGCGGGCGACCAGTGCGTCGACTTCTCGCGCCACGACGGCATCGGCACGGTGATCCGGGCGGCGCTGTCCTCCGGCATGCTCGGCAACGCCTATCATCACAGCGATCTGGGTGGCTATACGAGCCTCTACGGAAACGTCCGCACGCCCGAGCTGCTGATGCGCTGGAGCGAGCTGAGCGCCTTCTCGCCGGTGATGCGCAGCCACGAGGGCAACCGCCCCGACGAGAACCTGCAGCTGGACGGCGACCCGGTCGTGCTCGCCCATTTCGCCCGCATGACCCGCGTCCACGCCGCACTGGCGCCCTATGTGAAAGAATTGTGCGAGGAGGCCGCGGCGACCGGCCTTCCGCTCCAGCGCCCGTTGATGCTCGACTGGGAGGACGATCCCGCCTGCTGGGGCGTGGAGACGCAGTTCGGCTATGGCCGCGACCTGATCGTCGCGCCGGTGATCGAGGCGGACGCGGAGCGCTGGTCGGCCTATCTGCCGGCGGGGGCGACCTGGGTCCATCTCTGGTCGGGCGGGCGCCACGAGGGTGGTCGCACGGTCGAGGTGGCCGCCCCGCTCGGCGAGCCGCCGGTGTTCTGGCGCGACGGCAGCGATCACGCGGCGCTGTTCGCGGCGCTGGCGGAGGCGGCGCGATGAACCGGCCGATGGAGGCCCCTCGCGCCGCCGACCTCTTCAACGACCTCGAGCCGGAGCCCGGGCAGCGCTGGACGGACGTGCTTCCCGGCCTCATCGTCGCGGCGCTCGCCACCATGGCGGCGGGCTTCGTCGCGGACCATTACGGCGCACCGCTGACCCTGATGGCGCTGCTGATCGGCCTGGCGCTCAATTTCCTGAGCGGCGACGCCAGGATGGCGGCGGGGCTCGGCTTCGCCTCCAGAACACTGCTCCGGTGGGGCATCGTGCTGGTCGGGGCGCGCGTCACGCTCGGGCAGATCGTCGGCCTCGGTCCGCTGACGCTGCTGGCGGTCGTGCTGATCCTGCTGGCGACGCTCGGCACCGGCGTGCTGGTCGCCCGCGCGGCAGGGCTGTCCTCCGCCTTCGGCACGTTGGCGGGGGGCGCGGTGGCGATCTGCGGCGCGTCGGCGGCGCTGGCGCTGGCGACCACGCTAGGCGAACGGCGCGCGAACCAGGCGCAGCTGGCGCTCGTCCTGGTAGGGATCTCGGCCGCGAGCGCGACCGCCATGTTCTTCTATCCCCTCATCGCACACGGGGTCGGCCTCTCCAGCCGGCAGGCCGGCTTCATGCTCGGCGCGTCGATCCACGACGTCGCGCAGGCGATCGGCGCGGGCTACTCCTTCTCCGACGATGCGGGGCAGGTCGCCACCATCGTCAAGCTGACGCGCGTCGCGCTGCTCGCCCCCGTGCTGGCGCTGATCGCCGCGTTCTTCCCGTCGGACGGCGGCAAAAGGGCGAAGCTGTCGGTGCCCTGGTTCGTCACCGGGTTCTTCGTCGTCGCCGCGCTCAACTCGGTACTGCCCGTGCCGCCCGTGGTCGGCCGCTCCGCGCAAACGGTCGCGACGGCGTTCCTCGCATGCGCCGTGGCCGCCACGGGGATTCGTGCGCCGATGACCGCGCTGCTGGGCACCGGCGTCAAGCCGCTGGTGGTGATCGCCGTGGCGTCGCTCGTCGCGCTGGGTCTCTCGCTCGCCGCCGCGCTGCTGCTATTCCGAGGGTGAACGGCCACTCGCCATCCGACCGGGAACCCTCTCCTTTCCCTCTGTCATGGATCGGAGCTCCAGATGAATATGCTTGACGCCCGAATGGCGGCGGAGACCAGTCGCCGGCGGCTGCTGGCCGCAGGCGTGCTGGGCGCGGTCGGCGCCGCGGTTCCCGCGATCGCCCAGCGGACCGTCGACCTGCATCTGCCCGGCGGCAATGCGGAGCGGACGTTGACCAGCGCCTTTCCCGGCAAGGGCAGCATGATCCTCCAGCGGACCCGCCCTCCGCTGCTGGAGACGCCGATGGAGGTCTTCGACCGCTCCATCTTCACGCCCAACGACCGGTTCTTCGTGCGCTGGCACTGGGCCGACATACCCACCGCCGTGGATGTCGAGACCTTCCGATTAAGGGTGGGCGGCCACGTCACCCGCCCGCTGTCGATCGGCCTGGCGCAGCTGCTCCGGCTGCCGCGCGTCGAGATCCCGGCCGTCAATCAATGCTCGGGAAACAGCCGAGGCCTCTTCCAGCCGCGGGTCGCGGGTGCGCAATGGGGGCACGGCGCCATGGGCAACGCCAAGTGGCTCGGCGTACGGCTGCGCGACATCCTCGATCTCGCGGGCGTCAAGGCGGGCGCCGTCCAGGTGCGATTCGGCGCGCTCGATCGACCGCTGACGCCGGACGGGCCGGACTTCGCCAAGTCCCTCGACATCGATCACGCGCGCGACGGCGAGGTGATGATCGCGTTCGGCATGAACGGCGAGCAATTGCCCATGCTGAACGGCTTCCCCATCCGACTGGTCGTGCCCGGCTGGTACTCGACCTACTGGATCAAGGCGCTGAACTCGATTCAAGTGCTGCCGCACGCGGACGATCACTATTGGATGGCGAAAGCCTACAAGATCCCGGCGACGCCGCGCGCGAACGTCGCCCCCGGCTCCAAGGACTTCCCGACCATTCCCATCAACCGCATGATCCCGCGGAGCTGGATGACCAGCCTGCCCGATGGGCAGGTGGTCGCCTGGGAACCGAGCATTCCGGTCGGCGGGATCGCGATGGGAGGCGACTGCGGGATGGCCAAGGTCGACGTGTCGTCCGACGGCGGCCGAACTTGGTATCGAACCGCTCTGGGTCCGGACGAAGGGCGCTACGGCTTCCGCCGCTGGGACGGCCGCGTGCCGCTGAGACGCGGAACCAACGCCATCATGACCAGGTGCTGGAACACGCGGGGAGTGGCACAGCCGGCGACGCCGATCTGGAACCCGGGCGGCTATATGCGCGGCAACATCGAGACGACGCACGTCGTCGCTGCTTGAGGAGATCGGACGTGAGGGCTCCATCGACCGGTCTGCTGGCGGGCGGCGTGATCGCGCTGACGGCGATCGTCCTCGTGCTCGTCGGCGCTCCGCACGACCGACCGTCCCCGCCACCCCGCGCGCCTTCCGCCACGGGCGTTCCCGCCAGCAGCGTCGGGGCGAGAGGCGTCCGCCTCACATCGACGGCGATCGAGCTTCCCGCGGACGAGGCGATTTTTCCCGAAGGCCCCCGATCCGATCTCGTCAACGCGAACTGCACGGCCTGCCACTCGGCCAGCATGGCCCTAGACCAGCCCAGGCTGTCCGCGGAACAGTGGCGCGCGACGGTCACCAAGATGCGCGAGGTCTACAAGGCACCCGTTCGCGCGGCGGACGTCGATGCCATCGTGCAGTATCTCGTCGGCATGCCCGGCCAGTCGGGCGGCGCGCCGAGCGGCAGCGCGCAGGATCCCGCCCCGAACGTGCCGCCGTCGCGATCATGATCCGCCTTCATTGATTCCACCCGACGACCCGGAGGCGACACGATACCCGGTGTCGGTATCGACGAGCATCCAGCACAACGGCACCGCTGCCTTGATGAGGATATCGACCGGTTCGGCACAGCCCTCACCCACCCAATGGCGCGCGATCGCGAGCAGCCCGTGCATCGCGCCGGCGCGCGCGAGCGGCGCGGTCGCACCATCGACATGTGCCGGGTCCAACGTGCGCGCGATCAGGTCCGCGAACGCGACCGTCGAGCGGGTGAACAGCGCGTCGACCGCCTCGTCGATGCCCGACACTTCCGACAGGAACACGCGCGCGCTCGCCGGATCGTCGCGCAGCAGGCGATAATAAGCGGCGAGCAGCGCGCGTAACCGCTCGTCCGGCGTGCCGTCGACGCCGACGACCGCGGCGGCGACGTGCTGCGCCACGTAATCTGACACTTCCTGGAGCGTGGCGAGCAGCAATGCCTCGCTGCCGGCGAACGCCTCGTAGAAGTAGCGGGGCGTGAGGCCGGCCGCGCGGCAGACGGCGGTCACCGTGGTCTGGCGGTAGCCACGCTCCCCGTAGAGCGCGATCGCCGCGCGGATCAGCCGCTCGCGTCGTTCGCCGCGGCGCTCGACCGCGGACGCGCCCGCGTAGCGCCGCCCCTGTCCGCTTGCCGGTGTCGAGCCCAAGTGATAAGCCTTGTTTCCAGATATTCCTCGTCGATCCCGACCTTATCGGAGCAGTCCGCCATGGCAACCGACACCCCGCCGCCCGAGCATTTCGATGTTCTGATCGTCGGTGCCGGCCTGTCGGGCATCGATGCCGCCTACCGGCTCCAGACCGAGTGCGCGGGCAAGCGCTACGCGATCCTGGAGGCGCGCGACGCGATCGGCGGCACGTGGGACCTGTTCCGCTATCCCGGCATCCGCTCGGATTCGGACATGTACACGCTGGGCTTCCCTTTCCGCCCCTGGCCGAGCGACCGGGCGATCGCCGGGGGCGAAGCGATCCGCGACTATATCGCCGACACCGCGCGCGAATTCGGCATCGACGCGCACATCCGCTTCGGCACGCGCGTGGTCCGCGCCGCCTGGTCCTCCGCCGACGCGACCTGGACCGTCGAGATCGAGCGCGACGGGGCCGCGAGCCGGATCACCTGCGCCTTCCTCTACATGGCCAGCGGCTATTACGACTATGCCGCGGGCTTCACCCCGGCGTTCAAGGGTGTCGAGGACTTCGCCGGCGACATCGTCCACCCGCAGCACTGGCCCGAGCAGCTCGACTGGACGGGCAAGCGCGTCGTCGTGATCGGCAGCGGCGCCACCGCCGTCACGCTGGTGCCCTCCCTCGCCGACCGGGCCGCGCACGTGACGATGCTCCAGCGCTCGCCCACCTACATCGTCTCGCGCCCGTCGCGGGACGGGTTCGCCAGCGTCGCCCACCGCGTCCTGCCCCGCAAGCTCGCGGGCACGGCGGCCAAGTGGAAGAGCGTCGGGCTCGGCATCGCCACCTACGCCTATGCGCGCAAGCGGCCGGACAGGATGAAGGCGCTGATCCTGAAGGGCGTGCGCGCGCAACTGCCCGACAATTACGAGATCGAACGCGACTTCGAGCCGCGCTACGCCCCCTGGGACCAGCGCATCTGCCTCATCCCCGACGCCGACCTGTTCGGGGCGATGCGCGCCGGCAAGGCGGCGATTGTCACCGACCGGATCGACCGCTTCACGGCAAGCGGCATCGCACTGGAGTCGGGCCGGGAGCTGGCCGCCGACATCGTCGTCACCGCGACCGGCCTCGTCATGCGGCTGATGGGCGGTATCGAGCTGACGGTCGACGGCACGGTCGTAAATCCTGCCGACCGGCTGATCTACAAGGGCATGATGTTGAGCGACGTGCCCAATCTGGCGCTCGCCTTCGGCTATACCAACGCATCTTGGACGCTGAAGTGCGACCTGTCGGCGCGCTACGCCTGTCGCCTGATCCGCCACATGGACGCGCACGGCTACGCGTCGTGCACGCCGCGCCGCGACGATCCCTCGGTCACGCCCGAGCCGATGCTGGGGTTCACCTCCGGCTACGTCCAGCGCGCCAACGCCATCCTGCCGCATCAGGGGTCGAAGGCGCCGTGGCGCGTCCACCAGAATTACGCGCTGGATCTCGCCGCGCTCAAGTTCGGCAAGCTGGAGGACGGCGTGATGCACTTCGCCGAGCGGAACGGAACCGTCCCCGGCCCCTCCCCCGCGGCCACCGCCACGCCGGCCCCCCGCTCGTCGCTTCCCATCGGCACGGTCGCCGCGGCGGCGGCGGTCGCCACCGTCGCCGGTCTGGCGCTGTTCGCCAAGCTGACCGAGCGGCGGATCGAGCGGATGGTGCCCGTCGACGGCCGCTTCGTCGACGTCGACGGCCGCCGCATGCACTATCTGGAGCGCGGCGAAGGACCGACCATCCTGATGATCCACGGTCTGGCCGGGCAGATGCGCAACTTCAGCTACGCGCTGCTCGACCGGCTCGCCGCCGACCACCGCGTCATCCTGATCGACCGGCCGGGCTCGGGCTATTCGGTAGCGGGCGAGGCGGCGAACGTCCGCGCGCAGGCGGCGCAGATCGCGCGCTTCGCCCAGACACTGGGGCTGGAGCGGCCGCTCGTCGTCGGCCATTCGCTCGGCGGCGCGGTGGCGCTCGCGCTCGCGCTCGACCATCCGGCGGCGGTCGGCGGCCTCGCCTTGATCGCGCCGCTCACCCAGCCGGTCGACACCGTGCCCGGTGCATTCGAGCGGCTCGCCATCGCCTCGCCGCTGGCCCGCAAGGCGGTCGCCTGGACGCTCGCCACCCCTGCCGCGATGCTCGCCGGGCAGAAGGGGGCGGAAGCCGCGTTCGCGCCCGAGCCGGTGCCCGCCGACTTCGCGACCCGCGGCGGCGGCGCACTGGTCGCGCGGCCCGGCAACTTCCAGGCCGCCGCCGCCGATCTGGTCGCCGCCAACGACGACCTGCCCGGCATGGTTGCGCGCTACGGCGAGCTGCGGCTGCCCGTCGCCATCCTCTACGGTCGCGAGGATCGGGTGCTCGACCCCGAACTCCACGGCCGCCGGCTCGCCGAGGCGCTGCCCGCGGCAGCGCTGACGCTGATCGATGGCGGTCACATGATTCCCGTCACCCGGCCGGACGAGACCGCCGACTGGGTCCGGATGCAGGCGACCCGCTCTCCCCGCTGATCGCGCCGTCGCCCCCGCCGAGCGAGAACGACGATGGACGAGGTCGACGTGATCGTGGTGGGCCGCGGCACCAGCGCCGGCTGGCAGATCACCTCGCCCGGCATGATGGAGGCGGCGTCCAACGCGACACGAGTGCCATTGTGGGAACGACGTCGAACGCGTTGAACAGCATCGCCCAGGGCGGATCGACATTCAGCGCTCGTCACCCCGGCGAAGGCCGGGGCCCAGCTGGGAGACGCGAACGATCGGTCGTCGCACCTCTTCCACGACCTTCCCGACTGGACCCCGGCCTTAACCGGGGTGGAAAAATGCCGAATGTCGATCCGTCCTAGCGTTCCGACATCGATCGTGCCGCGGCACGGGCCTGCGCATCGAGATCGTCGGGCGAGCCATTCCGCGCGCGAGCGCGGTCACCGGCCAGGCAAACCGTCGCGGCGAGCGGCCGGTGGTCGGAATGCACGTCCGGCAGGATGCGCAGGTCCCGGAAGGTGAAGCCGGGCGACAGGAACAGCTGGTCGAGCGGCCAGCCGAGCGAGACGTAGTCGGCCGGAAAGCTCGGAAAGCTCCCGCGTCCGATGCGCGGATCGAGGAAGCCGCCGACCTGCTTGAACAGCTGCGTGGTGCGCGACCATGCGACGTCGTTGAAGTCGCCCATCGCCATCCTGGGTACGTCATGATCGGCGACGGCGAGCGCGGCGTGCTCGATCTTGCGATCACGCAGGTCGGTATCCTGCCCCGGCAATGGCGGGCGGGGGTGCAGGCCGACATAGTCGAACGGCCTGCCGTCGCGGGCCGACAGCCGCGCGTAGAGCGTCGGCGTATCCCGGTCGGTGATGTTGCGCGTTCCTGCCGAGCGGACGGGCAGGTTGGTCGCGAACACCAAGCCATAGGTGTTGCCGAGCGGCCGCACGACCCGTGTACGATAGCGCACCAGCGACGGCGCGAGCGCGCTGACCCAGCGTTGGTCGGTTTCCATCAGCAGCAGGATGTCGGGCTTCATCCGGTCGATCAGGCGGCGCGTGGGCGTGTAGTCGCGATTGTGCTGGTAGACGTTCAGCCCCAGCACGGAGAAGCACGACGCGCGGTCGTCCGGAGCAACCCGGTCGGCACGGGCGACCTCGACCGGCGCGAACCAATAATAAGGATAGATCCGCCACGCCTGCAGCCCCGCGGCGAATGCCAGTACCGCGATGACGATCCAGGCCCATCGGCCGATCATCGTGACGGCAACGCCGATCGCCGTCACCCCGATCGCCACCAGGATCAGCAGCCGGGGGAAGTCGAGCGCGCGTATCCACCAGGAATTGGACGGGATCAAACTGACCAGCGTCGCGACCGCCAGGACGCACGCGACCGTCGCGAACAGCCGGCCGACGATGACCCGTACCGTTCCGCGCCCCGACGGGTCACCCCGCATCGACATGCTCCGGGCACATCATACACGCCGGACCCCGTCGTCGGCCGGCGCGGAGGTGGAGCCGCATCAAGCGGCCAGCTTGTCGGACAGGCGCCGCTGCAAAAAGGCGAGCACCAGCGCCTCCTCGGGCCGTAGTCCTGCCACATTGTCGCGCAGCTCGCGCTCGACCTCCTGCTCGATCTCCAGCACCAGCGTCTCCGACATGTAGCTGTCGATCACCTCCGGGTGCACGTAGCAGCGGCGGCACACGGCCGGCGTGTTGCCGAGCTTGGCCGACACCTTCTCGATGGCGGCGCGGACATTCCTCTTCGCGGCGGCCTCGCTGTCGAACTTCTCGAACTCGGCCAGCGCCAGGGCGGCGAGTACGGTGCCGGTCCAGGTGCGAAAATCCTTGGCCGTGATCGCGCTGCCGCTGATCTCGCGCAGATAGGCGTTGACGTCGCTCGACGTGACCTCGCGCTGCTCGCCCTCGTCGTCCAGATACTGGAACAGGTGCTGGCCGGGCAAATCCTGGCTCTGCTTGACGATCTTCGCCACCCGGCGATCGGCCAGCTTCAGGTTCCACTGCTTGCCACTCTTCCCCTTGAAACGGAACTTCAACTCACCGCCATCCACCTCGACGTGCCGGTCGTTGAGGGTGGTCAAGCCATAGCTCCGGTTCTGCTTGGCGTAATCGGCATTGCCCACGCGGATCATCGTCGTCTCCAGCAGGCGGACGACCGTCGCCAGCACCTTCTCGCGCGGCAGGCCACGACGGCGCATGTCGGCGTCGATACGCTCGCGAATGCCGGGCAACACCTCGGCGAAGGTCAGCATATGCTCGTATTTTGTGCTGTCGCGCACCTCCCGGAAACGTTCGTGATAGCGGTACTGCTTGCGTCCCTTGGCATCGCGGCCGGTCGCCTGGATATGGCCGCGCTCGTCCGCGCAGATCCAGACATCGGTGTAGGCGGGCGGAATGCCGATCTTGTTGATGCGCTCGATCACCGCCTTGTCGGTGATCCTCGCCCCGCTCGGGTCGCGGTAGCTCCAGCCCTTGCCGCTCTTGCGACGGGTGATGCCGGCCCCTTGGTCGTCGATATAGACCAGCCCCGCGCTCTCCGCCGCATCGCGCGCGTCGATGATGTTCTCGCCTGCTTCGTCGCTCATCGTCGCTTCTACCGTTGATCCGGCGTCAGAACGAGCCAAGAAGACGCTGTTTCCACGAGCCGACCGCCCTCGCCGCCCTCGCTACCACCGGGGGACGCCTCGTGGCCTGCCGCTCCGCCGGGCCGATTTCGACGGAGGGACCTCTCCTTGTCCGAAGCGCCTCTCCAACGCCCCACGCGATCGCGGCCGGCATGAGGCTGGCACCCGTGTCCCGTAAGACAAAAGCCGCGCCGCTCGCCTCGATCATTCTCACCGATTGCGCCGGCCGCATCGTCGAGAGGATGAGCTAACGCAGCAGCTTTGCGGGACTATCGACTACGACAGGAGCCCCGCGAGTGACACGGCGAGAGAGACTCCCAGATGGTCGTTGAGTTGATCGCCATGCGGCGATCATTGCGGCGTCAGCACGAGGCCGGAAGCCGACGCCAGAGGGCTATCTGAGCTGATGTGTTATTTGGTTGCGGGGACAGGATTTGAACCTGTGACCTTCAGGTTATGAGCCTGACGAGCTACCGGGCTGCTCCACCCCGCGACGGGGGCATGTTGCCCCAGTTCCCGACGGTTTGTCGGGGGAATGTGAATGGGTTCTTGTTCTCTCACGGGCTGCAATGCCTGGCGACGACCTACTCTTCCATCGCTTGAGCGATAGTACCATTGGCGCAGTCGGGTTTCACGGCCGAGTTCGGGATGGGATCGGGTGGGACACCGACGCTATAGCCACCAGGCAATGGAGCGCGTGAGATATTCTCATGAAGTGGTACTTCATGAGAGCCCTGAGGGGGGATGCCGGTCGCCACGGGTGGCGAGGAGCGTTCCCTCGGGGGCTGGTTCAAATCGATGCCGTGCACGGTGTTGTATAATCTGGTTGGAGGTCATCATCCCACCCAGTCCGGTTTGTGTCCGGTGCTGATGTTGGTGGTGTGGCACTCTCAAGCGCGAATAGAGCGATTAGTATCGGTTAGCTTCACGCGTTACCGCGCTTCCACATCCGATCTATCAAGGTCGTGGTCTTCGACCGCTCTGAGAAATCTTATCTCGAGGGAGGCTTCCCGCTTAGATGCTTTCAGCGGTTATCCCGTCCGTACATAGCTACCCTGCTGCGCCGTTGGCACGACGACAGGTACACCAGAGGTACGTTCAACCCGGTCCTCTCGTACTAGGGTCAACTCCTCTCAAATTTCGACGCCCACGGCAGATAGGGACCAAACTGTCTCGCGACGTTCTGAACCCAGCTCACGTACCACTTTAATTGGCGAACAGCCAAACCCTTGGGACCTGCTCCAGCCCCAGGATGTGATGAGCCGACATCGAGGTGCCAAACAACCCCGTCGATATGAGCTCTTGGGGGTTATCAGCCTGTTATCCCCGGCGTACCTTTTATCCGTTGAGCGATGGCCCTTCCACGAGGGACCACCGGATCACTATGACCGACTTTCGTCTCTGCTCGACTTGTCAGTCTCGCAGTCAGGCGGGCTTATGCCATTGCACTCTTGCAGCCGGTTTCCAACCGGCCTGAGCCCACCATCGCGCGCCTCCGTTACTCTTTAGGAGGCGACCGCCCCAGTCAAACTACCCGCCACAGAGGGTCCTTGCACCGGTTTCACGGTGCGAAGTTAGACATCAGAAAACAACAGGGTGGTATTTCACCTACGGCTCCACATCAGCTGGCGCCAATGCTTCAAAGCCTCCCACCTATGCTACACAGTTCCTTCCTAATGCCACTCTGAAGCTGCAGTAAAGGTGCACGGGGTCTTTCCGTCTAACCGCGGGTACCCCGCATCTTCACGGGGAATTCAATTTCGCTGAGCATGTCCTGGAGACAGTGGGGAAGTCGTTACGCCATTCGTGCAGGTCGGAACTTACCCGACAAGGAATTTCGCTACCTTAGGACCGTTATAGTTACGGCCGCCGTTTACCTGGGCTTCATTTCAGAGCTTGCACCCCTCCACTTAACCTTCAGGCACCGGGCAGGCGTCAGGCCCTATACGTCGTCTTGAAGCCGACTTAGCAGAGCCCTGTGTTTTTGCTAAACAGTCGCTACCCCCTGGCCTGTGCCCCCTCATAAAGCTTGCGCTTAGTGAGGGCCTCCTTCTTCCGAAGGTACGGAGGCAATTTGCCGAGTTCCTTCAGGACACTTCTCTCAAGCGCCTTGGTATACTCTACCTGACCACCTGTGTCGGTTTCGGGTACGGTCTATACGGTGGGGCTATTTCCTGGAACCTCTTCGAAGCCCAGCCAATCCAATAAGGCTGAACAACACACGAGATCCGTCACACACCACCAGGCCCACGAATATTAACGTGGTTCCCATCGACTACCCCCTTCGGGCTCGTCTTAGGGGCCGGCTCACCCTGCGCGGATTAGCCTTGCGCAGGAACCCTTGGTCTTTCGGCGAGAGGGCATCTCACCCTCTTTATCGCTACTCATGTCTGCATTCGCACTTCCGATACCTCCACGACCCATTACCAGATCGCTTCGCAGGCCTACGGAACGCTCCGCTACCGCGTGGATAAATCCACACCCTAAGCTTCGGTGCACGTCTTGAGCCCCGTTACATCTTCGCCGCAGAAACCCTTGTTTAGACCAGTGAGCTGTTACGCTTTCTTTAAAGGATGGCTGCTTCTAAGCCAACCTCCTGGTTGTTTTGGGATTTCCACATGCTTTCCCACTTAGACGTGACTTGGGGACCTTAGCTGTAGGTCAGGGCTGTTTCCCTTTTGACGACGGACCTTAGCACCCGCCGTCTGTCTCCCGGATATCACTCCTAGGTATTCGGAGTTTGGTTAGAGTTGGTAGATCTCGCGACCCCCGCATCCATCCAGTGCTCTACCCCCTAGGGTGTCCATCCGAGGCACTACCTCAATAGTTTTCGCGGAGAACCAGCTATTTCCCGGCTTGATTGGCCTTTCACCCCTAAACACAACTCATCCGGTAACTTTTCAACGTTAATCGGTTCGGACCTCCAGTGCGTGTTACCGCACCTTCATCCTGGTCATGCCTAGATCGCCGGGTTTCGGGTCTAATACATCGAACTATGGGCGCCCTATTCAGACTCGCTTTCGCTGCGCCTACACCTAACGGCTTAAGCTTGCTCGATACATTAAGTCACAGACCCATTATGCAAGAGGTACGCTGTCAGGCCTCAAAGAACCCTCCAACTGCTTGTAGGCAATCCGTTTCAGGTACTGTTTCACTCCCCTCATCGGGGTGCTTTTCACCTTTCCCTCACGGTACTAGTTCGCTATCGGTCGCATACGAGTATTTAGGCTTGGAGGGTGGTCCCCCCATGTTCAGACAGAATTACACGTGTTCCGCCCTACTCGAGTCCTGATGTTTCATTTTCGCATACGGGGCTGTCACCCGCTATGGCGCCACTTTCCAGAGGCTTCTGCTAATTCACCATCAGGCACTGGCCTGGTCCGCGTTCGCTCGCCACTACTAACGGAATCTCGGTTGATGTCTTTTCCTCCAGCTACTGAGATGTTTCAGTTCACCGGGTTCGCTTCTCGAAACCTATGTATTCAGTCCCAAGATACCTGTTCCCGCCTAACCAGTTGATCCTCTCGGCAACACGCTTGCGCGTGCCACCGAACGGCTCAGCTGGTTAAACGGATAGGTGGGTTTCCCCATTCGGAAATCTGCGGGTCAAAGGTTGCTCACACCTCACCGCAGCTTATCGCAGCGTGCCACGTCCTTCATCGCCTGTATGCGCCAAGGCATCCACGAATTGCCCTTACCTCACGCTTGAGAGCCCACACCACCAACATCAGCACCGGACTCGGCAAGAATCAGTACTGGTCGTGTCGAGCGCTAGCTCGACGCGGGTGCGGGATGATTAATCTCAGCCAGATTATTTAATGAGTGAACCAGCCTTGCTCGTCGCTGCGCGAACCCCGTTGCCGGAGCCGCCGCTTCGCTCAAAGCCGATACCTCACGGCATCGATTTTAAGAACCCATTCACAATGTCAAAG
>NZ_FOXP01000017.1 GCF_900115745.1 Sphingomonas rubra | reverse complement strand
AGCCGTTGCAGCTCGCGCACCTGCGTCTCTAAGGCGCGGTACTCGGACGCCGGCACCACTTCCTCGCCGGCTGCCGCGGCGGTCAACGCGCCCTGGTTCATCAGCCTGCGCCACGTGAAGACCTGGCTGCCGCTGATGCCATGCTGCCGGGCGACGAGCGACACGCTCATGCCGGGCAAATACGTCTCCTCGACGATCCGGACCTTCTCTTCCGGTGTCCATCGCCTCCGGCGCTGAACACCGGAAAGGACCTCGCCGTCATTGTAACGCCTGGTCGTACCGTCAGTCATATGCCTCACTCTTATCCAAGAGCGAGATCCTGTCAGGTCATTTAGGGGGCCACCTCATGCCCCTGCCCTCAAAGACTGACGTCCATCGTGTACAGAGGGTTCGCATTAAACTGACAGCACCGTATAGGCGCTTAGATCGTGTCGTTACTGCCGATTGATCGGCCGCTGGTTCGATGCCTAGCTGATCGCTGGCTCCGTACCGTGTGACACCCAGGCACGGCCGTCATCGACGGTCGCGGTGATGCGAGCGTACGGCTGCTTGAACAAGCGTCGGATCTGCATGCGCGAGCGACTTGCCGGTCACGATCGCCAGTGCCCGTGCTTTCGGCATTGTGGCCATGTGCTGGCCCATGGCGTGGATCATCTCCTGAGCCTGGATGGGCATGTCCGAGACATCAATGGCCATCACATAGTCGCGCAAGCGATGGACGATGAACTGGCATTTGAGCTCCGATATGTGGTCTGTGACTTTGACAGGCTCATCATCCCGTCCAAGGTGACGCTCACCAAGTTGTGAAGTTTGATCATCTTGATAGTGTACATGGCAATCTTCGGGTGAAAGCCATATTTAACTCATATTGATAAAGGATGTGCATGTCTAACGCAGGCTCCGCTTGCGCGGAGCAAATATATGACTGACTCGAAATATGATGGATCAGCCGCTGCGATCGTTGATGCCCTTGCTATAGCAGAGATGGAGGAGAACAGCCTTACCGCGGCGCTGCTTCAGCAGACTTTTGACACTCGTCAGCAAAATAAGCGGCGAGCCAAGTGGCATCATCTCATCTTCGCCGTTTGAAAAGCCTGCGGCGTGTCAGGCCACTGACATTAGCAGTGGCCGCTTCGGCACCGGGCGGATAACGGATGATTGTCCGAACACCCGTCCGGTGCCACGTTCGCTCTTCTTCGCTGCATAGAGTGCGAGGTCAGCGTGGTGCAGCAGGTCAGTCGATGTTTGCACGTCGTCATCCAGCAGAGCCGCACCGATTGTCGCCGATACGGGCAGGCGGTGCCCGGACCGTGTCACAGCGTAGCGCAGTTCGCCGAGCGTCGTTTGAATGATCGTTTCCAGATCCGCGCAATCCCGCGGCCTCGTGGCTAGCAGGACAAACTCGTCACCGCCGAGACGTGCGGCGAACAGCTGGCTGAGCGTAGGCGTGCGCAGACGTCGTGAGACCTCGGCCAGTACCTCATCGCCGGCGCCGTGGCCTAAGGTATCGTTCACCGCCTTGAAGCCGTCGAGGTCCAGCATCAGCAACGCCAGCGGTTCGTTCCGGTCGCGCGCGTGCTCGAACGCTTCGTTCAACCTCTTCTCGAACGACCGCCGGTTAGCCAGTCCGGTCAGCGCGTCGGTGCTGGCTGTCTTGCGCAGCTGGTGCTCGCGTTCATACCGCTCGGTCACGTCCTGGAACACGCCGGTCAACGCAACCACTGAGCCGCCTGCGATCTGCGCCTCGCCCATGCTGCGGACCCGTCGCTTGAGCCCGGTTGCGGTGATGAAGTCGCTCTCGAAATCAAACGCCTCACCCTTGTTCGCCGCCCGATCGATGCAAGCGGAGACGTGCGTGCGTTCTGTCGGCGGATAAAAGGAGAGCGCGGTGTCGTAGTCGGGGATCTCGCCGACGGGCAGGCCGTGAATGGCAAAAACCTGATCCGACCAGATTATCGACTTATCTCGCAGGTCGAGGCGCCATGATCCGACGCCGACCATCCGTTCCGCCTGTCGGAGCTGGGCGTTCTGCTGGCTGATGAGGTTGGCGCTGCTTCTCACCTCCTCGGAGAGGCGCAACGTTGCTGCCGCCGATCGGCGGGCACGGATGATGGTGCACACTAATCCGCCGAGATCGCGAAGCAGGCTTGCGTCCGCTGGCGCGAAGCGACGCGGCTCGGTGCCGATGACACACAAAGTGCCGATGCCCGGCTCGCCGAGATCGCCGGGGCACAGCGGCACCCCGGCGTAGAAGCGCGCATGCGGGTGGCCGACCACGATGGGATTGTCGGCGAAGCGGGGATCAAGACGCAGATCTTCGACGACGAGCATGTCGGGCTCGTACATGGCCAACGCGCAGATCGACTGCTCGCGTGAGCAACCGTCACCGTCGAGACCGCGCTTCGCCTTGAACCATTGGCGATGCTCGTCGACCAGCGTGATGGTCGCGATGGGGCAGTCGAACAGCCGGCATGCAAGCGCAACGACGGTGTCGAACTCGGCTTCGTGCGGCGTGTCGAGCAGATCAAATCCCGCCAGGGTCGTCAGGCGCTGCGCCTCTACCTTGGCGGTGCAAGGATAACCGCTCGACATGCTACGCAGCACAGGCCGCACGCCCGCCGGCGAACAGCTGCTCGGCCGGCAGCGGACGCGACATCAGATAGCCCTGCCCTTCGTCGCAGCCCCATTCGGCAAGCATGTCGAAGGCCGCCTGCGTCTCGATCCCCTCCGCCACCACGCGGTAGCCGAGATCATGCCCCATCGCGATCATGGTTTTGACCAGCAACCGGTCCCTGCCCGACGTCAGCATGTCACGGACAAAGGCTTGGTCGATCTTGAGCACCGAGACAGGCAGCTGTTGCAGGTATGAGAGGTTGCTGTACCCCGTCCCGAAATCGTCGATGGCGATGGCGACGCCCTGCGCCTGCAGTTCACGCAACTGGCCGATCACGCGGTCGGGATCGCGCGCGATGGCGCTCTCGGTAAACTCCAGTTCCAGGTGCGCCGGATCGATGCCCGCTCTCGTGGCAGTTGCCAGCATCCGCTCGGCAAAGTCCTCCTCGTCGAGGTTCATGGCCGAGGCGTTGATCGATACTGGCATCGGCGTGCCGCCTGCCATCCACCGCCGAGCTTGCGCGATTGCCGCCCTCACCACCCAGTCGGTCATCGGTCGACCGAGCGCCGTCTGCTCAACCAACGGCACGAACTCGCCCGGCGATACCGCGCCAAGTTGTGGATGCGTCCAGCGGATCAGCGCCTCGACTCCGCAGCGCCGGCCGGAAGCCAGTTCGATGCGGGGCTGATAGACGAGTGACAGCTGATCGGAAGCCGCCAGCGCGGCATTGAAGTCGTTGAGTAGCGCGAAGCGCCGGGCGTTGCGCTGGTCACTCGCCGGATTGTACCGTGCCTTGCCTTGAGCACTCTCGCGAGCGTCATCGGCAGCGTTGGATGCGCGCTTGAATGCGTCGCGCGGCGACACCTCTCCCAGCACGAAGTCGAAGATTCCAACCGACGGGTCCGCGCTGACCGGCACGCCACTGCATGAAATCGGGTCGCGCAGTACCGTTGTAACGCGATCGGCCGATGCGGCGCTATCGAGCAGTCCACCCTCCAACAGCAGCACGCATCGCGTTCGATCGGCATGGTAGATGCGCGCGCTGTTGCCCGCCGCACGGAGCACGACGCCGAGCGCCTGCTGCATCAGCGTGCCGACGCATTCGCTACCTAGCACACGGGCGGCATATTCGGTGCGTGTAGGTGACAGTACGTCAACCGACAGCAGTGTCGCTGGGGCGCCTGGCTCGCGCCGGGCGAGATCGTCGAGATCCTCGAACAACTGGAACTGGTTGGCGTAGCCGGTCACCGGATCGACGCGGCCGACGCGGTTCTGGAGCTCAATCTGGCTCATCACCATGCCGGCGAGATCGAGCAACACCTGCTCCTCGCCCTCGCGCAGGTTGCGCGCCTTGTCGTCCACCACGCACAATGTGCCGAGGCCGTGGCCCTCGCGCGTGAACAGCGGAGCGCCGGCGTAGAACCGAATGCCCGACTGGACCAGCGGCGAGCCGATGAAGCGCGGGTCGACTGACAGGTCGGGAACAACGAAGACGCCGTCACCCTCGATCGCGTAGGCGCATGGCGCTTGCTCGCGCGGGATCTCGGTCAGGTCGACGCCGACCTTGCTCTTGAACCATTGCCGATCGCTGTCCGTCAGCGAGATCGTCGACACGGGCGCTGCGAGCAACTGGCTGGCGAGGCGCGTCAGCCGATCGAAGCTGTCGCTGGGAGGGCTGTCGAGCAACCGAAGATCACGCAGCGCATTCAGCCGCGCCTCCTCGTTAACCACGTGATCAAGCAGCTTTGCCATATGGATACCTTGCAAACAGTATCCTCTTGTATTCGCAGTCTCTTAACGCATGGTTTCGCCGGCATGCGACATTAGCCTGCGCTGAGCGCCGTGCTGCCGGTCGTTTCAAAACCGTCGATTGCTCGCAAGCCAAGCGCGCACGTCGTCGTCCAGCGTTCCGGGCGCGCGCGTTTCGATTACGGCGAGAAGCTCACGCAGGTCCTCGCCGTACAGTTCACCTCCGACCAGCGAGACCGGCTCGTCGTTCTCTCGCTGGCCGTGGAGCTGCACGAACTCGAAAGGCGTGAAGTGGTTGTCGTAGCGAGGGGAGCGCGCGCCCCACTCTGCAGTGGCAGCGACAATATCAGCGAAGGCAATCCGGCTCTCGCGCCAGCGAGCCAATGTCCAGGTGATGCCGTGCGGTCGCATGTAGACCGCCTCCCCGTCGTAGGAGACGCGGTAGCTGCGATCGAGCCATTCGATTGCGAGCGTGCCGGCAAAGAGCAGCACCGCGAAAACCAGTCCTTTCCAGTCGCCGGTCTTGAGGAGCACGGCGATGAAGAGCAGCACGTTGCCCGTCCCGGCCCAGCGATAGAGTGTGGTGGAGGCGCTCCGCCGCCAGCGGAGCGGAATGCGGTTTGGGTCTAGCAGCAAACGTCTCCTTGGGCCGATAGCGGACAATTAAGCATCCAGGTTCGGGCGGCTCGTGAAATCGCCGTCGCGTGCTCGTTCTTTAAGTAGTAAGCGGTCGCGAACGCAGGTTGCGTGCCAGGAAGATGCCTGCAAATATCACCTCAAGCCCTCCAACCGCGAATGCTGGAGACAGGGACGGGACTGCGCCGAAAATCACCAGCACACCAACGCCGCTCATCAAGCCTGCCAACAGCCAGAACAATCGGTCGCCGTAGATGGTCTTAAACATGGCGTAACGAGTGCCCGCGGCGATTGCCGCAACCGCAAAGACGTACTCGGCGCGTAGGGGGATTAGTAGCCAAGCGGCAACAAGGCCGCCGATCATAGAAATAGTGCTTTCCAGCGCTGCGCCGGCCAGCGGGTTTCCAGCGACTTCCTTCGCACGACCAAAAACTTTGCGACACAGGACCGTGCTGAGCGGATGGATGATCATCCCACCGATGAAGAGCACCGCGAAACCGCGCCCGACACCATGGCCTTGCGACGTAATTGCCGCTGCCAGCCACACTAATCCCGAGACTAACACACCTGGACTTCCGCCAACGTAAGCGCGTCTAAAATCCTGCTGTGCTTCATTGATATGCATTCTGCCCCTCCCCCATCGAGAGTCTGAGCATGGCTCAATCAACGTACGCTTTCCACCAAACTGAGGCGACCAGCCGGATAATTTCAAGTGCCGATAGCGGCCACTGCGACGGCATAAACGAGCGGCCGAAGTTGGGGAGCGAAAAGGCCGGTCTCAACGACCAAAAGTGGGTCAGATTAGCTGCCAGCAATTGGCTCAGCTTTCTTTGGACATTAAATGCCGGCTGAGAACAGCCAACTGCCCGTCCGACGATGAGAACAGGCGATGCTCCGCTTTCGACAGATAAATAGCTTACAAAACTTCACCTCTGTCCACGCCAGCCTCCACAACCTCTTCAGCCTGGAACGCCACCTCATCGACAGACAGACCTACCGAGAACGACGCTCCGCCATGCTGGTGGAGTGGCAGGTACTCGCCAGCTAGGCCGATACCTTTATAATCCAGGTGCATTGTGTGGAGAGCGGGCTGCTTTAGACTAGACTGAAAGCACCATCTGGCTCTGTGGTGATAGACAACTCGGCCAACTGAGCTTTGCTGCCTCTGCTGTCATTGTCACGATTTTGTTCAATGTTTCTGAGATCGGTCGACGTTTGCCTGCGGATCGGCAGACGGATGGGTAGAACTCTATTTCAAGGCGGTGTGCCGCGTTGCTGTGACAGCACTTTTGAGAGACTTACTTCTTCCTGGGCAGTGGCCTTCTTCAACGCCCACCAACAGTCTAGATTTGGACGGCAGAGCCAGAGCGGTTCATCATCAAGCCGAACACTAGGTGCTGGGACTAAACACCTAATTTGACATTTTTCTCAAGCGACTGGCGATAAAAGAACCGGCCCCCCGAAAGGGGCCGGCTATCTGAGCATAAGCAATCGCTAGAAGTTGACGCCGAACTGAAGGCGTACCGATCGCGGCGCCTGATAAGCGTTGACCGCGCCGTAATCGGCGCGTGGCGCGCCGCCGTTGGTCGTACCGATCTCCTGAAAGTCGAGCTGTTGCTGCGTATCAAACACATTGAGGACAGACACACGGAAGAAGCCGTCGAACGTATCGGTCGGCACCTTCACCGTGGCATCTAGGTTCAAGGAGTAGAGCCAATCAGAATTGAACGCGGTTCCACGACGCACGATCTGCCGCGGTGGCAGTACCTCGCCAGCCGCTGCGGGAGTCGTCCTGACCGATCCGTCCGAATTCAAGTTACAGTAAGTACCGCTGGGGCCGTACAACGCGGACGCGTCAGGATCACGCGACGCAGGCACCGTTCCGAGACAGCCGAACTTGCGCGGCGAGGTCACTTGGGCGTTGGCGCCCAGCGTCAGCCATTCGAACGGTGCGTAGGAGCCGAACAGCTTGAAGTTGTGACGGCGATGGTTGGGCGAGTAGCCGAAGGTTCCGTCAGCCAGCCCTGGTAGATCGAAGTCCACCGTAGCGCCGGTATCGTCCTGACCGTTGTCGGAACGGACACCGCCCTCCGTATTACCTACGAGGCTCGAGTAGGTGTACGAGAATTCGCCGCCCCAACGACCGTCGAAATCGCGTTGGACCTGGAAGGTCATGGCGCGGTACCTGCGCACCGCCCGCGGGTATTGAAGCGCCTCCGCCGACAGCTCGATGGTACGCAGACCGGTCTCGCCGTTGATCGGATCGCTCAGCGTCACCACCGCGTTGTTGCCCGGATTGATGAGCACGTACTGGTGCGTGCCGCTGAAGATCGTCTGACAGGTTTGGCCGTCCGCGTTCGGGCGGTTTAGGTTGTTTGCATTGCAGAAGGCGCGAACCGCCGGATCGATCGCCGAATCCTCCAGGCTCTGATTCAGGTTCTTGTAGGTCCCGAAGACGTTGACGCGAAATTTGCCGAACCGGCGCTCGATGCCGAGGATGTACTCGTCAACCGACTGGGACTCCAGATTGCCAGCGATGAGCGACGTCGGGTCGCCTGCCGCACCGTCATTGCGGACGAGGCAGCTGCCAGCTAGCCCCGCCAGGCATGGCTCGCCGTTCCTGGGCGTAAGTTGGGTCGTCAGGATCGGCTGGCTGCTCGCACCGAGGCCGCTGAACCGGAAGAAGCGTTCTTGATCGAGCTCCGCGCCACCTAGGCGGTTGTTGGTGCTTGCCGCGATCGGCAGGAAGTACCGGCCGAAGGAGCCGTAGGCCTTGGTCGTTCCGTCGCCCAGCGGATCGCCGCTGATGCCAAGGCGCGGCCCCCACTGGTCACCCGACCGATAGTAGGCAGTTCCGTCGATTGTCCGATTGAGGAACCGGTCGTTGCGTACGCCGAGCTGCAGGTTGATCCTGTTGCCAAACAGCGACCAATCATCTTGGATGTAATAAGCTTCGTTCTTGGAACGGAACGTGCCGCCATTCACGAAGCTGCGGATCTGCGCGTACTGGCCCGTCGTGATGCCGAACTCGTCAGTAGGCGAACCGTCCAGCAACGTGATCTGACCGATGCCGTTAGATTGAGTGACGATCCTGGTGGTCAGGTTCTCCCGATCGTAACCGCCGCGGAAGTGATGCGAGCCGAGCAGGTTCACGAACACGTCGATGTCGCCGCGGAAGAATTCCCGTCGGTCGAAGTTTGTCTCGTTGTTGGCGATGGGATTGCCGATTGAGACGTTCAGGCCGCCGCGCCCATCGACGACGCTCGCCAGATCAGGACTACTTGTCTCGATCGTATCGCGGTCGCGATTTTGGCCATAAGCGCCGGAGATGGTGAGCCAGTCGGTGAAGGTACCGGTATAGCGACCGACGAAGTTGATCCCGCCAGTGCGGAAAATGGTGGTCGAGTCGTAGTTGCCGGGATCGTTCGTCGTCGGGTTGTACCGACGGCCGCTGGCGACCGTGCCGAACACGTCGCGCTGCACCAGGTTGCGCGTGTCGAAGAACGTCCCTTCCAGTCGCTGCCCATCGAAGGGCGTAAAGTCGACCTTGAAGGCGTAATACGGGCTGTCGCTCTTCTCTCTAAAATACTGGCTGCCGACGATCGTCGGATTGGCCAGCGTCCCGCCACCGAACGCAGTCACCGCCGTCGCGCTCGTTACGTTACGTGCGTTGTACAGCGCGTAGAAGAACAGCTTGTCCTTGATGATCGGCCCGGACAGCTGAGCGATGAAGTCCTGCCGGTCGAGTTCGCGGGCGTCGTTGTCGCGGACCAGCGTGTTGGGCGCGTCGCTCAGTAGATCGTCGGGTTCCCAGTTGAACAGGATGCCGCCATGGAATTCGTTCGAGCCAGACTTGCTTACCGCGTTCACGATGCCGCCGGTGGCGCGTCCGAATTCGGCTTGGAAGCCGCCGTTCTTAATTTCAACGGTCTGGTAGAATTCGAACGGGATGGTGACCGCGCCGATCTGGGTGCGGAAGTTGGTGGTGTTCAGGCCGTTGATGAAGAAGGCATTCTCGGCAACCGACGACCCACTGATGTTGGGCTGGTTGCCGAAAGCCGTGTCGCCGGAGGTGGTACCCGGTGACAGCTGCACAACCGAACTGATATCTCGCGCCACTGGCACTCGCGTGGCGAGTTCGCCTAGCTCCACGACCGTGCCGACCGTGTTTCGATTGAAATCAGCCACCTGGACGCGGCCTGCGGTCACGACAATCTCTTCACCCTCCGCTACGCTTTCTGGCTGGAGGGTGAAGTCGTTCGCCGCCCGCTGGAGCGTGATTGCGACTCCCGTTTCATTGTACGCGGTGAAGCCTGGGGCAGACACGTTGAAAGTGTAGCTGCCTGCAGGCAGCTGCGCGACGCGGAAGGTGCCGCTAGCGTCGGTCGTCGTAGTGCGCGTAAAGCCCTGCGCATCTGAGGTCACGGTCACCGTGGCGTTGGCGATCCCTTCGCCGTTTGTGCTGCGGACGCGGCCGGACGCGGTGACGTTTTGATAGTCCTGCGCGGTTGCAGGCGCAGCCGAGAAGGTCGACGCGGCGACGCCGCAGGCAATGAGGGCGATTGGGCGCAACGCGACGCCCCGAATAAGAGCCGCCCGCACGATCTTTCTACCGGTCATCGTTTGCATCCCCTCTTGTCAGGACCCGGACACGCCATTGCGCTCGTTAGCCCCTTGATCTGCCGCAGTCCTCGACACTTACGTTGTGACTGCGGCTATATCCGGGAGGATGAGGCGTCCGCCGGCTTGGTGTAAAGTAGTGAAAGCCGTCAGCTGCACCCACCTGATGACGCATTCTGACGAGGTGTCACTAACATGACACAGGTGCTGTCCTTTCACGTGGTGGCAACCATCGAGAAGGCACTGTCAGAGCATATGCGGATAATCGGCCGAGCGCCGGGAGCTAGGTGAACGAACGTCCGAAGTTCGGAATTGCAAATGGCTTCAGGAGCGGCCGCTTGTGGGTCGGTCCGGCCGCGGAGCGGCCAGTCGGCTTACGATCCGAGGGAGGTCGTAAGCCGAGGCACGTTGCCGCTCTCGCGAGCGCACACTCTGAACCGGGGTTCTGACACACGAAGACCCTTGGAAAACCATAGTAGGACCTGCGGTGTCACAACCGACCGGTCGTGACACCTGAGCAAGCTGAGGCGGAATGTCCAAGTGACACGACCTGCGGGCAAAGGTAGGTCGCTCCCCGTGCAGGCAGTCCGGCATCTTCTAGCGCAACGCCACCTTACCGTGCTGATCTGCGCGGCGACGCTGCTGCTGAAGCTGCTCGTCCCCACCGGTTATATGATCGACAGCGATCACGGCCGCATCACTATCACCATCTGTTCGGGCACCGCGCCGCGCACGATGACGATGGAAATGCCTGACCACGGCAAATCGAAGGATCACGGCAAGGCGGAGATGCCCTGCGCTTTCTCGAGCCTGTCGGCCGCGATGCTGGGGCCGATCAACCCCCTCCAGCTCGCCGCGCTGATCGCCTTCATTCTGGCCTTCGGCTTGATCGCCAAAGTCCCGCCGGCACCCGGACGTCTAGCCCATCTACGCCCTCCGCTGCGGGGACCACCGGCCTACCTCTGACCTGTCATTCCGCGCCGCTTCATCCGGCGCGACCATGAACTGCGGCCCGCGCGCCCGGCGTCAGGCCGGTCAAAGGTATTACCATGCTCCGAACACATCTTCTGGCGGGCGCGGCTGCGCCCTGCCTGCTGCTGGCCGTCCCGGTCGCGGCACAAACCTACGAAACCGCCGATGACCGCACCGATGCGACGATCGTTGTTACCGGCCAGCGCGATCCGCTGAAGCTGGATAACCAAGCGCAGGCGAGCAGCCGACTCGGGCTGTCGATCCGCGAGACGCCCGCGAGCGTCGAGGTGCTGACCCAGGCCGATCTCCAGGTTCGCGGCCTTCGCACCGCGCGCGAGACGTTCAACGAAGTGGTAGGCGCAATCGCCGGCAACGTGCCGGGCAACCCGGCCGTCGTCTCGCTGCGCGGCTTCGCCGGCAATACGGTGTCGATCCTTCAGGACGGTGTACGGGTATCGGCATCGACCGTCGTCCAGCGCGATAGCAATAACTGGCACTATGATCAGGTCGAGGTGCTGAAGGGACCGGCCTCGGTTCTCTATGGTGAGGGCGCGCTGGCCGGCGTCATCAACAAGGTGACGCGCAAGCCCGTGCTGGGCGAACGCCACCTCGACACGCTGCTATCGATCGGAAGCTTCGACACGGTGTTCGCCGCCGGCGGGGTCAACCTGCCGGTATCGTCCACGATCGCGGTGCGGGCGGACGCCAGCTATCAGCGGTCGGACAGCCTCTACGACGTCGACAACAACGATACCTTCTCGGCCGGGCTGACCGGCAGCGCTCTATGGAAGCCGAATGATCGCCTGTCGCTGCTCGTCGCGGTTGATCATTTCGAGGATCGCTACGACGCCACCTACCAGGGTCTACCCCTAATCCCCGGACAATATGCGCTGCGCCCGACCGACGCTGTGACGAGCGCGAACGGCCTGGTCGCTGATCGCGCGCTGCGCCGCCGCAACTACAATCCTCAAGGTGCCTATTCCGGTGCCGACGAGACGACGGTGCGCTCGCGGCTCGACTGGTCGATGGGCAGCGGGTGGACCTTCGCGCTCGACCTGACCGGCTACACCGCCGATCGGGCGTTCCTGCTGGCTGACAGTCAGACCTTCATCGCGCCCACTGCGGCGTTCCCGAACGGCAGCTTTCGCCAGACCTATCAGGATTTCCGCCACGATCATCAGTTCTGGAATACGCGCGGGGTGATCGGCAACGAGGGCCGGATTGCGGGCTTCCGCAACCGCTTCAGCCTGGGCGTCGAGCATAACGACACCGATTTCGTCAGCCTGCGTCAGACTGCCCCCACCTCGGCTCTCCCGGCAGTGGACGTGCGCAACCCGGCCGTCGTGCCGCTGCCCATCGGGACGGCGATCTTCACCGCCGGCAACGTCACGTTCGACTCCAAGCTGAAACAGACCTCCGTGTTCGCGGAGGATGCGCTGAACCTGACGCCGAGGTGGCTGCTGGTCGGCGGAGTGCGCTGGGACCACATGGAGCTGGACCGCGCGACCATCCAGAATGTCACCGGTGCGGTCGATCGCAACAGCCCGACCTTCGATCCCGTATCGTGGCGCGCCGGCACGACCTGGGAGGTGACACCGGGCGTGACGCTCTACGCGCAATATACGACGGCGGTATCACCGGTGTCCTCGATCCTGCTGGCCTCGATCGCTAACAGCCGGTTCCGGCTGACTAAGGGCCGCGCCTATGAGGCCGGGTTCAAGGCAAGTGCCTGGGGTGGACGGGCGAGCGTCACCGGCGCGGCTTACCGGATCGAAGGGCGTGATATCCTGACGCGCGATCCTAACAACCCGGCGCTGGCCGTGCAGGGCGGGCGGCAATCGTCGCAGGGCGTCGAGCTGTCCGGTGTCGTCTCTCCCTTGAAGGCGCTACGCCTGTCGGGCGGCGTCTCCTACACCGACGCGCAATATGACGAACTGTCGGAGCTGGTTGCCGGCGTGCGGATCGATCGTAGCGGGAACCGCCCTGTCAATGTGCCCTCAACCACGGTCAACGCCTCGGCGCTTTACACCATCGCCGACAAGGTGACGTTGGGCGGCTTCCTACGGCACGCCAGCGCCTTCTACACCGACACTGCCAACACCATTCGGGTTGCCGGGCATACCGTGCTGGATGCCAGCCTGTCGGTGCCCGTTGCGCCGCAAGCGACCCTGACGCTACGCGGCAGGAACCTCACCAACGCCTTCTACGGCGAATATTCCGGCTACCCGACCACTAACGTCTTTATCGGCGTGCCGCGATCGTTCGAGGTGGCGCTGGCGACGCGGTTCTGATGACCCGGCACCGCCGATCGGCAGCGTCGCGCGCGCGCATCCTCGTGCGCCGCGTCCATCTCTGGCTGGGGTTGAGCCTGGGGCTGCTGTTCGCGGTGTTGGGCCTCACCGGGTCGGCGCTTGTGTTCTACACCGGCATCGACGCCGCGCTTCATCCCATGGTCGAGGCCGGGAGGAACGACCGTACGCCGGACCTGGCGTCGCCGGTCTGGGATCGGGCGTTAGCTGTAGGGCATGCCCGCTGGCACGATCCCGCCGGTAAATGGACCATCGAGGTGACGGGCGAGGGCGGCGCTATCCCGGCGCGTTTCTACCCGTCGTCTGGACACGGCCATCACACCGATCGCGTGATGGTCTGGTTCTCGCCCGATGGCAGGCTGATCGTCCGTGCCGAGCCTTGGGGCGGCTATTTGATGAGCTGGCTCTACCGACTCCACATGGCGCTGCTCTCCGGCGACTTCGGCGGTCAGGTGGTGGGCTGGTCGGGCGTTGCGATGCTGCTGTTGCTGGTCAGCGGCATCGTGGCGTGGTGGCCACGCGGAAGCTGGCGCAAGGCGGTCGCCTTCAAACGCGACGCCGCGCCGATCCGCCGGCTGCGCGACCTGCACAAGCTGTCCGGCCTGTGGAGCATGGCGCTGGTGTTCGTGCTGGTCGCAACCGGCGTGCTGCTGGCACTGCCTGCCGTCACGCAAGCCCTCTTGCAGCCCACGGCTGTACCAGCCCCGAAGTCCTCCGACGACAGGGGCGGTCGGGTCAGCATCGTTCAGGCGTTCGCGGCAGCGCGCCGGGTGCTGCCTGAGGGTCGGATTGTCTTCGCTGATATGCCAGGTACACAGGACGCGCCGATCCGCGTCCGGTTACAGGTGCCCGGTGATCCCCATCGGCGTTTCCCAGGCAGCTACGTCTTCATCGACCAGTTCTCAGGCCGGGTTCTGGCGCTACATGATGTTCGCCACGCCGGCACCGGAACGGCCGTGGCGAGCTGGGTCCGCACGCTGCACGATGGAACAGTCGGAGGCTTGGCGACGCGCATCCTGGCTGTGGTGCTGGGCTTCGTTCCCGCGCTGCTGTTCGCGACCAGCACCCTGCATTGGCTACGCCGTACGAGCACCTCCCGCTCTACCGAATCATTCTACCTGGGCGTCACAACCGAACGGTTGTGACGCCGGCATCGGCGGCATTCGACCGTTCCAATCCTGAAAGCTGAGTGGCAGGAAAGTTCACGGAGTAAGCCGTTCCGACCTGCTCACCGAGCTCGCCCAAGCGGCCAGTCCGCCCATATGAACGAGCGGCAGGTTTCGGGCAGCGGGAAGGTGCGCCTGAATGACCAGGATTGGGTCATCTTGCCTGTAAGCGGACAGGTCGCGCTTTGGCCGAACCAACTGACTGGCACTAGCGATCACGTGAAGCCAGCGCCTGCCCACGCCTCTCAAATCACCTTGTCGAGGGTGATTGGTAGATCACGAACACGGGTGCCGGTGGCGTCATAGATCGCGTTGGCGACCGCTGCGGCGACGCCGGTGATGCCGATCTCGCCAATGCCGTGCGCGCCCATAGGGGCGTGAGGATCGGGGATGTCGGTCCAGATCACATCGATCTCGGGCACGTCCAGGTGCACCGGCACATGATATTCGGCAAGGCTGGGGTTCATGATCCGGCCATTGCGCTCGTCGAACTGCGTTTCCTCCATCAGCGCCATGCCGAGACCCATGATGATGCCGCCGCGAAATTGACTGCGCGCTGTCTTGAGGTTGAGGATGCGGCCGCAATCGAATGAGCCCAAGAACCGGCTGACGCGCGTCTCACCGGTGACGGTGTTGACGCGAACTTCGCAGAACAGCGCGCTGTGCGAGTGCATCGACCAGTGCATCGTCTCCAGTGGCAGCGACCCCGCCTTGGTCGCCGATACGCTGTCTCTCTGCGAACGGCCGAGGATCGAGGCATAGCTCTCCCGCCGCGTCGGGTCGGCGAGGCTGCCTAGCCCGCCGTCGTCGCAGCCGACCTCGTCCGGCGACAGGCCGGCGAGCGGGGAATCGTTGCCCGCGAGCTTGATGAGGTCGCCGACCAGCGCAGTCTGTGCGGCGATGACCGCCGCGCCGATCGCCGCGGTCTGCTGCGATCCGCCGGCCATGATCGCGCCGGGAATGGCGCTGTCGCCGTATCCTACCTCGACCCGGTCGAGCGGCAGGCCCAGCCGCTCCGCCGCAACGATCGCGGTGGTGGTGGACGTGCCCATGCCCATCTCCGCCGCCGCGACCTCGACCAGCGCCTTCACCCCGTCGCCATCGCGGGTCAGGGTAATGCGCGCCTCCGCGCCGGGCATCCGGTAATAGGGATAGGTGCCCGTGGCGCAGCCGACGCCGACCAGCCATTCGCCCTCGCGCCGCGTGCTGCGCGGCGGGCGGGCGTGCCAGCCGAAGCGCTCCGCCCCGTCGCGCCACGCCTGCGCGATATGGCGCGAGGAGAAGGGCAGGCCATTCGTCGGGTCCTTGTCGGGCTCGTTGCGCAGCCGCAGCTCGACGGGATCGATGCCGAGCTCCACCGCCAGCTCGTCGATCGCGGATTCGAGCGCGAAGGTGCCGACAGCTTCGCCCGGCGCGCGCATGAAGGTGTTGGCGAGCATGTTCATCCGCGCCACCTCCACCTTCAGCAGGATGTTGGGCGCGGCATAGGCCGCCTGGGTGCCGAGGATGAACGGCTCGGGCATGCTGTTTTGCGGCGTCATGACCGACAGGCCGGTATGGATCAGCGCCTGGAAGCGTCCGTCCGCATCGGCGCCGATTGCGACGCGCTGTTCGGTTAGCGTGCGCCCGCCGACGACGCGGTAGACGCCCTCGCGCGAGAGGGCGATGCGCACCGGGCGGCGCGCCAGCTTCGCCGCCGCGGCACCGATCACCTGATGGTCCCACAGCCCCTTGCTGCCGAATCCGCCGCCGACATAGGGCGAGGTCAGCCGCACCTTGTCGGTCGCCAGGCCGAAGGTGTCGGCCATCGTCTGCGCCTGCTGCGTGACCATCTGGCTGGCGTCGTGGATCGTCAGTTCGTCGCCGACCCAGGCGAGGGTGGCGGCATGCGGCTCGATCGGATTGTGGTTGTGCCGCGGGGTGCGATAGGTGCGGTCGACCTTGTGCGGCGCTGCCGCGAAGGCCGCCTCCGCATCGCCGATCTCGTTCAGCAGCGGCTGCCCCATGAACAGGCCGGGCTCGATGCCGTTCGCCTTCGCGCCCGCCAGCGTCGTGGTGGAGGGCTCCGCCCCATAGGTGATGCGCAGCAGCGAAGCGGCGTGATCGGCCTGCTCCTGCGTCTCGGCCAGGACGCAGGCGATCGGTTGTCCGTTCCAGTGGATGCGATCGTCCTGCAGGATCGACAGGTCGGCCGGGCCGACCGCGGACGGCGAGGAGCCGAAAACCGGCGGCGTCGCCATCCGCGGAGCGTTTAGATGAGTCATCACCAGCACGACGCCGGGCGCGGCCTCCGCCGCCGCGGTATCGATCGCGGCGATCCGCCCGCGCGCGATCGTGGCGTAGGCGAGTGCGGCATAGGTCATGTCGGCGAAGCGATGCTCCGCGGCGAAGGCGGCGTCGCCGCGCACCTTCAACGCGCCGTCGAGCCGGGAGACGGGCTTGCCGATCAACCCGTGCTTGCGCGCGATCAGCGGATCGGGAACGCCGCCGGGGATCCAGCTATCCGGGGCGAGCGGCACCAGCTTCGTCATGGCGCCCTGCACCAGTCCCTGCGCCGCCTGCTTGGCACTGTCGATGATGCTCATGCCGCGTCTCCCATCGCCAGTTCTTCCAGAACCGCTGCCAGCGTGCGGCTCGCGAGCGCCGGTTTGAAGGCATTGTCCCGCAAGGGGCGTGCGTCGACGAACTCCGCCGCCGCTGCATCGAGGAAGGCCTGGTGCGTGGCGGGGCGATCGAGCAGGGCCGCCTCCGCCCGCATGGCGCGCCACGGCTTGTGCGCGACCCCGCCGAACGCGATCCGGACCTGCTTGATGCGATCGCCCTCCAGCTCGAGCGTCGTCGCGACGGATACCAGCGCGAAGGCGTAGCTCGCCCGGTCGCGCACCTTGCGGTAGGTCGATCGCGTCCCCGCCGGCAGCGGCGGCAAGGCTACCGCCGTCACGAGGTCGCCGAGTTCGAGGTTGGTGTCGCGATCGGGTCGGTCGCCGGGCAGGCGATGGAAGTCCGCGAAGGGGATCGTGCGCGGTCCCGCGGGGCCGTCGACGTGCACCGTCGCGTCGAGCGCGGCGAGCGCGACGCACATGTCGGACGGATGGGTCGCGACGCAGGCGTCGGAGCCGCCGAGGACAGCGTGGATGCGGTTGAAGCCTTCGCGTGCGTCACACCCCGAACCCGGCTGCCGCTTGTTGCACCGCGATCCTTCGGTGTCGTAGAAATAGGTGCAGCGCGTGCGTTGCAGCAAATTGCCACCCACCGTCGCCATGTTGCGGATTTGCGCCGACGCGCCGGCCAGGATCGCGCGCGACAGCAGGGGATAGCGCGCGCGAACAATGCGGTGCTCGGCGAGCGCGGTGTTGCGGACCGCGGCGGCGATCAGCAATCCGCCATCCTCTGTCTCCTCGATCGCGGCGGGCAGGCCGCTGACGTCGACCAACCGCTCCGGCCGGGCGACCGTCTCGCGCATCAGGTCCACCAGGTTGGTGCCGCCGCCGAGATAGGCGGTGCCGGCGATTGCGCCCCGGCGCAGCGCATCGGCGGCGTCGATGGGGCGAGCATAGTCGAAGGGGGTCATGCCGACGCCTCCGTCGCGAAGGTGGCCCGGATCGCGTCGACGATGCCGTTGTGCGCGCCGCAGCGACACAGATTGCCACTCATCCGTTCCTGGATTTCCTCGCGCGTCCACTGCGCGTCTGCGGCGAGGTCGGCGCTGACGTGGCTCGGCACCCCCCGCTCCAGCTCACTCGCCATCCCGATCGCCGAGCAGATCTGCCCCGGGGTGCAATAACCGCATTGAAAGCCGTCATGCTCGACAAACGCGGCCTGGAGCGGGTGAAGTGCGTCGCCGCCGGCCAACCCCTCGATCGTCGTGATCGCGCGCCCGTCATACTGCACCGCGAGCGCAAGGCAGGACAGTATCCGCTCGCCGTCCACCAGCACCGTGCATGCCCCGCACGCGCCTTGATTGCAGCCCTTCTTCGTGCCGGTGAGGTGCAGGTCCTCGCGCAGATGGTCGAGTAAGGACACGCGAGGATCGGCAGGGCCGTGCACCTGCTTTCCGTTCACGATCAGCGACATGGCAGGTCCCTTCTCATTGGCTTGCACCAGATAAGTAGCAGTCGAACCAACGACATGCTAACTCCGCGCCGCCCGACCCTGCTCAGCGAGGTCGCGACCTGCCTTATAAACCACGGCGGCGGAAAGCCGGTCGGGTAGGCGAAAACCCGTAGCAGGCGGCATGCCACGACGTGAATGAACGGCGAGTTCCGAGATGCGCGGAGTCGGACAGGAATGTCCGTATCTGGGTC
>NZ_FOXP01000015.1 GCF_900115745.1 Sphingomonas rubra | reverse complement strand
AATAGACGGCCTCGGTGATCGGCAGCGGTGCAGCCTCGCGGCCCACCACCTGCGCCAGCTCGGCAACGGCACGGTCGAGCCGGCCATAAGGCTTGGCGAAAGGCGCGCTGAGGCTCGCATGGGGTCGGGCTTCAGCGCTGTAAGTCTCGATTGCGACGCGGGTGAACAGCGCCGCCATGTCGCGACGCTTAGGCTCGGGAAGCGTCTCCGCCCACGCCCGCGCGAGCTGACGCGCGCGGGCTAACTCGTACCGTTGGGCTTCAAGGTCTGCAGGCAGGTCACGCGGAAGGGCCGGGGCAAGGCTCACGCGGCGATCGATCGGTTGCGATAATCGCGCAGGACGCGCTGCACCGTCGATCGCGACACGCGGAAGAGGCTGGCAAGCTGCGCCGGCGAACCCTGGCCGGATTCCGCCTTGGCGATGATCTCGGCCCGCTGCTGGCCGGTGAGGCTCGGACGGCGCCCAAGATGCCGGCCGGCTTTCCGCGCGTGCACCAGCCCGTTCATGGTCCGCTCGCGGATCATGGCGCGCTCGAACTCAGCGAAGGCACCCAAGGTCTGGGTCATAAGCCGGCCTGCTGGCGTCGTCGTGTCCACGGCCTCCGTCATCGATCGGAAGCCAGCACCTGCAGCCGTAATCGCCTCCAGCGTGAACAGAAGATCCCGCAGCGAGCGCGACAACCGATCAAGTTTCCACACCACCAGCACGTCGCCGGGCTTCAACGCACCGATCGCGCGTGCCAGCTCAGGGCGATCGGCCTGGCCACCCGATGCCTCCTCCCGAAACACCGGATCGCATCCCGCCGCGGCGAGCGCGGCGAGTTGGGCATTTAGGTCCTGATGGTCGCCGCGAGACACCCGCGCATAGCCGATTTGCATCGTGGCGTTCTGACACGGGATTCTGACACCTGTAAACCCATGGAAAAGCTGAGCTGGTTTGTTGGTGTCAAAACCGACCGGTTGTGACACCAGCCTATCGCTTCCTGCCGAACATTGGGATTTTGTATAGTCGCCCCAAGCTGCCGCCAACATGAGGCTGCTACTGTCGCGGCATGACGCCTATCCGATGCCTTCCGATCGCCACATGGCCCCTGCTGGCGATCCTGACTGGATGCGGCAGCGATCCGGCTTCACCCCCAACTCCCCCAGCCAAGGCCGCGGCGGTCGCCCACGAAAGCGATCTGCTGAAGCTCACCCTCACGACGCAAGCGCAACAGCGTCTCGGCATCCGAACGGTAAGAATTGGCGATGGTTCGGCCGCGCAAATCCGCGCGACGAGCGGCGAGGTCGTCGTGCCGGCAACCGGCGGGGCGGGCGTGCCAACGGGATCGACGAGCAACCTCGCCCAGATCGGGGTCAGTCAGGTTGCGGCCGAAGGCGAGATCGCGCGGGCGCAAGCGCAAGTGCGGCTTGCCGTCATCGCCTATAATCGTGCCGCTGCTCTCGTGCGTGAGGAAGCGGGCAGCGTCCGAGGACGCGACGAAGCCGCGGCGGCGCTCGCCACCGCGCGGGCAGCACTGGATGCGGCGCGCGCGCAACGCGGGCTGCTCGGTCCCTCGATCGCGTCGATGGGCAATCTGTCGACGCTGTGGGTGCGGGTGCCGGTGTTCGGCACCGACGTGAGCGCCATCGAACGCGGTCGCACGGCTACGGTTCGCCCCCTCGGCGACGATCGCGCCGCTCCGCGCGCTGCGCGCCCGGTCCAGGCACCGCCCTCGGCCAATGCGGTCGCGGGCACCGTCGATCTGTTCTTCGCACTCGATAATCGCGACCGTGCCTACCGCGTCGGCCAGCGCGTCGCCGTAGCGTTGCCGCTCGGCGGGCGGGCAGACGGGCTGTCGGTCCCGACCGCGGCGATCGTCCGCGACATCTATGGCGGCGAATGGGTGTACCGGAAGACTGCACCCGACACCTATGTTCGCCAACGAATCGAGGTCGCGAGCGTCGCCGATGGCCGTGCGCTGTTGTCGCGCGGCCTGGAGCGTGGTGCCGAAGTCGTGACGGACGGGGCGGCCGAGCTGTTCGGGACCGAGTTCGGGACGCCGCACTGATGCTTGCCTGGTTGGTCCGTGCCGCGCTGACCCAGCGCGTCCTCATTCTCGCGCTCGCGGCGCTGCTGGTCGTACTTGGGCTACGCGCGACCGGCGACGTGCCGCTGGACGTGTTTCCAGAGTTCGCGCCACCGATGGTGGAGATTCAAACCGAAGCTCCGGGCCTCTCCACCGAGGAGGTGGAAAGCCTGATTACCGTGCCGATTGAAACGGCCGTGAACGGCGTCCCCGATCTGATGACGCTGCGGTCGAAGTCGGTGCTCGGTCTGTCGTCGGTATCGATCCTGTTCGATCGCGGCACCGACGTGATCCGCGCCCGCCAGCTCGTGCAGGAACGGGTAACGCAGGTGCAGGCACGGTTGCCCGCCGCCGCGCGTCCCCCGGTGATGCTCCCGCCGCTGTCGTCGACCAGTCGGGCGATGAAGATCGGCATATCGTCGGCCAAGCTCGATCAGATGCAGCTCTCCGAATTGGCGCGCTGGACGATCCGGCCGCGCCTGATGGCGGTGCCGGGCGTCGCCAACGTCGCGATCTGGGGTCTGCGTGACCGCCAATTGCAGGTTCTGGTCGATCCCGACCGACTGCGCGCTGCTGGCGTGACGCTCGCCGAACTGCGCGCCGCGGCCGGCGACGCGGTGCTGGTCGGCGGGGGCGGCTTCGTCGATACGGCAACGCAGCGCCTCGCGGTCCAGCAGACGAGCGCGATCCAGTCCTCGGCCGATCTTGCCCAGGCGGTCATCAAGCAGAGCGGCGAAGCGCCGGTCCGCATCGGCGACGTCGCCCGCGTGGTCGACGGCTTCGCCGCGCCGATCGGCAATGCGATCATCGACGACGGCCCCGGCCTGATGCTGATCGTCGAGAAGCAGCCGACCGGCAACACCCTCCAGCTTACCCGTGACGTGGAGGCCGCGATCGGTGAGCTGAAGCCGGGCCTGCGCGACGTGAAGGTCGATACGACGATCTTCCGCCCGGCGACCTTCATCGAACGCTCGATCGACAACCTGACACGCGCGCTCGCGATCGGCTGCCTGCTCGTGGCCGTGGTGCTGTTCGTCTTCACCCGCGATTGGCGGCAGGCGACGATCAGTCTGGTCGCCATACCGCTGTCGCTGCTCGGCGCGGGGCTGGTGCTGCTGTGGAGTGGTGCCACGATCAACACGATGGTGATCGCCGGACTGGTCATCGCGCTCGGCGAGGTGGTCGATGACGCGATCATCGACGTGGAGAACATCGCTCGCCGGCTGCGGCTTAACCGCGAGGCGGGCAACCCGCGCTCCAATTTCGATGTGGTGCTGTCCGCCTCGCTGGAAGTGCGATCGGCGGTGGTGTTTGCCTCGCTGATCGTGATGCTGGTGTTCCTGCCGATCTTCTTTTTGGGCGGGGTCGCGGGGACGTTCTTTCAGCCGCTTGCCATCGCCTATGTGCTGGCGATTGCCGCGTCGTTGCTGGTCGCGCTGGTGGTGACGCCGGCGATGTGCCTGTTCCTGCTGCCGAACGCGCCCCTCAAGGCAGAGCGTGACACGCGGCTCGTCGGGGCGCTCAAGCGCCGCTACGCCGGGGTGCTGCCGCGCATGGTGGCGCGACCGGCGCTGGCGATGGGGATCGTCGCGGGCGGCCTGCTGCTGGCCGGCGTCGGCTACGCCGGGTTCAAGGATCAGTTCCTGCCCGACTTTCGCGAAACCGACTTCCTGATGCACTTCGTCGAGAAGCCCGGCACGTCGATCGAGGCGATGGACCGCATCACGATCCGCGCCTCCAAGGAACTGCGCGCAATCCCCGGCGTGCGCAACTTCGGCGCGCATATCGGCCGTGCGGAAGCCGCGGACGAGGTGGTCGGCCCGAACTTCACCGAGCTATGGATCAGCCTGGACGAGAATGTCGACTATGACGCCAGCGTCGCGCGTATCAAGGAAGTGATCGACGGCTATCCCGGCCTCTACCGCGACGTGCTCACCTATTTGCGCGAGCGCATCAAGGAAGTGTTGAGCGGCGCGGGCGCGACCGTCGTCGTCCGCATCTTCGGTCCCGATCAGGTCGAGCTTCGCGCCACGGCTGAGCGGGTGCGGGCCAGGGTCGCGGCGATCGACGGGGTTGCGGATCTCAAGGTCGAGCAACAGGTGCTGGTGCCGCAGATTCAGGTCCGTCCCCGGCCCGGCGATCTGGCCACGCTGGGCCTCACCGCGGGCGAAGTACGGCGACAGGCGCAAACCTTGGTCGCGGGGCAGAAGGTCGGCGAAATCTACCGCGACCAGAAAGCGTTCGACGTGGCGCTGTGGGGCGAACCCAAGGTGCGCGGCGATGTCCACGCGCTTGCCGACATGATGATCCAGACGCCTGCGGGCGCGCCGGTGCGGCTGCGCGACGTGGCCGATATCCGCATCATGCCTGCCCCGAACGAGATCAAGCGCGAGAACGGTCAGCGCCGGATCGACGTCACGCTCAATGTAGCCGGTGCGGACCTCGGCACTGTCGCGCGCGCTGTCGAAACGGCTGTGGGTCAGGTGCCGTTCGCGACCGGATACCATCCCCAGGTGCTGGGCGAATATGCGGCGCTGCGTGACTCGCGCCAGCGGCTCTGGACGACGGGGCTGCTCTGCCTGCTCGGCGTTCTGCTGCTGGTGTGGCTGGAGTTTCGATCGGCACGGATCACCGCGCTGGTCGCGACCAGCCTGCCGTTCGCGCTGGTCGGCGGGGTAGTCGGCGTGGCGCTGACGGGTGGGGTGCTGTCGCTCGGCTCGCTGGTCGGCTTCGTGACGGTCATCGGCATCTCGGCACGCAACGGCATCATGCTGCTGTCGCACTACGATCATCTCCGCCGGTTCGAGGGCGAAGCGTTCGGCCCGCGCCTGATCCTGCGCGGCGCGGAGGAACGGTTGGTGCCGATCCTGATGACCGCCGCGTGCGCCGGCCTTGCGCTGCTGCCGCTGATCGTCGCCGGCAACGCGCCGGGCCATGAAATCGAGCATCCGATGGCGATCGTCATCTTGGGCGGACTCATCTCCTCGACCGTGCTCAACCTGTTCCTGATGCCCGCGCTCTATGCGCGCTTCGGCCGGGAGAAGCCCGCGCCCGATGCCCCGCTCGCCGGAGTTCCCGCATGATCCGCCGGTTTGCTCCGATCGCCGCGCTCGCGGTCGTGGGGTGCATGACCGCGCCTCTGCCCCCGCCGACGATCGCACCCGCGACCGCCAGGGGTGCTTTCGCAAACCTTCCGACCGCGGCGATCGGCCCGGTCCCGAATGACTGGTGGCGGCTGTACGACGATCCGGCGCTTGATCGACTGGTCGAGGCGAGCCTTGCCGCCAATGCCGATCTGCGCGTCGCCTATGCCAATCTCGACGGCGCGCGCGCGGCACTGCGGCAGGCGCGCGCCGCGCGGCTGCCGCAAACCACGATCGAGAGCGCGGGAACGATCGACAACAGCGCGACGCAACCGAGCGCGTCATCGAACGTACCTACCACCGACTACGATCTTGCCCTGACCGCGAGCTGGGATATCGACCTGTTCGGCCGCCTGCGCTCGGGCGCGCTGGCGGCGGGGGCCGATGCCGATGCTCAGGCCGCGGCGCTGGACTCCCTGCGCGTCGCGGTCGTGGCGGATACGGTGCTCGCCTATGTCGATCTGTGCGGTGCGACCCGTGCGGCGAATGTCTCGCGCGAGATAATCGCGGTTCAGGAACGCTCGGTTGGGGTGGTGCGCGACCAGCTTGCCGCTGGCGAAGTCTCCCCGCTCGAAGTCTCTCAGGCCGCCAGCCTGCTGGAATCCACCCGCGCAACGCTGGCCCCGTTCGAGGCGGCGCGCACGAATGCCCTGTACCGGATCGCAACCTTGCAGGGCCGTCCTCCCACTGAAGCGCGCGGGTTCAACATCGTCTGCAATGCGCCCCCGAAGCTCCGTGCGGCGGTGCCCGTGGGCGACGGACAGGCGCTGCTGCTACGTCGCCCCGATATTCGCGAAGCCGAACGCCGCCTCGCCGCAGCCGCGGCGCGGATCGGTGTTGCCCGCGCCGATCTCTACCCGCGCGTGAACCTAGGCGGTGCGGTCGGGCTGCTGACGGGTGGCTTCGTCGCGACGGCTTCACCGCTCATAAGCTGGGCCTTCCCCAATCAGGCCCCGGCGCGCGCACGACTGAAACAGGCCCGCGCGACCGAGCGTGCTGCGCTCGCCGGTTGGGATGTGGCGGTATTGCGGGCGCTGCGCGAAGTCGAAACCGCGCTCGCCGCTTATGACAGCGAAGTGCGTCGTAATCGTGCGCTCGATGCCGCACGCGTCCAGTCCGCGCTCTACGCGCGCCGTGCAGCCGCTCGTGTTCGGCTTGGGGATACCGCCTCGCTGATCCAGTTCGATGCCGAGCGCGCGCGGGTGCAAGCCGCGCTCGCCCAGGCACAGTCCGACCTCACCGTGGCGCAATCCCAGGTTGCACTGTTCCGGGCGCTCGGTGGTGGATGGCAGACGAACGGCCCGGCGGGTTAGAAGGGCAGTCATGCGAATCCTGATCGTGGAAGATGATGACGAGACCAACCGCTTCGTGGCCCGCGGGCTTGCGGAGCTGGGGCATCATGTCATCACGAGCACCGATGGTCGCGATGGACTATTTCAGGCGACTGGCGACCAGTTCGACGCGCTGATTGTCGATCGGATGCTTCCCGGTCTGGATGGCCTGTCGCTAATCAAGGCATTGCGCGCGGCGGGCAATATGACGCCGGCTCTCATGCTCACTGCTGTGGGCGGCATCGCCGATCGTGTCGAAGGACTGGAAGGCGGTGCCGACGATTATCTGGTCAAGCCATTCGCCTTTTCCGAGCTGGCAGCGCGCGTTCATGCCCTCGGGCGTCGTCCAGCTACCCAGACCGAAGCGAGCGTGCTCGTTATTGGTGCGATCGAGCTCGATCTTCACCGGCGCACCGTCACGCGAGACGGTCGCCGGATCGTGCTGCAACCGCGCGAATTCGCGTTGCTCGCCGAGCTGATGCGCAATCCGCGCCGGGTGATGACGCGCACGATGCTGCTGGAACGTGTCTGGGATTTCGATTTCGATCCCAAGACGAACATCGTCGAGACGCATCTGAGCCGCCTGCGCTCCAAGCTCAACGCCGGGTTCGACGATGATGCGATCGAAACCGTGCGCGGCGCTGGCTACATGGTGCGCGGCGGGTGATGACCCGCCCGTGGCGATCAACCTTCGGGCTCGTCGCTTTGGTCGCGTCCTGCTTCGCGCTTGCGACGCTTGTCATCGGCGTCGTCGCCTATGAAGTGACGCACGAAGCCCTTGAGATCCAGCTCGATCACCGCGTTGCCATCGAGACGCGCGCGCTGATCGACGAAGGCGATGACGGTCCTACTGGCGTCGCGGCTGCGATCCGCCGGCGCGAGGCGGCGCGAAGCACCGCCAGTCTGGAGTACCTGCTGGTCGACCCGGCGGGTCGCCGCGTGGCGGGGTCGCTCGACGCGACCGCCCCGACCCTGCCGGGTTATCTGGAATTGCTGCATTACCGGCGCGACGGCGAACACCGGATCGCACAGGCCCTGACCACCCGGTTGCCTGACAGCAGCCGGCTGGTCGTCGCGGCCGATCGCGAAGTCATCGACGAGATGGATGCGACGCTGCTCAAGCTGTTCGCCGGCGCATTCGGCGTCATGCTGCTGCTCGGCATCGGCGGGGCCTGGCTGGTCGGTGCGGTGACACGCGCACGCCTCTCGCGCATCGACCGCACCGCCCTCGCGATCATCGATGGTGATCTTGCGCGACGTATGCCGCTCACCGGTGCAGGTGACGAGTTCGATCGCGTGTCGGCGACGCTCAACCGGATGCTCGACCGGATCGGTGGACTGATGGACAATCTGCGCCAAGTGTCGAGCGACGTAGCCCACGACCTGCGCACCCCGCTGACGCGCCTGCATAACCGGCTCGATGAAGCGCTATCGGCACGGGATGTGGACGAGAAACGCCAAGCGATCGAGGCCGCTGCCGCACAATCACGCGAACTGCTGGATATCTTCGGGGCATTGCTGCGCATCGCGGAGGTGGAAGCGTTGTCCCCTCGCGCCCATTTTCAGGACTTGCCGCTGGACCAACTGGTCGAGGAACTGGTCGACACCTACCGCCCCGATATGGAGGCAAGCGGCCATCTGCTCGTCACAGCGATTGCACCCGCGATCTGGACGACGGGCGATCGACGGCTGCTGCAACAGCTTATCACCAATCTCCTCGACAACGCGCTCCGCCACACCCCCCCGGGAACGACGGTTCGTGTCGAGCTGGAGCGTGATGAAGCCATTGCTCGCCTGACGGTCGCCGATGACGGACACGGTGTAGCACCCGAAGATGCGCCCCGGCTGTTCCAGCGGTTCGCGCGCGCGGAACGTAGCCGATCGTCGGAAGGTCATGGCCTGGGCCTGGCGCTCGTTGCTGCGGTCGCGACAGCGCACCGGGGCACGGCCTCGCTGCTCGCGCCGCCCGGATTTGGTGTCGCTGTCGAACTCCCGATCCGCGGGAATGACTGATTTGGAAGTCGGGAACACATGATGACGATCGGCGACAGGCGCGAACTTTTGAGCAAGGTGCCGGCGATCACGCTGGGTTTCTGGATCATCAAGATTCTGGCGACGACGCTCGGCGAAACCGCCGGTGATACCGTCAGCATGTCGATGAACCTGGGCTATCTTGTCGGCACCGCGATTTTCCTGACGGCGTTGATCGCGCTGGTCTGGTGGCAGGTGACGGCGACGCGTTTCCACCCCTTTCTCTACTGGGCGACGATCATCGCATCGACGACCGCGGGAACGACGATGGCGGACTTCGCCACGCGGTCGTTGAGCATCGGCTATACCGGAGGTTCGGCGCTGCTGCTCGGATGCGTGCTGGCGTCCCTGTTCGCTTGGTATCGCACCCTTGGCTCGATCTCGGTCGATACCGTTCGGGGATCCAAGGCGGAGCTGTTCTACTGGCTCACCATCACCTTCTCGCAGACGCTCGGCACGGCACTCGGTGATTGGACAGCGGACACCGGGGGCCTCGGCTATCTGGGTGCAGCGGCGATCTTCGGCGCGATGCTGGCGATACTCGCCGGCCTCTACTTCTTGACGAAGGCAAACCGGGTATTCTTGTTCTGGGCGGCGTTCATCCTGACCCGGCCGCTCGGCGCGGCCGTAGGCGATTTCCTCGATAAGCCGATCGCAAAAGGCGGGCTCGATTTCAGCCGCCCGCTCGCTTCGGCAGTGCTTGCGGCGGCCATCCTGGCCCTCATCCTGATCCTGCCACAACGCGCAGGCCAACATCCTGGTGAGAACAGAGCCGGGTAAATTGAACCGGTTTCTCGCCACGACAAACCGCTATTGAAAGACTGCCTGTGTTCGATCGCCTAATCGAGTTTCTTAACGAAGCCGGCTACCTCGGCATTGCCGTGCTGATGTTTCTTGAAAATGTGTTTCCGCCAATCCCCTCCGAAATCATTATGCCCGCTGCCGGTTTTGGCGCGGGGCAAGGGCGATTGAGTCTGTTCGGCGTGATCGTGGCTGGTACGGGCGGCTCGGTCGCGGGCGCGCTGTTCTGGTATTATGTCGGCAAGTGGATCGGTGCCGATCGGTTGCGGCGCTGGGCGGGGCGGCACGGGCGCTGGCTGACGCTTGCACCACGGGACATCGACCGCGTGGACCGCTGGTTCGATCGACATTCCGGCAAAGCCGTGTTGCTCGGCAGGCTCGTCCCCGCGCTGCGAACGCTGATCTCGGTACCAGCAGGCGTGTTCGGTATGAGCCTACCGCGTTTTCTGCTGTTCACGACGCTTGGAACCGCGCTCTGGACGACACTGTTAGCAGTGGCCGGCTACCTTCTTGAAGGGCAATACCGGATCGTTGCCGCCTACCTGAATCCGATTACCAACATCATCGTCGGGCTGGTGATCGCCGCATATCTCTATCGGGTGGCGACGTGGCGCGCCACCTAAAGTCAAAACCGGAACGGTTGTGACACCTCGGCCGATGCGGGTCGTTCTCGTCTAGGCTTGCCGGGTCAGAAGCCGGCAAGCAAGATGCCTCTCTCCCCATCGGGTTGCGAAAGCGTCCGATATGACCTTCCAGTCGCCGCCTGCGCTGCTCACACCGTGGTTTACCCCCATGCAGGAGCATTGGCACTCCTCGCCCTGGGCCGCCCAACAGGCAGGCGCGCATTTCTCCTGCTCACGGTAGGGCTGGATGATGTAGACAATGCCGAACTTGTCGAGGCAGGCGCGAACCAGCTTGTTGAACCACGCCTGCGGCAGCTCCCAATGCTTTGCCTTTGCATCCCACTCCGGGTTCTTTCGACCGAACGATCCAAGCCAAGGCCGGTTGGTAAGGGCATAGGGCAGCCGCGCCAGCAACGGGTTTCCTGGTCCGCGACGATACAGAACAGGGATCGCGCCCTGATTCCAGATTTGCCGTAGCTGGTCCTCAGTTCCCTCGCTCACGTCTGGTCTGCTGCCCTCGTCTAGGTGAAAGCCTCATCGGCAAGATGAGCCGTTCTCTTAGGCATTGAAAGCCGATGATTATGCCCGCTGCGAAAGCTGTCGATTGAACCGGTCAAATGTATCCTCTTCGTCAACCTCCCAATCAGCATATCCACCTTCAACGTCGTCAAAAACAAGAAGCGAGATGGTCATTTCATAGCGATCGGCGAAGATCGCCATTTCTCTTACGTCGGTTGATGCGCCCCATATCTGTCGATCGAGCATTGCCCCGCGAGTGGCATCAGGGAGGATCAAGGCCGGCTGGGCCGCGAGCGATCCGACCGGCAGCTCCATCCCCTGCGGGAAAAAAATCCGCCTCTTTTTCGCACTCGTGCTTCGCCAGCACCAAAGCACAAATCCATTCGTGGCGACGACGAGGGCAGCACACTTAGGGGTGAAATCCAGCCATTTGATCGCTGCGGCTGTCATCGAAACGCCATAGCGGTCGGCGCATTGGCGCAGCAGCTCCAACGTCATCTCATCTCCGCCAACCTGAGCACGATAGTCGTTGATCGGCATGAGAAGGTAAGAGGCGAAGGCATCGGCCTCTTGTTCGATCTTTCGGCGGACGGCATCGCGATCAAGCCCCAGCACTCGCTCCTGCCCACATTCAAAACCATCGGGACTAAGTGCGCGGTGGACGAGGTAATGCCCCAGCTCATGGGCTAGGGTGAAGTTGATCCGACCAGCAGAAATGATGTTGGGATTGTAGAGAATGGCCCATTTTCCGCTTTTGCGTAGCGGAAACAGGGCACCCTCAAAATGATCGACCTCCGCCTTTTCGATCTTCTTGATGGGATCGGGAAAGCGCTGGGTATAGTCCATCGCGATCGTCACGACCTCAACCGGGAATCTTGGTCCCCATGCCTGGGTGAGGAAGTTCGCCCAAGCTATCGGTTGGGTCGGATCAGGCATTATTCGTCATCCAACACATCGAGGATGCGCTTCAACTTTTCCTTCACGTTCGGATCGGCTCCCTGGTATTTGCGATAAAACGCCTCGTCGAACTCATCGACGGTAGCATTGGTACGATCTTCGTCGGCCAGAAACTCTGGCGTGACGCCTAGCACGGCAGCGATGCGGTTCAGCTTTTCGCCGGATGGGCGGGCAACCGGCTTGTTCTCAATTTCCCAAATGTAGCTTTTACTGCTGCCGGTGGCCTGCGCGAGCTGGTCGAGGGTGAGACCCTTTTCCTGTCGCAGGTCGCGAACCTTACGACCCAAGGTTGATGACATGGTTTCTCCGTGAAAATTTGCCTGTTCGGTGCTACCATCACATTTCCTACTTGAACAGCGAACTCGTAGTTGCCATATATCCCGTGCCGGTAGTCCGAACTCCGCCGGCAACCCTTAGGTTGACGGGAGATTGAAGATGGCAGGTAAAAAAGGCGGCGGCGGACATTTCCGCAGCGCGATCAGCGGGCGCTTCGTGACAACGGGTCACGGCAAAGCAAGCCCCCGCACAACGGTCCACGAGTCCAATAGCTCGGGTGCCAGCTCGGGCGCGCATTTCCGCAGTGCAATCAGCGGTCGTTACGTGACGACCGCTCACGGCAAAGCGAGCCCCCGCACCACCGTGCGTGAAAGCTGAGGGAGGCTGATATGCAATTTGAAGGCGCTGTGCTCCGCGAACAGGGAGTTACGTTCGCGATCGTCGTCGTGAAGCGGCATGTCGTGGACAATCGGACCGAAGCTCAATCGGCGATCCGGTCATTCAGTCCGGTGTTCCCAGGCGTGCCGGTCGTGCTCATGGCGCAGGATTCGTCAGGGCGAGCGACCTATTTCGGTCGGCCTGACATTACGCGGTTCATGTCGCACGTGTCGCCCAGCCGCGTGCCCTGGAAACGTTACACTCTCAATTAGGAGCTACAATCATGGCCGACGTTCAAGTCACTTGTATTAACAAGCAGCCACGCAATAGCACTCATGAAGGTATTACCCATCTTGGGGGCAATGGCTGGAAGTGGACACGCAACGAGGTAATCCAGTCAATTCGCGGCAAAACGAATACATTCTTCACTCGCGTCAACGGCACACGCGCTGATATTGGCGTCGTTGATGGGCAGAACGGGCCTTACGTTCGCACCTATGCTGACGGGAAGTGGAACGATAATCTTCTCGCTTTGCCGGAATGTGCCTGACGGAGTTTAGACTCCTCTAGCGCTCGCCCCCCTAACGCACAGGCGCGACCCGGATCGTGCATCGCACCGTCTCACGCGTTCGGGCTGCGGCCTTGCTGCATCCTTCGATCGCCTCACGGTTGGCCGTCACGATCCTGTCGGCCCCGACGATGGCGCGGAACGCGGTCGGGCTGGCGCTCTGCATCATCCGCTGCCCTGCTTCCCAACGGGGAAGGTCGAGCGTCCTTGCCGCCATGCGCTCGGGCCATTGCCAGCTCGCCGGCGCGACCTCGCGCGCGACGAGGCCGGGCAGGACCGCCCATGCCAGGATGCCTATCGCCGCCCCGCCCAGCCCGAACCACAGCTGCCGGTTCTTCTGGTCGGCCCGCGTCCATGCCGATCCGGCGATGGCGCGAAGCTCGGCCATGACACGGGCCTTGTCCTCGCCGGCCTTGGCGAGCGCCGCCTGATCCTCACGCCGGGCAGCGTTGCCCGCTGCGGCGATCCGCTGCGCCATCTGCTCGGGGGTCATCGCCAGCGCCGGACTCCGCGCGATCACGTCGTTGATGACCGCGATCCGGTCCGCCGTGGCGTCCACGCCCTGCTGCATACGCCCCAGCGTCTCGGAATAGTCGGGCACGTCGATATGCGCCCGCTCGGCCGCCAAGCCCTCCACAGCACGGCGTAGCAACGCCAGCTCGCGGTCCTGGCCTTCGATCACGGCGCGCAACCGGTCGAACGCCTCCGCCGGATCGCCGCCTTCCTGAATATCGTCGTCCATCGTCACCTACCGGCTCATGCCACGGTCGCGGTCCCGCCCGATGCTGACCGACTGCGCCAATTCCTGCCCGATCGACCGGCCACGTTCCATGCTCAATGCCAGTTCGGGGGCGCGTCGCTGCAACACGGATTCGAGCTGCGGGTCGCGATGCAATCCGCCCGCGATGCCCTCCATGCGCTTGCCCAGCTTCTCCGCACCTGCATGGTCGCCGGCACGCTCCATGCTGGCGCGCGCTTCCATCATACCCTTCCACTGCTCCACGAACCGGCCGGCGCGCTTCTCCGGATCGATGCGGACCTGACGCTCTGCCTCCATCGCTTTGGCCGCGCCGCTGATGTTGCCCCCCGCGGCCTGCTCAATCAACTTCGGATCGCGCGACAATGCCGATGCGAGGTCGCGTGCGGCATGGGGCCGGACCTGGTCTAGCGCATCGCCGGCCTTCGCCAGCTTCTGTTCTTGGTGCGCCAGCACCGGCAACCCCTTGTCCTTCATCCGGTCTATATCGGCTGCGGCGCGCCCATAGCGTTCGATCGCGCGGGCCTGCGAGGGTGCCAGCGGCCGATCGGCCGCGACACGCTCCGGCGACGTCGCTTTTTCGATCGCTGGTTTCGGCCGGAAGCCGTCGAACATGCCCCGCGCCTTGTCGCGGACCTTCGCCACCACCTGGCGCGCGAGTTCCGGGAACCGGATCTCGCGCCGATCGGCGAACGCGCGCGCCTGATCCTGCTCGGGCCGGGTGTAGTCGCCGGCCATGTCCTTGCCCCGGTCGCGCGACAGGGCGCGGACGAGCTGGCGCCGATCGGCGAAGTCGTCGCGGCCATAATGGAGCTGCACGTCGTCGCGGTGCCGGGACATGCCGACATAAGCACTGTGGCGGTCCATGCCCGGGGTGGCGAGGACGTGCGCGCGATCGACCGTCACGCCCTGCGATTTGTGGAACGTCGCCGCATAGCCATGATCGACATGGGCATAATCCTTCGTGTCGAACGCGACCCCGCGCCCGTCATCGAGGCGCACCGCCATGCCCTCGGGCGATACCCGCTCGATCGTCGCCAGCGTGCCGTTCTTTACCCCCATGCCGCGCTCGTTGCGCAGGAACATGATGCGGTCGCCGGTCGCGAACTGCCGCTCGCCGCGCTCGGCCTTCACCGTCACGTCGTCGCCAAGGTCGCCGCTCGCGCGCAACCGGTCGCGCGCCTCGCCATTGAGGCTCTGCACCTCGGCGTTGGTATGGGTGAGAATGATCCGGCTCTTGCCCGGCTCGGCCTGGCGCGCGCGATCCCAACCATCGACCAGCTCGCCCCGCGCCTGTTCGCGCGTGTCGGCCGCGTGGACCATGCCGCCTTGGTCATAGGCGTGAATCGCCTCGCCGGTGCGTCCCGTCGCCAGCGCGCGCGTCGCGTCGCGTTGCCAGTCCTCGCGCTGCCGCCTGATCTCGGCGATCTCGGCTGCGCCGTGGCGCTCGGTGACGCTGCGGAACGCCGCGCCGGCCTCGATCGCCTGCAACTGCTCGGGATCGCCGACCATGACGACCTTGGCCCCGGCGTCACGCGCCTGGCCCAACACCCGCTCCATCTGGCGTGAGCCGATCATGCCCGCCTCGTCCACGACCAGCACGTCACGCGGGCCTAGCTGCTCGCGCCCCTGCCCCCATGCGTGTTCGAGACTGGCGATGGTGCGGGATTGAATGCCCGACCCGCCCTCAAGATTCTCGGCCGCGATGCCCGACAGCGCCGCGCCACGAACCGTGTAGCCCTCCCGCTCCCACGCCTCACGCGCGACGCCAAGCATCGCCGATTTGCCGCTGCCGGCATAGCCGACGACGGACGCCAGAGCCGCGTCGCCGGTGACATGATCGAAGGCGTCGCGCTGCTCGCCCGACAGGACAAGGCCTTTGGCACTGGCCGCGCCGATCGCAGCGTCACGATGCCGATCAGCGACGCCGTGCCCGGTGCGCCCCGCCAGCTCGTCGCCGGCACGCTCAAGCCGGTTCTCCACCGCGATCATGTCGCGGGATGTAAACCGCTCCTGGTCGCGTCCGTCCTTGCCCAATGCGACCAGCTCGGGTGATGCGCGCACCGCGCCCATTACCTGGTCGAACTGCTCCTTGCCGTCGCTATGCCGGAACGCGAACGTCGCAAGGTCGCGGGTGGTGAATGTCGCCTGCTGCCGGGTGATCGCGTCCAGCGCGACATTGGGATCGGCGATGATCCGATCACCGTTCTCCCGCGCAATGCGGGTGTGATCCTCGATCCGCTCCGCCTCAAGCCCCTGCTCCGATCGCCGCGATGCTGCGGGTCCGATCTTGTGCTGCGGTTCAAGCGCGATGCCCTGCGCTTCATAGGAGCGATGGTCGATCCGCCCCTCAAGCCCCAGCTCGGCCATGCGCTCGTTGACGTGCGCGCTCCACGCCTCGCGCCAATCCTTCAACAACTCGGTGCTGTTCCAGTCCCGGTTCTTCTGCCCGAACCCCTCCGGCCCAACGTCGCGCATCGCCAGCATGACGTGCGCGTGCGGCTTGGGACTGCCGTCCTTCGCCTTGTCCCAATGCACGTTCAGGTCCGCGACCATCCCGCGATCGACAAACTGCTTCTTCACGAAATCACGCGCGAGCTGGACACCCTGCTTCTCGTTCATCTCGCGCGGAATCGAGAACTCCACTTCGCGGGCAAGCTGCGCGTCCTTGCGCTTCTCGCCTGCCTCCACCTCATTCCACAAGGTTGTGCGGTCTTTTAAACGCTCCGGTGCGCCCTCCGGCAACATCACCTGGGAGTGGATGACTCCCGCCTTGTTGCTAAAGTCATGATCGCGGTTCAGCCGATCGTCGTGCAGCTCGGACGCGGAACGATAGGCGGCGCTCGCAACGGCGCTCGATCCGTTCGCGCGGCTCACAACCTTGGCGGAGAAGTGATAGATCGCCATGACGCTCCGCATACTGCCCTACTTAGCGCACGTCGGCAACGACGTATAAGCGCGCACTCACGATCTGCTTCGCATCTCCTGACTGACCTGGTGCCGCTTTCTGGTCGTTCTGGCTTTACCCATATGCTCGGCGCGCTAAGATGCTGCTGACCGATACGCGGAAGGGTGAAAGCGATGCGGAAGGTTCGCGATTATAATGCCGAACTGAAAGCGCTGGGTGACAAGGCCCGCGCTTTGAAGGCGAAGCGGGTCGAACAGCTCGGCCAGCTCGTTGCCGCGACCGGGGCCGATGCGCTCGACATGGAAATGCTCGCCGGCGCGCTGCTCGATGCCGTTGCGTCGAAGGATGCGGAAGCGAAGGAGGCTTGGCGCGCGAAGGGCTCCACTTTCTTTCAACGGCGCGGGCGCAAAGCTGGGCGGACTGCTGACGGCAACGGCGACAGCGCAGGTACGCAACCGGGCGCTGATCCAGCGTCTGGAAGCGGCACGGCGTCGGACTGATACGCGGGGCTGGGTCTTGGCTCGGCGCGAACGCACCCGCCACCTGATCGAGCTGGGCGGCCTCGTCCAGAAGGCTGGCCTGGTCGATCTCGCCGACGACGATCGCGCAACGATTTACGGCGCGCTGCTGGAGCTGGTCGGCCGCGCTCGCGGCGAGGCCGGCGACTCGCTTGCGCTCTGGAAGCGGCGCGGCAAACGCGCGTTCGATGCGGAAAACAATGTGGAGGAGCTGTCTTGAGGAAGACTCTATGGGCCTTGCCGCTCTGCGTCATCATCGCCGGTTGCGGTCGAGGCCCTGCCGATCCGCAAGGCCTCGAAACCGGTGAGACTTTGTTGACGGTAACAGGCACCGGACGCACCGAAGCCGCGCCCGACCAGGCGCTGTTCACCGCCGGCCTGTCGAGCGTGGCGGCTGATGCGAAATGCGCCAGCGCGAAGAATGCGGAAGCCATGAGCCGGATCACGGCCGCCCTTGCCCGGCTGAACGTGCCCGCGCGCGATATCCAGACGCGCAGCCTGTCGGTCAATCGCTTGGACTATGGCCCCAACAAGGGCCGCTTCGAGGCGAGCAATACCCTCACCGTGCGGATGCGTGACACGGCGCGGGTCGGTGAGGCGATCGCCGCCGTCACCGATGCCGGCGCGAACATCGTGTCTGGCCCCGACCTCTCCGTTACCGATCCCGAGAAGGCGAACCTGAGCGGCTATGATGCTGCCTACAAGTCTGCCCGCGCCAAGGCCGCTGGCCTGCGCATCGACCGAGTGCTCGCGATCCACGATGGCGGCCAGGGCGGCTACATGCCGCAAATGGGGGCAATGGATGCCCGCATGGTCGCGCCGCCGCCCGTGTCTGTGCAGGCGGAACAGGCGTCGGCTACTGTAATGGCGGGGACCAATGCCGGAATGGTGACGGTGCGCGTGAACTTCGCGCTGGCCCCCAAATGAACACCTAGCCACCATACCGCGAGAAAGGATGAAGCCGTGACGCCCCTCCTCGACCTCGATGCGATACGCCGGGAGGTTCGCGCGCTGGAGTTTGAGCGCGGCACGCCGGCTGATGTGGCGGAATGGCGCGAAGCCGATGCCGAATCCCGCGCCAACCTCGCGATCGAGGGCATGACGCTGAGCGGGGATGACGAGGCGCTGTTCGACATGCTGCGCGACGAGGCGGTGCCCCCTCCCCTCGCCACGCAAATCATCCTCAAGCTGCTCGGGCATCCCGACGCCGATCCGGCGCTTGCGATTACGCCGCTGGAACAGGCCTGCTGATGGCTGGTCCGCTCATCGGCGGGCGGCGGCCGATCAGCTGGCGGCTCGCGATCGTCGTCTCGTTCGTCGCGGCCTATGCGACCGCGCGATGGCTGGAAGGCATCTTCGGCGTCGGGCAGATTTCCGGCACGGTGTCGTTCCTGGTCCTGGTCGGACTGATCGGCGCGACCTGGTGGATCAACAGCCGCGCCGGCAAGCGCCGGAACGAGCTGCTGGGCTCGGCCCGCTTCGGCGACCGCGCCGACGTGCGCAAGCTGGAGGCGAACGGGGATCTCCTGATCGGCCGCGCCAAGGAATCCGGCAAGCTGCTCCACTATGACGGCGCGGCGCACCTGCTGACGATCGCACCCACCCGCTCGGGCAAGGGCGTGGGCACGATCATCCCCAACCTGCTGCTGCTCGACCGCTCGGTGGTCTGCATCGACCCTAAGGGCGAGAATGCCCGCGTCACAGCCCGTGGGAGGGCCAGCAAAGGCGCTGTGTGGTGCCTGGACCCCTTCGGCGTCTCCGGGCGTCCTGCGGCCCGCTACAACCCCCTGGCGCAGCTTGATCCCGCAAGCCCGGACCTGGCGGAAGATGCGCAGACGATCGCCGACGCGCTGGTCCACGATGCGCCGGGACAATCGGGCGAGGCGCACTGGAACGAGGAAGCCAAGGCGCTGATCGCCGGCGTGATCCTGCACACCGTCGTCCACGAACCCCCTGCCCGCGCGACGCTCGCCACCGTGCGCGACAAGCTCACCCGCGATCCCGCCGGCTTCGCCGCGCTGCTGGCAGACATGCAAGCCAGCAGCGGCGCGCACGGCCTGATCGCACGCGCCGCCAACCGTCACCTCGGCAAGTCCGATCGCGAGGCCGCCGGCGTGCTGTCCTCGGCGCAGCGCCACACCCACTTTCTCGATAGCCCGCGCCTGGTCGAAAGCACGTCCGCCTCCGATTTCCGCTTCGCGGACCTGAAGGAGCGGCCCGGGACCGTGTTCCTGTGCCTGCCGCCGGATCGACTCGATACCTATGCTCGCTGGCTGCGGCTGCTGGTCGCGCAGGCCGTCACCGATATGGCGCGCTCCCCTGCCCGGCCGGAACGCCCGGTGCTGTTCCTGCTCGATGAGTTCGCCGCCCTCGGCCGACTGGAGCCGGTGGAGCGCGCGATGGGGTTGATGGCCGGCTATGGCCTCCAGCTCTGGCCGATCCTCCAGGACATGCACCAGCTCCGTGCGCTCTATGGCGAGCGCGCCGACACCTTCCTGTCCAACGCCGGCGTGATCCAGACATTCGGGGTCAACGATCACGCCACCGCCGACATGCTCTCGCGCACGATCGGCGACACGACATTGGAATATGCGACCCTCAGTACGTCGCGCGGCACGGGCTGGGGTGAAAATCGCGCCGGTCCCTCGGAAAGCGTCAGCACGCATGTCACGGCGCGGCGGCTCGTGACGCCCGACGAGATCATGCGGATGCCGGCCGACACGCTCCTGTTGCTGCGCCAGGGCGAACGCCCGCTGTGGGCCGGCAAGGTTCGCTACTATGCCGAGCGCGAGTTCGCCGGCCTGTTCGATCCGGCGTGATCGCACACGCCGGCCCGGAAGATCGAAAAGTGAGCTTTGGGGTAGCGCCTCATCGCCCTCTCTGCCGGCGGAACGCTGAAGGCACACACCGCCAGTTTCGCTTGGCTTCTTTCGGAAGCCCTGCGGCCGATAGGCCGCTCTAGTGACGGCGTTAGCCGGCACGGATCGAAGGCGCATTGGCCGTAGGCCAATTCCGCTTGCCCTTCTCAGGTTGACGGTTTTGGGTGAGCCCTGTCGTTAAGAGATTCTGTTAAATAGGAATCGTTAAACAAGTTAAGCCGCTCAAAAAGCGGAATCTTGCTTTGTTTATCAACTGCTTGCCAGCCGGCCCGGTGGGTGAAACCCCGTGATTCGGTGTGTGATACCCCGATAGTGCGGTGGGTGATACCCCGACGCCAAGGTGGGTGAAACCCCGAGACTCTGGAGCCGAAAAGGGGCCTCCGGTGCCAGTTATCCACAGCCTGGCTGGTGGCTCCGGCATCGCCCGAAGCATGTCAGGGTTCAGGCAGCATCGCTGGCCGGTGTGTGAAACCCCGATAGTTGGGCTTGCGGTGTGTGAAACCCCGATAGTCAGCGGCGGCCGGCAAGCCGGTCCATCTGTGCATCGACTTCCTCGGCCCGCTTGCGCTCGGCGTCGAAACGGGCGCGCCGCTCCTCCTCGGCGCGCATTCTCTCGGCGAGTGCCAGTGCCTCGGCCTCGCCGCGGAGCCTGAACAACACGGCCGGGCTTTTGTCCGTCGTCTCGGTCAGCTCCATCGCATAGTCGGGGAGCTGGTCGGCCTCGATCACCCGCCGAAGCATCCGGTTGAACTCCTTGGGCTGGGCATCGCTGCCGGTTTTGTCGCGAAGCACCTCTACCCGGCAAGTCCACCCACCGCGCTGCGTGCCGGCGTGCTTTCGCGCGATACGATAGAGCGCCCGCTCCAACCCTCCGGAGAGTAGGAAATAGTCGGGGTGCATGGTGAGCAGCGACTTCTCGTTGACGATGCCCTCATAGACCCAATCCGAGAGGGTCAGCGTCATGCCGCGCGGCTGCTCCGTTTCGGCGTCGGTGTCGAAGGTCCAGCTGTCGAGCCAGTTGAAGCCAGCCTTCTGCCGGCGCTTCGTCGCGCGGATCGAAGTTGTGATCGAAGTCGTCTGGAGCCGGAGGAGCGCAGCTTGCAGCTCCTGATAGTCCCTGCCCCCTGTGCTGCGCTTGATCGCCCGCAGTAGGTCGTAGGGCGTGGTTGTCAGCGTGCGGGGCAGATCGTTCAGCCCCTGCTGCTTCATGCGGTTGAGCGTGGACGCGGCCCATATCAGGATATCGGCGTCCCAGATCGTGGCCATGCCGTAGTCGGGAATGGCCTGCACGCGCACCCAGGCCTCGCCATCCGGGCTGCGATACTCGATCGGCTTCAGCCGCTTGCGCTTCTGGAGCGAGAAGAACGGGCGCTCCATGACCTCCCGCTGGTCCTTGAGCGGAAGATCGCCGAGCGCCGGAATGAACAGGTCGAACTCGGGATTGGGATCACGCCGCTTGCTCACGGCGCGAACCTGGTGTGTCCCCGCTGGACCAGATACTGGCGCAGCAACCGCTCGGTGATGACGGTAAGGGGCTCCCCGCCCTCCTCGACGCTGAGCTGGCGCAGTGTGCGGTGCATGTCTTCGGGAATGTGGATCAGCACCGGCTTCTTGCCAGGATGGCTGCTGCGCCGGGCAGGTACTGCCGGGGCCGACGTGTCCGCCGCACGCCGCGACCGACGCGGGACGGCAGGCTGCGGCGCGGGAGTTGCATCGGCAACGGGAGCCGGTGCCGGTGCCTCGGGCTCGTCATCGAAGATGCCGGCGAGCGCGGAAGTTTTCTTCGCCATCATCCAACCTCGCTTACTTGCTTAGTCGTAAAGCCGCTTAGTCGCTTAGCCTCATCATAGGCGGCGCGCAACTCGGTCGCCGCCTTGCTGTCCGGGTCCGTCTCGGCCGCCGTTCTGCCGAGCGGCGTGGCCTTGTAGAAATCCTTGCGGAAGTGGAGGCGGCTGTCGAACATCGTCACGCCCTTCGCCGCGAAACCGGCATGGGCCTCCTGCCCCTCCCCGCCCTGATGCGGAACCTGCGTCAGTATAACAGCGAACGGCGTGCCTGCCTGCTGCACCTGCTTGACGGTCTGCAACACCGAATGAACGTCCAGCCCTCGCGGCGCGACAGGGATGATGACGAAATCCGCCTGCTCGGCTGCGAGCATGGCAATGTCCTTGGAGTTCGCCGGCGTGTCGATGATGATGAGGTCGATCTTGCCGCTGCTGCGCCCGCGCGAGACGTGGAGCGGCAGACCGGCAACGCTGCTGTCCTTCACCATCACGTCGTCCTCGTCGCGGCGTTCGGACCAGTAGAGCGCCGATCCCTGGCGATCGTCGGCATCGAGGATAACGACCGACGCCCCCTCCCGCGTCGCCTCGACGGCGAATCCGGTTGAGAGGGTGGTTTTGGATTGCCCGCCCTTTTGCGCGATGACGGCCCATACTTGCATAGCTGCTGCTCCTACTAAGCGGCTAAGCGGCTTATGGAGCTTAGCCGCTTAGTCGTAAAGGGCATTAGTCGCTTAGTCACGTCCGTCCTCAGTTTCGTCGCCGATCAGATCGTGGCGCATCGGGCCATGCCCCCTCAACCGGGCACAAAGGTGCGCCCACTGTCTCCAGCCATTTGCGCGCGGTCCTGACGGTATAGCCGCACGTCGAGCACTCGCATTTCAGCATCCGCGCCGCCTGCTTCCTGGGCCGAGTGGTCGCGCTGCCTGTATCGAGTCTGGCATGGGGGAGGTGACCGACCGCAGCCAAGATCGCCGCTTCACGCGAGAACGGCCGCAAGAGCGGGTAGCCTCGGAAACCGCTGGCTGCTGGAGCCTAAAAGGGCGAAAAGCAGTTTGTCGCTTAACAGCTTATTCGCTTAGTCAATGTCGCAAATATTCTGACTTCCCAGCGTCGCCGCTTCTGCGACAACGCTGGGGCGAGAAGGAACAGCCTTAGTCATCAACAACCGTCAGCTCAGCGCAATGGCACCGATTGCCGCCCCAATCGCCAGCACAACCGGCGTGGCGAGCTTGCTCTTCCACCGGTACATAATCGCCAGCGAGACCGCGAAGATGAGCGCGCTTACGATCAGGTTCGGCGTGCGTGCGCCCGTGGTTCGGGCAAGATCAACAACGGTGACCACAATCAGGCCGACGACGCCGGCCGCCACGCCCGCCAGGAAGAGTTGCAATCGCTTATGTTCGACCACCGCTTCCAGTCGATCGTAGAGCAGGAGCGAGAACGCGAAGGCGGGCAAAAACATGCCAGCGGTCATGGCAAGCGCGCCAGCAAGGCCGCCGCTGATCCAACCCACGAAGGTAGCGAAGATCACGAGGGGGGCTGGCAGGATGCCCGACAGACCCAAGCCATCAAGGAACTGCGCGTCGGTCATCCATCCCCGGCCGACCGTATCGTTGCGGATGAACGGGATGGCGGTGTAGGCTCCGCCGAAGGTCAGGAGTCCACCCTTCAATCCCGCCCAGAACAGCGCGGCGATGGCAGGCGCTGGTTCCTTGGTGCCCGTCATTATTTCGGCACCCCCGGGACTTCCTGCCCAGGTCAGAGCCGCCAGGCCAACGGCAAGCGCGACCACGACCGCGGCGAGCGCGTAGCGCCCGGTTGATCCGAGCGCGTAGGCCGCGCCGGCCGCCGGAAGCACGATCCAGAAGCTGACGCCGGCGAGCGAGGCGGCCGCCGCCGCAATCGCTGCGGCCCAAAGCCACGGGTCGAACAAGATGTGCTCACCGATGCGATGGACCGCGCGGACAATGACGGCGATCACCGCTGCTTGGATGCCCAAGAATGCGGCTCCGAGGAGCGTTCCTTGAATCGGGAGCCGCGTGTACGCCCAGGCAAGCGCGAGCATGAGCACGAGGCCGGGCAACATAAAGCCGAGCCCTGCCAGAAGGCCGCCCAGTCGCCCCTTGGCGCGGATGCCGAGATGGACGCAGAGTTCATGCGCCTCCGGCCCGGGAAGCACCTGCATAACTGCGAGCAGCTTGTTGAATCGGTCGCTGGGTATCCAGCGTTCCTCGTCCACCAGCTCGCGCCGGATCATTGCGATCTGCGCTACGGGGCCGCCGAACGCCATCATGCCGAAGCGCAAGAAGCGCAAGAATAGCGCGGGATAACTTAGCTCTGGCGGCTGGGCTTCATCCAGAGCCGCGCTCGCCGGGGCAGGATGTTCGATGCTCGACATGTCCTGCTCCCCTTATGCGCCGCGTCGCTTGGTGAAATGTGCGTAGAAGCCATCGAGCGCGCCCGACCCTTGGGCAATGCGCTCGTTGTCGCCGTCGGTGCTCGCGCAGATGCCATTGATGAGCGCGGCGATGCCGGCGGTCTCCGGCCTACCGAACTTGTCGTCGGCGATGTCGAGGTCGTGGATGATCTCGGCAAGTGCAACGAGCGCCTGATCGCCGTCGAGCCCCGTCCGATATGTCAGCGTTTCGAAGGTGCAGTGGTCGCCTTCGTGCGTGAACTCCGCGTCCGCCATGTCGAAGCGAAGCTCGCCGGGCTCGGGCTGGTAGTCCTTGCCGTCCACGAACTTGAAGCTGGGGCTCGGGTCGATGAACCGGCGGATAAGCCAGGCCGAGGCGATGCGATCGACATGCACGTGCCGGCGCGTGACCCAAGTGCGGCCTTTCAGCTCCGCCGGCGTCAGCTCCGGCGCTCCCGGCCCGCTCACGTCCGGGTGGCGGCCGGCGCGCCCCTCCGCTTGGGCTATCGCGGCGTCCGCCGCCTGCCGTCCATGCGCGCCGAAGAAGTCGACCGCTGCGATCTCGTCCAGGCGTTTACGCAGGCGGCGGACGTCGGCGGACGACACGTATTCCGCCTTGGCGATCATACGCGCTTCGCGCGCCAACTCCTCGTAATCCGCGTCGCGGGCCGCGTCGAACACGGCGCGAAGCTCCGCATCAACCATCCCCTCAACTAGCCGGGCTTTCAGGATCAACGCCTCGCCACCCCCTGCGGTGATCTCCGCTCTGAGTTCCTCGAAGAGCGCGCGGGTGTCGTCGCGAGCAGGGAGCGCGTGAACGGCATTCTTGAGGGGAGCGGCTCCCATTGCTTGCAAGCGCCGCCAGACCCGCACGCGCAGATAGGCGGGCTTGGCCGGGAGCTGTGGGATCAGGAGCAGCCAGTCACGGGGCTCGGGCGAAGAAGCATCAGCCATGAAGCAACTGTAACATAGCGACGCAACGAACGTACACTTGTATCGTTTGCTTGGGTGGATTAATAGTTGGGGTGAGGAGACCGCAATGCGAGCTGTTGGATCAGGTGCTGCCGCCATGCTGGCGTGCCTGGCGTGCCCAGCGGCCTCGTCTGCCGCGGCCCAACCTCGCTATGAGACGGTTACGCAGTTCTATCGGACGTGTGTCGACGAGACGAAAAGGAAGGTGAACGGTCGGTGCGAAGCGTATCTCGCTGGTGCCGCCGAGACGCTTTCCGCTTTCGGCAACGGCGGCAGCGAAGCCGGAATCTGCGGCCGGGGCGTCCGATCGGGCGAGCTGAGCCGTATCTTCCCGGCGTGGGCGGTAGAGAACCGTCACGCAGCCAACCTGCCCCGGTTGGCGGGTGTGACGATGGCGCTACGCCAGCGCTTCCCATGCCGACAAACCAATTGAGATCGAGGAGAGAAGCATTGCGTCACTTGTTGCTCCCGCTGGCGATCGCGCTCGCCGCACCGGCCGCCGCCCAGACAAACCCGCAAGCGACACCGCCCGAGGCGCACGGCGACAGGTGGGCGCTCGTGGACAAGAGCCTCGGCCGAGCGGGAACGACGCAGCCCGACGGCGTTCGCCGGTATGGGTTCCCGCGCAGCGATCTTAACGTCCAGCTCGACGGTGTGGCAATCAAGCCGGCGCTTGCCCTCGGCTCCTGGGCGGCGTTCCACCCCATGGGCAATGACGTGATGGTCATGGGTGACCTCGTGCTGACGCATGAGGAGGTAAATCCGGTCATGAGCCGGTTGCTGGCATCCGGCTTCACGATCACCGCGCTCCACAACCATCTGCTTCGTTCCGCGCCCGCGACCATGTACATGCACATCGGCGGCCATGGTGACCCCGTGAAGCTTGCGGCCGCCCTCCGTGAAGCGCTCGCCGCCAGCCGGACACCGATGACGGCACCATCCAGGGATTCGCAACCGCCGTCCGCCGGCGCGGGGTCGTCGCAGCCAATCGCCCTCGACACCGCCGCGCTTGACCGGCTGATGGATGGCAAGGGTAAGCCCAACGGTGGGGTCTATCAGTTCAGCTTTCCCCGCGCGGAGAAGCTGAGCGACGGCGGCATGCCCGCGCCAGCGTCCATGGGCACCGCAACCGCGATCAACTTCCAGCCGACCGGCTCGGGCCGGGCGGCGATCACCGGTGACTTCGTGCTCACCGCCGCCGAGGTCGATCCCGTGCTCCGCGCACTACGCGCGGGGGGCATCGAGGTCACCGCGCTTCACAATCACATGCTGGATGACCAGCCCCGGCTCTTCTTCATGCACTTTTGGGCGAATGACGACGCCCAGAAGCTCGCACGCGGGCTCCGTGCAGCACTGGATAAAACCAATGTGCAACGGAGCTGACCTATGACACGAAACTGGTGGACGGCGCTGTTCGCCGCAGCCGCGCTGGCGCCTACAGGCGCGCTCGCTCAAGACGAAACGCCGAGCGATATGCAGGGTCTGGCGCTGCTCACGAGCTGCCGGGCAGGCGAGTCGGGCTGCGGAGCTTACCTTCAGGGCATCGTTGACATGATGATCGCCCAGCAGAGTGTCTGTAATCCGCCTCGTTATAACCGTCACCGGTTGCGGACCGCCTATGTGCGCTGGGCGGAAGTCAACACGTACTTCCATGACAAGCACATGATGGCGGGCGCGGAGCGCGCGATGAGTGAGACCTGGCCGTGTCCGTCGAACTCACCACGATGACGATACCTAGTGTCACAACCGGTCATTTTTCTGAACAGCCGTGCTCGACCGAGTCAACGGTGGCTTTCAGGCGCCCATCAGCGCGAGCGGAACGACAGAGAATGGATCGCAGCGGCCACGGCTTGTCGCGGAAGTCCTGATTTCTGCAGCGACGAGAAAGCGAGCTGCTTGCGACGGCGGGGCGCTGTCGTAAAAACCTGCTGCAAAAAGGTAGCGTAGGACCACCGAGCTAAGAATCAAAAAGGCCCGCCAGAGGCGGGCCTTGAGGCTCCTTTGACGATGAGGGGGGGCTTGCGCCCGCGTTCTCAAAGCCGGAGATGCCGATATAGCGATGTTGACGGCATCGTCAACTTTCTGCTGACAGGATTCAACGTTGCCCTTCACCCTCGACCAACTCCACGAGTTGCCGATCGTTATCTCCGCTCCCCGCTTCGCAACCTACCTGCAGGCGATGGGCAATGATCGGGAACGAGCACTGGAGATGTACGAGTGGAACCTGGACCTCTCCGCTGCTCTGATCGTCCCGCTGCAGGTCTGCGAGGTCGCGATGCGGAACGGCATCGCGGAAGCAATCGAAGCCGTGCACGGAGCAAACTGGCCGTGGAACAACGGCTTCATCCGCAGCCTTCCGCGACCCAAGCGGCAGACCGACTACAATCCGGCTTCAGACCTGATGCGCTGCGCTGCTCCCAACAACAGGCAAGATTATTGCCGAACTGAAGTTCGCCTTCTGGGAGAAGATTTTTACCGCTGGCCAGGATAGCCGCATCTGGAACGCCCATTTTCGTGCCTGCTTCCCTGGCGCACCGGCCGCGCAAACCATCGCACAATGCCGCGTCGTCGCTCACACCGATTTGCGCATCATACGACGGCTCCGAAACCGGATCGCGCACCATGAGCCGATCTTCACCCGGAATATCGCTGACGATTACCAGCGCATCCACGACATGATCGCCTGGCGTAGCCAGACCGCTGCCGCCTGGATGGACAACAAGCAATCGGTTCTCGCGCTGCTGCCTCGCCGACCATAGCTGCTCGCTCCTCAACGCGGCTTAAAAGCCGCGGTTGATGAGGCGTTGCACCTTCTCCATTTCCCTGGCGGCCCGCATCATTGGACTGTCCTGCAGTTCACGCATCAAACGCACCGTTGGGTTGTTCTGAAGCTCCTCGATGGCGCGCATCGTGGGGCTGTTCCGAAACTCCTCGATCGCTCGCAAGGCCGGGCTTTCCTGGTAGCGACGGGCCGCCTCCTGAGCCGCCCGCATACCCGGGCTGTTCATCATCTCCTGGGCGGCGCGGAAACCTGGCCCCAGCGCCTCCTGCATCTTCCGGTGTGCTTCCACGATGTTGCGGCCCGTGCGGGGCGAGTAGGGCGCGCTCACGCGGTGTGCCGGCATCGATGCGGCTGCACGCCTGGCCTGAGCCTCCACCATATACTCGGCCTTGCCGGCCTTCCACTTCACCTGCAGCCGCCGAATGTTCGACGGCTCGGGCTTATCGAGAGCACGCCGGATCGCGGTCGTTGGCCGAAGCGACGGGTTCGCCACGATCATGTCCGCGACCTTCTTGAGGGTGGGACCGTCGTCCAGGCCGGTGCCAACCGGCCGGCCACGGCTCCGCTTGTTGCTATTCATGGTTCATCCTTTCGTTTGCTGCGCAGCAAGATGACCGCGAAATTGGCAAGTTCAAGCGATAAGAAATCAAGATAAATAGCGAGGATAAATAGGGATGATAATTGGCATGACTGCAGCGACAGCGAGGATAATTCCCAACATTATCCTCGCTGCCGCTACGGTCGGCCGCGCAGACTCTCTCGTGCCTCGCTGAAAACCACCAACCGCTCGGGCTCTGCCGCAAACCAGGCGTAGCTACCCCATGCAAGGCTATCGACCGTCTTCTTGAACGGTCCGGCGCTACGGTCGAGATAGGCGGTCACGAACGCGACATGCTCAGCCGGGAAGCCGGCTTCGGCGACAAGCTCCTCCAGCGCGTCCTTGCGACGCTGACTGATTGGTCCATCGGTCGCGACCACCTCTACGAACACCAGCAGCGGATGCACCGGCCCAAGGTCGACTAGGATCGTGTCGGGCAGGTTCTTGTCGGCCTGGATCGCGAGGCCAATCGATCGCGCTAGCGCATCGTCGCGCGCGACCACCTTGTTCCCGCTCTCGCTGAGGAACACCACGGCAGGGGCGGTGAGAAAGGCGGGCGCAAACACCTCCACCACTGCCTTGGTGATTTCGGAACTCGGCCCCGGCTTCATTCGGCGCGTCTCCCCATTGGGGAAGGTGACAAGCACCTGGTCCGCGCTGGCGCCCGCGCCCTGGCGCACAATCGCCAATCGGGCGAGCGCGCCCTTGTTCAGCGCTTCAGCCTGCCACGTCGCAATGCGAGCCTGCAGCGCCTCGCCGGTGAGGGCAGGATCGAACAATGCGGCAAAGCTCGCCTTCAGAGCGTAGCGCGGCTTGCTCGATGTGGTGGGAAGGTCCGTGCGCTCAATCACGGCACCGATTGCCACCAGCCCCTCGCGCAAGGTCTCGTCGCGGATCGGCTCACGGGTGTTGTCTTGATACCAGCGCCGACCCTCGGTCTGGCTGCCAGTACGTAAGACCCCTGTCGCATAGGCGCTGCGGCTCGCATCATCGACAAGAACCGCCTGCTCGTCGGTCATGCGATAGACGTGCTTGGGACCAAGCATCGTCCCGCTGCCCTCGATCGCGTCGATATAGAGCGCGACGAACACCGTGCTCGCAGCCAGCATCCGGGTCAGATAGGCGCGGTTGGGCGCGCCATCGGGGAAGATCTCCTGCAGGCGGGCGTGAACGTCATCGCGGGTCAGCATCGGCATCATGGCGCAACCTGCCCATAAAGCCGCGCGAGTTCGTCCTCGATCTCGGCACTGCAGGCTCCGCGGCCAACCAGCGCCTCCACCTGTCTCATCGCCGCAGGAGAGGGCAGGGGCAGCGCCTCCATCTCAAACGCCGACACGGCAACGCTACCGTTGATGCAGCGGAAGAGCTGGTCAACGATCCGGCTGTTCAGCACCGCCGCAACCGTCGCTGGCGATACGGCAGGACGTGCGACCGGGCGGACCATGTTCAGATGGTTCTCGACCACCACACCGCCGTGCTGGGCAATGAAGTCAGCCGGCAACTCGGCCGCGATCAGCCGACGTGCCTGCTCCTTGGAGGTGGTGCGCTGAACGAGGACGCACGCCTCCTCGACCAATAGCCAGGCGTCGCCACGCTCGATCTTGAAATAGGGCGCGTGATTGCGCTTCTCGGCTCGGAACGCGAACCGGCCGTCAGCAGACACGGCTTCGGCCCATATGAGCGGATGCACGCCGCGGGCAGAGCGCTGCCGCATCTGGTCCTTATAGCGGTTCCACACCAAGGGACCGGTGGACACGCTGTAGCCCCAATCGGCAAGCCGCGCCGGCATGGCCTCCGCCTTGGCGATCAGGGCACTGTGGCGCGGCTCACGCGGCGCAAGCCAAGGTTGCGATGCGGGGGAGGGGAGCCCGATCGTGCCGTTGCGGATAAGGCGTGCCTCGCGCTCGCTCGTAACCTCGACATAATGGACCTGAGCGCGCCCGGGCTTGGCGCCGCGGCGATAGGCGGCCAGCAACGTCTCCTGCAGCACGTCCTCGAACACGCCGCGACGGGTATGAACGAAGTCGATTGCGGCCGGGGGAGCCTCCTTCGCCATCAGCTCGCGCAGCGCGGAATAGTAATGGCCGGACAGGAAACTGGTGGGGGTGAGATAGGCGATCGTGCCACCCTTCTTGGTCCAGCGCACGGCAATGTCGGTGAAGACGCCATAGAGGTTGGCGTGGCCGTAGAGGCCGCGCGCGAAGCGTTGGCGCTGCGCCGGAGTGAGGGTGACGCGCCCATAGGGCGGGTTACCAATCACCAGGTCAAAGCGGGCGCTAGGCGCCTCCTCCAGCGTGTCGGCTACGCGCACGACAGTCGGCGCGGGGCGACCTGCAGCCGAAGTCACGTCCGCCAGCAACAGCTCGATCGCGTTCTGCCCGAAGCCGGCGGCATATGGGTCCAGCTCCAGCCCGACCAGGCGCGTGCCGATCTGCCGTAGCACGAACGCCGGCTCGGCTTCGGGAAGCGCGGCAATCATCCGTTCGGCTGCAGGCAACAGGAACGCGCCCCCGCCGCTCGCCGGGTCCAGCACGCGAGCGCGGGTCCAGTCGATCCCCTGTTCCTCGGCCATGTCGAGCAAGCGGTTCGCTAGCGCCGGCGGGGTGTAGAACGCCCCCAATGCCCCACGCTCCCGTGCGGCCAGCAAGGTCGTGTAGAGGCCCGTCAGGAAATAGACGGCCTCGGTGATCGGCAGCGGTGCAGCCTCGCGGCCCACCACCTGCGCCAGCTCGGCAACGGCACGGTCGAGCCGGCCATAAGGCTTG
>NZ_FOXP01000022.1 GCF_900115745.1 Sphingomonas rubra | reverse complement strand
CCTTCTTGCCCAGCAGCCGTTGCAGCTCGCGCACCTGCGTCTCTAAGGCGCGGTACTCGGACGCCGGCACCACTTCCTCGCCGGCTGCCGCGGCGGTCAACGCGCCCTGGTTCATCAGCCTGCGCCACGTGAAGACCTGGCTGCCGCTGATGCCATGCTGCCGGGCGACGAGCGACACGCTCATGCCGGGCAAATACGTCTCCTCGACGATCCGGACCTTCTCTTCCGGTGTCCATCGCCTCCGGCGCTGAACACCGGAAAGGACCTCGCCGTCATTGTAACGCCTGGTCGTACCGTCAGTCATATGCCTCACTCTTATCCAAGAGCGAGATCCTGTCAGGTCATTTAGGGGGCCACCTCAGGTCGTGACATTGGTCGGTCTTAATTGGTACGACCAGCAGCGCGGTAGCTTCGGCACTGTGCAGTTCCCGTTGGAAGCCATCGAGCTCAGCTTTATGCAGCCTTCTGCAGATCGGCTATCTTTTGGAACTCAGCAAGAATATCGGCGTGGTGCCGTGCGAGATAGCGCACTATGGGTGCGTTGCCGAGAAGGGTGCTGACATAACCCGTCGCCAGGACGAGATCGAGATGGTCAGAGCCATAGCCCTGCTCGATATGCTTGAGTTCCCGATCGAGGTTCTCGGACTCACGCTGCATCGTCGCGATTTGCTCCTCCGATAGCCCGCGCTGGCGACGCTCCTTGCCTTCGACGAGCTGGTCAGTTGGCGTCGCCGCTACCAACGACTTGGCATACGCAATCGAATAGCGGTTCATCGTGATCATCGCCTGCGCGGCCTCGATCTGCCGGATCGGCTTGAGGAAGCGCAGCTCAGTAAAGACGTTCAGCGGCACGTGCTTGTCGCGCAATAGGTCAGCCACCTCAGGGCAGATGCCGACGAGAAGATTTCGCTTCATACGAATGTTCTGGATGTTGACGTTCAGCGCCCGCGCGAGCCGTTCTTCCGACACGCCCTTCTTGACGGCGTTCAGGATCATCCGGTGTTCCTGGATCGTCGCCATTCGGCTGATGCGCTTGTTGTAGGTAAAAGCTTCGTCGTCGATCGCGATAAGGCAGACTACCTCGGTTTCGCCGCGCTCGCGCAGGATCTCGACGCGAAGGTGACCGTCAAGCAGATGGAAACGCTCCGGGTCCTCGGCATCGCGCGCCAACGCCGGCGGTTCAATAATACCAACCTCCGCGATCGATGCTGCGATCTGGCCGTATTTGACCGACTTGCGCACGGCCGCCGTGATCTCGCGCAGCGGCATGATCGCATCGAAGGGCACGCGAACAGTTGTCTCTTCGAAACCGAGCCGCACCGGGATAATCGGGCGCTTCGCGTTCATGCCGAAGCTCGGCTACCGAGGCGCGCCGCAATCTTCTCCGGCATCGTATCGAGTTTTTCAGCCTTGATAATCTCCATGAGGTAGGAGTCCTTGGACAGCCGCCGTAAAGCCTCGGTGATAAGCATAAGACGGTCCTTCGCCATATTCGCGCGCCGGATCATGTCGCGCTTGCGCTCGGCATCCTCCTGATAGGCGCGCATTAACGCCGTAGCCGACAGCTTTTCCGAGGGGCGTGCCTCACGACTGGCCAGGCTTTTACCGCGGCGACGGCGCTCTTCCACCAGCCGCTTCGCCGCAAGCAGCTTCCGACCGCGCAGCAAGCCTCTCTCATAGGCACCCTGAAGCGCGCGCTGGACATCGTGGTCGTCAGCCTCGGCGATCTCGACCGCGACGCTGATCGGGATCGTACGTGATTCAACAGAGCGCAATAGGCGCTGCTCGCCTTTCTCGATCAGGCGCGCGACGCCGTTTACATACTCGGCGGAGAGGCCGGTCTTGCGCGCGATCTCGGCGACTGAGTGGCCGCGCTCGCGCATCCCGCCGATATCCTGAAGCAAGTCAAAGGCGTTGTGCTGGCGTCTTGCGCAATTTTCAACAAGGCTCGCGATCAAGCAATCTTCGGCATCGGCCGACACAACCAAGGCGGGGACCTTAACCTGCCCCAAGGCTTCATAGGCTTCCAGACGACCCTGGCCGCAGACCAGATCGTAAAATGGACCTTCGGCCTCGATCCGCCGGGTAACCGTTATCGGTCGCTTAAGCCCAATCTGCGCAATATTCTCGGTGATCTCCTTGAACGTCTTCTTGTTGCGGCTGCGCGGGTTGACGACCGTGATTCGGTCGAGCGCGATCCATTCGATCCGCTGCGATGGGCGGGCGCCGCTCACGCCGCCGCGGGCCAAGGCTGGCGGGCCGCCATCGCATAGAACGTTTCCAGCGTCTCGAACCGGTAAGCGTCGAGTGACAAGCCATTAAACTCGGCAAGCCGCAGCACCGCGTCGTGCATGTCGAGCTGTGGTAGCAGATAATAGTCGTGCGGTCCGATGTTCTCGGGGTCCATGCGGATGGCGACGGTTAGGTCGGGTTTCAGCGCTGCGTCCAGCCGCAGCTTCCAGCGCAACGACCCCGCCGCAGTCTGGAAGCAGCGCACGACGACGATCGAGGCGGTGAACTCGCCGTTGATCGTCAGCAGGTCGGTTGTCGCATCCTCCGTCACACGACCGCCGGCGGCAGCGATGCCCTCGATGACCTCGCTGACGATCGCCGGGTGAAGTTGCCGAAGCTTCCGGTTCGTTTCGAGATAACGGTAATCGTGGCTAGGGGCGAAGCCGACCAGCGCATAAGCGCGTAATAGGCTGCCGAAGCGACTACGATAGGCGCTGCTCGACGGCGTACCGTCGGCCTCGTCGATGATCAGGCCCGAGAGCATGCCGTTTCCGACGAGGATCGAGCGCAGCCGGTCGAGCATCTCCTCAGCCGTCAACCGTTCGGAGCGCGCGGCGATGATCGCCTGCGCCTTGTCGAACAGCTTTTTGTCGACGATCGCGGCGAAGGCTCCGTCCGAGCGCACCCACTCCTGCGGTGCGTTGCGGACATGGCGCTGCTTCAGCTTGAACGAGGTCTGCGCCCAGACGTTGTTGCCAATGTACTTTTCGTTGATCAGCAGCTGATGGACTGTGCCACGTGTCCACGGCCGCCCGAGATCGGTGACTAGCCCGCGCTGATTAAAATCAGCGGCGATGTGGTGCTCTGACCGCCCTTCTCTGACGAATAGGCGATAGACTTCGCGGACGATCTCAACCTCGTCTGGAGGGCCGGGGACGAGGATGATGCGATCGGTGGCGATGCTCTTCTGCTCGCCGCGACCGAGCTCGCTCTTCGGTGCCCCGCTCTGGTCGACCAGCAAGCGGCGCAGGCCGAAGCCGGCCCCACCACCCTGGCGAAAGCCGAGGCGGATCAGGTTCGACTGGCCGGCAAAGACCTTGACCGACAGCTCGCGGCTATATTCTCCAGCCATTGCCCGCTTGACGGTCTTGATGATCGAGGAGCCGATGCTCCCATCATTCCGGAACTGCTCGCTGGCATATTCAACCTTAATGCCCGCGCTGCGCAGCCGGAGCTCATAGGTTGCTGCCTCATCGGTGTCCTGGAAACGGCCGAGCCGGCTGACATCATAGACCAGCAGCGCTTGGTAATCGGCACGTCCGACCTCGACGTCGTGAAGGACCTGCTGCAGCCCGGCGCGGCCCCCGAGGTTTAGCCCGCTCTTGCCTTCATCGGCGTAGGTCTTGACAATCTCATAGCCGTTGTCATCCGCAAACTTGGCAATTGCAATGACCTGATTGTCGGTCGAGAATTGCTGATGCTCTGTCGACATACGAACATATTGCGCCGCCTTGATTTTGGGCGCAGGCGCTGTGGTGTCTTCACCCTCTGCCCACTTTATCACCATCATCGCTCGAACGTCGCCTCTGTAAAGCAAGTCGCTGCGCCACCGGTATAATTGGCAAAGGGCGGAAACATGCTTCCTAAAAACGGCAGTAAACTTCCGGGCGCCAATCGTCCGAAGGAAGACGAGTACCTGGCTGCGATCCGCGAAGCGCTAAGGCAGGAGCTTGGTGGTCACGGCGGCGCTACCAAGACGATCATGCGGTGGACGGGGGCGTCGGATCGGACGGCACGTAACTGGATGAGCGGGGCCGCAGGACCAAGCGGCTATCACCTGATCTGCCTCGCCCGCGAGTCGAACGCTGTGCTCGCGGCGATGCTGGCCATGAGCGGACGCACCGAACTGGCGCTCTCGGCCGACGTCCACGCCGTCGAGGTTGCCCTCGCCAAGGCCGCGGGCGCACTCGAGGTGCTAAAGCGGCAGCGGACCGGCCGTACAAAAATTTGAGCAACTATTTGGGGAAACTTACTAGCATTACAGTTGCGTTCTTTATCGTGTTCTGAATCAATGGGTCACCATGACGAGGAGGTCTTGGTGACGGGAGCATCGGTTGAGGCGACGCTGGAGCTTTGGGCATCATCGCTGCGCGAGGTGAAAGCACGGATGCGGCCATTGTACAGCCAGGCGCGTGTGGGGGCATCGGCGAACAGCTTTCTGGATGGTCTGCTGGGCGACGAGCGCCGCAAGACCGGGTGGATGCGGGCCGAGGCGGCTGGCGATACCGGACCATGGCGGCAGCAGGCGATCCTGGGGCGTGGACGGTGGGATGCGGACGCCCTGCGCGACATCGTGCGCGACTACGCGCTTGAGCACCTGGGTGCTGAGGATGCGGTGCTGGTCATCGACGAAACCGGGTTCCTGAAGCAGGGCAAAGCGTCGTGCGGCGTGGGGCGCCAATATACCGGGTCGGCGGGCAAGGTGACCAACTGCCAGATCGGCGTGTTCGCCGCCTATGTATCAGCCAAGGGCCACGCCTTTGTCGACCGGGCGCTGTATCTGCCGAAGAACTGGACTGCTGATCCGGCACGCTTGACGGCCGCACATGTGCCCGAGGGCACGGCTTTCGCAACCAAGCCGGGGCTGGCGGTGAAGATGATCGAACGCGCGATCGCAGCCAGCATGCCGTTCGCTTGGGTCGCGGCGGATGCGGTCTACGGTGTTGGCGATATCGAGCAGGTGTTGCGCTGTGCGGGCAAGGGCTATGTGCTGGGCGTGAAAGGCGACCATCGCTTCGGCTCGTGGGGCGACAAGCCGGTCGTCGCGGGCACCGCCGCGCAGATCGCAACCGACCTCGATCCTGCTGCGTGGCAGCGCCTGTCGGCGGGTCAGGGCACCAAGGGCGAGCGCGTCCATGACTGGGCATATTTCGAACTCGCCGACCTCAAAGCCGACGAATACGTCGAGGGTGCGACTGGCACATGGACCAGAGGCCTGTTGATCCGCCGCCACGTCGCCGGTGATGATCTTGCCTTCTTCACCACCTGGTGCCCGGCCGGCACGACCATCGAAACCCTGGTCGGGGTGGAAGGGCATCGCTGGGCAATCGAGGACAGCTTTGAGACCGCCAAGAACGAACTCGGCCTCGACCACAACGAGACCCGCTCCTGGCATGGCTGGCACCGGCACGTCTCGCTCGTCATGCTCGCCTTCGCAATGCTGGCGGCTATCCGCACCCGCGCCAACACCACACCCCCAAGAAGAACCCGGACGAGGTCACGAACCTAATCCGCTGGTCCGTTCAGGAAATCCGCCGCATCGTCATCAGGCTGGCTCAACGCCGTATCGAACCGCGTCACGTCATCGCCTGGTCATGCTGGCGGCGCGCTCATCAAGCCGCCACTCGACAGGCACATATCCGATCAAGAACGCAACTGTAATGCTAGGGCTCAAACCCAATCAGCGGGTTGAGGCGGAGCGGCTTTCCTGATTCACTGTGGGCGTGGGTCACGGGAGTGTGGGCATGGCGCTGTTCTGGTTGTCGGATGAAGCGTGGGCGGCGATCGAGCCGCACCTACCCAGGAACCAGCCTGGAGCGCGACGGGTGGACGACCGGCGGGTGATCTCCGGCATCCTGCATGTGCTGAAGGTCGGCTGTCGCTGGTGCGACTGCCCGGCCGACTACGGGCCCTCGACGACGGTCTACAACCGGTTCAACCGCTGGTCGCACCGGGGCTTCTGGCTCAAGCTGCTGGATGCGCTGGTGGACGCGGGCGCGGTGACGAGGAGCACCGCAATCGACAGCACCTACGTGAAGGCGCAGCGTGCCGCATTTGGCGCAAAAGGGGGCGCTCGCACCAGGCGATCGGCCGCTCGCGTGGTGGCTGGACGACCAAGGTCCATGCGCTCACCGACGTCATCGGTCGTCCCTACGCGCTGATGCTGACGTCCGGCAACGTCAGCGACATCAAGGCAGCGCCTGCGCTCCTCGAACGCGCCAGCCGCATGCGCTACCTGCTGGCCGACAAGGGCTACGATGCCGACCGGCTCCGCCAGTCGCTGCGCGAGGCGGGCGCCATTCCGGTCATCCCCGGCAGACGCAACCGAAAGAGAGCCATCCGCTACGACAAGGACCGCTACCGCGGCCGGCACCTCATCGAGAACGCCTTCTGCCGCCTCAAGGACTTTCGCCGCGTCGCCACCCGCTACGACAAACTCGCCGCCAACTTCCTGTCAGGCGTAGCGCTCGCCACCGCCGTCGCCTTCTGGCTGTGAATGAGTCTGAGCCCTA
>NZ_FOXP01000016.1 GCF_900115745.1 Sphingomonas rubra | reverse complement strand
CCCAGCAGCCGTTGCAGCTCGCGCACCTGCGTCTCTAAGGCGCGGTACTCGGACGCCGGCACCACTTCCTCGCCGGCTGCCGCGGCGGTCAACGCGCCCTGGTTCATCAGCCTGCGCCACGTGAAGACCTGGCTGCCGCTGATGCCATGCTGCCGGGCGACGAGCGACACGCTCATGCCGGGCAAATACGTCTCCTCGACGATCCGGACCTTCTCTTCCGGTGTCCATCGCCTCCGGCGCTGAACACCGGAAAGGACCTCGCCGTCATTGTAACGCCTGGTCGTACCGTCAGTCATATGCCTCACTCTTATCCAAGAGCGAGATCCTGTCAGGTCATTTAGGGGGCCACCTCAGGAGCTGGCTGGAATACCGGGCGTAAAGAAGCGTCCGCATTAATCCGTTCCTTTCGCGCGGCGGCAATGTCCCGCTTCACCGCGAGTCGCGCAAGCGCCTCGGCGAGGTCGTAGAGGCCCTGACGTTCGATCATCGACACTCTCCCATTCGGTAGCGGCGCCAGTAGGTGTTCCAGCGGTTGGCGGCTCCCGCAGCGATCGTCGCGCAGGACAGCGAACGGCCGTCGGGCAGCGTGCAGCGCGCCACGATGCGCCTGTAGGATCGGTCGACCGGCCGGCAGGTCAGGCGCTGGTTCAGCGTCAGGCGCTCGACCACGCGGCGGCTGCGCGTCGCTGCGGCATCGTCGCAGGTATAGGCGGCGCGCCGAGCAGCGGGCCGGCGGCACGGGGCAGCGTTGGCGAAATCCGGCGCCTGGATGCCAGCCACCCTCACCTTCTCGCCCGAGCGGCACCACAGCGGGCCATCGCCATCGTGGACGCGCACGACCTGGCAGACGAACGGAGGGGGAAGATCAGCGGGCATCGATGGCTCCGAGGTGAGACGTGGAACGTTGATGCGAGCCACGAAGGAGAGAGACATGCCTGACACGACGCCGTCCGAGCCGAACCCGTCCGACTTCGGAAAGACCGCCCAGCAGTCCACCGATGCGGGCATCGCCGACGAGACCGCCGGCTACGCCGAAGCGGCCGCGCTCAGCGAAGAGGACGAAGCGGCCGGCGGCACCAGAACGGTTCCGACCGAAGGCGGCGACGCCGAAGTCGAGAGCGGCGCGCAGCCGAGCTGATGACCGGACGGGTAGCAGCATCATGCCGCTACCCGTCGCGTCGATCGGTCTAGCGGAAAGACGATGATCCGCTCGCCATCGTCACCACCGCCGCTGCTATGCGGTGTCCACTCACCGCACGTTCGGCTTTCGTGCGTGCGCGGGAACAGCGGGACCGGCCAGCTGGCCAACGCGGTTCCTAGCCTTGCTTCAAGGTGTATCAGGACCGGCGCGTGAGCCTGACACGTGCCCTCCTCCACCGGAACACCGGGATCGCGCGTTGCGTTCGCGATCTGTGGCCCCTGTCGGTTCCAATGGCGGCACGTGGCACAACGGGGTTCAAAGCAGTCGTTCATAGCGGCGCTCCGCTATCCCAGCGACCACACTCACTATCTTCATGCGTGACCGGGAAAGCGCTGGCGACGTAGATGTCGCATTCGATGTCGTTGTACTCGGACATTGACACACCCATGCCGGGCATCACGCGGGCGAGCAGGACGTCGTTGATGACCGGCGGGTTGAACCGACAGTCGCCGAGCTTCTTGGAGATGTCGCTCTCGGCATACCGATCCCAGTGGCGGCAGGTCGCGCAGGTCATGCTACCATCGCCATCTGCCGGAGCATCAGCTTCTCCAGCCGCGCGAAATATGTGAAGCGGCTCGCCGCGCTGTCGTCGTATAGCCAGAGGCTACCGTCGCGGACGTTCCACCATACGTCGTCGAGCAGCGCCGGATCTCGGCTGAAGTAGACGGCATGTCGCTCCGCCACCTCTTCGTACTTCACGAACCCGTCTGCGCGCCGAAAGCCAAGCGGCACATAGTCGCGGTTCAGCGGCAGGTAGGCGTGCTTGCGGCCGGCGACTTCCACCCGCTGGTAGAGGTACGGCATGGCCGTTTTGAAGAAGGTCGGTGTAGCGGCCATACCATGACCGCTGGTGAGCGAAGCGGCCTGATCGCGGGTCATTGGGCCGTCTCACCGTTCGCAACGCCGCCATGATCTTGACGTTCAGCCGCGAACATCTCGTATCGACTCGCTTCTTTGGCGAGGACTGCCTCGATTGTGTCGAGGCGCTCAGGCTCAGCCTCGTAGCCATATTCGTATATGCCGCCGTCTGGCATCTGAACGTAGTCGGGGTGGTAGCAGTATGCTTGGCGGCCGTGCTCGCTGTACCCGCGCCTCACGCCAGCAGGCATAACGGGACGCACAAACCCGTCGAGACATAGCGCCCAGGAGATGAGGGGCAGCGTGTCGGCAAAAGCACCCTCGTGGTCGACGTAAACCACTATCAGCTTGGTCCCCGGCTCGACCGGCACGAGCTGTATCGGACGCCGAGACAGATCGACCATGTCCCACGTGGACAGGTCGATCGCGGCTTCGGAGGAATGCCGACGCACGACATAGTGCTCAGCGCGTCCCGGCCGAGCATCGACATGCTGGACGGACTTGATGTCAGCGACGGGGAAGAAGCCGTCAGTGGCGCGGAACAGGCCGTTCATGCCCCCTGCTCCGCAAGGTTGACGCCGCTGATGCGAGCGAGGTCCTCGATGCAGGCCCACAGCACCTGCTCATTGCCGCCATCCTCCTTCAGGCCCTCGCGGAAGCCGGAATGAGAAGGATCGACCGGCGCGCGCTCGGAATAGGGCTGCTGGCTGAAGTACGGAAAGAGAGCGCGTAGCTTCGCGATCACGCCCTCAATCGACGTAGCCTGCGTGCCGAACAACATCGCCTCAGCATCGCGGACGATCTCGTTCGAGCGTTCCTCGATCTGGTCCGTTACAGGCGTTGTACCATTGTCGAGCCAGAAGGCCGATTCAGCACGGCGCGCCTTGAAGGCAGCCAGCAAAGCGGCGTCCTGTTGAACGGCACCGTGGCCAGCCAGACGTCGCGCGTCGTCGCGCATGATCAGGTTCGCTTCGGCTGATTTAAAGTCCCAGCCTTCCTCCGCCACGAAGATGCTCAACTTCGTCGCCAACTCGCTTGCGCCTGGTACAGGCGTCAGCAGCAGCGACATAAGCGCCGCGTGCTCGATCATCACCAACTCGTCGAAACGATCCTCGGCGGCGTCATAGTCGACAGCGTCGAGCGCAGCTTGCGCCTCCGGGTTGCCGCTGATCACCAGATCGGCAGGCCATTGTGCTCGCACCGCTTCGTATCTGGCATAGGCGGGCTTCACCACGGCGGCTTCGTGCGACCGACGCTCGGCGCGCTTGATGCAGTAGAGGTCGTAGGCGGACTGCCAAGCCGTGGCAGAGGCCGCACTCGTCGCTCCTAGGGGCTGCTCGTCACGCAGGCCCTCGTGCAGGTAGCCGATACCGAAGTGGCGCTGGGCGTCCTTGATCCCGCGAGCAGCGGTGACGTCGTCGACCTCGTGACCCTCGGCTGCGACTTGGGCCAAAGCGATGAGGCGGACGATCGTGTCATCGGGCGTGTGGGAGACACCACCGAGGATCAGGTTCTCGACGTTGTTGATCGCCGAACACAGGATGGTGTCCCTTGCCTCGTCCGGGGACGTAGCCTGAGAGTCGAGATGGTCGACCAGCGCGTTCCGCTCGGCGAGCAGCGCGCGAAACGGCACGTGGGTAGCCGCGATCTCGTCGAGCGTCTTAACCGCGTCCGGTGTGTCGGCGGCCTTGTCGCGTACCGCAAGGACGGCAGGACTGGCGGAAAAGGCGATACGGATGTTAGGTCTAACGGGTTGTCCCGGCGCCCTGCCCCACGTGCTCGCTGGTAGCGGGGTCATCGGAAAGTCGGCGTGCTGTAGCTGCGTAGCCATGGTGCATCTCCTGCGAGGGCGCAGGAGTGCGGCAGAGGCTGGCGAACCGAGCGTGCTTTACGGGCCTGCGATCACCGTCTGACGACCACGGGGGTGCTCAGGTGATGAACACCAGTTAGCCGTTTCGGCTAACTCCGACAAGCACAATTAGCGATTTCGGCTAGCCATTGTGCGCTGCAGCTCCACTACGAGGCCAAGCACACGAGGTGCCGGCGCAGCCTCCAAAAACACCGGATCGCCTGCCCTAGGCCAAGGTATGATGTAACTATGCAGGTCGTCAGCCTTGTATATTCCAACCAACCCTTCATCTGATTCGTTCATTACAAACAGATACGTGTTACCAGATACTAGTCTCGACCGCTTAGGATCTATTATTGCCGTGTAGATAACCACGGGCGATGCAATATCTGGCGTGCCCCTAATAATGAACCCAAACAGATCATCTGCAGCAGTCACTAAGGCCGCATAATGATCAGCAGCGCTTTCTCCTCTGTTTACGACGTCATCGAGCGATACAAACACCGGTATCCGCTTTGCCGAGTTCATCGCTTCATACGGCATATGAAGGACGCCAGCCGTTATGCCATAAACAGTCGCTAGCTGGCGCGCCCAATCATACGTGAAGAGCATCTTCCCCTTCTCTAGTTTAGATATTGTTGTGAAATGCGTGCCATTATTGAGCCGAGCTGCAACATCTTTCAACGATAATCCTAAACGAATACGGATAGCTCTGGAAAAAGGTCCAGGCTCGGCCTCGCTGCCAAGTTCAGCATACGCGGCAGCCAGGGCGTCATCAGCATTCATACGTCTTGCCCTTGTTAGCTGAAACGGCTAACTGCCTGACATGCAATTAGCTGATTACCTTCGCGAGAATGCGCTTAGCTATACGGAGTTCGCCCGTCGAATCGGTACGAGGCACGCGCGCACCGTTGAGCGTCATGCCAAACGCAAACAGCGTCCAACATCGGACCTAATGAAAGCCATCGTCGTCGCAACTGATGGCGCCGTTACCCCCAACGATTTTTTTGATTTCCCTGTCGACCACCTACGTACGGACCGGACGGCAGGGTGATGGTGTTGCCATCCGTAAGCTGCACTCGACTCCGTCTGTGCGTCAATCGAGTGCGAGTATCATCCGCTAGACCGCTACCTGGGCGACGTCCGCCGGCCGACCGCACGTTCGGCATCTCGGATGATGTCCAACGTCTCATCCCAATCGCACCGTTCTGCGCGCTCCATGAGACGCTGCATGAGCGCTTGAAGAGTGAACGCGTCCTCGCCGGACAGGCTCGAGGCACTGCTGCGCGAGAGGACGGCGAAACCCTTGGCGAGGTCGAGCACCGTTTCCAGTACATCGTTTGGCGTCTGCGCCATCGACTCACTCCCTCTCCCTGCCCGCGATCCGCGCAGACTACCCCGATGCGGCTAGACCACAAGCCTGGCGGCGGGAGGCTGGAGCAGGGGTTAAAACCCACACCCATCGGATCAAAGCTGGTCGATCCAGCAGTCGTCACATTCGGTGGAGTCGAACGGCGCGCGGGCTCCGCAATTGTGGCAGCGTCCACCATTCGGATGCGAGCGCCGGGCGGGCCGCTGTACCTCTGCGATAGGTCGGGACCAAGCAAGCAAGCGCCCTGGTGCGCTGAGCACGTCGACGAGTATCTGTCGCATGAGGTCGGCGTAGCATGCATCGTCGGCGGCCGCAGCGAACGTCGAGGACGGGACGCTCTCAGCGCGCCCCACGCCACAGAACGGCTCATCCCGCAAAATGCACGGCTGCAATCCAGGGCAATGACATTGTCCCATTTTGGGGCGATCAAGCTACCCGTCCGTCTCCCTCGAAATGAGACAGGCCCGGACTTGGGGCGCTGCGGCAGATCTGTCGCAGCGCCCTGCCTTTTACACTTCGCTGATCGCCCGCGCCACTCACAGACAGCAGCAAAGCTTGTTGGTACCTGTGTCGACCAGCGTGCCAATGCCTCGGCTCCACCGCACCGGCGAACTGCTAAACCGGATCCTCGCCCCCCCTCCCGGACGAGCGCGGTGTGGCGAGCGGCCGCTTCCCCTATCCCAGCGGCCGCTCGCCTAGTCATTCGACGGCACCGTTGCGCGCACCACATCCACGAACTCGCTCAGGATCGACCAGGCCGGGCCTGTAAGCGTCAGCATGTTCATGCGCTCGAACGAGTCCAGGAAGACGGCCACCGCGTCTGGAATGGGCCGCACCGGGTCTGGCTGTGGAACCTCGAGGACGAGATCGAGGAGATCGAGAAGACCGTTCACGCCTTCATGAAGCTTTGGGACCTGACGCCCGATGACCTGGGCGATCGGCTCTACATTGATGGCGTCGACAGTCTTGCATCACCCCGATTGAAGCTCGCGGTTGCCGACCGCATCGGTGGCGTCACGCTCCAGCGCCCCGTTTCCGAAGAATTGATCGCCGAGCTGAAGGCTCGGAGGATCGACTATCTCGACGTCGATCCGTTCGTCTCCAGCCACTCGGTCGACGAGAACGACAACGGCGCGATCGATGCCGTGTCGAAGGAGTGGGTGCGCATCGCACAGGAAGCAAACTGCGCCGTCGCACTCGCCCATCATGTCCGCAAATCGCAGAGCGTGGAGGCCTCCGCCTTCGACGCTCGCGGGGCGGTATCGATGATCAACGCCGCTCGCTCGGTGCTGGTCTTCCAGAAGATGTCCAAAGAGACTGCCCAGGAGTTCGGGATCGCTGAGTGCGATCGGAAGGGCTTCTTCTCGGTCTACGACGACAAGAACAACAAGGCGCCGCCAGCGGCTCGTTCCGAGTGGTACGAGTTCGTCGGCGTCGGCTTGGGTAACGGGGATGCTACGGGCCCCGAGGACAGCATTGGCGCTGTGCAGCGCTGGGAAGCACCGAACACGTTTGGTGGCGTGTCGGCCCGGCAACTGCTCAGCGTCCAACGCTTGGTGGATGAGCGCCCCGACGAGGCGCGCAAACACCCGAAGGCCCGTGGTTGGGTCGGCAAGCTGGTGGCCGAGGTTCTCGGCCGCTCGCTGGACGATCCAGGTGACGCCAAGGTCATCGAGAAGATGATCGCGACGTGGTGTCAGAACGGCGCTCTCGGCACTGTCGAGCGTGCCAACCACAAGCGTGAGGTCGTCGAATATGTCGAGGTTCGGCAGTGGGCGATCGTCGAGTGACGGGACCGATCAGCCTCCCTTGCCGGAGTGCCGGACCACTTGTCCGGCACTGTCCGGCAACCCCGGCAAAGCGGCGGTCCCTCGCGCGGGCGCACGCGCGTGCGTACGTACGCGGGGTATGGGACCCCCCCTTTCAGGGGGGTCCCAATACCCCAACGTCGGCGGTTCCAGCCTCGACAACCCCGAACACCGAAGCAGGCCGGCGCAGAAGCCAGGTCCGGCGTGCGGAGAGGTCGAGACAAACCACCGCCCCGCGGCAGGCGGTTGCACCGCCAACCCCGGCGCTGGCTCGGAGGAGGTCAGGAACGAGTGTCGGCGTCGGTGCTCGTCTCGGCGGCACTAGCCGTGCCGCCCGACCAGCGACCGAGAGCGAGCAGGTACTCGGCCAGCGCTCGGCGATCGTCACCGGGACTGAGCACGGGCTTGTCCTTACCGGCGAGGGAGCTGAGATCGAGTGGCATGTCGCCGTAATAGTTCGCGCGATACTAATCCTCTGTAAACGCGGCGGAATAAGTGTCGCTCGCGCCGACGTCACCCGTGATCTTCAGGTTGGAGCGGAATGATGGGGCGGAAGGCAAAGGCACGCCGCACGCGGGTCGGCGTCGGTAAGGGGTTCGGCTCGCCGTGCACCGTGAAAGGTCGCGGCTACCTAGTGCCCAGCATCATCCCCGGCGAGGAGCCAAGCCCTCGCTTCTACGACGGTACTGAACATCCGCATGTTCCGACCCTGTGCAACTCGCGTGGCCTGCAAGCGGCAAAGAGAAGTCGAAGCTACGAAAGCCAGCCGCTTCGAACTTTTCTTAGGGTCCGAAAGAACTTCCTGGAACAGACGGACGCTTTCTTGCGACTGGATGTTCATTCCCCGTATGTCGACCAGCGACAATCGGCCCGAGCCATGAGGCGTCAATTGCCGATGAGCCGCGTCTCGCTCTTTTGCGAGACGGACGATGTCCTCTTTCTTGAAGAAGCCTTTCATCGTCACTCGAAGCAGATTGTTGTTCGGCTCGACGTTGATGGTGAAGTCGGGGGTCATACCCGGCTGATGCGATGCTGCTAGTTGACGAGCTGTTACGGAACGAGATTGGTTTCAATACTCGGCAGCGTGAACAAGTTTTACATGTGTTCTATAGATACTAGGGTGGAGTGAAGAGGCGATGGGGCGGGCGGTAGAGGCGGACGACTGGTGCATTCTGACAACGGCCAGCGTGCGGACGCTGGCGCTGGCGGCGTCACTGCGCGAGTCTGGTATGCGGGCATGGACGCCGGTGCGCACTGAGCGCCGCAAGGGGCGAGGCAAAAGCCGCAATGAGGTCGTGTCATTCGATGTAGCGATCACGCCCACCTTCGTGTTCGTCGGTGCCGAGCATAAGGCCGAGCTAATCCAGGCGGGCTACCTGCCGGTGAGCCCCTACCCTGCCTTCCGCATTATGCGCCATCGCGGCGCTATCCCCGTGATCGCAGATGCCAGCCTTGCGCCCCTGCGCGCCGCTGAGGATCGCTTCCGTCGGTCGCTGCTCAAGTCGACCCGCCAGCGCGTCGAGGCGGGCACCACCTGGCGCATGACCAAGGGCGCCTTCGCTGGGATGACCGGCATCGTTGAGCGTGGCGGAGACAAGGACGCACGCGTGTCGTTCGGCAGCGGCTTCGTCGTGACGATTGCCTCTTACCTATTCGGAACGGACGTGGTACAGGCCGGAACAGAGCCGGACCTTGGCTTGGCCGCATGAGCGGCATCGAGGTGTTAGCGCTGGTTGGCCGGTGAGCCGTACCGCCTACTTCGTCCCTGATCGTTACGCGATGGCGTGACTGAGCGGGACGGCAGCGCAATGGATTGAGGCATGGCGGCGCATCGTAGCGCATGGCAACGCAGCGGCCCAGATCACCGTATCCGTGGCGGCAAGGGCCAACGGATGCGCCAGCGCCGCCTCGACCGCACCGATGGCCTTTGCGAGATGTGCGATGCCGAGGGGCTGACCACGCTCGCCACGGTGGTCGATCATATCGTGCCGCTCGCCAAGGGCGGCCAGGACGTGGATGCCAACACCCGCAACCTTTGCGATCGTCACCATGCCGAGGTGACCAGCGAGCAGTTCGGTAGGGCTGCACCGAAGGCAAAGGGCGTGGACCGCAATGGCTGGCCGACCGACGCCAGCCATCCATGGAACCAGCCCGAACCGACCTAGTCGACCCGGCAGGGTGTTGCCGGATTGCAACGCCGACACCCCCCCTTCGAAAGTCGGGGGTGGGCCGGGCCGGACACCGACCGCTCCCACAACGACATTGCTAATACAGTTTTTGCTCTCTGGCGCCGGTAGGCGGGTGGGAGTGCCAGGAGGCCGGAATGGCTCGTCGTCCCCGCATCGACAGCGCGGCAGCGGCGGTCGAGGTGATGGCAGCCGCCGCCCGCGACCTGTCGCCGCCCGATCACGTCTTTCTCCGACCAGGCGACATGCCGTTCTGGGATAGTGTGATTGCGGAGAAGCCGAAGTCCGAGTGGACCGAGGGTGACCTGATTGTCGCGGCCAGTCTGGCGCGCACGATGGCCGACGTGGAGATGTTGTCGACCATGTCGGTTGGACAGCGCGGCACGACGAAGGGGAAGGTCAAGTCGGCGTTCGTCATCAAGAGCATCAGCGCCGTCGACAAGCTGGCGCGCCGCATCGTGACGCTGCGCCGGGCGCTGGGCTTGGACAATCGGGCGAAGAACGGCGAGCAGCGCGACGTGAACCAGCGTCGTGCCCACGCACACGGGCTGGAAGCGGATCGCGCCGCGCTGGATGAGGACGATCTGATTGCCCGCCCTACCGTGCAATAGCGCGGTCAAGTGCGGTCCCGCCCCTGCTCGATCCGATCGCAGGCGTTCTCGTCTTCTCCGGGCTCGGCATGGCAGTCCTCGCCGGCCGCTCACTGATCGCGCAGCTGCGTCGGGAGCCGCTGCCGGTCGACATGTGGGCCACCATGCCGCAGCTCGCCCGGCCTGCGCTCGTCGTTGTGCTCTGCTTCATCGCCGCGATCGGCGTGGTTCTCACCCGGTGATCGAGCGGGCGGCGGGAGCGGCCTTCAGTCTCATCCTCGCGGCGGGCGCGGCCAAGGCCGGCGAACCCGTCATCCGCCACTTCTTCGGCATGCCCTTCGAGGTGCCGACCATGATCGGCGCGCTGTTCGGCTGTATCGTGACGCGGGTCATCGTCGGCCAGTCCGACAAGGTGTCGCGCTGGTTCGTCCGCGTGCCCGTCGACGTGCTGACGATCGGCGTCACCTTCTACGTCGTGCTTGAGGCGCGCCCTGGCGGGCTCACTGCGCTGTTCCTCGGCATTACGGTCGCCTCGCTTGGCGCCACCATCATCAAGATCGCCGAGGCGCGCGGGCGCAAGCTGCTCGACGCGCTGTTGCCGGGGTCCGAGCCGGACAAGCCGGCCTAATCAGGAGAACACCGATGGCGAAAGAACCAGCGTGGCTGCTCGCTGCGCGGGCGAAACTTGGAACGCGCGAGCTGCCGGGGCCGACCCACAACAGCAAGCTGATCGCCTTCCTCAACACCGCCGCTCGCTGGAACGGTGTCGTCTGGAAGGATGACGAGATGCCATGGTGCGGCGGCTTCGTGGCGGCCTGCCTCGTCGTGGCCGGCATCGATCCGGTGAAGCTGGCCGCGCGCGCGAAAAGCTGGGCCGCCTACGGTGCGCCGCTCCAGCGCACTCGTCTCGCACCCGGCGCGATCCTAGTCTTCGACCGGGCGGGCGGCGGTCATGTCGGCTTCTACGTCGGCGAGGATGACACCGCCTACCATGTGCTCGGCGGCAACCAGGGCAACTGCGTGTCGGTCACCCGCATCGCGAAGTCGCGCCTCATTGCCTCGCGCTGGCCGCGCGGCGTGCCGGTGATCGGCGGAGCGGTGAAGATGACGCGGACGGCAGGCCTGCCGCTCTCGAACAACGAAGCATGACGTGGCTCGTCCTCCTGCGCCGGTTCTGGCCGGTGCTGCCGATCATCGCGCTCGGGCTCTGGGGCGCTCGCCTCGACCAGCTGCGCGCGCGCCACAAGGCGAACCTCGCCGCCTGCCAAGCCGACCGCAAGCTCGACCACGCGAACGCCGCGACCGCGGCGGCGAAGGCTGAGACCGGCTGGCTTCAGCAGCAGGTCGATGCCGGGAAGGCGCTCGTCGGCCGCGAGGCCGCGCGCGAGCCCATCATCATCCACTCCAGAGACATGGTGCGTGAATATGCGAAAAGTGATGCTGGCCGCGTGCTGTGCCGCGCTGCTGACCGGGTGCGTGCCGTCGACACGCTCGACGCCGACCTTGCCGCAGATCCCCGGCCCGCCAGCGGCAGCACTAGCGCCGTGCCGACCGACACCGCAGCACCGCCAGCCCGACGGTAGCGCCTCGGCAGCCGACGACGACGCGACGATCCGCGACGGTCGGTTCAACCTCGCCCGCTGCGACGATCGCCGACAGCTGCTGATCGACGCCTGGCCGCGCTGATTTCCTACCCGATGGCACGAAGGATCGCCGCCTATGGCCCTGCCCGCTCTCGCGCCGACGTTCGCCCGGCGCATGGACCCGCGCGACAAGATGGACATCTACCCCGTCCTGACGCGGGGCGAGGCCCTGCGCGACATCCTACAGCCGGACGAGGAGGTGGTCGACTTCACCATCGGCCTGCCGGCGGAGTCCGTTGCGGCCGGGCTCCAGCTCGGCGAGGGCGACAAGAAGCCGCGCTATGCCGACCTCGTCTTCTACGCGCAGCTGAGCGTCATCCCCGCGATGCAGGGTACCGCGATCTTCGCCGGCAACGGTGTCGTCCTGCCGGTGGAGATCACCTTCTCTACGAACCGGGACGATCGGGAGAAGCAGTACAGCGTCGGCGTGAAGGTGGTGAACAAGTGACCGAGCCCATATCAATCGCGGGCCAGACCGAGCCCGGCCGCCAGGCGGTTGCCGCCTTCCCCTTCTACACCGGCCCGGTCGGCGTGCGCGAGCGCGACGGCTGGCTGGACGTGGCCTTCTTCGCTCCGCTCGTCCGCATGACGCTGCCGATCTCGGGCCTGCTGGACGGCAAGCGGGTGCGGATCACCGCCGTGTCCACCCGGCAGATCGATCCGACCGCCAAGGCCCGCGGGGCCATGCACGCGATCACCGCCACCGTCATCCAGGAGGAAGGCGCATGAAGGCACCCCTGTCGCAGACCCTCTATCTGACGGAGGACGGCTCGACGATCCCGGTCGCGGTCGCGAGCGCCGTCACGATCCCGCCGATCGTCATCGGCATCCCGCCGAGCTTCGATGGTCTGCCGTCGGTCCAAGGCGACGGCACGCCGCAAGTCGGCGAGCCGCTGGTCGGCATTGATGCGGCCGTGTTGAACCTCGGCACGGCGATCCTCCGCCGCGCGTGGCTGCTCGGCTCGACGGTGCTCATCGAGGATGCGAGCTTCACGCCAGACGATGACGTGACCTACACCTTCCGCAATCAGTTGGTAGTCGCTGGTGTCGTGGTCGCGACGGTGAGCGTGAACGTAGTCGTGCAGGCAGCGACGGCGACGCCAACGCCTACGCCGCCGCCGAGTTCGCAAGTGACGTACACCCGCGCAGACAGCGACGAGTCCACCAATCCGCCGCGCATGCGGTTGAGCTTTCCTGATAACATCCCACCGTCCGAGTTGATCGGTAAGGTCGTGACGTTCCGCCGCGCAAGCAACGGACAGTTCAACGATGCAGCATCGCTGGCCGTTACCCTGTCCGAGGCCCACTTCGACGGGCAGAGCTACAGTATCGATCGCGAGGTCGACATCGACCTCAGCGAGTTGATGGACAACGCGCCTGCCGGTCCGTTTTTCACCGAATGGGTGCTGGTGGTTCCTGATCGCGGCTCGTTCCAGTCGCCAGTCTACTCGGCAACACTGAACAGTCCGCCGACCACCTTCAACGTCGTTGACGCTGGCAGCGTGTTGGAAGGGAACAGCGGCTCGACGGACTTCGCGTTTCCTGTCTCAGCGATCGGTGCGCTCGGGTACGAGAAGAAGGCCGACTGGACTGTGGTCGGCATCGGCACCAACCCGGCGGGCGCGGCCGATTTCGTGGCGACGACCGGCACGGTCACCATCCCCGCCGGTCAGGACAGCGCCACGCTCTACGTCCAGATCGTCGGCGATACGACGGTCGAGCAGGATGAAACGTTCAAGGTCGTCCTCTCGAACGTCCGGACAACCGGCTATGCCGCGCTCGGCGACGTGCCCGGCCTGGTCGGCGCCTCGAACGCGGAAGGCACGATCGCGAACGACGACGCGCCAGCCTACACCACCAACCTCCGTTGGTCAGACGCCGACAGCGCGACCTACGCCGTCGAGAACGGCGGATTGACGGCTCGGGGCTACGGACGGTCCATTCGCACCGGTCGGGGCAACATCGCCAAGTCATCAGGCAAGTGGTGGATCGAGACGACGATCGAGATCTACGACGACGACGTGCTGTTCGGCCTCCTGACACCCGGCAGCAACCCGTTCAACCAGCAGCCCATCATCGGCTTCGCCGACAACCAGCTCGGCGTCGGCTTCGATGACGTAAACAAGGTGTTCTTCCAGGGCGATGAACGCGGTCAGGTCGGAGCGCGGTTCGGCGCGACCGTCGTCATCCAGGCGCTCGATCTTGACACCAACCAATGGCACCTCAAGGTCGGCGGTGCCTGGAAGATTGGCAACGGCGACACGGGCGTCGGTGGCATCGACATCTCCGGTCGTGATGGCGTCGCGCTCGCGCCCACGGTGTCCCTGGGCTCCACCTCCGATGCGGCGGGTAGCCGCGTCACCATCACCAGCAACTCCGTGCCGGCCGCCGGCTACGCTTACCTGTGAGGTACTCCATGAAGCGCATCACTCTTGCAGCTTTAGCGCTGCTGACATCAAGCATAGTGACGGCACAGGTCAACTATCCGCTACCGAAGCAGCCCGTCTTCAAAGAGGTCGACGGCACGTTCCCGGCGGACGGCAAGTTGTACGATCCGCCTTCGGTCACCGATCCGGTTCCAGCGTACGCGTATCAGTTGCCGCCTACCCCAAGCAACTTCCAGATACGTAGCGAATTGGCTTCGACGACTGATGGGCTCGGCAATCCGAACGCGCCGGATAAAAAGGCGCGGTTTACGTGTGGTGGTCCGGCTGTGTTCTTGTTTGCCGATCCGGTACTCGCATTCAATCGACCGAACTGGGGGCACCTGCATCAATTCTTCGGCAACGGTAGCCCAAGCTACGACAGCACGTATTTCTCTCTCCGAACCAAGGGCGATGGTTTCTGCGGGGGTGGCATGCTCAATCGCTCCGCCTATTGGATACCGGCGATGATGGATGGTTCAAAGAACCAAGCTGTCGCATCTTACGGTCAGGTCGCCTATTATACAAAGGAACTTGAAGGCAACATTGCCTACCCGCGAGGCTTCCGGTTCATCGGCGGCTATAATCTGTCGGATCGAAATCGCACCAAGATCAACCGCGAAACCGGCTCGGCGTGGACCAAGTCGGGCGAAAGCGTCGGTTGGCAGTGCATCCGTGACGACGGCGGTCCGACTGTCAGCGGTGGCGGCAGCTTTCTAAATGCAGATGGCTCCGACCGCCTGAATAATTGCATCGGCACGCTGACCGCCGAAATCAACTTTCCGGACTGTTGGGATCGCATCCATCTACAAGCAGGCGACGGTCGAGCCCATACTCGCCACTCGCAGGGGCCGGTCAGCAACGGCGGCATGTCCAATCGCCGCTGTCCACCAAAGTACTCGCCGATCGCGCAGTTCCAAATCAAGGCGTCATGGAAGGTCAACGGCTACGCCGAATACAAGCACTGGTTCGTCGCCAGCGATCGGATGCCCGGTATGATCGAGCCGTCCGGCACTACCATGCACGCCGACTGGTTCGGCGCATGGGATCCGCTGATCTTCGACATTTGGCAGAGCCAGTGCTCGGGTGCTTTCACGCAACGTTTCGGTGTGGGGCGACCGGCAGACTGCAACTTCTCGTCGTTCGGCAACGGTTGGCGCGGAAAGGTCAATGAGATCAACCCTCGCACTGGATTTAAGACCGTCCGTGATGACCTGTACCTGGGCAACGACAAATACCGGCCGATCCCAGGTCAGTACATGCCAGGCTTCCCCGGCATTGCGAAGGGTACGAATATCGCCGAGCTGATGGCTGGCCACAGCCTCAAGGCTGGCGGCCAGCACACCGTTCACTGAGCTATCAGGCGAGCGCCGTAACAGGCTTGCGACGGCGCATCGCTGACCCGATTGCCCCGAACCCGACCAGCAGCATAGCCCAAGTGGCGGGCTCGGGCACACCGCCAACGGCGAGGGGCGTGTAGTCGTAGGTCAGGCGGTAGTTCGCCGTGCCGCAGAAATCTTCGAAGGTTGGGTAAGCGACGCCGCTCGACGAGAAACACGATCCAACCAGGCGAACGAAACGATTAGCGCCGGATGCAGTAATGGTCGTGTCGGCACCGGTGGGGTCATTGTATCCGGTATCGAAGCCGTCGAAGCCACGGAACTGGTTCACAAAGCCCGAAGGATCAAGGTCGATCGAGGTCGCGCCACGAGCGATGACATCGAAATACCCGGACGCTTGGCCGCCGCTGGCGTTCGTCAAAGTGACATAGCTGGTTCCTGCGCCGACAAGCGAGACGAGCAACGGCTCAGGCCTGCGTAGGTAGAAGCCACTTAGCGACCAGGTGCCGTCAACGGTCCAGTCGACCCTCTTGACGGTGCCGGCGGCAGCCTGGCTTTCCACCATCCACGTGCGATATTTGGCGAGCGATATGTCCAAAGTGACCTTGTTCAAGGTTCCTTGACGAGAGTCGAAGCCTTGAAAACCGCTGAGCGCTCCCTGCTCGCTGTCATACTGGACGATCGTCGCCGCACTGGCCGGCGCAGCACTCACCATAGCGGCCGCAGCCACCACCCACCCGAATCGCATGTGCCTTCTCCCTGAACGGGAAGAAGGTGAACAACCGTTCATCATGAGTCGAGCGGGAAAGCCATTCGCGATAGAGCCGCTGCTGCCAGGAGTCCCGTCACAACAGCAGCGGCTCTCACGTCGTCAGCACGAGACGCGGCGCGGCGACAGAAAGGGGAAAGGCGCCGCGCAACCTCACCGTACATCATTGGCCGCCCGTGTCATCTCCACCCGCGCTTTCACCAGTGCCGCCTGGAACGCCATGTCCTGGGTCACCCTCACCTCGCGGCAGATCGTCGCGAAGTGCGTCCCGCACCACGTCACCCGGCCCGGCTCCGCCTCCGGTCTCCCCTTCCCCAGCAACGTCCGCCACATGCTGTCGAACGGCTCGCGATCCTTCGACAGGGTGATCGACCACAGGTAGGCGAGCGCCAGGCGCACGCCCGGTTCAGGCTTCAGCGGTGCGCTCCGGGATCGCTCAATCGCATCGTGGAGCAGAGCCAACGCGAGGAAGGTCGTGCGCCCTGGCTCAGCCATGGTGTTCGGCAGCGCCGTCGACCGGCCGCCACGGCATCCGTGCGCCTAGCAGCATCTCGTCGACGTCGAGCGCCATGGCTATTAGCCGGCGCTCTTCTTCCGGCAGCTTCCGCGGTGTTCCTCGTTCGACGTACTGCTCGACATATTCCAGATCACGGCCGGCCATGATCGACAACGCCGTGTATGACAGCCCGCGCTCGGCTGCTCGCTCGCGGATAATCTGGCGGGGGTCTGACATGTGGACGCTCCGATTCGGGAGCGGCCATGTTCTCTTCATGTTCCGCTTGGATGCAAGGGCTTCCTCGCCCACCGATCACGTCCGGCCTCCGTCCGCTCGGCCAGTTCCGCCATTCGCTCCCAAGCTTCGGCCGACTGGATCGCCTGCTCCTTCACCCGGGGCAGAGTGGCTGCTGCTGCCTTCTCGCGCTCGGCTGCCGCCAGCGCGCGGAGCTCGGCCGGGCGATTATTCGTGTACGTCACACGACCAGCCCGCGCTTCGATGCTTCGGCCAGAAAGGCAGGCCGATCGTCGTCTGCCGCAGCGTCGATCGAAAGCAGTAGCGTTTCGTCGTCGAGGTCTTCGACGAGATCGGGATCAATGATCGGGTCGGTCATGGAGGCAAGCTGCCAACCGGTTCTGACAGCCGCAAGGCGGCGGAATTAATCTAGAGCAGCCGAGCGCCTTTTCGCACGCTGTCGCGCGTCCAAGGCTCGTGGCGGAACCGCGAATGGTTGCACATCAGATGTCCAGCCCACGCCGCTCGATCTCCGCCAACAGCGCGTCGGCTTCCGGGTTGCCCGGCTCGCCGTCAGTGCGCTGGTAGGCGGCGAGCAGGTCGGGGCCGGCAGCCTCGCCGATCGCAGCGGATACCTGATCCTCGATCGCAGCGGCAGCCATCATGCCGCCGATGTCGACGCCTGTGCCCAGCCCCATGGCATCGGTGAAGCCGGGCTGTTGTAGCGTGGTGAGGCGCTCGGCCTCACGCATGGCGCGGATGTTGTCGAGCAGATCCATATCGTGAGCCTACGCGGTCGCGTGCATAGCAGATACAAGAAAGCCGCCACCGTTCCCCACGGCAGCGGCCTTCCTCTTCACCTAAAGGCAGTCTTCAGGCGTAGGCGACGTTCGTCGTGACCTTGCTCTTACGACGACGCATGCCGAAGCCGACCACGCCAAAACCGAAGACCATCATGGCCCACGTGGCGGGCTCAGGAACTGCGGCTGCGGGCTGGAAGTTCGCACGCTGCGCGACCGAACCGTCCTGGGTCGTAAAGGTGCCGCCAAGATTGAAGTTCGTGGCGTTGGTCCGGAAAATATAGGTCGCACTGGTCTGGCCGGCGGCTTCAAGCCCATTGAGACCGAAGTCAGCACGAAGGACCGAGCCACTTCCGTTCCGTGAAGCCGTCGTGGTCGAGCCTGCTGGCTCATTTGGATCCAGGTTCGGATTGGACGCCGCAGTGAAGATGCCTGCGCCATCGAAATTTGTACCATCGACCAGCGCGTCAACGGTGTAGCCCTGGAAGCCAGCCGTGGTGAGATTGAACACCTCATCGCCTGCGTTGATCGAGCTGATCGCGACCTGATAGTAGAAGTCCAGCGTGCCTAGAGTGTTCTGATAAACAGCGCTGCGCAGGAAGCCGGTGTATGTCGTGGCACCGGTCGTCCCGGACTCGATCACGCCTAATTGCGTGCCGCGGGTCGATGCATCGAATGCCGAGAACGCGACGCCGGACTGACCGGGAAGAAGCACCGTCGCGCTTGCCGGCGCAGCGAATGCGAAGAGCGGCGCGATGGCCGCAGTCGCTAAGATTTTTTTCATGAGACACTCCCTAAGAAGGCGCGCACGACGAGCCCAGTCGACGCACAAGTTAGATCATTAACGTGATATTCAGGATTGCCCACCCTCTAATCTGGATGAACGGCTACTCATTTGGGTTCCGAAACGAGTTACAATCTGCCGTCGTCTCGCTGCGAATCGCCTTCGCGGCGCATCCACAGCGAGCAACGGGTCCGGACCGCTGCCGCGGGAGGTCTCAAATCTCAACGACAGCGGCCCTCGCGTCCATCAGAAACGCGGCGTGGCCGAGCGACTATTTAAAGCCAGGTCACGCTCTGCGTTCCTACAGCATCTGGTCAGATTGCCATAGCCTTTCGCCTGGTACGTGGCTGAATGAAGCGATCCAGCATGGCTTGGTAACAGGAATTTCGTCTTATTAGCGGCCCCGCTCTAACGGGCGTCTTCGTGCTTTCGAGTAGCCTTTTTACGACCGGCTCACCCCCGTTGTGCTCCAGTGCATTGTCAGCGGGCCAAGATCGGGTTTCTAGCCGTTTCAGGCGAGCTATCTTCCCCTCTTTTAAGATCTCTAAGCAGCCCTCGCTTGCACTCGGAAGTAGCAGCATGCACGACGTACGAGATGCGCATGCTCCATTTGCTTTCAGGTCTGATCTTGGCTTGCGCGGGATGCTCAGACGAGCAAGCGCCTAATCCTGACGCGCGGCCGCTCCGACGTCTCACCAAGACTTGGCCATCGGCAACTGCACCAAAAGAGGATGATCTGCCGGGAACGCTTGTCGCGGCGCCGTCCGATCCGTCGGCACGCTACTACGTTCTTGCGCGCCGCAATCGGCTTCACACGGGCACGGATGTCGTTATGCTGCGGAAGCACCAGGCTGGCCGGATTGCATATGGGCGAATAGAGCTAAGTTGCGCTGCCAGCACAATGCGCATTGCCGGCGTCGCCAATCGCCGCTCTTTCGCTGAAACGAGTAGCTGGGGCAGCGAGCCCATGACGGCCGTTGCCGGACGCCCACTGCGTCAGGATATCATGAGAGCCATATGCCGGTCGGCGGGGGCTGGATCGAGATAGACGATCGATTAAGGCGCGGATCGATTGCGTTCTTTCGGTGTAAACGAGATTACCGACCTTACTCAGTTAACGCTCAAGCCGCTTCGGCGAACTCGTCTCCGTAGTGGCCGCCGACGAACCGCGCGCCCTTCTTCATCAGCGGCAGCACGGGCAACTGGACGGCGGCATGATCGTCGACCAGCGCATCGAACACGCGCAGTTCGTCGGGATGGACGACGTCCTCGGCATCGTGGAACACCACGGCGCGCAGCCGCAATCCCTCTGCCTCGTCCTGCTGGACGCTGTGAACCGCGCCGGGTTTGCCGGAGGCCGTTAGATGTGAGTCACGCTGCCATATCGATGACGTCGTCGGAAGCATAGTATTGGTCTTCGGCTTCGGCAGGTGGGATGTTGCCGATGGGTTCGAGCAACCGGCGATGGTTGAACCAGTCCACCCATTCGAGCGTAGCGTACTCGACCGCTTCGAAGCTGCGCCACGGCCCGCGCCGGTGGATCACCTCGGCCTTGTAGAGGCCGTTGATCGTCTCGGCCAAGGCGTTGTCGTAGCTGTCGCCGACGCTGCCGACTGATGGCTCGATGCCGGCTTCGGCGAGGCGCTCGGTGTACTTGATCGACACGTACTGGCTGCCGCGGTCGG
>NZ_FOXP01000008.1 GCF_900115745.1 Sphingomonas rubra | reverse complement strand
CGGCAGCTGCTACGTCGCGCGCGACACCCGAGCCTTCGCCCGCGACATCGGGCTGATCCCGCGCACCACCCCGGTCAGCAGCCCGCAGTCGAACGGCATGGCAGAAGCGTTCGTCCGCACCCTCAAGCGCGACTATGTCCGCGTGAACCCCAGGCCGGACGCCCAGACCGTCATCAAGCAGCTGCCAGGCTGGCTCGCCCACTACAACGAGGTGCATCCGCATCGCGCTCTGGGCTATCGATCACCCCGCGAGTACATCGCGCAAACCCGCGAGGACCCGTCAGGCCTTTAGGGGGCAACAACACCGCGTCGCATCGGAAGCCAAAGCCTATAGATCGATCCGGCTTAGCAACACAGCTGTTGACAGGGCGATACATCGTTCGTCATTGATCGTGTAGGGGACAGTTTGTTGCACGGCTCCTCGCTTGCGACCCGATAGGCGATACCGAGAATGGAGGCACGATTGCCGCATTCCAGCGAGTTTTCCCGAAACGGCCGCCTTCTTCTCGCTTGCGTCGCCGGCATCGCCTTCGGGTCCGTCGGCATCGCCGTTTACTCGATCGGCGCATTCGTCGACCCGCTCGGGCGTGCATTCGGCTGGTCGCGGACAGACGTGCAGACGGCGTTGCTCTTTAGCAGCGGCCTAGGCGGGCTCGCCGCGCCCGTCGTCGGACATCTGGTCGAACGATTTGGCGCCCGCCCGATGGCGATGATCGGGCTCGTCGGGGTCGCGCTCGGCTTCGTGCTCGCCGCGAGCAACGGCGGGCAGCTGTGGCTGTTCTACCTGGCCTATACGGTTATCGCGATCCTAGGCGGAGGCAGTGGTCCGATCAGCTGGACCTATGCCATCGCCGGTCGTTTCGACAAGCATCGCGGTGCGGCGCTCGCCATCGCGCTGTCGGGCACGGGCCTGGTCGCGATCATCGCCCCGCCTTACATCGTCTGGCTTACGCAAGAGTTCGGATGGCGTGTCGGATTTCTTGGCGTAGCCGCATTGCCGCTATTCGTGGCTTTGCCGCTCGCCTTTCTGTATTTCCGTCCCCCCGACCGAACGACTCTCTCCGAAGCCAGTGGAGGGGCACCGACGCCTCCCGGCCTCACGACGCGCCAGGCGATCGCCAGCTACCGCTTCTGGGTGCTGCTCTTATCGATCCTCGCGATGTACCTCGGCATTGCCGGGATCATCCCCAATCTGATCCCTGCGCTGGCCGACAAGGGCATTCCGGCGCGATCGGCGGCATTCGCGACCAGCGCATTCGGCGTCTCGGTCATTGTCGGCCGGCTGCTGGTCGGCTCGCTGGTCGACCGCTTCTGGGCGCCGGGCGTCGCCGCGGTCATCCTGACCCCCGCCGCCGCCGGGTGCCTGCTCCTAACGGGTCAGCCGACGATCGGCGTGGCAATCGGGGCGGCGGTCCTGATTGGCCTGGCGGCCGGCGCCGAGCTGGACCTGCTGGCGTTTCTGACGGCGCGGTACTTCGGGCTGCGCGGATACGCCAAGACCTACGGCCTGCTCTACGCCGGCGTCGCGCTGGCGGGCGGCACGGGGCCGATGGCCTTCGCGTACATCCATCAGGTCGCGGGAAGTTTCGACGTGAGCTTCGCGATCTCGGCGGCGCTTTTCCTCCTCGGCGGCCCGGCAGCGCTGACGCTCGGCCGCTACCCGCGGGAACGCTGACCCCGTGCCGCCCGCTAGCTGTCGGCCGCCTCAGCGATACGGATCTTCCAGCCCCGACAGGATCATGTCGGCGTAGATTCGTCCGATCTCCTGCGCGCTGGTGTCGCTGCGGTCGGGCCTGAACCAGCGATGGGTCCATCCGATCACGCCGAAAATGCCGTTGGCGACGATCTCGGGCGGGCCGACGTCGCGGAGGCTGCCGTCGGCGTAACCCTGCACGATGATCGCGACCATGCTGTCGGTCGTCTGACGATTTAACGCGCGCATATCGCGCGACCACTTGGAGCGTGCATCGCTGACGTGGCTGAGGTTCTCGCGGATGTAGATGTAGAACAGTGGGTAGTGCGCACCGTAGGACGTCATCAGCATGACGATCATGTCGCGCAGCTTGCGACGCGGGGCGAGCGAGCTCGTTTCGATCTCCTTGGCGACTTGGCCGTTGCGCTCGACCACAGTGCGGACCACCTCGTCGAACAATTCCTCCTTCGACGAAATGTAATAATAGAGCGACGCGCGATCGACGCTCATCTCCTCGGCAACGGCCGCGATGCTGGCGCGCTCGAAGCCCAGGCGGTTGAAGACGCGCACCGCCGCCTCGGCGATTTCGCGTCTCTTCGCCTGATAAGTCGTGCTCGAATCGGTGCGCGCGGCCGAGCGCCGACGCCCGATGCCGCTCTGCCCGATCCGCTTCTCCTCCGTGTCGCTCATGCCTCTCCATCGCCTCTTCCCCGGCCAACATCAATCCGTCAACGTTCGTGTTGACAGCAGTGCACCGTCACGCGAGACCGTGGCGATGAGCCAATTCGTCGATTCGGCCTTCGTCTCGCTGCTCGCCGACCCGCGCGCGGCGCTGCGTCCGCCGCGTGCGGACCGCGACCTCGCCTTCTATCGCGCGCGCCTCGACGCGCCGATGGCGGCGGTGAGAGGGCCAGCGATGGAGGTGACCGAGGAGGACGCGGACGGCGTTCCGTTGCGCAGCTACGTTCCCGAAGAGGCCGACGACGAGATCATCCTCTTCCTCCACGGTGGCGGCTTCGTGATCGGCTCGCTGGACACGCACGATGCAATGTGTCGCGCGTTCGCGGCGGAGACCGGGTCGCGCGTGATCTCAGTCGGCTATCGGCTCGCCCCCGAAGCACCGTTTCCCGCCGCCCGCGACGACGCGCGTGCCGCGCTCCGCCACATCGCCGCGACGCGGTCGATCGCCGCGATCGCCGGCGACAGCGCCGGGGGTCATCTCGCCGTCGGTGCGGCGTCCTACGCGAGCGAGGCCGGCATTGCCGTGGGCGCGCTGGCGTTGCTCTACCCGGTCGTCGACCCGGCATGTGCGACTCTGTCGTGGGATCGCTTGCGAACAGGGTACCTGCTCGAGCGCGATTGGATGCGCTGGGCCTGGAATGCTTATCTCGGCAGCGCGGCGCCGACGCAGACCGACATCGCCCTGCTCTGCGCCGATCTCAGCCGTCTACCGCCAACGCGGATCATCACCGCCGCCGCCGATCCTCTGCGCGACGAGGGCGAGGCGCTCGCCGCAGCGATCGTCGCGGCGGGCGGCGTCGCTTCGGTCGATCGCTACGAGGGGATGATCCACGGCTTCGCCAGCCTGCCGATGCTGACTCCGCGCGCCGACAAGGCGATCGCCGACTTGGCCGGCCACATTCGTCAACACAGCCGTTGACGCCCGCTTCGGCGTCGCGTAGAGGCTGCCGAACAACCCGCCACGAGCGCGGCGACAACAAAGACGAGGCAATGGCCGACCGAACCGGAGAGGATGCCCCCAGCTGGCTGGCGGACGCGATCGCGCAGGCGAACATCCCGACGCTCGCCTGCGTTCTCGTCCACCTGACCGGCGACCGCGGATGGATCGAGGGTCGCTTCGTGCCGACGCGGACGCGCGGGCTCGATGACAACGACGACGGCGGACTGCCGCCCGCGGTCCAGGCCGAGATCCGCGACGCCGCCCGGATCGCCGTCGCGGCGTGGCTCGCCGGAACGCCGCCGGTCCTTACCGGTCCCTCCGACGCACTGCTGGTCGAGATGATGGGCGTGTCGCTCGGCGAGACGATCCCGGCCGACTACGCTGCGATGATCCGCCACGAGCTCCAGCTCGACGGCGGCGATCTGCCCGGCACACCCGCCGCGCCGGTCGCGGTGCCGCCGGGCTTCCGCGCGCTCATCATCGGCGCCGGCATCTCCGGCCTGTGCGCCGCCATCCAGTTCGCGGCCGCGGGCATCCCCTATCGGATCGTCGAGCGTCGGGGCGAGCTGGGCGGCGTCTGGTTCGAGAATCGCTATCCCGGCGCGGCCTGCGACGTGCCAAGCCACCTCTACTCCTTCTCCTGGGCGCCCTTCGCCTGGTCGCGCTATTTCGCCGGCAGCCGCGAGATCCACTCCTATCTCGAGGAGGTCGCCGACCGTTACGACGTCCGCCGCCACATCCGCTTCGGCGTCGAGGTGACCGAAGCACGCTGGAACGAGGACGCCGCCGAGTGGCACGCCGACATCGTCGCCGACGACGGCTCCCGCGAGACGCTGACCGCCAGCATCGTACTGAGCGGCGTCGGCGCGTTCAACAAGCCGCGCCTCCCCGATGTCCCCGGCATCGACTCGTTTGAGGGGTCGAGTGTTCATACCGCGCGCTACCCCGACGCGGGGCTCGATCTGGCGGGCAAGCGCGTCGTCCTCGTCGGCAACGGCGCCAGCGCGATGCAGGTCGGCCCGGCGATCGTGGACAGCGTCGGCTCGCTCACCGTCGTCAACCGGACGCCGCAGTGGGTCGCGCCCTTCCCCAAGTTCGGCCGGTCGATTCCAGAGCCGCTCCAGCAGCTGATGCAGGCGGTGCCGCTCTACCGCCTCTGGTATCGCCTCCGCCTCAGCTGGGCGTTCAACGACAAGCAATATGAGGCGCTCCGTCAGGATCCCGCGTGGCAGGGCGGCGGCAGATCGATCAACGCGATCAACGATTCGCACCGTCGCGGCCTCACCCGCTACATCGAGGCGGAGCTCGGCGAGCGGCAGGATCTGCTCCCCGCGATGATCCCGCCCTATCCGCCGTTCGGCAAGCGGATGCTGCTCGACAACGGCTGGTACCGGATGCTCGCCAAGCCCAATGTCGCCTACGTCCAGGGTGCCGTCACTGAGGTGCTGCCGGACGCCGTCGTCACCAGCGATGGCGCGACGCACCCTGCGGACGCGATCATCTGGGCGACGGGGTTCGACGTGGTCAACCTGCTCGCCCCGATGCGCGTCTTCGGCGTCGGCAGGCGCGAACTGCACCGCGACTGGGATGGCGACGACGCGCGTGCCTATCTCGGCACCGTCGTTCCGGGCTACCCCAATTTCTTCTGCCTCTACGGCCCCAATACGCAATACGGCCACGGCGGCAGCCTGATCTCGGTGCTCGAGCGGCAGATGCACTACGTCATGTCCCTGTTGCGCCAGATGTTCGCGGGCGGGCTCACCACCGTCGACGTGCGCCGCGAGGTCCACGACGCCTACAACGCCAAGGTCGACGATACGCACGCCGGCCTCGTCTGGACCTTTCCCGGCGTCGACGGCTACGTCCGCAATTCGAAGGGCCGGATCGTCGTCAACAATCCGTTCCGCATCATCGACATGTGGCGGATGACCGACACGGCCGATCTCGCCGATTACGAGACCGCCGAACAGGTGCCGGCATGAGCGAGGTGCTGGTCGAGCGCCGCGGCGCTGCCTTGGTGATGATGCTCAACCGCCCCGCGCAGCGCAACGCCGTCACCCGCGCGGTATCGCTGGCGATGGTCGCGGCGCTCGATGAACTCGACGCCGATCCAACCTTGCGCGTCGGCATCGTCACCGGCGCGGGCGGGCATTTCTGTTCGGGGATGGACCTCAAGGCGTTCGTTGCGGGCGAGCGGCCCGAGATCGAGGGTCGCGGCTTCGCCGGGGTCACCGAGGCGTCGCCTGCCAAGCCACTGATCGCCGCCGTCGAGGGCTACGCGCTCGCCGGCGGCTGCGAGCTGGCCCTCGCCTGCGACTTGATCGTCGCGGGAGAGGGTGCGGTGTTCGGCCTGCCTGAGGCGGCGCGCGGCCTGGTCGCCGGATCGGGCGGGCTTGTCCGCCTGCGCGAGCGCATCCCCCCCGCAATCGCGCTCGAGTATGCGATCACCGCGCGTCGGATGGACGCCGCCACCGCCGCGCGCTGGGGCCTCGTCAACCGGCTCGTGTCGACCGGCACCGCGCTCGATGCCGCGCTTGCACTCGCCGACGAGATCGCCGCCAACGCGCCGCTCTCGGTCGCGGCGAGCAAGACGATCATGGCGACCGCCCCCGACTGGCCCGTCGCCGATCGCTGGTCGCGGCAGCGCCCGATCGTCGAGGAGGTTCTCGCCTCCGCCGACGCGCGAGAAGGCGCGCGCGCCTTCGCCGAGAAGCGTCTTCCCGTCTGGAGCGGCCGATGAGTATCGAGCAACAAGGTGTCGCGGTGATCGGCGGCGGCACGATGGGCGTGGGCATCGCCTACGTCGCCGCGCTCGCCGGCTACGCGGTCCACGTCGTCGAACCAGACGACGCCCGCGCCGCCGCGATGGTCCGCACGGTCGAGGCGACGCTCGCCGGCGCGGTCGCGCGCGGCAAGCTCGACGCCGCCGCCAGGGACGCGACCGCCGCGCGCCTGTCCCGCGTCGCGACGATTGAGGAGCTGCCCGAGGGCCTCGCCGTCATCGTCGAATCGGTGCCCGAGCGGCTCGCGCTCAAAGAGGACGTGCTCGCCCGCGCCGCCGCCCGCGCGCCCCGTCTGCTCGCCACCAACACCAGCGCGCTGTCGATCGACCGGCTCGCGGCGAGCGTCTCTGACTCGACGACCTTCCTCGGCCTCCACTTCTTCAACCCCGTCTGGTCGATCAAGCTGCTCGAGATCGTCCGCGGCGCAGCCACCTCCGACGCCGCGCTCGACCTTGCGCGCCAGTTCGGCGCGGCGATCGGCAAGAAGACGATCACCGTCCGCGACGTCCCCGGCTTCGCCACGAGCCGCCTCGACTTCGCCGCCTCGCTCGAGGCGATGCGGATGCTCGAGGACGGCGTCGCCGGCGCCGAGGATATCGATCGGGCCGCAGTTCTCGCCTACCGCCACCCAGTCGGCCCGCTGCGGCTCAGCGACATCGTCGGCCTCGATGTCCGGCTCGAGGTCGCACGCACGCTCGAAGCCGCGCACGGTCCCCGCTTCGCACCTCCCGCCATCCTCCAGGTGATGGTCGCCGACGGCCGCCTCGGCGCCAAATCAGGCCGCGGCTTCTTCGACTGGCCCGCCTGACCCGCATTTCCCGAAGGATCCGATCCATGCCCGCCCAGCCGATGTTCTTCTCCCCCCTCGTCGACACCGCCGAGCACCACCGCGAACTGCGCGAGAACGTCGGCCGCCTGGTCGGCAAGTACGGCCGCAAATATTATCAGGACTGCGTCAAGCGCCACGAGGAGCCCGACGCCTTGTGGGCGGAGCTTGGCGAGGCCGGCTTCCTCGGTGTCCACATTCCCGAGGAGCACGGCGGCGTCGGCGGCGGCATCGCCGACTACAACGTCGTCGTTGAGGAGTGTGCGGCGCAGGGTTGCCCGATGCTCCAGCTCGTCATCAACTCGATTACCGCACCGATCATCGCCGCGCACGGCTCGGACGCGATGAAGGCGGAATGGCTCCCCGGCATCGCCGCGGGGACGAAGAAGATCTGCTTCGCGATCACCGAGCCCGACGCCGGCTCCAACACCCACAAGGTGAAGACCCAGGTCACCTCGCAGGGTGACGGCTTCGTGCTGAACGGCTCCAAATACTGGACGTCGGGGATCGACGTCGCCGACGCGGTGATGATCGTCGCGCGCGATCCGGAGATGGAGGCGGGCGACGGCCGCTCGGCGCTGTCGCTGTTCCTTGTCCCCACCGACGCGCCTGGCCTCAGTTACCAGCCGATCGACGCCGCCGTGATGACGCCCGAGAAGCAGTTCACCACCTTCTACGACAATATCGAGCTGCCGGCGGAGGCGCTTACCGGTCGCCGCGGCGCCGGTCTCAAGCAGGTGTTCGTCGGCCTCAATCCCGAGCGCGTCTCGGCCGCCGCCATCAACAACGGCATCGCCCGCTTCGCGCTGGCGCAGGCCGCGGACTATGCGCGCGACCGCAGCGTCTGGGGCACGCCGATCGCGCAGCACCAAGGCGTCGCCCACCCACTCGCCGAGGCGTACATCCACGTCCAGGCCGCGCGCCTCCTCAACGCGCGTGCCGCGCAGCTCTTCGATCAGGGCGAGGACGCTGCCGAGGCCGCCAACATGGCCAAGTTCATGGCCGCCGACGCCTCTTTGAAGGCTCTCGACCAGGCGATCCAGGTCCACGGCGGCAACGGCCTCTCCTACGAGTACGGGCTCGCCGACCTCTGGTTCATCGCCCGCCTCCACAAGACCGCGCCGGTCAGCCGCGAGATGGTGCTCAACCACGTCGCGCAGAACGGCCTGGGCTTGCCCAAGAGCTACTGAGGCCGCGCGCGATGCAGCCGACGCTCCTCTCGCTGCTGCGGCATTTCGCCGCCGAGACGCCCGACGCGCCCTGCCTCGCGCACGGCAGGACGCTGCTCAGCTTCCGCGACCTCGACGAGGCGAGCGAGCTGCTCGCCGCCGTCCTCCTCGCGCGCGGCGTCGGCGATGGCGACCGCGTCGCGCTGCTCGCGCACGCCGCGCCGATCTTCTACGAGCTCGCCTACGCCTGCGCGAAGATCGGTGCGATCATGCTGCCGCTCAACTGGCGGCTCGCCCCGCGCGAGATCGGCCAGATCGTCATCGACGCCGAGCCCGCGCTGATCCTCGTCCAGCCCGCTCTCGCCGCTCATCTCGCCGAGGCTCCCGCGATCCCCAAGATCGACCTCGACGCGCTCCCAGCCGCCGCCGCCCCTTTCCCGCTCACCGCTCGCGGCGTCGACCCGCACGCGGCCACGCTCCTCCTCTATACGTCGGGCACTACCGGCGTTCCCAAGGGCGTCCTCATCAGCCAGGCGAACCTCTCCTTTGTCGAGCGGATGGCGCGCGAGGCGTGGGACTTCGACGCGTCGAGCGTCAACCTCGTCGCGATGCCGCTCTTCCATATCGGCGGCATCGGCTACGGGATGATGGCGCTCAGCCAGGGCGGTCATACGGTCCTCCTAGACCAGCTCGACCCCGCCAGCATCGTCGACGCGGTCAACCGCCACGGCGTCACCCACGCCTTCTTCGTGCCGACCGTGATCCAACGCCTCGTCGACCATGCCGAGGCGGGCGGCGAAGTTCCTCGCGGGCTGCGCCGCATCCTCTACGGCGCCGCGCCGATCGGCGAGCCGCTGCTCCGCCGCGCGCTCAGGCTGTTCGGCTGCGAGTTCAGTCACGCCTACGGCGCGACCGAGACCGCCGGCACCGTCGTCAGCCTGCCGCCCGCCGAACACGACCCCGACGGCCCGACGCCCGAGCGGCTCCGCTCGTGCGGTCGCCCGCTGCCCTGGGTCGAGCTCGACCTCGTCAATCCCGCCACCGAGCGCCCCGTCGCGACCGGCGAGGTCGGCGAGATCCGCGTCCGCTCCGGCATGGTCATGCTCGGCTATTGGCGAAAGCCCGAGGAGACCGCCGCCGCCGTCACCGCCGACGGCTGGCTGTGCACCGGCGACGCCGCCTACCGCGACGCCGACGGCTTCGTCTTCATCCACGATCGCTACAAGGACATGATCGTCTCGGGCGCCGAGAACATCTACCCGACCGAGATCGAGAACGTGCTCGGCGCCCACCCGGACGTGAGCCAGGTGGCGGTGATCGGCGTGCCGCACGAGAAATGGGGCGAGACCCCGCGCGCCTACGTCGTCCCGCGCGCCGGCGCCGACCCCGACGAAGCGACGCTCATCGATTTCACCCGCGAGCACCTCGCCCGCTACAAATGCCCGACCTCGATCCGCTTCGTCGGCGCGCTGCCGCAAAATGCGTCCGGCAAGATCCTGAAGAAGGACCTGCGGGCGCTCGATCGTCACTGGAGCGCGCCATGACCCTTTCTCCCGAAGCGCGGGTGCTGCGCGGGTTCGCCGTCGACTTCCTCACTTCGCATGATCCGTCGGCGGTCGATTGGGTGATGGACCCCGGCTATCGCCTGTCGATCGGCGGTCACCTGTTCGACGGCCGCGACCGCGAGTACCTCCCCGCCACCGCCGCGCAGCTCGACCAGTTCCCCGGCCTCACCGTCACCGTCCACGACACGATCCTCGGTCGCGACGGCGTCGCGATGCGCTTCACCGAGCACGGCGCGTCGATGCGCGACGACGGCCGCATCGCGGCGTGGCGCGGCATCACGCTGTTCCGCCTGACCGAAGAGCGCCTCGCGCACGGCTGGGCCGAGGAGGATTATTTCGCGCGCAAGCGCCAGCTCAAGAGCGGCGCCGCCGACCCAGTGTCGCCGCCCGCGCTCGCGCCCTGGGACGGTCCCGTCCTCGCCGCCGATGCCGCGACCGAGGCAGTCGTGCGCTCGTGGCTCCCCACTGTCCTGGGCGCGCCCGAAACCGAGGGGGTGCTCATGGGCGACCCCGCGCTCGCCGCGCTGGTTGCGCCCAAGCGGGTCGAGGTATCGCACCTCTTCACCGCCGGAGCACGCGCCGCCGCGCACCTCGTCTACCACGGCACCTACCGCGGCGGCTTCGCTGACGTCGATGAGAGTCTCGCCGGCGAACCCGTCGCCCTCCGCCTCGCCGCGATGATCGACGTCGCGGGCGGCGCGGTCACCCGCGCGCAGGTGTCGGGCGACCGGCTCGGCCTCCACCGCCAGCTCCTCACCCTCCAGCGCGAACGGTTCCGCTGATGGCCAAGATCATCGTCACCTGCGCCGTCACCGGCGGCGCGCACACGCCCAGCATGTCAGACGCGCTGCCGGTCACGCCGGAGGAGATCGCCGACCAGGCGATCGCCGCCGCCGAAGCGGGCGCGGCGATCCTCCACCTCCACGCGCGCGTCCCCGAAACCGGCCAGCCGACCGGTGACCCCGACGTCTACGCGCGCTTCCTTCCCGTCATCCGTCAACGCACCGACGCCGTCATCAACCTCACCACCGGCGGCTCGGCGACGATGCCGCTCGACCAGCGCCTCGCCGCCGCGACGCGCTTCAAGCCCGAAATGTGCTCACTCAACATGGGCAGCATCAACTTCGCATTCCACGGCGCTGGCCGCCGCATCGAGCATTGGAAGCACGCCTGGGAGAAGGACTACGTCCTCAACTCTGACGACTACATCTTCCGCAACACCTTCCGTGACATCGACCGCATCATCACCCAGATGAGCGAGAGCGGCACCCGTTTCGAGCATGAATGCTATGACGTAGGCCATCTCTACAACCTTGCTTATTTCGTCGATGCCGGGATCGTCCGTGCGCCCTTCTTCGTGCAGATGATCTTCGGCATCCTCGGCGGCATCGGCCCCGACCTCGAGAACCTCGTCTTCATGAAGGCGACCGCCGACCGGCTGTTCGGCCGCGACACCTACCAATGGTCGGTGCTCGCGGCGGGCAAGCACCAGATGCCTTTTCTGACGCAAGCGGCGCTGCTGGGCGGCCACGTCCGCGTCGGCCTCGAGGACAGCCTGTTCATCGAGCGCGGGGAGCTCGCCGTCTCCAATGCACAGCAGGTCGCCAAGATCGTACGCACTCTGCACGAGATGGGCCACGAGCCCGCAACTCCCGCCGAGGCGCGCGCAATGCTGGACCTCAAGGGCGGCGATCGGGTGGAGTTCTGAAGCATGACGCGAACGATCATCGACCTGTCAGTGCCGATCGAGAACGGCGTCCTCTCCGACCCGCCGGGCTACGGTCCCTCGATCGAATATATCGACCACCGCCAGTCGGTAACCGGCCTGCTCGGCTTCTTCCCCGGCCTTACGCCTGACGACCTGCCCGACGGCGAGGCGTGGGCGATCGAGCGCGTCCAGCTAACCACCCACAACGGCACCCACCTCGACGCGCCGTACCATTATGCTTCGACGATGGATGGAGGTAGGCGCGCGATCACAATCGACGAGGTGCCGCTCGACTGGTGCTTTCAGCCGGGCGTCAAGCTCGACTTCCGCCACTTCGCCGACGGTTACGTCGCCACCGCCGCCGACATCGAGGCGGAACTCTCGCGGATCGGCCACGTGCTGAGTCCGCTCGAGATCGTCGTCGTCAACACCTGCGCCGCCGAGCGCTTCGGCCACGACGACTACGTCTCCGCCGGCTGCGGCATGGGACGCGACGCGACGCTCTACCTGACCGAGCGCGGCGTCCGCGTGACCGGCACCGACGGCTGGAGTTGGGACGCTCCGTTCGTCCACACGGCGCGCCGCTATGCCGAAACGCACGACGCGGGCCTGATCTGGGAGGGGCACAAGGCCGGTCGAACGATCGGCTACTGCCATCTTGAGAAGCTGCATCGCCTCGAGAAGCTGCCGCCGACCGGGTTCACCGTCGCCTGCTTTCCCGTCAACGTCCGCGCTGCCTCGGCCGGCTGGACGCGCGCGGTTGCGATCATCGACCGCTGATTGTCAACGCCATCGTGGAGTAGCCTAACCGTTGTCACACTGACAGCGGGATCGTCTCAGGTGTGTGTTGTGCCACAATCTTGTGAAGCTGTGAGAGGTAAGTGCGTCAGCGTCGAGCTGAGGCGATAATAGTACCAAATCGGCGCCAATTGTACGCTTAATGACCAATCGTCAACAATGGCGTTGACAACGACAACTGGACGCCCCTAGCTTTCGATCAAGGCCGAGAGACGGTCCCGACTCGATCGGGCGCGGTTTCTCGATCGGCAGTGCGGGATCGATTGGTCAGCCAAGAATGGCGGCCGATCACGACATGTCTCGCGACAAGGGAGGATGACATGAAGGCTCATTTCGGTCGTACGATCCGCGTCTTGGCACTTACCGCAGTCTGCCCCTTGGCGCTCGCCGCCCCAGCGCAGGCGCAGACGTCGTCACCCGCCGATGCCGCCGTGCCGCCCGGCGGGGTCGTCGCGACGGTGCCGCCGTCGACTGGCGAGACCACGTCGGGACCGACGCCCGCCTCACCCGCCGCCGGCGCTGCCGCCGCTCCCGTCCAGGCAATACCGGCTCCCGCCGCTCCCGCCGTCGCCGAGAGTGACGACATCGTCGTCACCGCGCGCCTCCGCCGCGAAGGGCTGCTCGACGTGCCGATCGCCGTCACCGCGTTGTCGGCGGCCGATATCAGCAAGTACAACGCCGCCGACCTCACCAAGATTGGCGAGCTCACCCCGACCGTCATCGTCAGCAACTACCGGACGATCGGCGGCGGCTCGATCGCGATCCGCGGCATCAGCTCGCCGCCGACACAGGTCGGCTACGAGCAGCCGGTGTCGGTCGCGATCGACGGCATCCAGTCGTCGTCAGGACGCGTCGCCACGCTCGGCTTCTTCGACGTCCAGCAGGTCGAGGTGCTGAAGGGGCCGCAGGCGCTGTTCTTCGGCAAGAACAGCCCTGCCGGCGTGATCTCGATCACCACCGCCGGGCCGACCGACACGCTCCAGGTCGGCGGCCGCGTCGGCTACGAGTTCGTCGCCGACGAGGCGACGTCGGAAGGCTATATCGCCGGGCCGATCACCGACACGATCGGCGCGCGCGTCGCGGTGCGCGTCCGCAACTCCGAAGGCTGGCTCTACAACAACGCCCGGCCCGCCGCGAACCCGTTCTTCCCCGCCGCGCTGCCTGCCGCCACCGGCCGCCTGCCCGGACCGCCTGGACGGCGCGTCGGCGACGATGAGGCGATGGGCCGCGTGACGCTCGAGTGGCGCCCCGACGACGCCTTCACCGCCACCGCCAAGGTCTTCGCGCTCGTCGGCCACGACCAAGGCGGCGGCTCCTTCTCGCAGAACATCGGCCCGTGCAGCGACGGGCGCCCCCGCTCGTTCGGCGTCGTCGACCCCTTTGGCGACTGCCGCCCCGACAATCATACCAGCTTCAGCAACATCGTCCCCGCCATCGCTGATCGCATCCCGGCGCTGAACGGCGACAATCGGTCGCGCGGGCTCAACGTCGCCACCACGGCATCGCTGGTGCTCAAATATGACACCGACACGATCAACCTGTCGTCGCTCACAGGTCGCATCTTTAACCGCTACCGCAGCGTCTCAGGTCTGACCCACACGGTCGACAACGCGCTGACCACCTACGAGAACACCAGCTACCGTGCGTTCAGCCAAGAGTTGCGCCTGCTCACCAAACTCGATGGACCCGTCAATTTCCTCGTCGGCGCCTATTACGGCGACAGCAAGGACGACCTTTACAACGACACCAATTTCCGCGCCGACATCAGCTACAATCCGGCCAACAATCGGATCGAGACCTACGAGAAGGTCGCTGATTTGACGGGCCGCACCTACTCGGTATTCGGTCAGGCGACTTGGCTGATCGTTCCCAAGCTAGAGCTGGCCGCAGGTGCCCGCTACACGCGCGAGAAGAAGAAGACGCGCAACGAGAATCTCTACGGCATCAACTCGGCGCTCGGCCGCTTCAACACCGCGACGACCGATTTCCCCGGCTCGACCGATCCGACGCCGGGTATCCTCGCAGGCCGCTTCAAGGACGACAATGTCTCGCCGGAAGCGACGCTCTCCTACCATCCGGTGCCTAATTCGACGATCTACCTGGCCTATAAGACCGGCTTCAAGTCGGGTGGTTTCGGCATAACCAGCCCGATCCAGACCAACACGACGCTCGCCGACATCGACTTCGACTCTGAAACCGCGAAGGGCTTCGAGGCAGGCGCCAAGGGCGAGCTGTTCGACCGCCGCCTGCGCCTGACCGCGTCGGCCTTCGCCTACGACTTTAAAAACCTTCAGGTCACCCAATACGACGCCAGCACGATTCGCTTCCAAATCGACAACGCCGGCGCCGTCCGCCAGCGCGGCGCCGAGCTTGAGGCACGCTTCGACGCCACCGATCACCTGCGTCTCCACGGTGCGATCGCCTACGTCCACAACCGGTTTCGCGACTATACCGGCCAATGCTACGGCTACACGATCCCCGCGGCCGTTGCGCTGACCGCTGCGGCGCCGTCAGGCTGTTCGTTCGTCACCACTGCCGCCGGCGGTCGCCAGCTGACCGCCGCGGGCACCCCCATTCTCCAGCAGGTGCTCGACGGCCGCGCGCCAGCGCGCTCGCCCGACCTGTCGGGCAACGCCGGCTTCGACCTAACTGTGCCGACGGGTTCCGATCTCGAATTCGGATTAACCGGCGACACTTTCTACAGCTCGAACTACTTCGCCAGCGACGCCTTCGCCCCCGCCTCTCGCCAGGATGATTTCTGGCGGTTCAACGCCAGTGCGCGGGTCGGCGCGGCCGACGGACGCTGGCAGCTGTCGTTCATCGGGCGCAACCTTTCCAACAAATACTATCTGCTCTTCGCTGGCGACCGGACCGGAGGCACTAGCGTGCCACTAACTCAGGGCGAGCAGCGCGGCGTCGTCGCGCGCGGTCGCGAGTTCTGGCTCCAGGCGAGCTTCCGCTACTGACCGGGCGGCGATACGAGGCGCACATGGAACCCATCTACATCGTCGCGGGCGTCCGCACCGCGATCGGCGACTTCGGCGGCAGCCTGAAGGATCATTCTCCTGCCGATCTCGGCGCGATCGTTATCGCCGAGGCGGTGCGCCGCGCCGGGCTAGCTCCTGGCGATCTCGAGCACGTCGTCATGGGCCAGGTGATCCAGACTACGCCGAAGGACGCCTATCTCGCGCGGGTCGCCGCGCTGAAGGCGGGCGTTCCGGAGCGCGCGCCGGCACTGACCCTCAATCGGCTGTGCGGCTCGGGTCTCCAGGCGATCATCTCGGCCTCGCAGATGATCGCGCTCGGCGAGGTCGGCATCGCCGTCGCGGGCGGCGCCGAGGTGATGAGCCGCGCCCCCCACCACGTCACCGCCGCTCGCTTCGGCAAGAAGCTCGGCGACATGACGATGATCGACGCGCTGACGACCGTTCTCAGCGATCCCCTCGACGACTATCACATGGGCGTCACCGCCGAAAACGTTGCACGTGACTGCGCGGTGACGCGCGAGGATCAGGACGCGCTTGCCGCGGAGAGTCACCGCCGCGCCGCCCGCGCGCAGGCCGAAGGTCGGTTCGACGCGCAAATCGTGCCCGTGCCGGTCCGCGACGGTCGCAGCACGCGCGACTTCGCGATCGACGAACATGTCCGCGCCGACGCGAATGAGGTCGCGATGGCGGGCTTGCGTCCAGTCTTCCAGAAGGACGGCACGGTAACTGCCGGCAACGCATCCGGGATCAACGACGGCGCCGCCGCGGTCGTCCTTGCCTCGCAGGCCGAGGTGGATGCCCGCGGCCTGAAGCCGCTCGGCCGCATCCTCGGTTGGGGCCACGCCGGCGTCGCCCCGACGCACATGGGCCTCGGTCCGGTCGAGGCAGTGCCTATCGCGCTGGCACGTGCCGGCCTGTCGTTGGACGAAATCGACGTCATCGAGTCAAACGAAGCCTTCGCTGCCCAGGCGTGCGCCGTGTCGCGCACGCTCGGCTTTGATCCAGACAAGGTCAATCCGAACGGGTCGGGCATCTCGCTCGGCCACCCGGTGGGCGCCACCGGCGCGATCTTGACGGTCAAGGCGCTCTACGAACTCGCTCGCGGCGGTGGACGCTCCGCACTCGTGACCATGTGCATCGGCGGCGGCCAAGGCATCGCGATAGTTCTCTCGGAAGCTCGAACGACCTGATCAACGAGATTCCGCCGCGCGCTGATGCGGCGAGCCGCTTCTCACCAGCAAACAGCGATAAGGCGTCTTGCTCAACCACGTGAACGAATTAGCGTTTTGCAGCGGTCACTATCCGAAAGCGGCCGTTCCGGTTTCCACCAGAAATGCAGCCGGTCCGCTGCGGTTGTTAGCGGATGAAACAGCCTCGGGGACGCCGCCAACGGCAGATGCGTAGCGGATTGAAGCCGAACTGGCGAGTCAACCGGATAGGAAAATGGACGTTTGGGCGAGCATCACCCACCCGCATCCGGCGTATCCCTGCCAATCTTGCGCGACGCGATCGTCTCGGCAAACCGGGCACGCCGCTCGTCGGACCAGCCGCGGGACACGCCAGCGTCCGAGCGCCTGGCGCGCTGCCGCGGCTTCTTGAGCTCGCTCGTGGGAAGGCTGGCACCGGCCGGCGTGCTGCCCGCCAACTGATCGTCGATCTCGCCGGCGCGCACCGCCGCTTCGAACGCGTTGAGGATAGCGAGGAACTCGGTCGACGACCAGAAGGTCACCGACTTGCCATCGATGACGATCGGCTGGCCGTCGGCGCGGGTCGGGGTGAACGCCACCATCTGGTTGTTTCCGATCTCGAACCACTTGCCGCCGCGCACCTTCTTCGAAGGGTCGGCGAATGCCTCGCGGTTCTTCGCGATACGCTCGAGCACCGGGCGGCGCTCGGCATCCGGATCATGGTGGAAGAGCTTTTCGTTGTCCGGCGAGAGCTTTGCGATGATGTCTTTCAGGGCCATTCTTAGTTCCTCTGGTCGCTGCTTCGCGTGAGGTAACAAGTAGTTCGTGTGGCTGATGAGGCAAGATCGCTGGCGTAGCTTCCGCCGCGAAGACATGACGGCGACGGTGCGACGCTGTACCCCCTCCGCCGTGCCGCGCTTCCTCCACTCCGTCGTCAGTATCTCCGCGCTGAGGCAGGCTATCCGTATTGCGATCGCCTGTGCGGTCGCCTTTGCCGCCTATAAGCTTCTCGGTCTCAAGCAGGGCTATTGGGCGGTCTTCACCGTGCTGATCGTCATGCAGGGCTCGATCGGGGGCACGTTAGGTGCGGCGCTCGATCGGCTGCTTGGAACGCTGGTAGGCGCTAGCCTGGGGGCAGTCGGAGCCTGGGCGCACGACGGCGGGGTCATCGCGACGGGTGGCGCGCTGGTGATCGTCGCCAGCATCGGCGGCTACCTCGCGGTGCTGCGTCCCCAGCTCAAGGTCGCACCGGTGACAGCATCCATCATGATGCTGACCATGCCGGCGAACAGCCCAATCGCTACCTTCGTGATCGACCGGGTCGCCGAGATCATGCTGGGCGGACTGATCGGTGTTGCCGCCATGGCGCTGATCCTGCCGGCACGCTCGGGCGTACTCTTCACCGACCGGGCCGCCGATGTTCTCGACACCATGGACGCCCTGGTCGGAGACATGGCAAATGCCATCAGGAGCGGCACGACGCTGGCGCTCGGCACGACGCTGGTCGCCCTTCGTCCCGCGCTGATCGGTGTGGAGCAGGCGTTGAAGGACGCTGATCGCGAACATGCTGCCCGGCTGTGGCGGCACGCCATTCCGCCGGCGGTACCGCGTACCTTGTGGCGCATGCGCTCGGACATCGTGCTCGTTGCCCGCGCACTGAACCCGAGTTTCTCCGATCTTGTCCGCGCATCGCTGGGCGAACCGGCGGCGGCGTTGCTGCTTCGGCTTCGTGACGAAATCATTGCCTGTGCCGTGGCACTCAGGGCCAAGCGCCGGGTCGAGCGTGTCGACGTGGCTGGTGCGCGGCAGGTGTTCGCCACCGCGCTGACCGAGTTCCGCGTGAGCCCGGCGGGCAACGCACTCGACCTCGACACGGCGGGGCACGTGTTCGGGCTGTCGTTCGCGCTGGACGAACTGAGCCGTGATCTCCGCGACCTTGCCGACCGTATCGACGAGATCAACGGCTGACCTCGCTTCGAGGCGGACGGGAGCGCGATGGCGCTGGCATCTCGACGCCCAAGAGGCGCTGCTCGCCGCTGACCGCCCATCAGTCGTTGCGGCCTGTTCCTGATACGTTCTACACGTCGCCGATCGACTCGGACGAGAGGACAGGATGCAACACGATCTCCAGCTGCGTGCGGCGGCGCGCGCCATCTACGAAGCTTGTTACCCGTCGGACGAGTGGACGCCGGTCGGCTTCGAAGAGGCGGAGCGGTACGGCACCGTGCACTACCGCCAGGCGGTCGACGGCGCGTGTCGTGCCAGGCGCGAGTTGGTAGGCACCGGCGAGCAGTTGCCGTTGTTCGGGGCAGCGTAGACAAGGCGCAGGCGCTGGATCGTACGGCTCTTGCTGCTCTCGCGTGCAATCGGACACGTCGCCGCCGCCTGGTCAACACGATGTGAGCCTCTCCTCAGCCGCTGCACAATCCGCTCGACTAGTGCCGGTAGCAGAGCGACACCGCTGGCAGTGAACGCGGACGGTGAGTCGCCCGCTACGCCCCAGGTGATCCGCTCACCGGGGCTCTGGCCGGTGGGAGCAGCAACAGGGCTGCCTCCCTCCGGAGACCATCATGACCAAGCTGACCGACACCCAAGGTATCCTGCTCTCGACCGCATCGCAGCGCGATGACGGAAGCGTGCTACCGCTGCCCGACACGATCAAGGCCGACGGCGGGACCAGCAAGGCACTCGCCTCCTTGCTCAAGCGCGGGTTGGTCGAGGAGCGCGAGACCAGCGACCAGACCGCCGTGCACCGCATCGATGGCGACCTCCGCTACGCGCTGCATCTCACGCCCGCCGGGGCAAGCGCCATCGGTGTGGTGCCGACCTCGTCGGCAACCAACGACATCGAGGGTGCAGCAGAACAGGCATTGGCCTCGGCCGCGCAACCCACCACCGCTTCGGCGTCGGCGCCAACGCGGGTTACGAAGGCGACGACAGTGCTGGGCCTGCTCACGCGCACAACCGGTGCCACGCTGCCCGAGCTGATCGAGGCGACCGGGTGGCTGCCGCATACCACACGCGCCGCGCTCACCGGCTTGCGCAAGAAGGGGCACGAGATCGCGCGCACCAAGCGCGACGGCGCGACCTGCTACCGCATCGCGGAGCAGGCGTGATGGACGTCGCCGTCGAACTTGGCCGCCTGGAGGAGCTATCTTCCGCCGACCTGCGGCAGCGCTGGCGCACGCTGGTCGGCACGCCAGCGCCCAAGATCAGCCCCAAGCTGCTCCGCCTCGCGCTCGCCTGGGAGATCCAGGCGAGGGCAGGGGGCGGGCACCCGCGCGGCGTCACCCAGGCGCTCGACCAGCTGGCGCGCGGGCAGACCCGCACGCGGAATGCGGCTCCGGGCATGCGGCTGGTGCGCGAGTGGCAGGGCCGGGTGCACGTCGTCACCGTCGGCGACGACGAGATCATCCGCTGGGACGAGCGCGAGTGGCGCTCGCTGTCGGAGGTCGCGCGTGCGATCACCGGCACGCGCTGGTCCGGCCCAGCCTTCTTCGGCCTCAAGAAGAAGGCGGCGGCGGCATGAAACAGGTTCGCTGCGCCATCTACACCCGCAAGTCGTCCGACGAGGGGCTGGAGCAGAGCTTCAACAGCCTCGACGCGCAGCGCGAGGCTTGCGCCGCGTACATCCTCAGCCAGGCATCCGAGGGCTGGACCGCGCTGCCCGAGATCTACGATGACGGCGGCCTGTCCGGCGGCACGCTGGAGCGGCCCGCGCTCAAGCGTCTGCTCGCCGAGGTGGCGGCGGGCCGCGTCGACATCATCGTCGTCTACAAGGTCGACCGGCTGACGCGCTCGCTGTTCGACTTCGCCAAGCTGGTTGAGACGTTCGATGCGGCGGGGACCAGCTTCGTGTCGGTGACCCAGTCGTTCAACACGACGACCAGCATGGGACGCCTCACGCTCAACATGCTCCTGTCGTTCGCGCAGTTCGAGCGCGAGGTCACCGCCGAGCGCATCCGCGACAAGATCGCCGCCTCCAAGGCGCGCGGCATGTGGATGGGTGGCACACCGCCGCTCGGCTATGCGCCGAGTGACCGCACGCTCACCATCGTTGAGGAGCACGCCGCGCTCATCCGTCACCTGTTCGCCCGCTACCTCGCGCTCGGCAGCGTACGGCAGCTGCAGGAGGAGCTAGCGGGGCAGGGGATCACCGTGCCAGCGAGGGTCAGCATCAGCGGCAAGTCGCTTGGCGGCGGCACGTTCACGCGGGGGCAGCTCTACGGCATCCTCAAGAACGTGATCTACCGGGGCCAGATCGGGCACAAGGACATGGTCTACCCCGGTCTCCAACCCGCGATCATCGACGAGGCGACGTTCACGGCCACGCAGGCCATGCTCGCCGACCATCTCCAGGGTCACCGTCGCCGCGCGAACGCGGCCGAGAACAGCCCACTCGCCGGCAAGGTCGTCGATGACAAGGGCGAGCCGCTGGTCGCGACACACGCGTGCAAGGGCAAGGTGCGTCACCGCTACTATGTCAGCCGCGCCCTCCATCACGGCGGCAGCGACACTGGTTTGCGCCTGCCCGCGCGCGAGCTGGAGGGCCTCGTTACCGAACGGCTGGCAACGCTGCTCGCCGATCCGCTGCAACTGGCGACGACGATGTCGCTTGAGGTGACGCCACACCTCCTGACCGCCTTGCCCGCGCGATGCGCGTCGCTGTCCGTCCAGCTAGCCGAGCGACGCCCCGCGCTCGTCACCGCGGTGGTCACGCGGGTCGCGGTCGGCGCGGGTGAGATCGGCGTCATCGTCGACCTGCCGGCGCTCGCCGCGGCGCTGGGCGTCGAGCAGCCCGTCGACGCGCCCGCCACCATCATGCTGGCGTGCGGCGCACGCTTGACCCGGTCCGGTCGGACGCTGCGGTTGGTCCAAGACAATGGCTCGCTCACCCGGGCGAGTGCCGACAAGTCGCTGGTCCGGCTGGTGGCGCAGGCGCGGCGCTGGTGGCAGGTGCTGCGCACCGGCGAGATCGACATCGCCGAGCTGGCGACGCGCGAAGGTGTCACTGCGTCCTACGCGACGCGCGTCCTGCGGCTCGCCTTCCTCTCGCCGGCCGTTACCGAGGCCATCCTCGCCGGCCGCCAGCGCGCCGGCATCACCGCCGCGAGCCTGACCCTCAAGGCCACGGTGCCGACGGACTGGCGAGCACAGAAGGCAGCGTTCCTCCCCGCTGGCTGATCCGGGCCAACAGCGGTCCTCACATCGGCCCGGTCGCAGCGAAGCTGCCGCCGGGCCTTTTCGCGTCGCTCGCACAATCCACCGCCCACGCGCACATTCCACTTGCCTGCCGTGCCACGTCGAGCAATCACGTCACCGCCCCTCGTGAAAGCCGGGGGGTGGGGCGTCGAAACCTCTTTACGCATGCTCGGTCGCGACTTTGTCGAGGCCGGGTGGCATGCGCGCATGTCCAGCCGGCAACGGTAAAGGCGCATGCGCCTGTGCGTAACAGGTTTCGAACATCCGGCTTCGGGCCGTCGCTCCGAGAGGACATAGGTGCGACGAGGAAGCCATCGGCAGATAGCGGCGCGCCCCAGAGGGGAGATGCGCGCATGACGCTGGTGCTGCTGGATAACGATACGACACAGGTGGTGCGGCGCGTGCCGCAAGGCGAGGCACGCCGCGAGGCGGTGCTGCGCGACCTCATCGCCGAACACCCCGCGCTGCTGCCGGTCCACGACCTCGACCCGAGCTACGGCCGCCTGGTCACCGTGACGCGCGAGCTGTCGATCCCGGGCGTCGGCTTCGTCGACGTGCTGCTGATGGACGAGGCCGGGCGGCTCGTCATGGTCGAGTGCAAGCTCTGGCGAAACCCGCAGGCGCGCCGCGAGGTGGTCGGCCAGATTCTCGACTATGCCCGCGAGCTGAGCCGCTATGGCTATGAGGATCTCCAGCGCCAGGTGAGCATCGCCACCAGGCGGCAGGGCAACGTGCTCTATGCGCTGGCGCAGGAAGTCGGTGGCACGCTGCCGGAGGCCGAGTTCGTCGACCGGGTGACGCGCGATCTCGCTGCCGGGCGCTTCCTGCTGCTGGTGGTCGGCGACGGCATTGCCGAGGGCACGCGCCGGATCGGCGAGTATCTGCGCGACCAGCCGGGGCTCGCCTTCGGTTTCGGGCTCATCGAAATTGCCGAATACCGCCACACCGACGCCGGCGGCACCGAGCACGTCATTATGCAACCGCGCGTGCTCGCGCAGACCGCGATCATCGAGCGCCACGTCATCCGCAGCGAGGTACCCGGCATCGTCTTTGATGCCGTCGACAGTGCCGCCGCTGCGAGGCCGACAGGCGGCGCGACCACCAGCACGGCTAGCAACACCGCGCCAAGGGCCGTGACCGAGACGGGCACCCGCTGGCGCAGCTTCGTTGAGCGCTTCGCGACCGACACCCGCTTCGACGATCCCGGCCAGCCGCCACCGAAGAACGGCGGCAACGGCTGGATCAGGGTGCCGCTGCCCGACGGTCTCTACATCAACGTCTGGCGGAGCATGAACACCGGGCGCATGGGCACGCAGGTTCGCTTCGCGGGGCCTGAACAGCGCGCCGCCTTCGAGGCGCTGCTCGCCGAGCGCGAGATCATCGATGCGGAGTTCACCGCGCAAGACCTCGAGCCGCCGAGCTGGGAGGACGGCGAGGTCGCGCAGATCAACCTGTCGATGCCGGCACCACAACCCTGGACGGACGAGGTCGAGGCCGAGCAGCGACGGTGGCTCGGCGCCCGCGCCAACCAGCTCGTCAACTCCCTGCGCCCGCGCCTCCAGAGCAACGGCCGGGAGATGGCAGCGTGAGCAAGCACACCATCTTCCTCCCGGCGGTCGCCGCGGCCATTGCCCTGCTGGCGACACCGGCGCTCGGCGCCGACAAAGACAAGCCCGAGCATCTGTACGGTCCCGAGCCGACGTGGGAGCAGTTCCGTAGTCTCGCCGAGGCCGGCATCCAGGCACGGCTGATCGATCCGGAGTCGGCGCGGATCAGCTGGTCGGCCGGCTTCTTCAAGGGCATGTTCCGTCCGTTCCTCGAGGGCCGCTACCATGGCTACGTGGCCTGCGGGACCGTCAACGCCAGGAACCGGATGGGCGGCTATGCCGGTGCCAGCGGGTTCGTCGTCGTCATCGACTATGACCGCGTGCTCTACGCCGCCATCGAGCGTGTGCTCGGTGGCCTCGTCGAGGCACCCTGCGCCAAGATGGCGCGCGCCGGGCAGTTCCCGCCGTTACCGGCAGGCGCAATCACCGCGAGCGTGATGGGGGCGGCACCGGCGCCTGTTGCGGTAACAGCGGCGGCACCAAATACGCCGACGGCGACCGTCAGCGCCGCCTCCGGTCTCAGCCTGCGCGCGATGCCCGATGGCGCCTATATCAGCGCGGTCACGCCCGACTCGCCCGCCGCGCTCGCCGGCCTCAAGCCCGGCATGGTCGTCGCCAGCGTCAACGCCATCCCGCTCGCCGGCATGGGCGATGCCATGCTCAAGGTGGTCGACGCGGCCGGCGTGACCGCCTCGCTGGCGATCGTCGGTGGGCGAACCGTTACGCTTGGAGCCAAGCCATGAAGGCCGGATTGGCGGCGGCCGCGATACTGGCAGTGGCCATGTCGGCGCCCGCCACTATCGCTGCCGCCAAGGGCAGCGACTATGTCTATGGGCCCCCGCCCGAGTGGAACCGCTACAAGGAGGTGGCCGAGGCAGGTGTCCGCGCCCGCCTACCCGATTCGCAGAACTGGGCCATCGAGTGGCCGAACGGCTACCTACGAACGAGCTGGAAGCACAAGGGCCGCTTCGACGGCTACGTCACCTGCGGCATCATGCGCGCGATCGCGCCGGTGACGGACCGCAACCCGCGTACGCAGTTCGTCGTGGTGGTCGATCACGACGCGGTGAAGACCGTCGACATCGGCCAGCGCGGTCCCAGGACGATCGTGAACTTCCTGTGCGACAACGCGGTCGCGACGGGTGGCCTTCCGCCGGCACGGCTGATGCCGACCGCGACGAACGCCTCGACCAGCACCACCGCCGCCGGCCCCGTCGTCGCCGCTGACGTTCCGGCGACGCCGTCCGGGCTGAAGCTCCGGATCATGCCGGAGGGCGCCTACGTCGGCGAGGTCCTCGCGGGCTCCGCCGCCGCCAAGGCTGGGATCACGCCGGGCCTCGTCATCACTCACGCGAACGGCATCGCGCTCGCCGGCATGGGGCTGGCGATGGCGCAGGTGGTCGGCAGCGACGTGGCCACGATGACCATCGAGACGGCCGCCGGCACCCGCATCGATCTGCGCCGCGCGCCATGAGCTTTTCCGCTACACTCTGTCGATGATCGATCGGGCGGCTTTAACGGACAATGCGCGACCGAGCGCCGCCGCGACGCCGCGCCGTACTGGCTTGTCCAAGTCGCGGATCGCCATCTTCGAGCAATGCGCCAAGCGGCTGTGGCTGTCGGTGCACCGTCCCGAGCTCGCACACGAGGGGGCGGCGACGACGCGCTCGTTCCGCATCGGCCACGAGGTCGGCGCTGTCGCCTGCTCGCTCTATCCCGACGGCATCATGATTGATGCGAGCACGGGCTTGGCAGACGCTGCTCGCGCGACTTCGGAAGCGCTACGATCGCCCGACCGCCGCCCGATCTTCGAGGCGACCTTCATCCACGACAACGTCGTCGTGCGCGTCGATCTGCTGCTGCCGGACGGCGACGGCTGGCACGTCGCCGAGGTGAAGAGTACCACGCGCGTCAAGCCGTACCAGCGCGCCGATCTCGCGACGCAACTCTGGGTGATGAAGGCTTGCGGCGTGTCGGTGACCCGCGCCTCGGTCCGCGTCATCGACACCCGCTTCGTGCTGGAGACGCTCGGCGACTATCGAGGCTTGTTCGTCGACGTGGACGCCGACGAGGCGGTGACGAGCGCGGTCGCAGCCCGACCGGCGATGGTCGCCGCCGCCAACGACACGCTCGCCAGCGACGAACCGAACATCGGCATCGGCGCACATTGCAGCGAGCCCTTCTACTGCTCGTTCGAGACCTACTGCCGGCGAGACCTACCGGCGCCGCCTGCGTGGCCGACGACACTGCTGCCGGGCGCCGCCGGCAAGGCACTCGCCGGCACGCTCGCCGTGCTCGGCATCGACGATCTCACGCAAGTCGACCCTGCGATCGTCACGAGGCCGCTCCTTCAACGTGTCCAGCAGGCCACGCTGAGCGGCACCGCCTACCATGATGCGGCCGGTGTCATCGCCGACGCGGCAGGCTGGTCCTACCCGCGCACCTTCCTCGACTTCGAGAGCATCGCCTTTGCCGTGCCGCGCTGGATCGGCACGCGGCCCTACCAGCAGGTGCCGTTCCAGTTCTCCGCGCACATCGATCAAGGCGATGGCGAGTTGGCACACGCCGAGTTCCTGTCGACCGACGGCAATGATCCGCGACGACGATGCGCGGAGGTGCTGGCGGCGTTGCCGACCAGCGGTGCCGTGATCGCCTGGAACGCGTCGTTCGAACGCGCCTGCCTTTTGGCGCTAGCTGACCATGCTCCTGAACATGGCGAGGCGCTGCGCTCGCTCGCTGCCCGGCTCGTCGATCTGCTGCCGGTCGCCAGGCGGCACTACTACCATCGCGACATGCGCGGAAGCTGGTCGATCAAGGCGGTGCTGCCGACGCTCGCGCCCGAAATGGACTATCAGACGCTTGATGGTGCCCGCTCCGGCATCGAGGCGCAGGACCTCTATTTGGAAACGATGGCGCCGGACACCTCGGCCGCTCGGCACGGCGCGATCCGGCGCGAGCTGCTCGCTTACTGCGAGCGTGACACGCTGGCGATGGCCGTCGTGCTCGTGCGGCTGTGCGATCCACCCACCCGAGCCACCACGGTCACCCACTACCAGGACTGGCCCGAGGGCACGTTGCCGTCGTAGTAGCGCGACGTTCGCCGCGGCCGCGACGGTCGTTGGCGGCGACCGCTCGCGTCGAACGTCTCCTCGACCCACCTGCTGTCGCGGAAGGCGAACTCGCAGAATTGCACCAGCGCATCGACCAGATCGTCGTTGCGACCTTCGGGAAAGGCGAGCCACTCGTGCTTGAGCACTGGCAACCACTCGGCGCTGGCCGGCAACAGGAAGTCACCGGTCTGGAGCTGTACCGTGCAGCCCGCGAGCCGATCCTGCTTGGAGAGGCGTGGTGTGGGACAACGGAGGGTGCCAGGTAGGTCCGCTTCCCTCACCTGATCGAAGAGCGCGTGCCCGATCGAGGCACCCTCGATGATAAGCGCGTCGGCGCGCCACTGCTTATGCCAGCCGATCACGCGCTCGGTCAGCTTGGTGAAGGCGAGCTGCGCGCGAATGACATCGAGAAGGTACCATTTGCCGTCGCGATAGCCCCAGGTCATGCCGGCCGAATAGTCCGAGGTGATCCGCTCGGTGATCGCCGGATCCCAGCTCTGCACGATCTTGTGGAAGAAGTTGCGCGGTGGTCGCTCGTCGTACTGGCCGAACCAGTTCAGATCCATGAGGCCACCATCGGCGACGACGGGGTTCTGCTGGAACTGCGCGCCGAAATGGCGCGAGCCCATCGTCAGCCGGACTTCCTCGAGATACTCGGCCGACGCCAAGGCAGGGGCGAGAACCGTGCCTTTGCGTCGCTGCCAGATGCGTCCGCGAGGTAAGGGAATGTCCTCGTCCTGCTCGGCGTAAGCGGGCAGGTTGAGGTGGTGCCACTTGCCCGTGCGCAGCGCCCAACCGGCGAGGTCATCCTCGTGGATGCGCTGCATGACGATGACGATGCGGCCGTCGACCAGATTGTCGAACCGGTTGACGAACGTCGTCCGGAACGTCTCGATGGCTTTCTCCCGTTCCACCGGCGACAGGCTCTCGCCAGCCTTGTGGAAGTCGTCGACGATCAGGAAGTGGGTGCCGAGCCCGGTCATGGCGCCGGCCTTGGAGGCGGCGCGCAGGCCACCGCCGCTCTCCACCTCGAAATAGTCGGTCCGGTCCTTTCCGCGCTTGATCGTCGTGGCCGGGAACAGCCGACCGTAAGCCTCGTCCTTGACGATGGAACGGGCCTTGTCGACGAGCGGGATCGACAGATCCTGCCCGTAGCTGACGACGGTGATCTTGGCGGCGGGATCGTGGCCGAGCACCCAGGCCGGGAACGAGCCGGAGACCAGCTCCGACTTGCCGTGCCGGGGCGGCAGGGTGATGACCAGCCGCTTGAGGTCGCCGCTGGCCAGTCGTTCGAGCACGTGGACCATGGCATCCACGTGCGGCCCGGGCGAGATGCGCTCGCCGCCGTGCATCATGCGGAACGCCTCGGCGTGGAACGCGCCGAGCGAGCGGCGGGTGATCTCGGCTGCGAGATGCCGCCGGGCCGCCGGCGACAGGTTGGTGGAGGCGCTCATGACAGATCCTCCTCGCCGAACGTGTCGTCACCCGGGCCGAGATCATCGTCCATTGCCGACTGGTCGCCAGGAGATGGATCTTCTTCCGGCAGCGTGCGGTCGGTTTGGCGGAACACGGGTTTGGCCGGCAGGCCATAGTCGTCGAGCATCTGGTCGATGAGCTGCTGCTCCCACTCCTCCATCGCCGGCGTGTCTTCGCGGACGACCGCCTTGCGCACGGTGGCCATGAACAGCTCGAGCAGCATCTGCTGCGCCTTCACCCCGCCCTTGGCGGCGCCGGCTTTCAGCAGCTGGACGGCGAAGGTGCCCATGTTGAGCGTGACCTCCTCGCCGTTTACCTTGGCGGTGAACTCGGCGAGCACCTCCTTCTCGAAGGCTGCCTCCGGCGAGAGCTTCTCCTTCGGCTTGGGCCCACGCGGATTGCCGGACTGGCCCTTTTGCCATTGATGCTCCTTCGGCGGGCGGTTCCTACCGACCAGATAGTCGTCGCCGTCCCAATTGGACCCGGTACGATCCACGACGTGGTGAGCGCGCTTCGCGGGCAGCGACACACTCGCCGCCGCGAGCGGCTGTACCGCAGGGGTTGGGGCGGGCGAGATGCCACGGATACGACGGCGTACGACAATAGCATCCGGATGGGAGGCGGAGGCCTCCAGGCTGGCCTGTGGCTGATGACCGGGAGTCGGTCTCGAGGCAGGCGTCGGAATGGCTGTGGCGACAGAGGGGGCGACAGGAGGGGTACCCCGCTTGGCGGGGTCGATGCGACGAATAGGCATAGGGACCTCAAGGGATCGATGGGCGAGTAGGCGGAGCAATCAGGCGGCGCGGCGTGTGCGCGGACGGACGACGATGTCGGGGCGGGCAGGCGATGCGTCAGGTGGCGCCGCAGCTGAAGCATCAGCCACGGCGTCGCGCTCGGCCGCCCGCCGGAGCGACACTTGCTCCAGCGTCTCGCCCGTGGCCTGAAGCACCACCTTGCCGCCGGTGGCTTGCTCCCAGCGGTGCAGGATAGTATCGACGTAGAGCGGATCGAGTTCGACGCCCCGGCAGATACGCCCGGTGCGCTCGGCGGCGATCAGCGTGGTGCCGCTGCCGAGAAAGCCGTCGAGGACGATCTCGCCGCGATGTGACGCATCCTGGATCGCATCCGCTACCATCGCGACGTTTTTGCAGGTCGGGTGCATGGCGAGCTGCTCGGCCCGGTCCGGCCCGAAGCTGTTGACGCCCGCGTAGAACCAGCAATTACTCCGCGACCGACCGAAGCGACCCAGTTGTATGTTATTCCGATGTGGTGCATGGCCTTTCTTGGCAATGAAGCAGAGTTCATGCTGCGACCGGTAGAAGGCACCCATCGCGGGCGAAGCCTTCACCCAAACCGCGATGTTGAACAACTGCAACGACGCAGCTCGGATGCCGGACATCATCTCCCAGACGTGTCGCCAGTCCATATACATATAGAGTAGCGCACCATCCTGACAGAAGGCGGCGAGAGCGGTGATGCTCCGGCTCAAGAAGGTGACGAACTCGGCTTCGCTCATCTCGCCGCTGGCTTGGGCGAACTCACGGTGCTTGTTCTTGCCCAGACCGCTGACATTGTTCTGGATCTTCACGTTGAACGGGTGGTCCGTCATCACCATGGCGGCGCGATCTTCACCCATCAGCAGGGCGATATTCTCCTCTTCCAGCGATGAGCCGCAGAGCACCCGGTGCGCGCCCGCTTCCCAGATGTCACCGACCCGCGCGACCGCGCTGCCGGGCTCGCCAACCTCGACCGGCGCGTCGTCGGGATCTTTCTCGTCGGCGGTGGCCGCGCCCTGGATGAGGTTGTCGATCTCCGGCGTTTCGAACCCGGTCACCTCGTACGCCAGGTCGATGTCGAGCGAGAGCAGGTCGGTGAATTCGGCCGCCAGCTCGATCTGGTCCCACTCGGCCTTCTCGCCGAGCTTGTTCAAGGCGATCCGCAGCAACCGCACCTCGCTGTCGTCGAGGTGCTCGACGCGCAGTGTCGGCACTTCGATATAGCCGAGGCTCCGCGCCGCCTCGAGAATGCCCTCTCCGGCAACGACGACAGTATTGGCATCCACGAGGATAGGCAGAACGATGCCGAAGCCTTGCACCGATGCGACAAGCGCGCGCTTGGCCGCAGCTGACCGCTTGCGCAGACGACGGTCGTGCAGAACAAGCTCACCGACCGGCAAATAGTGGATGCGGTCGAGCCGCACGTTGTGACGAAGCTGCTGGATGTCGGGCGACACACCGCGCCCACCTCCAGACGTAACTGGACTTACCATATGTACAATCCTCCGAGCGGGAGCAGCAACAAGTTGCACGCGCGGAGGAAGATACAGGGAGCTACCTGCCACCACGTTTGCGGTGCCGGTGCTCCCTTCCGGCAACGCTTAAATACGCCGCCCAAATAGCAGTTGCAATAAGAATCATTAGTTAATGCAAAAAACTAAGGACAGACTACTTTCATTGTCAATCGGACGACTTCAACACCTGTAATCTACACTTGTAGAACGCAGCACATCAGCAGCGTTATCCCGTGCGCCTCCTGCCGTTTCCCTGTGGGTTCCCTGCCGCTTCCCTGTCGAGGGACGCAGGGAAAGTGAGCTCAAGGCACTGTATCAGTTGCACATTGTTAGAGTTTTCAGCCCCCCTAAGCATCGAATTGGGCGATCTTGGCTGCCAAATGGCCCTCGGCAGCGAAGAATGCGAGACGCAGCGAAAGCGCGAATGTGTGCTCGCGAGTGATTTCATACTGCGCGCGGTGGCCTTGGATTAGGAAAGAGGTGCGTGGGGCGAGAGGCGGATCGATGCCGCTCCTGCGATACGGTCGCCAGCCCGAGACGCGCGGACGCGTGCCATTTTCAGGCGATTGCAGGGAAGAAGTGGGTGGAGTTCAGCCTAAGTGGCGGAGGTAACCGGCCCCCAAGCCTCAATGCGGTACCGCGCGACTTAGATTTCGTACCGCATCGGTCCGACACGGAGAAACCGAGCGCGAAAATGCATATTGTTGGTTTGCAGCTGACTCTCTGCAGTACCGAACCAAACTCAACACCCGCGAATTTGCGCGGTTCTGCCGCCTGAAATTGGCGAAAACCGTGGCATTGCAAAAGCTTGAAGACTTGGTGGCGGAGCGGGAGGGATTCGAACCCTCGATACGCTTTTGACGTATACTCACTTTCCAGGCGAGCGCCTTCGACCACTCGGCCACCGCTCCGCATATACCCGGATGTCGTGCGCCCTAGGACGGGCGGCGGGATCGTGCAAGCGGTTGCGCGCGGACGATTGTCGGGGCAGCCTGTGCGTCATGCCGATCGCCCTCCTCGCCGCACCCTTGCTCGCGCTTCTTCAGGCGACGCCTGCCGCCGCCGTGCCGCCCGCGCCGTCGGACGCGTTGCCGGCCGACTGGGTGACGATCCCCGACGACGAGATCGTCGTCTTCACGCTGCGCGGCGGCGGCACCGTCAGCATGCGGCTGGCGCCCGGCTACGCGCCCGCGCACGTCGCGAACGTTCGCCGGTTGCTCGCCGCGCGGTGGTGGGATGCCGGGGCCAGCGTCTACCGGGTGCAGGACAATTTCGTCGCGCAATGGGGCGACGCAACCGAGAAGAAGCCGCTGCCCGCCGGCGTCGTCGCGAGCCCGGCGGCGGAATATGAGCGGCCCGGCAACAGCGCGGTCGCGCGGCTGTCCAAGGCCGATCCCTACGCCGCCTGGGCGGGCTATTCGGCGGACGGCTGGCCGCTCGCCGGTGATGCCACGGCGGAGTGGGTGCCGCACTGCTACGGCACCGTGGGCGTGGCGCGCAACCTGGCGCCCGACACCGGCAGCGGGGCCGAGCTCTACGCGGTGACGGGGCAGGGGCCGCGCGCGCTCGATCGCAATATCGCGGTGGTCGGCCGCATCGTCGACGGGATCGAGCGGCTGTCGGCGCTGCCGCGCGGCACCGGCGATCTCGGCTTCTACGCCACGCCCGAGGAGCGGTTGCCGATCGTCTCGGCACGGCTGGCGAGCGAGCTGCCAGCCGCCACTCGCCCGCGATTCCAGTACCGCCGCACCGACAATCCGCGCTTCGCCGCCTGGATCGTCGGCCGCGAGAACCGGCGGAACGACTTCTACACCAAGCCCGCCGGTGGGGTCGACATCTGCGCCGCGCTGCCGCCCGTTCGCCGCGCGCCCGACGCCGCCGGTTTACAGCCGGGCGCCAATCGCTAGGGTCGCGCGCACGCGCCCAGCAAGCGGCGCCGGGAGGATGATCCAGCACCATGGCCAGCGTACCCTCGGCCCCTGTTCCTGACCACCGCACCCTGTTCGGGCACCCGCGCGGGCTGTTCGTGCTGTTCTTCGCCGAATTGTGGGAGCGTTTCTCCTTCTACGGGATGCGCGCCATCCTGGTGCTGTTCCTGACCAAGCACTTCCTGTTCACGGAGGAGCCCGCCTACGCGATCTACGGCGCCTACACCTCGATGGTGTATATCGGCCCGATCATTGGCGGTTACCTGGCCGACAAGTTCCTGGGCGCGCGCAAGGCGGTGCTGGCAGGCGGCATCCTTATAACGATCGGCCACGCGCTGCTCGCGCTGCTGGAGGGACCGCGGGGCGAGCAGGGGGCGGCGCTGCAAGGCTTCTACCTGGGGCTAGCGTTCATCATCGTCGGCACGGGCTTCCTCAAGGCCAACATCTCCGTGCTGGTCGGCGGCCTGTACCCGCGCGACGACGTGCGCCGCGACGGGGCCTTCTCGATCTTCTACATGGGCATCAACGCCGGCGCCTTTGTCGGCCCGATCGTCGTCGGCATCCTGGGCGAAACGGTGGGCTGGGGCTGGGGCTTCGGCGTCGCGGGCATCGGCATGGCGCTGGGCCTGATGGTGTTCGTGCTGTTCGGCCGCGAGCTGCGCGGCGTGGGCGAGCCGCCCGAGCCCGCGGCGCTCGCCCGGCGTACCGGCCTGGGCCTGTCGACCGAGTGGCTGATCTATCTCGGCGCGCTCGTCGGCGTCGCCGTCTCCTGGTACCTGGTCGGCTCGCAGGGGGCGGTCGGCACGTTGCTGATCGTCGCGTCGATCGTCACCATCGGCTACATCTTGTGGACCGCGGTCGCCAGGCTGCCGCGGCAGGAGCGCGACCGCATCTTCGCCGCCCTGTTCCTGATCGCGCTCTGCCCGCTGTTCTGGGCCCTGTTCGAGCAGACCGGATCGTCGCTGAACCTCTACACCGACCAGGCGGTCGACCGCACGTTCCTCGGCTGGGCGATCCCGGCATCGGTGTTCCAGTCGGTCAACCCGTTCTTCATCATCACGCTGGCGCCGATCTTCGGCGCGCTGTGGGTGAAGCTGGGGCGGCGCGGGCTGGAGCCGTCGGCGCCGTTCAAGTTCGGCATCGGCCTGATCCTGGTCGGTGCGGGCTTCTTCGCCCTGATCCTGGGCGCACCGGCGCAAGGGCTGACGCCGGCTCTGTTCGTGATCCTGCTCTACGCTTTCCACTCGGCGGCGGAACTCTGCTTCTCGCCGATCGGCCTGTCGTCGATGACGCGGCTGTCGGTGAAGAGCATGACCGGGTTGATGATGGGCACCTGGTTCCTGGCGACCGCGGCGGGCAATTTTCTCGCCGGCCTCATCGCGCAGGCGACCGGCGGCGAGGGCGCGGGATCGGCGCAGGTGCTGGAGGTCTATGGCCGGATCGGCTGGTTCGCGATGGGGATCGGCGTCGTCGTGCTGCTGGTTGCGCCGCTGGTGAACAAGCTGATGCATCTCGACACGCTGGGTGTGGAGGACGAGCATGCACTGGCCGGCGACACCGCGATCGGCGAGCCGGCGGCAGCGGGCGTGCGGACGGAAGGCGAGAAGAAGCCGGGATATTGAGAGCTATTGTCATGCCGGGCTCGTCCCGGCATCCAGGGCCACGGGCGTACTCGCTGCTTGGCCCTGGACCCCGGCACGAGGCCGGGGTGACGATCAGTCGTCCGGCCCCAGTCTGGGGTCGAGATCCCGCGGCCGGGTGAAGCGCGCCAGCGTCGCCCCGCCGCTGCCGGGGGAGGTCCATTCGCCCTCCCACGTCAGTTCCGCCAGCGCCGCGGTCGGGAACTTCATCTCCACCGCCGCCCGCGCTGCGCCCGCGTCCGCCAGGTCGAGCACCAGTTCTTCCAGCCCCGGATTGTGGCCGACCACCAGCAGCGTCGCCGCATCCCCCGCCAGCGCCGCGACCACCTCCATGATCTGCTCGGCCGGCGCCAGGTACAGCCTTTTGTCCCATATCGGATCGAGCGACTGGCCGCAGGTCGCCCCGACCTCCGCCAGCGTCTCCACCACGCGCACGGCGGGCGAGGCGATCACCCGGTCAAAACGCAGCCCCTCGCGCGCAAGGTGCCGCCCCATCGTCCGCGCCGCGCGCCGGCCCTTGTCGTTGAGCGGCCGGTCGAAATCGCGTGCCACCGTGTCGTCCCAGCCGGACTTGGCATGGCGCAGCAGCGTCAGCGTCTTCATGGGCTCTCCGGCATCAGGCACCTGCCCCATGCCCCAGGCGGACGCCCGAGGAAAGTGACTCGGATAGCCGCGTCGCCACCCGCGCCACCGCCTCGTCCAGCGTCACCCGCGTCACCGCCACCCCCGGCGGAAAGGCGGACAGCAGTCGCGACGGCGTCGCCGCCGACAGCAGCACGAACGCGCCGCGATCGTCGGCCCGCCGGATCAGTCGCCCGAACGCCTGCGCCAGCCGCGCCCGCACGATCCGGTCGTCGTAGGCGGAACCGCCGTTGGCCAAGCGCCGCGCCGCGTGCAGCACGGACGGCTTGGGCCACGGCACCCCCTCCATCACCACCAGCCGCAGCGAGTGGCCCGGCACGTCGACCCCGTCGCGCAGCGCGTCCGTGCCGAGCAGCGAGGCGTGCGGATCGTCGCGGAAGATGTCGACCAGCGTCCCCGTGTCGATCGGGTCGACGTGCTGCGCGTGCAGCGGCAATCCCTCGCGCGCCAGCCGATCGGCGATCCGCCCGTGCACCGCGCGCAGGCGCCGGATGGCGGTGAACAGCCCCAGCGTGCCACCCCCGCTCGCCACGATCAGCCGCGCATAGGCATTGGCGAGCGCGCCCGTGTCGCCCCGCTTCACGTCGGTGACGATCAGCACCTCGGACTGCGCAGGATAGTCGAACGGGCTCGCCGCCTCGAACCGCGCCGCCGCGCGCGCCAGGTGCGGCGCGCCCGTCCGCGCCTCCGCCACCGACCAGTCGCCGCCGCCGGTGAGCGTCGCCGAGGTCACCAGCACGCCGTGCGCGGGCTTCAGCACCGTCTCCGCGAACGGCCGCGTCGGGTCGAGCCAGCGGCGATGCAGCCCCACGTCCCACTCGCGCCCCTCGCTGCGGTCGACGCCCAACCAGTCGACGAAGTCCGCGTCCGCCGGTCCGCCGATCCGCGCCAGCAGCGCCAGCCACGCCGCCACCGTCTCCGCGCGCCAGCCGATCGAGGCGATCGCCCCCTCCACCCGCGCCCGCGCGCCTGCGTCGAGCCAGTCGGGCGCCTCGTCCAGCACCGCCTGCAACCGCTTGGCGAGGGCGGTGAGCGGCCGCACCAGCGCGTCGAGCGCCTGCGCGGCGGGTGCCGCTGCCTCGATCAACTCCGGCGTCGGCTCGGCCAGTTCGGTTTCCAGCCCGTATCCCGCATCCCCCGGCTGCTCGGCGCGCGCGTAGGTCAGGCCGCGCACGGCGGCGAGCAGCGCCTCGATCGGCCCGAACGGCGCGCCCTCTGCCAGCCGCCCCAGCCACCCGTCCGCCGCCAGCGCCCCCGCCGCGCGCACCGCGTCGGCGATCGCCTGCGCGCCGCCCTCGTCATAGGAGGCGACGTCGGACAGCCGCGCCTGCAACCCCCGCCGCCGCCCGCGCCCGCCCGCTTCCGGCCCGAGTATCCAGCGCCTGAGCTCGATCGTCTCCGATCCCGTCAGCGCCACCCCGAACATCGCGTCGGCGGCGTCGAACAGGTGATGCCCCTCGTCGAACACGTAGCGTGTCGGCCGATTTGCCGTCTCGCGCCCCCGCGCCGCGTTGACCATGACGAGCGCGTGGTTGGCGATGACGATGTCTGCCTCGGCGCTCGCCCGCGCCGCCCGCTCGATGAAGCATTTGCGGTAATGCGGGCAGCCGGCATAGACGCACTCGCCGCGCCGGTCGGTCAGCGCCGCTGGACCGTTGCGCCGGAACAAGGTCGGCAGCCAGCCGGGCAGGTCGCCCCCCACCATGTCGCCGTCCGCCGAATAGGCCGCCCAGCGCGCGACCAGTTGCGCCAGCACCGCCGCGCGCCCGGCGAAACCGCCCTGCAACGCGTCCTCCAGGTTGAGCAGGCACAGGTAATTCTCCCGGCCCTTGCGCGTCACCACCCGCTCGCGGCGCAGCACCGGATCGGGATAGACCCGCGCCGTCTCCGCCGACAATTGCCGTTGCAGCGCCTTGGTATAGGTGGAAATCCACACCGCGCCGCCCGCCGTCTGCGACCACAAGGATGCCGGCGCGAGATACCCCAGCGTCTTGCCGATTCCCGTCCCTGCCTCGGCCAGCACCATGTTGGGGGCGCCCTGCACGGATCGCGGCGCGAAGGCGGCGGTGGCGGCCCCGGCATAGGCGCGCTGCCCCGGCCGCTCCTCCGCGCCGCCACCGGTCAGCGTGGCGAGCCGCGCCTCCGCCTCGCCCGGATCGATCGCGACGGTGCGCGGGTCCGGGCGGGGCGGGGCCTCCTCCCACTCGGGCAAGGTCGCGAACAGCCACCGCTCGTTGCGTTCCGGCTTGGCGAGCCGCGGCCCGATCACCGGCGCCCATGGCCAGCGCAGCCGCGTCAGCGACTGTGCCGCCGTCCACGCGCCTTCGCGCTCGCGCCACGCGCCGTCGGGCACCGCCAGCAGCGCGGCGGTCGCCTCCAGCAGGAACGCCGCCAAATCCTCGTCCGCGTCAGGCGGCGACAGGTCCACGGCGCGCGCCAGCCCGGCAGGCGTCGGCACCGCGAACCGCGCGGGGTGGAGGAACGCGAACAGCTCCAGCAGGTCGAGCCCCGACAGCTCGGCATAGCCCAGCCGCTGCCCGACCAAGGGCGCATTGAGCAGGATCACCGGCGTCTCCGCCGCCACCCGGATCGCCTCGCCCCTGCCCACCGGCCGCGTGCCGAGCGCATCGGCGATCCAGATGCCGCCATGGCTGGCGTGAAGGGCGGGATAGGCGATCACGGCGCCTTATGTGGGCGGAACGGACCGGAAACGCCAGCGCATCCATGCGGGAGAATACCATGGAATTAGGCAGGATCGACATCCGGCAAGAGGCTGCGAATTCCAGTGTTTGTCACCCCCGCGCAGGTCGAGGCTCACTTGGGAGAGGGCTATCAAAGCAGCGTAATGCTTCGCATGCACGTCTTCCACCTGGGGTCAGGCCCTCGGCGGGATGGCAAAACCGTGAATGTCAATCCGCCCTTGATTGACAACGCATGTAAAGGACGCTTGACGTAAAGCTAGCTTTCCATGTAAAGTCTCCTTCACATCGTCAGGGAGATCAAGGATGACCAGTTCACGTGCACGGCGACGCTACAGCATGGCGGTTCTGGGTTGTTCGGCCGGCTATGCCGGGGCACTGTTCGGAGCCACAAGCTATTTCAAGAATCATCCCGACGGCCGATCGCTGGTCGCCTACATCGCCGCGATCGTGCCCGCGCTGCTTATCATCGGCATCTTCGTCGCCATCGGTCGCTACTTGGTCGAGGAGCGTGACGAGTTCGTCCGTATGCTAATGATCCGTCAAACGCTGGTTGCATCGGGACTGGCGCTTAGCCTGGCGACGTTATGGGGCTTTCTGGAAAGCTTCCGGCTGGCGCCCCACGTCGATGCCTATTGGTTCGCCATCGTCTGGTTCGGTGGGTTGGGATTGGGAGCTTGCATCAACCGGTTCACGCTGGGACGTGAGGCATGAACAACCGGCTGCGCGCGCTGCGGGCCGAGCGGATGTGGAGCCAGCAGCATCTCGCCGATCAACTCGACGTCAGTCGACAAAGTGTCAACGCGATCGAGACGGGCCGCTACGATCCTTCGTTGCCGCTCGCCTTCAGGATCGCCGAGCTGTTCGACCTCGCTATTGAGGACGTCTTCGTCAGTCCGTCATTGGTGGCCTGAGCGCCCGCCATCGGCATGCGGTCGGCCGCGCAAAAAAGGCGCCCGGGTTTCCCCGGACGCCTTCCGATCCAGGCCGCGCCTCGGCGCAGGCCCGCGATCTCACATCCCGTTCGACAGGTTCGTGTCCGCGTCGTTGGTCCGCATGTCCTCGGCCTTGTTCTCGCCCATGTCGCGCACCGTGTCGGCGCGGTTCTCCAGCGCGTCCTCGCGGGCTTCGGTGTTGGCGTTGTCGGCCATCTCTTCCAGATTGTCGGCGACGGCCTCGCTGTTCGCCTCGATATTGTCGGCGGCCTGCTCCTGCGGCGTGTTGTTGCAGGCGGCCAGCGAGGCCAGACCGGCGGCGAGGCCGAGTGCGAACATCTTCTTCATGCGGATCATCCCTTTCGTGACGGCTCGAAATGCCGACGGAGAATAATCGTCCGCTATCCGAATCGTTCCGGATGCCCATCGATCCCGCCTCCGTCGTGGCCGTTGCCCTACGAGCGGCAGATCGGCCATAAGTTGGCGGCGGTTCTCCGGCCGCTCTTGCTCATCATCGCGTTTTCGGAAACGATCGCGTCCGCAGATTTCCGTTCAGGGGTCAATCGAGTCAAGCGGAGCGCGCCAACAGGCACCGGCGCGCAATTTCTCGACGGGCGCTCGCCCGAACTTCCGCGCGGACGCCGCCTCCGCTAACAGGCCCCGATGACCGATACCGACCTCCGCACCGAGGCGCTCGCCTCCAAGGCCTGGCCGTATGAGGAGGCGCGGAAGCTCCTCGCCCGCTACCCGCAAGGGAAAGGTGCGCCCATTCTGTTCGAGACCGGCTACGGCCCCTCGGGGCTTCCGCACATCGGCACCTTCAACGAGGTGCTGCGCACCACCATGGTCCGCAACGCCTTTCACGCGCTCAGCGACCAGCCGACCCGCCTGCTCGCCTTCTCGGACGACATGGACGGTCTGCGCAAGGTGCCCGACAACGTGCCCAACGGCGACATGCTGCGCGAACATCTCGGCAAGCCGCTGACGCGCATCCCCGATCCCTTCGGCACCCACGACAGCTTCGCCGCGCACAACAACGCGCGGCTGCGCGACTTCCTCGACCGCTACGGCTTCGACTATGAGTTCGCCTCGTCGACCGACTATTACACCGCCGGCCGTTTCGACGACGCGCTGCGGCTGGTGCTCAAGCATTTCGACGCCATCCAGGGCGTCATGCTGCCGACGCTGCGAGCCGAGCGCCGCGCCACCTATTCCCCCGTGCTGCCGATCAGCCCCAAGTCCGGCATCGTCCTCCAGGTGCCCGTCGAGGTCGTCGACGCCGCCGCCGGCACGATCGCCTTCGTGGATGACGACGGCGAGCGGATCGTCCAGTCGGCGCTTGGCGGCATGTCGAAGCTCCAGTGGAAGGTCGACTGGGCGATGCGCTGGGTGGCGCTCGGCGTTGATTACGAGATGGCGGGCAAGGACCTGATCGACTCGGTAATCCAGTCGGGCAAGATCGCCCGCGTCCTCGGCGCCCGCCCGCCCGAGGGCTTCAACTACGAGATGTTCCTCGACGAGCACGGCGAGAAGATCTCCAAGTCCAAAGGCAACGGCCTGTCGATGGACCAGTGGCTCACCTACGGTCCCGACGAGAGCCTCGCCTTCTTCGCCTATCGTGAGCCGAAGAAGGCCAAGCAGCTCCACATGGGCGTGATCCCGCGCGCGGTGGACGAGTATTGGCAGTTCCGCACCAACTATGCCGGCCAGGACGTCAAGCAGCGGCTCGGCAATCCCGTCCACCACATCCACGACGGCGACGTGCCGGCGGAGACGCTGCCGGTCGGCTTCGGCCTGCTCCTCAACCTCGCCAGCCTGCCCGGCGTCGGCGACCGCGACACGATGTGGCGTTTCCTCGAGCGCTACGACCCGGCGCTGTCGCCCGAGGCGAATCCCGCGCTCGACCGCCTTGTCGGCTACGCCGTCGCCTACGCTCGCGATTTCGTCGCCCCGACGCTCCAGCGCCGCGCGCCGACCCTGGCGGAGGCGGAGGCGCTGTGCGCGCTGGACGCCGAACTCGCCAAGCCGGTCGAGGAGGACGACGCCGCCAAGGCGCTGCAGGACCGCGTCTACGAGGTCGGCAAGCGCTTCTACGGCAAGGAGCATCTACGCGACTGGTTTGGCGTCCTCTACGAAACGCTGCTCGGCGCTGCCCAGGGGCCGCGCATGGGCAGCTTCTTCGCCCTCTACGGCGTCGAGGGATCGCGCCGCCTGATCGCCGAGGCGCTGTCCTATCCCGCCGGCTGAGGCACTCCGCCGACCGCTCTCCGCGCTTCGCTCGTTCCTGACCAGCGAGGCGTCGGGCGGGATCGTGCTGATCGCCGCCGCCGCGCTGGCGATGCTCGCGGCGAACCTGGCGGCCACGCGGGAGCTGTACGAAGCTATACTCCACCACGCGACCGGCCCGGTGCTCAGCTCCGCACTCGGCCCGATGACGGTGCATCTGTGGATCAACGACGGGCTGATGGCGGTGTTCTTCCTGCTCGTCGGGCTGGAGATCAAGCGCGAGCTGGTCGATGGCGGCCTCTCGCGTCCGTCGCGCCGGGTGCTGCCCTTCCTCGCCGCGGGCGCGGGGATGGCGGTGCCCGCGCTCCTCTATCTCGCAATCGCCGGCGGCACGCCGGGCCTGGCGCGCGGCTGGGCGATCCCGGCGGCGACCGACATCGCCTTCGCGGTCGGCATCCTCGCGCTGCTCGGCTCCCGCGTGCCGCCCTCGCTCAAGATCTTCCTGACCGCGGTGGCGATCGTCGACGACATGGGCGCGGTGGCGATCATCGCGCTGGTCTACACCGCCGGACTGGACTGGGGCGCGCTCGCCGCCGCGGTGGGGGTGGTGGCGTTGCTGGCCGCGCTCAACCGGCATGGCGAGATGCGGGTGTGGCCCTACCTGGTCGGCTTCGCCTTGCTGTGGTGGCTGATGCTGCGGTCGGGCGTTCACGCCACCGTCGCCGGGGTGATCGCCGCGTTGCTGGTGCCGATCGCGCCCTCGCCCGGCGCGCCCGACGACGCGACGTCGCCGCTCCACCGGCTGGAACATGCGCTGAGCCCGTGGGTGGCGTTCGGCGTGGTGCCCCTGTTCGCCTTTGCCAATGCGGGCGTGTCGTTCGCCGGCATCGAGCTGGAGACGCTGACCCACCCGCTGGTGATCGGCATCGCACTCGGCCTGTTCCTCGGCAAGCAGCTGGGGATCGCTGGCGCGATCCTGCTGGCCGAGCGGTTCGGCCTCGCCAAACGCCCCGGCGGCGCGCCGTGGCGGCAGGTCTACGGCATCGCGCTCCTCGCCGGCATCGGTTTCACCATGAGCCTGTTCATCGGCCAGCTCGCCTTTCCCGGCGACCCCGTGCTCGCCGACGAGGTCAAGCTGGGCGTGCTCGGCGGCTCGCTGCTGGCGGCGGTGTCGGGCTATCTCCTTCTCCGCTTCGCGCCGTCCAGGGAACCGCCATGCGCCGCTTCTTCGCCCCCGCCCAACTGACCCACGCGCCCGCGCTGGAGCTGCATAACGGCGGCTTCACTCCTTACGCCGAGGTGCCCGCCCGCGCCGAGGCGATCCTGGCCGCGATCGGCGGCGCGGAGGCGCCGGGGGACGAGGGCGACGTCCCCATCCGCGCCGTCCACGACGCCGCCTATCTCGCCTTCCTGCGCGACGCGCCGGCGATGTGGCGCGTGGCGGGGCGACCGGGAGAGGCGATCCCCTACGCCTTCCCGATCGTCCGCCGTCGGCCGCTCCACCTCTCGCGCATCGACGCGCTGCTCGGCGTACACGCGATGGACGCGACCACGCCGATCACGCCCGGCACCTGGACCAGCGCCTATGCCAGCGCGCAGACCGCCTTGGCCGCCACCCGCGCCGTCCTCGCCGGCGAGCGCGCTGCCTTCGCGCTGTGCCGTCCGCCCGGCCACCATGCCGGCGCCGATTATTGCGGCGGCTACTGCCACCTCAATGTCGCCGCGATCGCCGCGCAGGCCGCGCGCGACGCCGGCCGCGTGCGGGTCGCGATCCTCGACATCGATTATCATCACGGCAACGGCACGCAGGACATCTTCTGGACACGCGACGACGTGTTCTACGCCAGCGTCCACGCCGACCCCGCGACCGATTACCCCTTCTTCTGGGGTCACGCCGACGAGCGCGGCGAGGATGCGGGGGAGGGCGCCACGCTCAACCTGCCGCTGCCGCGCGGCACCCGGCTCGACGCCTTCCGCCGCGCACAGGGGCAGGCGCTGGCGGCGATCGGCGCGTGGAGCCCCGACCTGCTCGTCGTCAGCTTCGGCGCGGACACGTGGGAAGGCGACCCGATCTCCGGCTTCGCGCTCACCACGGCGGACTACGCGATCCTCGCGCGCGACATCGCCGTCGCCGGCTGGCCGACCGTGATCGTGATGGAGGGGGGTTACGCGGTGGACGCGCTCGGCGCCAACGTCGCGACGTTCCTCGGCGGGTTCTGACGTTGCCGCTCGACGCCTGCGGGCCTACAGCGCAGCCATGACGTCAGACATTCGCTCGCTCAACGACCGCGTCGCGGTCGCTCCGCAGATCGCCGCGGGCGACCTGCCCGCGATCGCCGCGGCGGGTTACGTCGCGATCGTCAACAACCGGCCCGACGGCGAGGAGCCGGGTCAGCCCGCGGGCGACGACATCCGCGCCGCGGCGGAGGCGGCGGGCCTATCCTACCACGCCGTGCCGGTCGGTCGCGCCGGGATCGGACAGGCGGAACTCGACGCCATGACGGCGGCGCTCGCCGGGGCGGACGGGCCGGTGCTCGCTTACTGCCGATCGGGCACGCGCAGCTGCAATCTCTGGGCTCTCGCCGCTGCCCGGGTCGGTCGCGATCCGGCCGTGATCGCCGCGCAGGCCGGGGCGGCGGGCTATGATCTTTCCGCGCTCCGTCCGACACTGGACGCGATGGCGACGCGGCGGTGACATGACGCCGACGCTGATCGCGGCGCTGGCAGGCGCCGGGCTGCTCGCGACGGTGGGCGGCGGCTGGCTGGTCGCGCGTCGCGGTCGAAGCGCGCGGATCGCCAGCCCCGAGGAGGCCGCCACTGCCGCCGAGGACGCGCATCCCGGCTTCGTCGTCGCGGGCGCGGTGGTCGGCGCGGACGGCGGCGGCGCGCTGGCGGTGGCCGCGAACGGCCGGGTCGCGGCACTGGCGCGCCGCGGCCGGCGCCTGGTGTCGCGCGAGGTCTCATGGCGCGCGATCCGCTCCACCGCCGACGGCATCGTGGTGGAGACGGGCGATCGCCGCCTGGGCGACGTCGAACTCGCGGGCGTCGACGTTCTCGATATCCGCCGGCTCGCCCCGGCCGCGCGGTCGTCGGAGATGGCGAGCGGCTGACCGGATCAGTTCAGGCTCTTCGACGCCTGTTCGAACAGGTCCTTGGACACGCCCGGTACGGCGATGATCCGCTCCAGCTCCGCGCGCATCATCGCGCCGCGCGTCTCGTCGAAGCGCCGCCAGCGGCCGAACGGCGGCAGCAGCCTGGCGGCGGTCTGGGGATTGAGCTTGTCCAGGCCGATCAGCTGATCGGCCAGGAACCGGTAACCGGCGCCGTCGGCCCGGTGAAAGGCGCGCTGGTTGACGCCGAACGCGCCCAGCAGCGATCGTGCGCGATTGGGGTTGGCGGGCGCGAAGTCGGGATGGCGGGCGAGTTCGGTGACCCGGTCGGTCGTGTCGGCGCGCGGCGACAGCGCCTGCGCCTGGAACCATTTGTCGATCACCAGCGGATCGCCGGCGTATCGGTTGTAGAAGATGTCCAGCGCCGCCTCGCCCTCGTCGGCGTCGAGCGAGATCAGCGTCTGCAACGCGGCGAGCCGGTCCGTCATGTTGTCGGCCGCCTCGAACTGGCCGAAGGCGAGCGAGGCCGCGTCGGGCGCGCCGCTGGCGGCCAAATAGGCGAGCGCGGCATTGCGCAGGCGGCGCTTTCCCTTCTCCGCCGGCGTATAGGCGTACGGCACCGCCGGCCGCTCGGCATAGGCGGCACGCCAGCGGGCGGCGAGACGGACGCCGAGATCGCGGTGCAGCGCCTCGCGCGCGGCGAACACCGCGTCCGGGTCGACCCGAGCGAGCTGATCGCCGACGAACGCGTCCGAGGGCAACAGCACCGCCTCGGCGACGAAGGTCCGGTCGAGCCCGGCGGCATCGAGGGTGGTGGCCACCGCTGCCAGCACCGCATCGTGCTCCGCCCGACCCTCCACGACCGCGGCGACGAGGGTGTCGAGCATCAGCTGCTGCATCGCCTCGTAGCGGGCGAACGGATCGTCGTCGTGCGCCGACAGGAAGGCGAGGTCCGCCGCGTCGCGGTCGCTTTCCACGATCACCGGGGCGGAGAAGCCGCGGTTGATCGACAGCACCGGCCGCTCACCGACGCCGTCGAACACCAGCGTGTCGGTGGCGTCGTCCAGGATCACCAGCCGCTCGTCGGTGAGCGGGCGCCCCGTGGCGGCGCCGAACAGCCTCAGCCGCAGCGGCAGCACCATGGGCTGCTTGTCGGGCTGGCCGGGCGTGGCGGGTACGTGCTGCGCCAGCCGCAAGGTGGCACGGCCGCTGCCAGCTTCGTGATCGATCGAGGCGGAGACGCGCGGCGTGCCCGCTTGGCCGTACCAGCGGCGGAAACGGGCCAGATCGCAACCCGACGCTTCTTCCATGCAGGCGACGAAATCCTCGCACGTCGCGGCCGTGCCGTCGAACCGGTCGAAGTACAGGTCGGTGGCGGCGCGAAAAGCGACCGGCCCGACGATGGTGGCCATCATCCGGACCAGTTCGGCGCCCTTGTTGTAGATGGTGGCGGTGTAGAAGTTGCTGATCTCCTGATACGCATCCGGCCGGACGGGATGCGCGAGGGGCCCGGCATCCTCCGAGAACTGCGCGGCGCGCAGCGTGCGGACGTCCTCGATCCGCTTCACCGCGGCCGAGCCCTGGTCGGCGGAGAAGCCCTGGTCGCGGTAGACGGTGAAGCCCTCCTTCAGGGAGAGTTGGAACCAGTCGCGGCAGGTGACGCGGTTGCCCGACCAGTTGTGGAAATATTCGTGTGCGACGACGGCCGCGACGCCGTCGTAATCGACGTCGGTCGCGGTGTCGGGATCGGCGAGGACGTAGCGGCTGTTGAAGATGTTCAGCCCCTTGTTCTCCATGGCGCCGAAATTGAAGTCGTCGACCGCGACGATGTTGAACACGTCCAGATCGTACTCGCGGCCATAGACGCGCTCGTCCCAGGCCATCGCCAGCTTCAGCGCGTCGAGCGCGTGGGCGGTGCGCGGCAGGTCGGCGGCGCGCACCCAGATGCCGAGCGTCACCTCGCGCCCCGAGCCGGTCGTGAAGGTGTCGGCATTGACGCGCAGGTCGCCCGCGACGAGTGCAAAGAGATAGCAGGGCTTGGGGAACGGATCGTGCCACTCGGCCCAGTGGCGTCCGTCGTCCAGTTCGCCCGCGCCGACCGGGTCGCCGTTGGCGAGCAGCACCGGGTAGCGCGCCTTGTCGGCCGTCATCCGCACGCGGTAACGGCTGAGCACGTCGGGACGGTCGGGAAAGGGCGTGATGCGGCGGAACCCCTCCGCCTCGCACTGGGTGCAGAGAATGCCCTTGCTCGCGTAGAGGCCCATCAGCTGGGTGTTGCGGTCGGGCGCGATCTCCACCTCCGTTTCGACCAGATGCGCGTCGCCGGGCAGCGCGATCACCAGCTGACCGTCTTCCATCCGCCAGTCCGCCGCAACGCCGTCGACGGCGACCGAGAGCGGCGGCGGCCCCTCGTGATCGAGGCGGAGGTCGCCGGCACCGTTGCGCACCACCGACAGGGCCGCGCGCACGCGGGTGGCGGCGGCATCGAGATCGAACGCCAGGGCGACGTCGGGCACCGACCAGGCGGGCGGCCGGTAATCGGCACGATGGATGACCGTGGGCTGGGCGACGGCGTGCTGGATGTCCATGAGGAGGTTATAGACGAGGGCGCGCCCGGTTCCAGCGCTTGCTAAGCAGGGCAGGCATGCTACCCGGCCGGCACAGAAGAGAGGATGCGGGAATGTTGCGTAGATCGGCCGTGCTGACACTGTTGGCGGTGACCACGTCGGGATGGGCGCAGACACCGCCGACGGTGCCGCCGAGTGCCACGCAGGCGGCGCCCGCCCCGGCCAAGCCCGCGACGCAGCAGGCAACCGCGACCCCCACGCCGCCCAAGCCGAGCGCGACCGAGCTGAATGCCCGGGTAACCGCGCCGCTGCCCCCGGCCGAGGCGGCGATGAAGGCGCACGTCATGTTCCTCGCCTCCGACGCGATGAAGGGGCGCGAGGCGGGCAGCCCCGAATACGACATCGCCGCGCAGTACGTCGCCGCGCAATTCTACGCCGCGGGCCTGCGGCCGGGCGGCGACCAGGGCGGCTATCTCCAGCACGTGCCGCTGGTCAGCTACCGGGCGGACGGCGAGGGCAGTTTCGTCTGGACCGGTCGCGGTGGACGGCCGACGCCGCTCGCCTTCGGCACCGACTACGTGCCCGTGCCCAACCCGGTGAAGGCGGAGACGAGCGTGTCGGCGCCGGTGGTGTTCGTCGGCTACGGCATCGACGCGCCGCAATACGGGCAGGCCGATTACAAGGGCGTCGACGTCCGCGGCAAGATCGTGCTGTTCTTCGGTGGCGTCCCGTCGCGCTTCGGAAGCGAGGAGCAGGCGTTCTTCGGCTCGATCCGGACCAAGCTGGAGGAGGCGGCGCGGCGCGGCGCCGTTGGCGTGATCCAGATCGGCGGCTCCCGACGGCCGGGCATGACGGCGGCGCGCCTGGCGCAAGGATATGACCGGCCGCGGATCACCTGGGCCACGGCCAAGGGCACCGGCGGCGCCGCGGGCGCGCCGCAGCTCGGCACCATCACGCGCGAGGGCGCGGCCAAGCTGTTCTCGCTGCGCGACTGGGCACGCATCGTCGCCGAGGCGGAGAAGCCCGACCCGCGCTTCCGCCCGCAACCGCTCAACGGTACGCTGACGGTGGCGTCGAAGACGAGCTTTACGCCGCTCCAGAGCAGCAACGTCGTCGGCCTGCTGCCCGGCACCGATCCCGCGCTGAAGGATCAGGTGGTGATCCTGTCGGCGCATCTCGACCATATCGGCGTCGGCGAGCCGGTGAACGGCGACGCGATCAACAACGGCGCGCTCGACAACGCGATCGGCATCGCCAGCCTGATCGAGGAGGCCAAGCGTTTCAAGGCGGCCGGCACGGCGCCCAAGCGCACGATCATGTTCCTGGCGGTAACCGCCGAGGAGAAGGGGCTGGTCGGTTCCGACTATTTCGCCAACCATCCGACGGTGCCGCTGAAGAACATCGTCGCCGACGTCAATTTGGACATGCCGATCCTCCTCTACCCGTTCGAGGACATGGTGGTGTTCGGGGCGGAGCGCTCGACGATCGGCCCGATCGTGCGGCGCGCGGTGGAGAGCGCCGGCGTCGTGCTGTCGCCGGACCCGATCCCGGAACAGGGCATCTTCGTCCGCTCCGACCATTTCCGCTTCGTCCAGAAGGGCGTGCCGTCGGTGTTCCTGTGGCCGGGTGCGAAAGGGCCGGGCAAGGCGGCGATCGACCGCTTCCTGTCGACCAACTATCATCGTCCCTCCGACGATTTGTCGCAGCCGATCCTGTGGGATCAGGGCGTCCGCTTCATCGACGTCAACTACCGCATCGCCCGCGAGATCGCCGACGCGCCGCAGCGGCCGGTGTGGAACAAGGGCGATTATTTCGGGACCTTGTACAAGGGGCCGATGGCGAAGTGAGGCGTACCACATTTGTCATGCCGGGCTCGTCCCGGCAGCCAGGGCCATGGGCGCTCCGCTGCTTGGCCCTGGACCCCGGGACAAGCCCGGGGTGACGATGTGAGCAGGTTGCTGGTCTTCGGGCTGGGCTACGCGGCGGGGGTGATCGCCCATCGGTTGCGGGCGCGTGGTTGGGCGGTGGCGGCGACCGGGCGGAACGGGACGCTGCGGTTCGATGATTCGGAGGCGGTGCGTGGGGCGCTCGCCGCTTCGACGCACGTGCTGTCGTCCGTGCCGCCGAGCGAGGAGGGCGATCCGGTGCTCGCCGCCTACGGATCGCTGATCGGGGGCAAGTGCCTGTCCTACCTGTCCTCGACCGGCGTCTACGGCGACACCGGTGGCGCGTGGGTGGACGAGACCGCGCCGGCCGATCGCGGGCGTCGGAGGGCGCGCAACGCCGCCGACGCCGACTGGCTGGCGCTGGGAGCGCGGGTGTTCCGGCTGCCGGGCATCTACGGGCCCGGCCGCTCGCCGCTCGATCGGGTGCGCGAGGGCAAGGCGCACCGGGTCGGGCTGGCCGATCAGGTGTTCGGGCGCGTCCATGTCGACGATCTGGCCGAGGGAGTGATCGCCGGGCTCGACGCGCCGTCGGGGGCGTACAACCTCGCCGACGACTGGCCGTGCCCGCAGGACGAGGTGGTCGCGTACGCCGCCGCGCTGCTCGGCCTGTCGCCGCCGCCGATCGTGTCGCTCGCCGACCTGTCGCCGATGGCGCGGGGCTTCTACGCCGAGAACCGCCGCGTCGCGAACGGCAAGGCAAAGCGCGTGCTCGGCTGGGGGCCGCGATACGCCGATTACCGGTTGGGCCTGCGCGCGCTGAGCGCCACGACCAGCCCGGCGCCCGCGAGCAGCGCACCGGCCACCGACAGGGTCGACCAGCGATAGCCCTCGAACAGCGTCGACAGCAGCATGGCGATGACCGGCACGATGACGCTGGAATAGGCCGCCTTGGCCGGCCCGATCACCCGCAGCACGCGGTAGTAGAGCGGAAAGGCGAGCGCCGAGGCGGCGAGGCTGAGATAGAGGATGCCCGCCCAATAGCCCCAGCGATGCTCGACGCTGGGCGGCCCCGATAGCGTCCAGGCGACGCACGCGTCGAGCGCGGCGCCGACCAGCATCGCCACCGCGAGCGTCGCCGCCATCGGATAACGCTTGGCCCGCTCGGTCGCTTGGAGGACGTTGGCGCCCGACGCCGACAGCACCGCCAGCAGCGTCCAGCCGATGCCGGCGAGGGCAGCGCCCGGCCCGTGCGGATCGACGCGCGCCTCGTGGACGAAGAGCAAGGCGACGCCGGCCATCGCGATCGCCGATCCGAGCAGCAGCTGCCGGCCCAGCCGCTGGCCGAGGAATAGGCGGGCGAACCCCGCATTGGGGACGAGGAGCAGTGCGAACACGACGGAGACGAGGCCGGAGGTGATGAACGCCTCCGCCCGGTAGACGAAGTTGAAGTTGAGCACGAACTGGAGCAGCCCGATCGCCGCGGCGAAGGCGAACCCGCCCGCGCCCAGGTGAAAGCTCTCGCGCCGCACCGCCGCCCAGCCCGCCATGGCGACGCCGGCGACGAGGAAGCGGTAGGTGACCGACCAGCCCGCGGGCACGACGCTGATCTGGTCGCGGATCACGATCCAGGTCGATCCCCAGATCAACGTGACGATCGCGAAGGGGACGAGGATCGCCGCCCGCGTCGACTGGGGGCGGGCATCGCTCATAGCGTGTCGATCGCGTCGGCGAGGCGGGCGACGTCGTGCTCGGGCGTGTCCCAGGCGGTGACCATCCGGACCTCGCCCGCGGCCCAGTCGTAGAAGTCGAAGCCTCGCGCGCGCAGCGCCGCCGCTTCCTGCGGGGTGGCGCGCAGGAACACCTCGTTGGCCTCGACCGGGTGGACGAGGCGGTCGCCCGCGGCGCTCGCCAAGGTAGCGGCGCGCGCGTTGGCGGCGCGGGCGTTGTCGAGCCACAAATCGCCCTCGACCATCGCCAGGATCTGCGCGGCCAGATAGCGTCCTTTGGACAGGAGCAGCCCGGCGCGCTTGCGGCGGCGCAGCGTCGCGTCGGCGAGGGCGCGGTCGAAGAAGACCAGGCATTCCGCACTCATCCCGCCGTTCTTGACGAAGCCGAAGCTCAGCGCCTCGACGCCGGCGCGCCAGGTGACGTCGGCGGGGGAGCAGCCGGCGGTGGCGACCGCGTTGGCGAAGCGGGCCCCGTCCATGTGGAAGCGCCAGCCGCGGCTCCTGGCGAGCTCACCGATCGCGGCGACCTCGTCGGGACGGTAGACGAGGCCGTACTCGGTCGCGTTGGTGATCGACAGGCAGTGCGGCTGAACGCGGTGGACGTCGTCGGCGATCGCGTCGGCGGTGGCGCGGATGGTGTCGGGGGTGAGCTTGGCGCCCTCGCCGTCGCAGAGCAGCAGCTTGGCGCCGTGGGTGTAGAATTCGGGGGCGCCGCCCTCGTCATTCTGGATGTGCGCGTCGCGGTGGCAAAGGATGCCGCCATAGGGTGGGCACATGGCGGCGAGCGCGAGGCAGTTGGCGGCGGTGCCGGTGGAGACCCAGAGCGCGCGCACCTCCGTCTCGAACAGGTCGGACAGGCGGCCGTCGAGCGCCTTCGACAGCGCGTCGCCGTCATAGGCGGTGTCGAGCGCGTTGGCGTCCGCCATGGCGGCGAGGACGCGCGGGTGAACGGCAGCGGCGTTGTCGGAGAAGAAGCGCATTCCCAGCGCCTTGGGGGGAGCGGCGGGCGGGGTCAACGGGCGGAAGTTGCCACTTGCTTGACTCGATTGACCCCCAGACGGAAACTTGTCGCGCGGATCGTTTCCAAAAGCGATGGTAAGAAAGAGCGGGTGCCGTGAGGAACCGGGTTGGTTATCGCACAAGTGCGGCTTGTAGGACAGCGCTGGGTTGAATGTTGCTCTTTCTCTGCCACCCCGGCGAAGGCCGGGGCCCAGGTGGAAGACGCCGGTAATGGATGTCGAGCTTCATCATTAACGCTTTCCCAACTGGGCCCCGGCCTTCGCCGGGGTGCGAGAATGCGGAACGTCGATCCGCGTTAGAATTCCTCGTCGGGTGGGCCTTCGTCCGCCTCACCGCGGTCCTCGTTGCGGCGGTCGTCGGGGGGTGGCCCGCGGCGGGGGCCAACGACGATGGAGCCGTCCTCGTTCTGGCGCAGATCGAGGCCGAGTCCTTCGAGCTGGTCCTGCGCGGCGCCGATCGCGTCGGTGCCGATGCCGTCGATCTGTTCGCCGAGATTGTCGATGAGGTTGGGATCGATCACCTCCTCCGGCGCGGCGACCGCGACGGGGGCGATGCGCAGCGCGTTCTGCATGAAGCCGCGCCAGATCTGCGCGGGCAGGCCGCCGCCGTGGAGGCCGGGGTTGGGCGAACTGTCGTCGTTGCCGACCCATACGCCGACCACCAGGTCGCCCGCGAAGCCGATGAACCAGCCGTCGCGCTCCTGTTGGGACGTGCCCGTCTTGCCCCAGGCATCGACCGACAGCACCGCCTGCCGCCCAGTGCCGCGGATCGACGAGCCGAGCAGGCGCAGCATGTTGGCGCGTACGTCCGCCGGCATCGCCTTCTGGCCGCCGGTCAGCTGCTGGTACCAGTTCTTCTCGTCGGTCCTGTCGAGCCCGCGCGGGACGACGGGATAGCGCCCCTCCGCGATCGCGGCGTAGGCGGCGGTGAGTTCGAGCAGCGTCACCTCCGACGTGCCGAGCCCGATCGTCGCTTCGTTGGCGATGGGGGTGGTGATGCCGAGGTCGCGCGCCGCCTTGATGACGTTGCGCACGCCCACCTCCTGCGTCAGCCGCGCCGCGGCGACGTTGGAGGAGCGGGCGAAGGCGCGGGCGAGGCTGATCGGGCCGAGATAGCGCCCGTCGTCGTTCTTCGGCTTCCACCCGGCGATCTCGACCGGCGAGTCGTCGACGGTGGAATCGGGCGTCATGCCGGCGCGCATCGCGGCGAGGTAGACGAACAGCTTGAAGGTCGATCCCGGCTGGCGCTTGGCCTGGGTCGCGCGGTTGAACGGGCTCTTGGCGTAGTCGCGGCCGCCGACCATCGCGACGACGCGGCCGTCGGGATGCATCGCGACGATCGCGGCCTGCGCGCGGCCGAGGCCGCTGCCGCGGATCGCCTGTTCGGCAGCGCGCTGGAGACGCGGGTCGAGCGTGGTGCGGACGGTCGACTCGGACGACACCTCGCCCGCCGCCTCGCGTGCGGCGGGGAGCACCCAGTCGGCGAAATAGGTGCCGGCGGGGAGGGCACCGGCCTTTTTCGGGAGCACGCGTTGCGGCTGGACGGCGCGCGCCTCCGCCGCCGTCAGGAAGCCGGCGTCCTCCATGGCGGCGACCACCAGCATCTCGCGGGCGCGGGCGCCCTTGAGGTTGCTGGTGGGGGCGAGGCGGGAGGGCGCCTTGACCAGGCCGGCGAGCATCGCCGCCTGGCCGATGTTCATCTTGTCGGGCGTGCGGCCGAAATAATGCTTCGCGGCGGCGGTGAGGCCGTAGACGTTGTCGCCGAAATAGACGTTGGACAGGTAGCGCGACAGGATCTCGTCCTTGGTCAGCCACGCCTCCAGCCAGAAGGCGATCATCACCTCACGGATCTTGCGCGCGGCGGTCCGGTCGGAATCGAGAAAGGCGTTCTTGGCGAGCTGCTGGGTGATGGTCGAGCCGCCCTGGCGGACGCCGCCCGAGCCGACGTTCGCCCAGGCCGCGCGCAGGATGCCGCGCGGATCGATGCCCCAGTGCGAGTAGAAGCGCCGGTCCTCGATCGCCATGAACGCCTCGCGGACGTGCGCGGGCAGGCGGGCGGCGTCGACGGGCGCGCCGATGACCGCGCCGCGCCGCGCGATCGGCGTGCCGTCCGCCGCGGTCAGCGTGATCGACGGCGGGGTGGGGGGCTTGAGCGACTGCGACAACGGCGCGGTGAAGGCGAGCCAGATGACGGCGACGACGAGCAGGACCACGCCGAGCGCGGTGCCGCGGACGATCCAGCGGCCCCAGGGGAAGCGGCGGCGTGGTTCCTGCTCCGGTTCGGGTTCGTCGCGCCAGTCGTCGAAGGCGCCGGAGCGGAGGGCGGGGTAGGCGTCGGCGGCGGCGCCACGCTCGGGCCAGAGGCGCGGACGATCGTCACGGTCGGGATCGTAACGGTCGGGCCGGAGCGGCGGAACGGTAGACACGCTGGCTGTTCTATCCGGATAATACACCCGGCGCAATCCGGGGGGACGGTGTAGCCGGGTGCGCTAACGGTGCAAAGCTGAACCGGGGGTGAGGGGGAGGCCTGGTTGCGCAAACCTGTCCGTCCACCCCGGCGAAGGCCGGGGTCCAGGTGGGAACGCTGGCGTGGTCATCCGGAAACGCTACCCAACTGGGCCCCGGCCTTCGCCGGGGTGGATGTTGACGGGTGGGTCAGCGACTGGTCGTGCCGCCCACGACGCGGGGGAGCGGCGCGGGTTGCTGGTCGGGCTCGCCGGCCAGGCCGCCGCCGAGCGAGCGGTAGAGTTCGACCAGATTGTTGGCGCGGGTCAGCCGCGTGGTGACGAGCTGCTGGCGCGCGGCATAGGCGTTGCGCTGCGAGTCGAGCGTCGTCAGGAACGAGTCGACCCCCGCCCGGAAGCGCGCGTCCGACAGGCGCGCGGTGATGCCGGCGGCGTTGGCGCGGGCGGTCTGCGCGGCGACCTGCTCGGTGATGGTGCCGCGCTGCGCCAACGCGTCGGCGACCTCGCGGAAGGCGGTCTGGATCGCCTGTTCGTAGGTGGCGACCGCCGCCTGCTGCGAGGCGCGGGCATAGTCGAGATTGCCCTTGCGGCGGCCCGCGTCGAACAGCGGCAGCGTCGCGGCGGGGGTGCCCTGGTACGTGAAGCTGCCGCCGCCGAACAGGCCGGACAGCGCGGTGGAGATCGTCCCCAGCGTCGCGGTCAGCGAGATGGTCGGGAAGAAGGCCGCGCGCGCCGCGCCGATGTTGGCGTTCTGCGCGATCAGCTGGTGTTCCGCCTGGAGCACGTCGGGCCGGGCGAGCAGCACCGCCGAGGTGACGCCGGCGGGCAGCGCATCGCGGGTATAGTCGGCGGTGCCGAGTTCGGTCGGCAGCAAGGGCTGCGCGACGGTGGTGCCGACCAGCAGGTTGAGCGCGTTCTGGTCGCGCGCGATCTGCGTGCTGAGCGCGGCGATGTCGTTGCGGGCGGCCTGGAAGTTGGTCTCCGCCTGCCGCACCTCCAGCTCGGAGCCGACGCCGACGCGGAATTGCGCGGTGGTGAGGTCGAGCGTCTGCTTGAACGCGCCCAGCGTCTCGCGCGACAGGCGCAGCTGTTCCTGGTCGGACGCCATCGTCAGCCAGGCGCTGGCGATCTCCGCGACGAGGCTGATGCGCGCGGAGCGGCGGGCCTCCTCGCTGGCGAAATACTGTTCCTGCGCGGCGCGGCTGAGGTTGCGGACGCGGCCGAACAGGTCGAGCTCGAATTGCGAGAATCCGAGGTTGACCGAATAGGCCTCGATATTGCTCGACGTCGCGCCCGAGCCGACGCCGGCCCCGGCGCCCGCCCCCGCACCGGCTCCGCCGCCGGCACCCGCGCCGGTTCCCGTCCCCGTGCCGCCGGTTCCCGCACCCGCGCCGCCAGCACCGCCGGCCGCGCCGAAGATGTTGTTGGTGTAGATGCCGGTGCCGGTAACGCCGGTCGACGGCACCAGGTCGGCGCGCTGGACGCGGTATTGCGCGCGTGCCTGGAGGACGTTGGCGGCGGCGATGCGCAGGTTCCGGTTGTTCTCCAGACCCAGTGCGATCACGTCGCGCAGGCGCGGGTCGAGGAAGAAGTCGCGCCAGCCGATCCGCGTCGGGTCGGGCGCGTCGGTGGGGCTGGCCGGATAGACGCCGCCCTCCGGCAGCGTCGCGGGGACGGCGCCGACGGGGCGGACGTATTTGGGGGCGAGATTGCAGCCGGCGAGCAGCGTCGTGCCCGCGAGCAGCGCGAGGAGGGGGCGGTTCATGGTCAGGCTCCCTGCGGCGCTTCACCGCCGTCGGAGGATCGGTTGCCGCCGTCGGGCGTGATGTCCGACGAGGCGTTGGGCTTGTCGGCGTTCGCCGACGAACCCGCTCCGCCGGCGTCCTCCTTGCCGTGGCCGAACAGGCGGCTGACGGTGACGAAGAACATCGGCACGAAGAAGATCGCGAGCACCGTCGCCGACAGCATGCCGCCGACCACCGCGCGCCCGATCGCATTCTGCCCGCCGGCACCCGCGCCGGTCGACAGCGCCAGCGGCAGCACGCCGAAGACGAAGGCGAGCGACGTCATCAGGATGGGCCGCAGGCGCAGCTTGGCCGCCTCCACCGCCGCGTCGAACGGCGACATGCCGTCGCGTAGGCGTTCCTCGGCGAACTCGACGATCAGGATCGCGTTCTTCGCCGCCACGCCGATCGTGGTGATGAGGCCGACCTGGAGGTAGATGTCGTTGTTGAGCCCCGTCAGCGACGCCGCGAGCAGCGCGCCGACCACGCCGAGCGGCACGACGAGCATCACCGCGATCGGCACCGACCAGCTCTCGTAGAGGGCAGCCAGGCAGAGAAAGACGATGATCAGCGACAGCGCGTAGAGCGCCGGTGCCTGACCGCCCGACAATTGCTCCTCGTAGGACAGGCCGGTCCAGCTGAGGCCGGTGCCGGGCGGCAGCTTGTCGTGGATCGCCTCCATCGCGTCCATCGCGCTGCCCGTCGACAGGCCGGGGGCGGGGGCGCCCTGGATCTCGAAGGCGGGGACGCCGTTGTAGCGCGTCAACTGCACGGGTGCCTTGGTCCAGCTCTGCGTCGAGAAGGCGGTGAACGGCGCCATCTGCCCACTCGCGCCGCGCACGAAGAAGTCGCCGATCGATGCGGGGTTCAAACGGTATGGCGTGTCCGCCTGCAGGTAGACGCGCTTGACGCGGCCGCGGTCGATGAAGTCGTTGACATAGGCGCCGCCCCAGGCGGTGGAGATGGTCGAATTGATCTCCGACAGGTCGAGGCCTAGCGCGCGCGCCTTGTCCTGGTCGACCTCGACGTTGAGCTGCGCGGCGTCGTCGAGGCTCAGCGGGCGGACCTGGGTCACGCCCTTGTCGCCCATCGCCATGCCCAGCATCTGGTTGCGCTTGGCGAGCAGCCCCGCGTGACCCGCGCCGCCGGTGTCGGTCAGCCACAGGTCGAAGCCGGTCGCATTGCCGAGTTCGGACACCGCCGGCGGCGACAGGGCGAAGATCATCGCGTCGTGGAACTGCGATAGCGGCCCCATGGCGCGGCCGGCGATCGCCGCGGCCTTGTTCTCCGCGCCCGAACGCTCCTCCCAGTCCTTCAGGTTGATAAAGGCGAGGCCGGCGTTCTGGCCTTGCCCCGCGAAGGAGAAGCCGCTGATCGTAAAGACGCCCTTCACGTTGGCGCTCTCGCTTTTCAGGAAATGGTCGCGAACGGTGTCGAGCGCCTTGTCGGTGCGGCCGGCGGTGGCGCCCGACGGGCCTTGGACGAGCGCGATCAGGTAGCCCTGGTCCTCGTCGGGCAGGAAGCCCGTCGGCATGCGGACGAACAGGAAGCCCATGCCGAGCACGATCAGGAAGTAGACGAGGAACGACCGTTTCCAGCTGCGCGCGGTGCGCTTCACGCCGCGCTCGTACTTGACCTGCCCGCGGTCGAACTTGTCGTTGAACCAGTTGAAGAAGCGCTGCGGCCAGCCGCGGATGCCGGGCTTGGGCTCGTGATGGCGAGCGGGATCGTGGGGCTTCAGGATCGTCGCGCACAGTGCCGGCGTCAGGATCAGCGCGACCATGATCGACAGCACCATCGCCGAGACGATCGTGATCGAGAACTGGCGGTAGATGACGCCGGTCGAGCCGCCGAAGAACGCCATCGGCAGGAACACCGCCGACAGGACCAGCGCGATGCCGACCAGCGCGCCGGTGATCTCGTCCATCGACTTGCGCGCGGCTTCCTTGGGGCTGAGCCCCTCGGTCTGGATCAGCCGCTCGACATTCTCGACCACGACGATCGCGTCGTCGACGAGCAGGCCGATGGCGAGCACCATGCCGAACAGCGTTAGCGTGTTGATCGAGTAGCCGGCGAGCGCCATCACCGCGAAGGTGCCGAGGAGCACGACGGGCACCGCGATCGTCGGGATGATCGTCGCGCGCCAGTTCTGCAGGAACAGGAACATGACGAGGAAGACGAGCACCACCGCCTCGATCAGGGTGTGGACGACCTGCTCGACCGACAGCCGCACGAACGGCGTGGTGTCGTAAGGGTAGACGACCTTCACGTCGGGCGGGAAGCCCTTGGCGATGCGCGCGACTTCGTCCTTGACGGCGGTGACGGTGTCGAGCGCGTTGGCGCCGGGGGCGAGGCGGATGCCGAAGCCCGAGGCCGGGTGGCCGTTATATTTCAGGTCGAAGCCGTAATTCTCCGAGCCGAGGGCGACGCGCGCCACGTCGCTGAGGCGCACCACGGCGCCGCTCGCCGCCGTCTTCAGGCGGATGTTGGCGAATTCCTGCGGCGTCTGGAGGCGCGACTGGACCGAGACGGTCGCGTTGAGCATCTGCTCCTTGGGCGCGGGCAGGCCGCCGATCTGGCCGGCCGAGACCTGCGCGTTCTGCGCGGTCACTGCCGCCGTCACGTCGGCCATGGTCAGCTGATAGGAGGCGAGCTTGATCGGATCGACCCAGATGCGCATCGCGTACTGCGACCCGAACACCTGCGCCTCGCCGACGCCGTTGACGCGGCTGATCGGGTCCTGAAGCCGCGACACGACGTAGTCGGCCAGGTCGGCACCGTCATGGTCGCCGTTCTCGGAATAGAGGCCGACGACGAGCAGGAAGTTGTTGGCCGACTTCTGCACCTGCACGCCCTGGCGCTGGACCTCCTGCGGGAGGAGCGGGGTCGCCGCGGCGACCTTGTTCTGCACCTGGACCTGCGCGATGTCGGGATCGGCGCCCTGTTCGAAGGTGAGCGTGATCGTCGCCGCGCCCGCCGAGGTCGACGAGGACGAGAAATAGCGGAGGTTGTCGATGCCCTTCAGCTGCTGCTCGATGATCTGCGTCGTGGTGCGCTCGATCGTCTCGGCGTCGGCACCGGGATAGACGACGTTGATCGCGACCGCGGGCGGCGCGATCGTCGGGAACTGCGCGATCGGCAGCGTGCGGATGGCGAGCGCGCCCGCCAGCATCAGCACGATGGCGATGACGAAGGCGAAGATCGGCCGATCGATGAAATAACGGGACATGTTACTTGGTCTCGCCCTTTGCCTGACTCTGGGCCTGGCCCTGGGCCTGACCTTGCGGCTGGCCGCCCTGCGGCGGCGCGGGCTTGGCATTCGGGTTGTACGGCACCGGGTTCACCTGCGCCCCCGGCTGGAGGTTCTGCGCGCCCTCGACGATCACGCGGTCGCCCTGCTTGAGGCCGCCGGTGACGAGCCAGTTGTCGCCGATCGCGCGGTTCGTCTGGACGATCCGCGGCTCGACCTTGTTGCCCTGGCCGACGACCATCACCGTCGCCTGGCCCTTCTCGTCGCGCGACAACCCGCGCTGGGGGACGAGCAGGGCCGAGCCTTGCGTCCCCTCGACCATCTCGGCGCGCGCGAACATGCCGGGGAGGAGAAGGCCATTGGGGTTGGCGAAGCGCGCGCGGATCGCCTGGCTGCCGGTGGCGGGATCGACCGTCACGTCGGCGAACTGGAGCGTGCCCTCGATCGGATAGGTGCTGCCGTCCTCCAGCTTCAGGCGCACGCGCGCCGCCTGCGGTCCGCCGCGCGTGACCGCGCCGGCCATGATCTGCTGGCGCAGGCGGAGCAGGTCGGCGCTCGACTGCTGGATGTCGACGAACATCGGGTCGATCCGCTGGATCGTCGCGAGCGGCTGGGTCTGCGCTGCGGTGACGAGCGCGCCGGTGGTGAAGGCGGAACGACCGATGCGGCCGGAGATCGGCGCGCGGATGGTGGTGCGGGCGAGATCGATCTGCGCCGAGCGGAGCGCCGCCTGCTGCGCGGCCACGTCGGCCTCCGCCTGCTGCGCGCTGGTGGTGGCGTTCTCGAATTCCTGGCGGGAGATGGCGTTGATTTTGACCAGCTCGCCGTAGCGGCGGGCGAGCGCGCGGCTCGACGCGATCGCGGCGCGCGCGCGGGCCAGCGCGGCACGCGCGCTCGCCACCTGCGCCTGATAGGGCGTCGGATCGATGCGGTAGAGCGGCTGCCCCTGGCGGACGGTGTCGCCCTCGTCGAACAGCCGCGCGAGGACGATGCCGTTGACCTGCGGGCGGACCTCCGACGTCTCGTAGGCGCTGGTGCGGCCGGGCAGTTCGGTGGTCAGCGTCACCGATTGCGGTTGCAGCGTGACGAAGCCGACCTGCGGCGGCGGCGGGGCAGCCTGCTCCTCCTGCTGGCCGCAGGCGGCGAGGAACAGCGCAATCGTTACCGCCGGGACGATATTCTTCATGGGAAAACCCACCGCTCGTGCTAGAGAAAGGGGGAGTGATCGTTCACTCACACTTTGGCCGATACTCCGTTCAACCTAGATAAAGCAAGCCGGATCGAGGTGACAGCCGCGTGACCATATTGCATTCACCAGTTGCGTGCCGCGCAGCCAGGGCGGAAGATCGCCGCCGCCACCTTATCGACGTCGCGCGCAAGCTGTTCACCGAACATGGTTTTCACGCGACGGGCGTGGCGCAGATCGCGGCCGCGTCGGGCATCCGCGTCGGCCAGATCTATCGCGACTTCTCGGCCAAGGAAGATATCGTCGCGGCGATCGTCGCGGTCGACCTCGCCGATTTCCTTGACGAGGCGGGTCTGCGCGCGGCGGTCGCGACTCGCGACGCGGATGCGATTCGCGACTGGATCGGGCGATTCGTGCGCTTCGACGATCCGATCGAGGAATGCCGGCTGATGACCGAGATCGCCGCGGAGGCCGCGCGCAACGATCGCATCGCCGCCATTCAGCGGGATACCGACGTCAAGATCAATGCGTTGCTGGCGACTGCGCTGGAGGCGCTGGCACCGGGTGCCGATCGCGCGGCGGAGCGGGAGGGGATCGTTTCGCTGATCCTCGTGCTCGGCATGGGGCTGATGTACCGGCGGCTGGTCGATCCGGCGGGCGAGGCGGCGGTGACGCGGCGGATCGAAGCGCTGCTCGACCGGGAGTTGGGGGAACTGCTGGGGTAGGGCGCGTGGGTTCCTGCCTATCCATCTCGTACCCCGGCGAAGGCCGGGGCCCAGGTGGGCAACGCTTTCCAGATACTCACGCAAGCCTTCCCACCTGGGCCCCGGCCTTCGCCGGGGTACGGGCTCTCAATCCTCCGCGATGCGGCTGTGGGTGCGGGTGTCGCGCATCTTGAGGTAGACGATCAGCGACACGCCGATCATCGCGGTGACGTACCAGTAGAATCCCCGCTCCCAGCCGCTGTCCTTGAACTTGAGCGCGACGAACTCCGCGGTGCCGCCGAACAGCGTGTTGGCGAGCGCGTAGGGCAGGGCGACGCCGAGCGCGCGGATATGGGCGGGGAACAGCTCCGCCTTCACCACCGCGTTGATCGAGGTGTAGCCGGTGACGATCACCAGCGCCGCCATGACGAGCGCGCCGGCGTAGATCGGGTCGGTCGCGGTCTCCAGCGCGGTGAAGATGGGATAGGTGAAGAGCAGGCCCGCGACGCCGAAGCCGACCATCAGCGGCTTGCGCCCGATCCGGTCGGACAGGCCGCCGGCGAGCGGCTGGAGCAGCATGAAGACGAACAGGGTCGCGGCGTTGATCTGGCTCGCCACCTCGCGGCTGAAGCCCGACGTGTTGACCAGGAATTTCTGCATGTAGATCGAGTAGGCGTAGAAGGCGAGCGTGCCGCCCGCCGTCAGCAGCATCACCACCGCCGTCTCGCGCGGGTGATGGCGGATCAGCTCGAAGAAGCCCGATTTCGGCGCGCCCCCGGATGCCTTCAGTTCTTGGGCGTTGGCGAAGCTCTGCGTCTCGGCGAGGCCGCGGCGGATGTAGAAGACGACCACCGCCAGCACCGCGCCGATGGCGAAGGGGATACGCCAGCCCCAGGCGTCGAGCGCCGCCTCGGTCATCGTCGCCTGGAGGATCAGGAGGACGCAGATGGCGAGCAACTGGCCCGAGATCAGCGTCACGTACTGGAAGGACGAGAAGAAGCCGCGCCGATCCTTGCCGGCCATCTCGGTCAGGTAGGTCGCCGACGCGCCGTACTCGCCGCCGACCGACAGGCCCTGCATCAGCCGCGCGACGACGAGCAGGATGGGCGCGAACACGCCGATCGTCTCGTACCCCGGCGTGCAGGCGATGATGAGCGAGCCCGCGCACATCAGCGTCACCGACAGCGTCAGCCCGGCCTTGCGGCCCCGGCTGTCGGCGTAGATGCCCATTACCCAGGCGCCGATCGGCCGCATCAGGAAGCCGACCGCGAAGATCGCCGCGGCGCTGAGCAATTGCGCGGTGCGATCCTCCGAGGGGAAGAAGTGCGGCGCGAAATAGAGGGTGAAGGCGGAGTAGACGTACCAGTCGAACCATTCGACCAGATTGCCGGTCGAGCCGCCGATGATCGCCTTCAGGCGCTCGCGCTGATCGAGCGGGCGTGTGTCCGAATGCTGCAATGCCGTCTCCCTTTGCGCGCCAGCATGGCCCCCGCCGCCACGCCAGGCAAGTATGCGCACGGGACGAAGCGGCCGATCCGACCGATGGCAAGGGTTGCCGCCACGGTCTTCTCCCGCCACACGAGCGTCAGGCGCGCCACGGCCGCATCCAGAGAGAAGACGCATGATCCACCCCGACGTCGACGCGCACGCGACACCCCCCGCGGCGGGGCCATGGTACACGCACCTGTACGTCCAGGTGCTGATCGCGATCGCCGCGGGCGTGCTGCTCGGCCATTTCGCGCCAACGACGGGCGAGGCGCTGAAGCCGCTCGGCGACGCGTTCATCAAGCTGGTGAAGATGATTATCGCGCCGGTAATCTTCCTGACCATCGTCACCGGCATCGCGGGGATGCGCGACCTGGCGGCGGTGGGGCGCGTGGCGGGCAAGGCCTTCGCCTATTTCCTGTTCTTCTCGACCCTGGCGCTGATCGTCGGGCTGATCGTCGCCAATGTGGTGCGGCCGGGCGCGGGGCTGAACATCGATCCGGCGACGCTCGATGCGGGCAAGGTCGCGACCTACGCCGCCAAGGCGCATGAATCGACGCTGACCGGTTTCCTGCTCGGCGTGATCCCCGACACGTTCGTGTCAGCGCTGACCGCGGGCAACATCCTCCAGACGCTGTTCACCGCCATCCTGTTCGGCATCGCGCTGGCGATGGTGGGGGAGCGGGGCGAGCGTGTCCTGTCGGCGCTGACCGAGCTGTCCACCGTCGTCTTCAAGCTGGTCGCGATCGTGATGAAAGCGGCGCCGATCGGCGCGTTCGGCGCGATGGCCTTCACCATCGGCGCCTACGGCGTCGGCACGCTCGCCAACCTCGCAGCGCTGGTCGCGACCTTCTACCTGACGGCACTGCTGTTCGTGCTGGTGGTGCTGGGCGTGGTGGCGAGGGCGTGCGGCTTCTCGATCCTGAAGCTGATCTCCTACCTGAAGGGCGAGCTGCTGCTGGTGCTCGGCACCTCGTCGTCGGAGTCGGCGTTGCCCTCGCTGATCGAGAAGATGGAGCGGGCGGGCTGCCCCAAATCGGTCGTCGGCCTCGTCGTGCCGACGGGTTACTCGTTCAACCTCGACGGCACCAACATCTACATGACGCTGGCGGCGCTGTTCATCGCGCAGGCGACCAACGTCGACCTGACGCTGGGCGAGCAGTTGCTGCTGCTCGGCGTCGCGATGCTGTCGTCCAAGGGTGCCGCGGGCGTGACGGGGGCGGGGTTCATCACGCTGGCCGCGACGCTCAGCATCGTGCCGTCGGTGCCGGTCGCGGGCATGGCGCTGATCCTGGGCGTCGACCGGTTCATGAGCGAGTGCCGCAGCCTTACCAACTTCATCGGCAACGCCGTCGCCACCGTGGTGGTGTCGCGCTGGGAGGGCGTGCTCGACCACGCGCAGCTGACCCGCGCGCTGAACGGCGAGAGCCTGCGCGTCGACCAGATGGCGCCCGACGCCGTGTCCCCCGACTGAAGGACCGTGTTCTTGATCGTTCGTTCCTTCCGCCTCGCGGCGGTACCCGCACTGCTCGCCGCCGTGCCGGCCGCGGCGCAGACCGCGCCCACCCAGTCGACCGCGCCGCAGGGGAGGTACCCGCGCCGATCGAGAACAATGCCTCGCGCGCGCCGGCGTCGCCGGCAGCCACCGCCTATCCGCCCGAGGCGGTGGGCGACGGGCCGTCGACCGCCGGCTATAATTTCTCGCGCTGGGCGGAGGATTGGACCAAGTTCCGCGATCCGGCGAAGCGGACCGACTGGATCGACCGGCTGAAATATCTGCCGATCGCGGCGGACGGCGACGTGTACCTGACGCTGTCGGGCGAGGCGCGGTTGCGCGTCAACCACACCACCAACCCCGACCTGCGCGAAAGGCGCGCGCAGCGACAGGACATCGTGCGCCTCGTCGGCGGCGCCGACCTGCACCTGGGCGAGCATGTCCGCGTGTTCGGCGAGGTCGCGCATGCGGGGCTGGGCGGCGTCGAACTCGGCACGCCGACCACGTCGCTGCGCAACCGGCTGGTGGTGCAGCAGGCGTTCGTCGATGCCACCACCGACATCGCCGACGTGACCGTGGGTGCGCGCTACGGCCGGCAGGAGTTCACCGACGGCGCCAACCTGCTGATCTCGTCGCGCGACAACAACACGATCCGCTTCGTCCTGAACGGCATCCGCGCCTGGGCACGGGGGCCGCGCGTGCGCGTCGACCTGTTCGACTTCAAGTTCACCGCGCTCGGTTACGGCGGCACGCGCGACGACCGGGTCGACGACCTCAACCGCTTCTCCGGCGTGACCACCGGTATCGTGCTGCCCGCGAACCTGTTCGGCGAGGGGCAGTTGTACGTCGATCCCTTCGTGTGGCGGCTGCGCTCGCTCGACCAGGCGTGGGGTGGCGTGACGGCGCGAGAGGCGCGGAACTATTACGGCGTCCACGTCTGGGGCGACGCCGGGCGCGCGACGATCGACTGGACGGTCAACCGGCAGGGCGGCGACTTCAACGGGCGGCGGATCAGCGCGTGGCAGGTGTTCCTGGCGCAGACCTTCGCGCTGTCGGACGCCAAGGGGAGCCCCCGCGTCGGCGTCCATGCCGATTACGCCAGCGGCGGCGGCGCGTACGGCCGGGGCACGCTCCGCAACGCGCTGGCCCCGTTCGGCAACAATATCTACTATAGCTACCAGTTGTTCGCGACGCCGACCAACCTGGTCGCGGTGGCGCCCAACGTGCAGTTCACGCCGCTGAAGGGCGTGCGCGCGATCGCCGAATATCAGTTCGCCTGGCGCGACACCGCCACCGACGCGGTGTACCGCGCCAATGGATCGCCCTTCGCGGGCACCGAGCGGGTCGACGGGCACAAGTTCGGCGAGATGGCACGGTTGCAACTGGTGTGGTCGATCACCCCGCGCTTGGCCTTTACCGGCCGCTACGAACATCTGACGGCGGGGCCGGTACTGCGGCGCGCGGGATATACCAGTTCAGACTTCTTCGCCGGGTGGCTCAGCTTCCGCTTCTGATGGACACGTTGCCGAAACGATGCGTTACCGGGACAGAGTTCCCGCTGGAGTATTCATGACCGCCTTTCCGATCGTCCCCGTCATCCTGTCCGGCGGGTCCGGCACGCGGCTGTGGCCGATGTCGCGGCCCGAACTGCCCAAGCAGTTCCTGTCGCTGACCTCGACGCAGACGATGCTGCAACTGACTGCCGCGCGGGCGCGGGGGCGTGGTTTCGCCGCGCCGATCATCGTCGCCAATGCGGCGCATGCGGAGGAGGTGGAGGGGCAGCTCGCCTCGATCGGGCTGACCCCGCAGGCGCTGGTGCTGGAGCCCACCGGGCGCAACACCGCGCCGGCGATCGCGCTGGCCGCGCTGGCCGCGTCGCATCCGGAGGACGCGCTGCTGGTGATGCCGTCCGATCACGTCATCGCCGACGTGCCCGCCTTTCACGCGGCGATCGACGCGGCGCTGCCGCTGGTCAACGACGGCTGGCTGGTGACGTTCGGGATCGAACCCGACGCGCCGGAGATCGGCTATGGCTGGATCCAGACGGGGGACGAGATCGTGCCGGGCGTCCACCGCGTCGCCCGCTTCGTCGAGAAGCCGCCGCTCGACCGGGCGGAGGCGATGCTGGCGGCGGGTGGCCATTCGTGGAACGGCGGCATCTTCCTGTTCCGCGCCGACATGTATCTGGGCGCGCTCGCCTCCTACGCGCCCGAGATCCTGCACGCCGCGCAGCAGGCGATGGCGGCCGCCACGCGCGACGGCACGCGGGTGACTCCGCAAGCGGAGGCGTTCGCCGCCTCGCCGTCCGACTCGATCGACTATGCCGTGATGGAGAAGGCCGAGCGGGTCGCGGTGGTTCCCGTGTCGATGGGGTGGAGCGACGTGGGCAGCTGGGACGCGCTGCACGCGATCAGCGAGCGCGACGAGGACGAGAATACGCAGGGCGGCGAGGTCATCATGCTCGACAGCCGCAACTGCCTGATCCGCTCGGACCGCGTGCGGATCGCGGTGGTCGGCGTGTCGGACCTCGTCGTGGTGGCGAGCGGCGACGACGTGCTGATCGTGCCGCGCGGCCGCAGCCAGGAGGTCAAGAAGCTGCTGGATGCGATGAAGCGGTAGGGTGTTCTACGTCACACCGGGATCGTCCCGGTGTCCAGAGCCAGGCAGCGCTCCCGCCTGTGGCTCTGAATGCCGGGACGAGCCCGGCATGACGCCGTTACTCGTCGATCCCGAAGTTCAACCCGCGCGAGACGCTGGGATCGACCACCGCGATCGTTAGATACGCGCCGAACTGCTTCACCCGCTGCCACCAGCCGGTGCGCGCCTTGTAGACCTCTTTGGTGATCGCCAGCGACTGCGCGATCTCGCCTTCGACATAGCCGCGGACGTGGTCGGCGAAGGCGGCGTCCTCCACCCTGAGCATCAGTTCGAGGTTGATGAACAGGCTGCGCATGTCGAAATTGGCGGAGCCGATATGGACCGCGTCGTCGACGACGTAGAGCTTGGTATGCAGCTTGGTCGGTTGATACTCGAACAATTGCACGCCGCGGCGCAGCAGCCCTGCGTAGGAGAAGCGCGCGGCGGCGATCGTCGCGTTGTTGTCCGACTTGGCGGCGGTGACGATGCGGACGCGCTTGCTCGACCGGCCGGCGCGCTCGATCCGGCGCAGCAGCAAGGGGCTCGGCGTGAAATAGCCGGCGATCACGTCGATGCACCGGCCCGCGGCGATGTCGATGCGCAGCGTGCGTGCCCAGGGCGACAGTTTCCGCGTCGGTCCGCCGATTAGCCAGCGCAGCCGCCCCTCCGTCTCGCTGAACCGCGCCAGCGTCCGGTTGAGCGGACGGACCTTGAGCTTGGGATGCTCGATCGCGGTCTTCAGCGAATCGAAGTAAGCGCCCATCCGCGCGGCCGCCGGTCCTTCGACCAGCAATCCCAGGTCGCGCCAGGCCTGTTCGGCGACCGTGCCGAAATAATCGTCCTCGACGTTGAAGCCGCCGATGATGATGCGGGGCGCGTCCTCCGCGTCGGCGAGTGCCAGTTTCTGGTGGTTGCGCAGCAGGTAGCGGCGGCCGAACTTCGCGGAGAAGTGGCAGAAGTCGACACCCGCCTTCTCCAGCGGCGCGAAGAAGCCGGGTGGTGTATCGTCGCTGCCGAAGCCGTCGACGATCAGCGCCACCGTCACGCCGCGCCGGGCGGCCGCGACCAGCGCGGCGTTGACGCGGGCGCCCGATGCGTCGTCGGCGTAGATGTAATAGAGGATTCGCAGCGAGCGGCGGGCGCGCTCGATCAGGTCGATCAGCGCGTCGAGCCGGCGCGGCCCGGTGTCGAGCAGCGTCAACCGATTGCCGTCCACGGTGAACACCGGCTGCTCGGGCGGGTGATCCACGCGGGCGGAGGCGACGGAGGCGGCCATGACACCGGCATTACGCGCCGGACCGCCGACTCGATCCGCGTCGCCAACCTTGCTTTTTCGCCATCCCACTGGTAGCGGCGCCGCTTATCCCGGAATTTTTGTGAATTGAGGACACGGCATGGCACGCGTCACCGTTGAGGATTGCGTCGACAAGGTTTCGAACCGGTTCGACCTGGTGCTGTTCGCCGCGCAGCGCGCCCGGCAGATCTCCGGCGGTGCCGACCTGACGCTGGACCGCGACCGCGACAAGAATCCGGTGGTCGCGCTGCGCGAGATCGCCGAGCAGACGGTGCGGCCGGATCAGCTGCAGGAGTCGGTCATCACCGGCCTGCAGAAGGTGCAGATGGACGATGACGACGAGGTGGACGCGATCGGTTCGCTGTCGGCCTCGGCCGAGGCGCTGCGCCTGACCGCCGCGGCGCCGCCGCGGAACCAGAATCTGGGCGCGGATTATGATGGGTAAGGCAGGCGATTAGCGTAGCTAATCGACGAAGAGCCTTACCCCGGCCAGCGTCGTGCAACGACGACTGACGACGCGGGCTTTGCCCGTGGCGGGGCTGTTTCACCACCACCACCTACCTTCCGTCATGCCGGGCTTGACCCGGCATCCATGGTGCCGCGAGAGCAACCGGCCGTGAGGCGCGGGGACGGATGGACCCCGGATCAAGTCCGGGGTGACGAAAGGCGGGGACGCGAGCCCCGCCGCGGCGAAGCCACGCTTCGGCTGCCTGCCAAGGCAGGCGCTCAGGACAGGCTGCGTCTAACGGAGGCTTCGCCCCCGCCGGCCATGGCCGCGCCGCGACGCGGAATAGCGACGCTATTCCGCTGAGCGGCCCTTGAATCCCTGTGCGACCACGAACCATTCCACCGATCCCTTGCGACTCGCCGGCGGCTTGGCGTGCTTCACGCTCGTGAAATTCCGCTTCATCTCCGCCACCAGCGTCGAATCCGCGCCGCCCGCGAACACCTTGGCGACGAACGTCCCCCCCGGCACCAGCACGTCGACCGCGAAGGCGAGCGCGGTCTCGACCAGCGCCATCGTGCGCAGCGCGTCCGTCTGCGGATGGCCGACCGTGTTGGCCGCCATGTCCGACAGCACCAAGTCGGGCGCGCCACCCAGCGCCTCGATCAGCGCGGCGGGTGCCGCATCGTCGAGGAAGTCCATCTGGAAGATGGTGACGCCGTCGATGGGGTCGACCGGCAGCAGGTCGATGCCGACCACGCGGGCCGCCGGCACCTGCCGCCGCACCACCTGTGCCCAGCCGCCCGGCGCGATGCCCAGATCGACCACGCGGCGCGCGCCTTTCAGGATCGCGAACCGCTCGTCCAGTTCGGTCAGCTTGTAGGCGGCACGGCTGCGATAGCCCTCCGCTTTGGCGCGGCGGACATAGGGGTCGTTCAGCTGCCGCTCCAGCCAGCGCTGCGACGCGGCGGTGCGCCCGCGTGCGGTCTTGACGCGGGTGCGCCCGCCCGATCCGCCCCTGCTCATCGCCCCGTCCTCATGGCCGGCGCTCCCCCATCAGTCGGCGCAGGATGCCTTCACGGATGCCGCGGTCGGCGATGCCGATCCGCTCGGCCGGCCACAGGTCCATGATCGCCTCCAGGATCGCGCAGCCCGCGACGACCAGGTCGGCGCGCTCGTTGCCGATGCAGGCTACGGTCGCGCGCTCCTCGATCGACTGGCGGGACAGCATCGTGCAGATCTGCCGCATCGCCGCCGCCGGCACGATCGACCCGTCGACGGCGGCCCGGTCATAGTGGCTGAGACCGAGATGTACGCTGCCCAGCGTCGTCACCGTGCCGCTGGTGCCGAGCAGTCGCGGCCTGGCAACCCCGCGCGGCAGCCGCGCCGCGAACGCCGCCATGCTGTCGGCGGCGAGTGCCCGCATCCGCGCGTAGGACCCGGCGCGCGCGTCCGCATCGTCGCCGCCGCCGGCGCTCTCGGTCAGCGACACGACGCCCCACGGCGCGGAGTGCCAGTCGAGCACGCGCGGCACCGGGCCCGCCGTGTCGACCAGCACCAATTCGGTCGAGCCACCGCCGATGTCGAAGATCAAGGCGGGATCGACGCCGGGTTCGATCAGCACGTGGCAGCCGAGCACGGCGAGCCGCGCCTCCTCCTCGGCGGAGATGATGTCGAGGCGGATGCCCGTCTCCGCGTGGGCGCGGGCGATGAAGTCGGCGCCGTTCGCCGCGCGGCGGCACGCCTCGGTGGCGACCGAGCGGGCGAGCACGACGTTGCGCCGCTTCAGCTTGTCCGCGCACACCCGCAGTGCCGTCAGCGTTCGGTCGATCGCCGCGTCGGACAAGCGGCCGCTCGCCGCCAGTCCCTCGCCGAGCCGGACGATGCGCGAGAAGGCATCGACCACCGCGAAGCCGGGTCCCTGCGGCCGCGCGATCAGCAGCCGGCAATTATTGGTGCCGAGATCGAGCGCGGCATAGGCCTGCGCGTCGCCCCATCGACCGCGGGGCGGCCGGGGGTGGGCCGGACGGGCAGGCTGTTCCTGCCGGTACGGCTGTCGGGAGTGATCCCCCATGAGCCGTGGTGCCTTCTGTTCTGTTCTGCCGCCGCGGGAGCGATCCCGCCCGGTGCTTGCCTCTCACCTAGCGTCGATCCGCCCGCGCGACAAGGCGACGCTCGCGGATGTGCGCCAAACCACTTGACCCGCCCGGGCCGGCCACCTAGAGGAGCCCGCGATTGCCCGATCCTCTAATGGTAAGAGAGCGGACTCTGACTCCGTCAATCAAGGTTCGAATCCTTGTCGGGCATCCAACGCGCGCCGCATCGAAGCTATTTCGTGCTCGTCGCTGATCCCTTTACTTTCTGTATAATCTGCGAGCGGCGCGACGAAGCGTGAGGCGACCGTCCGCATGGGGCGACCGGTTTCGTTGCTGCACAGCCAGCCGGTGACGGCTAAGCGCGGGACCATTCATGCGCCCGCGCCGCGACGGGGCGGGATGACGTGGACCGCGGCGTCGTCCTTGATGATCGGACGGGGAGCGAACGCAGACCGCCGCTCGCATCGAGGGGTAGGATATAAGATTCACCCGGCGCATCCGAAGCTCCGCGGCCGCATCGCTAGAGGTGTGAGGTTGCCTTCGCTTTCACTGCCGCGCTGCGCGCTGCGTGCTGAAGCTTGTCCTGAGCGGCTGGCTTGGCAGCCGGCCAGAAATTCCGGAACGAACGCATGAAGATGATGCCGTGCCGTTCCAAGTAACGCCTCCATGGCAGAAGCGGCGAATGGCCTGGTGGGTGTTCCTTGCTATTGTGCTCTCGAGAGCCCATATCTCGCTGGCTACAGTCGCAAATCGACGGTTCTCGGTGCTTTGCGGCTCCTGCTCCTTCTTTCCCTGCCTCGGATGCGCTGTGTCGCTCAGCAGGTGGGCGGCGCTCAACAAGAAGGCATGCAGTTATGGCTACCAACGGTACCGTCAAATTCTTCAATACCGACAAGGGCTTCGGCTTCATCTCGCCCGATGACGGCGGCAAGGACGCGTTTGTCCACATCTCCGCGGTGGAACGCGCGGGCATGATCTCGCTGAAGGACGGGCAGCGGATCGCCTACGACCTGGAGGAGGATCGTCGCGGCAAGATGGCGGCGGTCAATCTTCAGACGGCCGAGTAGCCCGGATGGTCGGCGGTCCCGGTCGGGGCCGCCGTTCCTTCTCCACGCAGCTCAGGAGTCACCATAGATGTCCGACGCCCTACTATTCCGCGCCCGCGCGGATCAGGAACTCGCCAACGCCGCCGCCGCGACGCTGCAGAACGTCCGCGATCGATCGGAGCGGGCCGCCAAGGCCTGGACCGCGATGGCCGATCGCGCCGGCGAGGTCGAGACCGCGCGCAAGACCCGCGAGGCGAAGCACAACGCCTGACAGCGAACGTGGTCGGCGCTCGGCCCGCAGCGAAGCGGAATGCCGAACGGTGATGACGGCGATGTGGTCCAGCGGCGGTGGTGCGATGTGCGCTACGCGGCCGTCCGGTCCGACACCCGGCGCAGGGCGCGCGCGAGTTCGTCGACCGAGTAGGGCTTGTGCAGCAGTTCGAACCCTTGCGTGCCGCCCGCGGCCAGCACGCTGCTGTAGCCGCTGGTCAGGATGACCGGCATGGTCGGATAGCGGCGCCTGATCTCCTGTCCTAGGTCGACGCCGCTCATGCCCGGCATGACGACGTCCGAGAACACCACGTCGATGTCGTCGGCATCCGTGTCCAGCCGCGCCAGTGCCGTGGCGCCGTCGCTGGCCAGCACTGCCTGATACCCCATCTCGGATAGCGCCTCGATCGCGAACAGCCCGACCTCCGGATTGTCCTCCACCACCAGGATGCGCGCGCCGGCCGCCAAGGACGGTGCCGCCTCCGCACCCGACCCCGCGTCGCCGGCGTCGTCGGGAGAGGCGGGCAGGTACATCACGAAGCGTGCGCCCTCACCCTGGCGGCTCTCCACCACCACCTCGCCGCCCGACTGCTTGGTGAAGCCGAACACCTGGCTGAGGCCCAGGCCGGTTCCCTCGCCCACGCCCTTGGTGGTGAAGAACGGCTCGAAGATCTTGTCGATCTTGTCCGCGGCGATGCCGCTGCCGGTGTCGCTGACGGCGATGGTGACGAAATCGCCCGCGATCGCCGGATGCGCCCGGACCGCGGGCATCCCCGTCACCGTGCCGATCGCCATCGTCAACGCTCCCTCGCCCCCCATCGCGTCGCGCGCGTTGACCGCCATGTTGAGGAGCGCGGTGTCGAACTGACTGCGGTCGGCGTTCACCACGCACGGGCGATCGGGAAGATCGACGTCGACCTGGATGCGCGGGCCGACCAGCGTGTGGATCATCGGCTGGATCGCCTGCACGCTCTCGCACGCGTCGAACGGCTCTGGCTTGAGCGCCTGGCGCCGGGCGAAGGCGAGGAGCTGCGCGGTCAGCTTCGCGGCGCGGTCTGCGGTGTCGGCGATCGCGTCGATGTAGCGGGTGCGCCGCTCCGCCGACACGTCGCTGCGGCGGAGCAGGTCGACCGAGCCGCGGATCACCGTCAGCAGGTTGTTGAAGTCGTGGGCGAGACCGCCGGTCAGCTGGCCCACCGCCTCCATCTTCTGCGACTGGCGCAGCGCCTCCTCCGCGGTCATCAGTTCGGCCGTGCGATCGACAACCTGCTGCTCCAGCGAGGCGGCGAGGTCCGCGAGTTCGCGCTCGACGCGGCGGCGCTCGGTGGCGGTGCGGGTTCGTTCGGCGACGTCGCGGAGGAAGTCCAGATCCTCGCGCGTCCAGGTTCGTGGTTCGTCGTGGTTGACGAAGAGCAACGCCACGATCTCGCCCTGTTCGGCGACCGGCATGTTGATGAACGAGCGGGCCGAGATCGCTTCCAGCGCGGCGGCGGTGGCGGCGGTGCGCGGGTCCGTACGCGCGTCCTGCACCACGGCGGTGTCGCCGCGCTTCAGGTCCTCGATATAGCTGCCGTAGTCGCGAAAGGCGAGCACGCCGGCGATGCTGACGACGCCGTCGGCGTTCCAGTCGCGGTCGATGATGATGGTCTCGGCCCGGCGGTCGACCAGGCCGTAGCCGGCGCGGCTGACCTCCAGCGTCCGTCCGATCACCTCGGCGGCGACGAAGGAGATGTCGGCGGCATCGTCCAGGTCGCGCAGTGTGTCGCCCAGGCCGGCCAGGGCCAAGCGCCGCCGCTCGGCGCGCTTCACGGCGGTGATGTCGAGCGACACTCCGGCGAGGCGCAGCGGCTCGCCGTCCGCGCCGAAGAAGGGCTGCCCGCGGCTGGTGAGCCAGCGGATCGTGCCGTCGGGGGTGCGGATGCGATATTCGACCTCGTACTCGCTGCCCTCCGCGATCGTCCGGTCGAGCGCCTCGCGCGTCCGCTCCCGATCCTCCTCGACGATCGCGGCGACGCGGTCGGCGAAGGTGAACGGCGCCTCGGGCGGCAGGCCGAACAATGCCTTGCACTGGTCGGACGAGGTCAGCTCGCGGGTGGCGAGATCCAGGCTCCAGGTGCCGAAACGCCCGGCCTTGAGCGCGAAGTCGAGTTCACGCTCGCGCTCCTGTTGCGTGCGCAACCGGCTGGTCAGCTCGGCCATCAGCGCGGCGTTGTCGTTCTCCAGCCCGGCCACCCGGTCCCGCTCCGGCGTTACGTCGACCTGGCTGGCGAAGAAATAGGCGAGCTGCCCGTCGGCGTCGTAGACCGGCGCCATCAGCAGCCGGTTCCAGAACGGCTCGCCGTCCTTGCGATGATTGCGGATGTCGATCTCGAGCGGCTCGACCCGTTCCACTGCCTCGTGGATCAGGCGAACCGTCTCGGCATCGGTTTCCGGCCCTTGCAAGAACCGGCAGTTGTGGCCGATGATCTCCTCACGCAAATAGCCGGTCAGGCGGCAGAAGCTGTCGTTGGCGAACACCACCGGATTGTCGGGCAGCCGCGGATTGGTGATGATCATTGGCATGCGGGTGGCGTGCACCGCCGCCACGAACGGATCGGTATGCCGTTCCAGGCCGACGAGTTCGGTGGCGATACGCTGCTCGTCGCGGCGACTCTCGGGGGAAGGCTCTCGATCGGGCACGCTCATCTCCGCTCAGCGATCAGCGTGCCCTAACCATAGGATAAGGCGAGAGGAAGTCGATCCTGTCCGATCGGCGTCCTCCGGTTGCTCTCCACGACAGTCCTCCTCGATCAAGAGCGGTAGCACGCCCGCGGCCAGCGTCAGCACCGCCATCGCCGCCATCGCCGCGGACAGGTCGTGCGCCTTGACCCACCACCAGGCGAGCAGCGGCGCGACGATCTGGGGCACGGTGTTGGCGAGGTTGAGGATGCCGAGATCCCGCCCGCGCCGCGCGCCGTCCGGCAGCAGCAGCATGGCGTGGCTGGTGTTCAACGCCAGGAACACCGCGACGCCGGTGGCGAAGCCGACGTAGCAGGCGGCGCCCACCGCCCACGAGCGGGCCGATGCCATGCCGATCAGGCCGGCGGTGGCGAGCAGCGCCGGGCCGATCAGGAACGATCGGCGTCGGCCGACCCGATCCGACCAGCGGCCGAGCAGGAACGCGACCGGCACGGGCACGATGGTGGCGGCGACGAGCAGGCGGGCCACGCCGGCGTGCGTCTGCGCGCGGTCGCCGGCCAGTGCCGCGAAGAAGAACAGCAGGTAGAGGCCGACGCCGCTCGCCGCGATCTGCATGAGGAGGCGCGCCGCCGAAGCGATCACGAGATGGCGGCGCGGCGAGAGGCGGACCTGGCCGGGGCCGCCGATCGGGGCGGGCTGCCGAGGCGTCGCGAGCATCAGCGGCAGCATGCAGGCCGCGACCAGCAGGGCGACGACGGCGAGGCGCGATCCCTCGCCGGCCGCCCCGGCAATGACCAGGGCGGAGGTGGCGGCGGCGAGCGGGTTGCCGAGCGTCAGCAGCGCGGCGATCGTTCCCTTCTGCGCGGCGGGTACCTCCTCGGCGATCAGCGCGTTGACCTGCGCGAGGACAGCGTTGATCGCGAACTGGAACGCGACGATCGAGGCGACGATCGCCGCGGCATCCCTCGCGAACACGACGCCGACGAAGGACAGGGCCGTCATCGCCGTGCCCGCGAGCAGCCAACCACGCCGGCCCCCGCCGCGCATCGTCGAGCGGTCGCCGAGCCAGCCGAACCCGACATTGGCCAGCGCCGCGGCGACGGCACCGGCCACGCCGCACCAGGCGAGCACGCTGTACTCGTCGAGCTTGAGTTGCTCGACCTTGATCGGCAGCAGCAGCGTCAACAGCGGCACGTAGCCGATGACGCCGCCGGCCGCCGCGAGCGCGTAGGCGAGCAGCGCGGGCATGCTCAAAGGCTTCTGTTCGCTGGTGATCGGCCGCACCTTGCCATCGTGCGGCGTCGCGGGATCGATGTCCACGGCCACCGATGCCGCGTCGATCCGGCGACGTGATCCTATTTATCCAGGCCGATCCTTCTCGCCCGGTCGCCGATACGGGGGTCGATGGCGAGCGCTGCGGCGCGGTTCGCGGCGGCCTCCGCCGTCCGGCTCGCTCGCCCAGCGGCGAGGCCGCGCGCGTAGAGCGACCAGGCGCTGCGCGGATTGGCGCGCAGGGCGGCGTCGTAGTCGGCCAGCGCCGCATCGAACTCACCCCGGCGCAGGCGGACGAGCGCGCGGCTGTCGAGATAGCTGGCGCGGCCGGGCATCGCGCGCAGCGCCGCGTTGCAATCCGACAGGGCCTGATCGAGCTCGCGGTTCAACTGCGCACGAGCCCAGCAACGGCCGTTGAGCGCCGTGGCGCGTTTGGAGTCCTCCGGATGGTCGCGCAGCCAGGCGGTGTAGTTGGCGAGCGCGGCCTCCGGCATCTCGACCCGGTCGTAAAGGCCGCCGAGCGTCAGCCGCTGGTTGGACGAGGGGGCGAGCGCCGCGTCGGCGGCCTTGAGGTCCGCCTTCGCCCCGTCGAGGTCGCCGCCGCCCAGCCGCAGGCCGGCGCGCACGACGCGGGCGTCGGCGTCGTTCGGCAGCAGCGCGATCGTCCGGTCGAGATCGCCGAGCGCGGGCAGCAGCTGGCGGTTGGCGAGGCGCATCATCGCGCGCTGGTGGAGGTAGCGCCCCTCGCCCGGCGCCATGGCGACGGCCTTGTCGAGATCGGCGAGCGCCTCGGCCAGCTTGTTGTTGGAGGCGAGCACGGCGCCGCGCCGGCTGTACCCTTCCGCATCGGTCGGCTCGCCCGTCTTGTCGGTCAGGTCGAGGGCGGTGCCTTCCGCCGTGCGGGCGCCGCGCGGCGACAGGCCGAACATCGGTCCGCCCTCGTAGGTCACGTACATGGTGCGCGTGGCGTTCGACACGAAGATGCGGTGGGTAAGGAAGAAGTCCACGCCGATCAGCATGTCGGCGTTGCCGAACGCAACGTCGGCGATGTGGATGCGCGGCCGGTTGATCGCCTCGCCGCCGATGTCGATCTGCTCGAACGGCGCGATCCAGGACGCGACCTGGCGCGAGCCGAGGCCGCTGCCCATGCCCGCGGGAACCACGCCGGGTGAGGTCGGCGTGACGCCGAGGCGCTTGGCGGCGGCGAGCGACAGCAGCGATCGCTGCGCCCCGGTGTCGAACACGGCGCGGATGCGCTTGCCGTTGAGCAGCACGGTGCCGATCGTGTGCGGCTTGAAGGGGCCGGGCTCCGGGCGTTCCAGCGGCACGGCGGTGACGGGCCGTTCGCCCGCCCAATAGGCGAGCAGCGTCTTGCCGCAGTTGCTGGTCTTCATCAGCCGCACGGCGCCGTGCGGCAGATCATATTCCACGTCGGCGAGGCCGAGGATGTTCTGGCCGAGCAGGCCCGCGGTGCCGGTGTCGCTGCCGCCGACCACGAACGACACCTTGGGCAGCACCACGCCGCCGAGCGAGAAGTTCTTCGCCACGGCCGATCCGGCACTGGCATCGCCGCCGATGCCCTTGAGCCGGAAATTGGACGGCAGCGGCTCCACGTCGAGGCCGAATTCGGCGGCGGTGGCGCGGGACATGGTGCTGTAGAAGGCGCCGCTGTCGAGGATGAAGCGCGCGGGACGATCCCCGAACGTGGCCGTCACCATCGGCCGCTGGCCGCTCATGGTGACGGGGATCTCCAGCATCTTGGCGACCTCGCAGCCGGCCGCGGCGGCGGGCGAGGGCAGCATCGCCAGCACGGCGAGCGACAAGGCACGACTTCCCACGTCCGATCTCCCCCGGCCGTCAGGTCGGCCCCGCCCGATCATCCATCGTCGCGCGTGCCGAGGCAAGCGCGGGGTTGCTCAGCCGGCGGTGAGATACGCCTCCAGCTCGGCGGCGCGGTGGGCGGCGGTATGCTGCCCGAGGACGCGGGCCTGCGCGGCGCGGCCGATCGCGTCGGCGTGCGGCAGGTCGAGCGCGGCGAGGACGTCGGTGGCCGATCGGGCGAGGACGATCTCCGCACCCGGTTCGAGCAGCTGGTCGAGGCCCTCCCACACGTCCGACACGATCGGGGTGGCGCAGGCGGCGGCCTCGAACAGGCGGACCGAGGGCGACCAGCCGGCGGCGATCATGTCGGCGCGGGTGACGTTCAGCGTCCAGCGGGAGGCGGAGTAGAAGGCGGCGTGCTCGGCAGGGGGCAGGTGGTCGATCCGCTCGACGTTCGCCGGCCAGTCGATGTCGGCGGGGTATTGCGGACCGGCGACGACGAAGCGGAGGTCGGGGCGCTGCCTCGCCGGTTCGATCAGCAGGCGCTCCAGGGTCGGTTGCCGATCGGGGCTGTAGGTGCCCAGATAGGACAGGTCCCAGCACTTGGCCGTCCCGGTCGGCCGGTAGGCATCCGGATCGACCGAGCAGTAGAGCGCGCGCGCGGCGGGGGAGCCGTAGTCGCGCTCCAGCAGGTCGAGCGTCGGCCCGCCGGTGAAGGACAGGTAGCGGGCGTAGCCGGGGATGACGGCGGGATCGAGATACTCGAAGTCGCCGCGGGCGAGCTTGGCGAGCGTGACGGGCGTGTCGATGTCGTAGAAGGCGGTGACGCCGCCCGCGACCTCCTGCACGAAATGGGCGACGGCGACGCCCTCCGGCACGTAGGAACCGACGATCACCGCGTCAGCCTCGGCGATCTCCGGCGTGAAGCGGGCGAGGTCGTCGAGGTCGGTGTAGAAGCACAGGGTGCAGAAGGCGGGATCGGCAAGGTCGCGCTGGTCGCGGTACCAGGGAACGTCGCGTTCGAGGAACAGGACGTCGTGGCCGCGCGCGGCGAACGCCTTGAGGAGCGCGCGGAAGGTGGTGGCGTGGCCGTTGCCCCAGGAGGACGACAGCGACAGGCCGAGGACGACGAGCTTCATGCGGTGGTTCCGGTCGGCGTTGGTGCGACTGCAAGCCACGTCTTTCCCGTCACCCCGGCCTTGTGCCGGGGTCCAGGGCCAAGCAGCGCCACCGTGTGTGGCCCTGGATGCCGGGACGAGCCCGGCATGACGACGAGCCGGGGCATCATGCCGCCTCCACCGCGCGTGCGGCGTGTTCGCGGAAGAGCGCGTCCACCTGCGCGGCGCGGAGATCGTAGGTGTGTTCGGCCAGCACGCGGGCGAGGGCGGCCTGGCCGATCGCCCTCGCGCGCTCGGGTGTCAGGGCGGCCATGTGGTTGGCGACGTCCAGGGCATCGCGGGCCACCAGAACCTCCTGGTCGGGAATCAGGAACTGCTCGATCCCCTTCCACGCGTCGGTGATGAGGCAGGCGGCGGCGCCGGCGGCCTCGAACACGCGGGTGGCGGGGGAGAAGCCGATATGCGCCATCGAGTCGCGGGCGACGTTGAGGACGGCCTTGGGCGTGCAGTTGAAGGCGTTGTGCTCGGCCGTGTAGACGTGGCCGCGGTGGCGCACGTTCTGCGGCATCTGCTTCGTGTCCCAACCGTTGCCGCCGATCAGGAACTGACGGTTGGGGAGCGCGGCGGCGGGCTTGAGGAAGAATTCTTCGACCCGCGCCTCGCGGTCGGGGAGGCGGTTGCCGAGAAAGGCGAGGTCGCAGGCGAAGCGATCGTCGGGTGCGACGGGGAAGTGGGTCTCGGGATCGAGCGCGTTGTAGACGGGGACGCAGGTCGCCGCACCGAAGTCGCGGTACGCGTCGACCACGGGCGGGCCGCCGCCATAGGTGAGGACCATGTCGAGGTCGGGGAGTGCGTTCAGGACGGGATGGTCGGGTGCCCCCCGCATCTCGTCGAGGGTGGCGGCGGCGTCGACGTCCCAGAAGATCTTGAGGGCATGGGGGCTGGCGTGTTCGACGATGCCTTCGAGCAGTTCGCGGTCGAAGACGCCGACGCCGTTGGCCTTGACGACGATGTCGGCGGCGGCGGCCTCGGCAAGGACGGCGCGCATCGCATCCGGCGTGGCGGGGTAGACGACGCTCTTGGCGTAAGCCGGTGGGTCGATGTCGCGGTGCTGCTGGCGATCGAAGGCGTCGGGCTCGTAGAAAATGATGTCGTGGCCGTGGGCGGCGAGCGCCTTCAGGATGCCGCGATAATAGGTCGCGGCGCCGTTCCAGTAGGAGGAGAGGAGGCTGGAGCCGTAGAAGGCGATCTTCATGCCGCGTCCTTTCGGGGGGCGGAGTCGAGGGAAGCGACGATGGCGAGCAGCTCGTCGGCGCGGTGGGCGCAGGTGTGGCGGGCGCGGATCGTCTCCAGGCCGGAGGCGACCAGCGAGGCCCTGAGTTCCGCGTCGTCGGCGATGGCGCGGATCGCGGCGGTGGCCGCGTCACCGTCACCAACCGTCAGATAGTCCTGCCCGGGGCGGAAAAGGTGTTCGGCATCCTCCCAGGGGGCGGAGATCAGGGGGATGCCGCAGGCCAGCGCCTCGAACACGCGGATGGTGGGAATGCCGGGGAGGATGGTGGAATAATAGCGGCGCGGCACGTGGACGGTCGCCATCGCGCGCGCGAAGATCTCGGGCGCGCGGGCGTTGGGAGCCCAGCCGTGATAGGTGACGCCGTAACGTGCGAGCATCGCCTTCGCGTCGTCGGGGTAGCGGACGCCGTAGATGTCGAGCGGCTCGCCGGCGTCACGGGCGGGAGCGAGGAGGAACTGCTCGATCTCGGCAGTGCGCTCGCCGTCGCCCCAGTTGCCGATCCAGACGAGGCCCTTCCGCTCGCCTTCCTCCGCGGGGGGCGCGAAGAGGCGGGTGTCGGCGGCCTCGTGCCAGGTCCAGACGCGGGTTCCCCAGCCCCAGCCGCGATAGACCTCCGACAGCGTCTCGCCGAAGGCGAGGATGCCGTCGTAATGCTGGAGGTCGAAGGCGCGCATCTCCTCCGGCGCGCTGACGGCGCGGTGGTGGGTGTCGTGGAACAGGAGCGTGAAGCGGCCGCCCGCGGCGCGGAGCCGGCCGACCTCGGCGACGAGCGCGGGATCGTTCCACTCGTGGACGATGACGACGTCGGCGCCGTCGACCATTTCCTCGACGCGGGGGGTGGCAGCGTAGGTCGTCGAGGAGAGTTCGGGATAGGCGCGGTAGAAGGGGATCAGACCGTGCTCGCCCGCGTCGGACAGGAGGTTGGACAGGCTCCAGTTGCCGGCGGGCTCGAAGGCGCGGACCTGGTGGCCGCGGGCGATCAGTTCGCGCAAGGTCCCGCGGACGAAATGGGCGTTGCCGTGGTTCCAGCAGGAGAGGAGCGAGTGGGTGAAATAGACGATCTTCATCAGGCGGCCGACTGGAGGGAAGGGGTGAGCAGGCCGGCGTAGATCGCGGCCATCGCGCCCGCCATCGCGGCGGGCGTGTAGCGGGCGGCACGGAGACGCGCGGCCTCGCCGAGATGGGTGCGGAGTGCCGGATCGGCCTCGATGCGGCGGATCGCGGCGGCGTACGCCTCGGGCGTCTCGTCGGCGACCAAGAGCGCGGCGCCGGTCCAGAGTTCGCGGAAGGTGTCGATGTTCGATAGGACGAGTGGGCAGCCGGCCAGCGCCGCTTCGAGCACGGACAGGCCGAAGGGTTCGAAGCGGGTGGCGGAGACGTGGATCGGGCGGCTCGCCAGCGCCTGCGCGATCTCGGCGTCGGAGAGGATGCCGAGGTGGTCGAGGTGGGCGACGCTCACGGTCTCGCCGTGCGGGCCGGCAAGGGGGCCGGCGGCGCGGAAGGGAGTGTCGAGGAGGGCGGCCACCTGATCGAGGAGGGCGGTGTTCTTGACCGGGTCCCAGAGGCGGCCGGCGGTGAAGGCGCTGGGGGTGGCGGGCGTGTCGCTCGGGGGCGGCGCGGTGCGGCCGTTGTGGACGACGAGCGGGGCGGTGGGGTGGTCGTAGAGGCGCTGGATCGTCGCGGCGAAGGCGGCGCTGGGCGCGACCACGGCGTCGGCGGCGGCGAGGCCCTGCGCCATGAGGTCGGCGTGCCAGGCGTAGTCGGGGGTGGGCGGCGTGCCGTGGGCGGCTTCCCACCAGGCGGCGATGCAGCCGTGGGCAACGGCGACGACCGGCACGGGGAAGCGGGTGTCGGCGGCCAGCGTGGGGGAGTTGAGGTGGATCAGATCGGCGTTCACCTCCGTCGCGAGGGCGGCGATGGCGGCGGCGGATCGGGTGACCTCGGTGGGGCTGGTGGCGAGCCAGTCCAAGGGGAGGTTGGTGTGGATGATGTCGAGTGGGGCGTGCTGGTCGTCCTCACCCTTCCGGCGCTGCGCGCCTCCCTCCTGCTCCCGGAGGGAAAGGGAATTGGGGCCCATGACGGCGAGCACCGTTTCCACGCCGAGCGGCCGCAGCGCGGTCGCGAGTTCGGTCGAATATTGCCACACGCCGCCGACGGCGTCGGTGGTCATCAGGAGGCGGGTCACGAGGCGGCCTGGAGGAGGGGCTCGTCGATCGGCAGGTTGAGGCGGCGCTCGGCGGCGAGCCAGCGGGCGAGTTCGGCCACGCCCGAGCGCCAGTTGACCTTCGGGGCGAGGCCGAGCGCCTTTTCGGCGCTGCGGGTGTCGGCGACGAAATAGCGCTGGTCGCCTGCGCGCCAGTCCGAATAGCGCACGTCGACCGGGCGGCCGACCAGCGCCTCGATATGGGCGAGCAGCTGGCGGAGCGACACGGCGTTGGCGGGGCCGCCGCCCAGGTTGAAGGCGCGACCCTTGACCTGGTCGATCCGCTGCCATGCTCGGACATAGGCGTCGACGGCGTTGGAGACGTCGAGGATGTCGCGCACCTGGAGGCCGTCGCCGTAGAGGGTGATCGGCTTGCCCTCCAGCGCGCGGATCAGGAAATGGGCGACCCAGCCCTGATCCTCGGTGCCCATCTGGCGCTGGCCGTAGATGCAGCTCATCCGCATGACCGCCGTCGGCACGCCGAAGCTGCGGGCGTAGTCGAGGACGTACTGGTCGGCCGCGCCCTTCGACACGCCGTAAGGGGTGTGGAAGTCGAGCGGGCGGTCCTCGCCGATGCCATGGTTGCGGACAGTTGGGTCGACGGGCGCGTAGGCGTCGCCGACCAGTTGATAATCGAGGTCGGCGAGGTCGCCGTAGACCTTGTTGGTGGAGGCGAAGATCAGCGGCGTGCCGTCGTTCCGCTCGCGCAGCGCCTCCAGAAGGTTGAGCGTGCCTTCGATGTTGATGGCGAAGTCGGCGCGGGGGTCGGCCATCGAGGTGGTGACGGCGACCTGCGCGGCGAGGTGGAAGACGGCCTTTGCGTCTCGCGCGGCACCAGCGAGAGCGGTGGCGTCGCGGATGTCGGCGACGATGGGCTCGATGCGGTCGCCGTGGCGGGACCGGAGCCAGGCGAGGTTGCGCTCGACGCCGGGGCGGGAGAGCGCGTCGTAGAGGCGGACGCGGTGGCCGTCCGCGGCGAGGCGATCGGCGAGGTTGGAGCCGATGAAGCCAGCGCCGCCGGTGATGAGGATGGGAGCGTCGGTCATTAGTGTACCTCCCCGGCACGGGGAGGGGGACCGCGTCGCGCAGCGGCGTGGTGGAGGGGCAGCCAAGCAGCGCCGCCGTCCGTGACTACCCCTCCACCACCGGCTGCGCCGGCGGTCCCCCTCCCCGTGCCGGGGAGGTATGAGAAGGCCGCCATCACGCGACCAGGCCGCGCTGTTCGAGTTCGGCGCGCATCTGTTCGACCTTGTCGGTGGCGGTCTGTTCGGCGACCCATTCCGCGAGCACCGCGAGGCCCTGCTGGAAGTCCTGGGTGGCTTCGAAACCGAGCTTCTCCTTCGACGCCGAGGTATCGCAGAAGCAGTGGCGGATGTCGCCGATGCGCGCCTTGCCGACGATCACGGGGGCGATGTCGTTCTTGCCCATGGCGCGGGCGAGTTCGGTCGCGACCTCGGTCACCGAGCGGTCGTGGCCCGAGCCGATGTTGAAGGTGCCGCCGGCCGCCTGGGGCAGCGTCAAGGCGTCGGCGAAGGCGCGGGCGACGTCAGAGACGTGGACGAAGTCGCGGCGCTGCTCGCCGTCCTCGAAGATCATCGGCTGCTGGCCGTTGAGCAGGCGCGAGGCGAAGATGGCGAGCACGCCGGTATAGGGATTGGAGAGCGCCTGGCCGGGGCCGTAGACGTTGAACAGGCGCAGGCACACGCCCTCCATCCCGTAAGGGGCGGCCATGATGTGGGTGGTGCGCTCCTGCACGTATTTGTTGAGCGCGTAGATCGACGACAGGTTGGGACGCTTCCACTCGGGCGTCGCGACCGGCGTGAGCGGGCGGCCGTGCGCGTCGACGGGTTCCCAGTTGGACAGGCCGTCCTTCAAACCGTGGCGCTCGGCGTCCTGCACCAGCTCGCCGTCGGCGTCGCGGTAGAGGCCCTCGCCGTAGATCGACATGGAGGAGGCGGTGACGACGCGGCGGACGGGCTGATCGATCAGCTGCTCGAACAGCACGGCGGTGCCGACATCGTTGGTGGAGGTGTAGCGTTCCACCTCGTACATCGACTGGCCGACGCCGACCTCGGCCGCCAGGTGGACGACACTGTCGACACCCTTGAGCGCGCGGGCGACGGCGTCCTTGTCGCGCACGTCGCCGCGGATCAGCTCGGCCTCCGGGTCGAGCATCTTGGAGCCGTCGACCTCGCCGTGGACCTGCTCGATCAGGCTGTCGAGCACGCGCACCTTGTTGCCGCGTCGGAGCAGCTCTTCCGTGACGAAACGGCCGATAAAGCCGGCGCCGCCGGTGATGAGCACGGTTTCGGTCATTCTTCCCCCAATTGATCCACATCAATGACGCCGAGACGCCACCATGTCCGTTGACGATGTTCCGACGCGCGTGCCTCTGGACAGTCTTCGGCCGGAATAGCTATCGACGGTGGAACGATCCAGCATCTTCTTTGTTCCTGCTGGCGTACGCCGCGTCGTCGGCGACGGCGGGGATGACCTGGATCAATATTACGGGATGGAAGCGGTTGGCGGCGACATTTCTCCTGATTCGACACGCCGCGCACATCCATCTCGACCGTATCTTCTCCGGGCGGATGGCGGGCGTGCCGCTGAGCGAGGCGGGCGAGGCGCAGGCGGCGCGGCTGGGCCGGGCGCTGGCGGGGACGGCGATCGACCTCGTCGCGCACAGCCCGCTCGATCGTACGCGCGAGACCGCCGAGGCGATCGCGGCGGCGCAGAACGGCGCGCCGGCGCTGGTGGCGGTGGACGACCTGATCGAGATCGACCTGGGCGAGTGGACGGGGCGGCCGCTGGGCAGCTTCGACGACGAGCCGGCCTGGACGGCGTGGAACGCACGGCGCGGCAGTGCGCGCATCCCCGGCGGCGAGACCATGGCGGAAGCGCAAGGCAGGATCGTGCGGGCGCTGGCCACGCTTGCGGCCGCGCATGACGGGCGGACGGTGGCGGTGGTGAGCCACGCCGACATGATCCGCGGGGCGGTGGCGCACGTGCTGGGCCTGCCGCTGGACCATCTGCTGCGCTTCGACGTCGACCCCGCCTCGGTCAGTCGGCTGGTGTGGGGCGACTGGGGCGCGCGAATGATGAGCTTGAACGAGAAAGTAGGCGAATGACGGTCGAAGCGGCGATGATCTGGAACGAGCCCAACAACAAGTCGCACTGGGACCCGGCGGTCGATCCCGACTGGTCGATCTTCGCCGACACGGTGGCGCGGGCGGGCCGGGCGATCCACCGCGCCAATCCGGGCGTGACGCGCGTGCTGGGCGGCATGTCGCCGATCGACCCGTCGTGGCTTCAGCGGATCGAGGCGCACGGATGCCTCGATCAGGTGGACGTGATCGCGGTGCACGGCTTTCCGCTCGACTGGAATTTATGGTCGATCCACGACTGGCCGCAGCGCATCGCCGACATCGAGGCGGTGACGGACAAGCCGGTATGGGTGACCGAGGTCGGTGTTGGATCGTTCGGGGCGGAGGAGGTGCAGGTGTTCGGCCTGAAGCGCACCGCCGAACTGCTGATCGGGCGGGTGCCCAACATCTACTGGTACTCGCTGTTCGACCTGCCGATGGAATGGGGCGCGGAGACGCGGCACCGCGAGGCGGAGGGATCGAGCTATTACCGGCATTTCTACATGGGGCTGATCCGGCCCGACGGGACGCCGAAGCCCGCGCTGGAGGAATATGCCAAGGTGGCGAGCGAGATGGGGCTGATGCAGTGGTTCCATTATCACGACCCGCGGCTGGACGACGCGGTCGAATGGATGAAGCGGCTGGGGACGAGGAAGCTGCGCACCGGCCTCAGCTGGGCGGACAGTTTCCGGCCGGACGCGCTGGGCTGGTTCGACCGGCAGATGGAGGCGCTGGCGGACTTCGACGTGACCGTCACCTTCTGCTTCACGCCCGAGCATCTGGGGGTGCAGCCGCACCACACCAGCGCGGCACGCGATCCGCAGGGCTTCGCCGATTTCTGCACGCAGATGATCGAGCGTTACGCGCCCGCGACCGTGGAGACGGTGGCGGCGTGACGCGTCACGTGTCCGAAGGGACGGCGGCGTCGATCGCGTCCTGCACCCGGTCGAGCGGCACGTCGCGCTCGACCTCGCCGATCTCTGCCGCGTCGAAGGGGATGTCGAGCTTGCGGGCGATGCGGGCGACGAGCGCGGTCAGCCGCGACAGCTCGTGCTCGGCGAGCAGGTTGATGTGGAGATCCAGGTCGGCGCGGCGGTCGGCGGCGGCGGCCATGCGGTTCTGGCTGATGAGCACGAAGGTCGACAGGAAGATCGCCTCCACCGACGCGACCATCGCCAGCACCACGAAGCTCGGATCGAACGGCCGGACGATCGGCAGCCAGCCGAGGTTGACGACGATCCAGCCGCCGAACAGCGTGAGGTGGATGGCGACGAACGACATCGATCCGGCAAAGGCGGTAATCGCGTCCGACAGGCGTCCGCCGAGCGGCGCCTCCGCGGCGGTTCGCCGCCGACGCTCGGCCAGCCGCTCGATATTTTCCTGCAACGTGTGGTCGATGCCGGCGGGCGGGGGAGCGGTGGACATGCGGGCTCAAGCGAGCGCCATGGGTGAGGGTTCCCGATGACCGAGACGATGCGCGCGGCGGTGCTCTCCGCCCCCGGAACGATGGAGCTGGTCGAGACGGTTCGACCTGAGCCGGGGTCGGGCGAGGTGCGGGTGCGGCTGGAGGGATGCGGGGTGTGCGCGTCCAACGTGGAGCCGTTCGAGGGGCAGCCCTGGTCGACCTTTCCCGGCGACGCGGGCGGGCTGGGGCACGAAGGCTGGGGCGTGGTCGACGCGGTCGGCGCGGGCGTGACCTCGGTCGCGGTGGGTGACCGGGTGGCGACGCTCGCGGGGCGGAGCTTCGCCGAGTATGATGTGGCCGCCGAGGACGCGGTGGTGGTGCTGCCCGCCGCGCTGGACGGCCAGCCGTTTCCGGGCGAGCCGCTGGGCTGCGCGATGAACATCTTCCGCCGGAGCGACATCCGGGCGGGGCAGTGGGTGGCGATCGTCGGCATCGGCTTTCTCGGCGCGGTGCTGACGCGGCTGGCGACGGAGGCGGGGGCGAGGGTGATCGCGATCTCGCGGCGGCAATCGTCGCTCGACCTCGCCAAGGCGTTCGGCGCCGCCGAGACGGTGGCGATGGACGATCACTGGCGGATCATCGAGGCGGTCAAGGCGATCACCGGCGAAGCCTTGTGCGAGCGGGTGATCGAGGCGGTCGGCAAGCAGTGGCCGCTCGACCTGGCGGGCGAGCTGGTCGGATATGGCGGGCGGCTGGTGATCGCGGGCTATCACCAGGACGGGCCTCGGCAGGTGTCGATGCAGATGTGGAACTGGAAGGGGATCGACGTCGCCAACGCGCACGAGCGCGATCCGGCGGTGGCGCTCAGGGGCTTGCGCGAGGCGGTGGACGCGGTGACGACCGGGCGGCTCGATCCGGCGCCGCTGTATACGCACCAGTACGCGCTGGATGACGTGGCGGAGGCGATCGAGGCGACGCGGGACAAGCCGGACGGGTTCGTGAAGGCGCTGATTACGTATTGAGGCGGGAACTGTCCTCACCCTTCGCCGGCTGCGCCGTCTTTTCCCTCTCCCGGGGGAGAGGGAGGGAGGCGCGTCAGCGCCGGAAGGGTGAGGACATCCGAGAGGAAATGGATGTGACGATGCTCAAACTCGGTTTCCTCGGCACCGGCTGGATCGGGCGGCACCGGATGGCGGCGATGCTCGGGACCGGGCTGGTCGAGGCGGTCGCGGTGTCCGATCCGAGCGCCGAGATGGCGGCGGAAGCGCGGGCGCTGGCGCCCGAGGCGGCGCTGGTCGGGTCGTTGAACGAGATGCTGGCCTTGGGCCTCGACGGGGTGGTGATCGCGTCGCCTAGCGCGCTCCATGCCGAACAGTCGATCGTGGCGCTGGAGGCGGGGGCAGCGGTGTTCTGTCAGAAGCCGCTGGGGCGGTCGGCGGCGGAGGCGGCGGCGGTGGTCGCGGCGGCGCGTGACGCGGACCGGCTGCTGGGGGTGGATTTCTCCTATCGGTTTACCGATGGGGTCGCAAAGATCGCGGAGATCGTGCGCGATGGGGGGCTCGGCCGGGTGCAGGCGGTCGATCTGGTGTTCCACAATGCCTATGGGCCCGACAAGCCGTGGTTCTACGACCGCGCGCAGTCGGGGGGCGGGTGCGTGATGGATCTGGGCGTGCACCTCGTCGATCTCGCCTTGTGGGTGCTGGGGCTTCCGGAAGTGGTGCGGGTGGAATCGCATCTGTTCGCTGGCGGCGTGCCGCTGGTGGGCGACGCGGTGGAGGATTTCGCGGTGGCGACGCTAACGCTGACGGGGGGCACGGTGGTGCGGCTCGCCTGCTCGTGGCGGCTGCATGCCGGGCGCGACGCGGTGATCGAGGCGAGCTTCTACGGCAGCGAGGGTGGGGCGGGGTTTCGCAACGTCGGGGGCTCGTTCTACGATTTCGTGGCGGACCGGTATCGCGGCACGGTGAGCGAGCGGGTGAGCGAGGGGGATGCCGACTGGGGCGGTCGCGCCGGGGTCGATTGGGTCCGACGGCTCGCGGGCGGCGAGCGGTTCGGGCAGGATGCCGAGGCGCTGGTGACGGTGGCGGCGACGCTGGACGCGATCTACGCGGGTGGTGTGGGGTAGATTGAGCGCGCGCTTTTGCCTTTCCGTCATGCCGGACTTGATCCGGCATCCATGGCTCCGCGAGAGCAACTGTCGTGGTTTGTGCGGAACGATGGACCCCGGATCAAGTCCGGGGTGACGGAATGAGTGGGGCGGACGCGTGGCCCTTCATCGCTCACTCGTCATCCCAGCGCCTCGCTGGAAGAGGGGGCGTCAGAAGTCCCGGATCACCTGCAGGAAGGCGTCGCCATAGGCCTCCAGCTTGCGGGCGCCGATGCCGGAGAGGACGCCGAGGGCGGCGGGGCTCGACGGGCGTCGCGCCGCCATGTCGCGCAACGTGGAATCGTGGAAGATGACGTAGGGGGGGACGCCCGCTTCTTTCGCCAACTCGCGGCGTTTCTCGCGCAGCGCCTCGAACAGGGGATTGTCGGCGGGGTTGGCGGTGACGGGGGCGGCGCGTTTGCCGCGGCGTTCGCGCTTGGGGGGCACGATCACCGACAAGGTGTCGCCGCCCTTCAGCAGTCCGCGCGCGCCGGGGCCGAATTCGAGACCGCCGTGCTCGTTGGCGCGGATCGCATCCCGCAAGGCGAGCGCGCGGCCGACGGGCTTGATGAGCGCGGCCTCGTCTCCGTCGACGATGCCCCAGACCGACAGCGCCTCGTGGCCGTTCTGGATGCTGCGGTCGGTCGACTGGCCGAGCAGCACCTGCTCGATATAGCCATGGCCGAACATCTGGCCGGTGCGGAAGACGGCGGACAGGAATTTCCGCGCGAGTTCGGTGGCATCCACGGCGTCGGAGGAGCCGAGGCAATTGTCGCAATTGCCGCAATCTTGCTCCAGCTCCTCGCCGAAATGCTTGAGCAGGATGCGGCGACGGCAGCCGCCGGTCTCGACCAGCGCGCCGAGCGCCTGGAGGCGGTGGCGCTCGCCGGCTTGGCGCTCGGGCTCGACCTCGGCGATGCGCTGGCGGGCGCGGACGAAATCCTCGGCGCCCCAGAACAGGTGCGCGACGGAAGGGTCGCCGTCGCGGCCGGCGCGGCCGGTCTCCTGGTAGTACGCCTCAATCGATTTGGGGAGGCCGGCATGGGCGACGAAGCGCACGTCGGGCTTGTCGATGCCCATGCCGAAGGCGACGGTGGCGCAGATCACCATATCCTCCGATGCGACGAAATCGGCCTGGTTCTTCGCCCGAACGGCGGGGTCGAGGCCGGCGTGGTAGGCGCGGGTCGGGCGGCCGGTGCGCGACAACGTTTCCGCCAGCTTCTCGGTGGCGGCGCGGGTCTGGGCGTAGACGATGCCGGGGCCGGGGGTGGCGGCGATCACGTCGGCGATCTGGCGCGTCGTCTGGGCGCGCGGGGAGATGTGGTAGCGGATGTTGGGACGGTCGAAGCCGGAGACGATCGTGCCGTCCGCCGGGATGCCGAGCTGGCGGGCGATGTCGGCGCGGGTGTGCGCGTCGGCGGTGGCGGTGAGGGCGAGGCGGGGGACGTCGGGGAAGGCGTCCATCAGCGGGCCGAGCAGGCGATAGTCGGGGCGGAAATCGTGGCCCCATTCGCTGACACAGTGCGCCTCGTCGATCGCGAACAGGCTCAAGGGGGCCTGTTCGAGCAGGTCGCGGAAATGGGTGCCGGACGCACGTTCGGGCGCGACGTAGAGCAGGTCGAGTTCGCCGCGCTTCAGCCGGGCGATCGTCTCGCCCCGGTTCTCGTCGACCGAGGTGAGGGTGGCGGCGCTGATCCCGACCGCGGTGGCGGCGCGGAGCTGGTCGTGCATCAGTGCGATCAGTGGGGAGACGACGACGCAGGTGCCGTCCATCATGGTGGCGGGGAGCTGATAGCAGAGGGACTTGCCCGCGCCGGTCGGCATCACCGCCAACGTGCGCTGCCGGGCGAGGACGCGTGTCACCACCTCCGCCTGGACGCCGCGGAACTGGGGGAAGCCGAAGATGCGTTGGAGATGGGGTAGCGGATCGAGATCGGGGGACATCGCGTGCGCCTATAGCGTTACGGGGCGAGGAACGGGAAAGGACTTATGATGCAGGCGGTGCGCGACAACCGGTCGGAGCAGGAGTTCACGCTGGAAGTGGACGGCGAGGTCGCGGTGGCGGCGTATCAGCGCGAGGGCGATACGATCGTGTTCACTCACACGCTGGTGCCGGCGCGGCTGGAGGGGCATGGCGTCGGCAGCCGGTTGATCCGCGGGAGCCTCGACCTGGCGCGGGACCAGGGGTTGAAGGTGGTGCCGCAATGTCCGTTCGTGCGGGCGTTCATCGAGAAGCATCCGGCGTATCGGGATCTGGTGTGACAGGCTCGGCCCAGCGGAGGGGATCGTTTCAGAAATCCTCGTCACCCCGGACTTGATCCGGGTCCATGGTTCCGCACCCTCTCACGCCGTTGGTCACGCGGCACCATGGATGCCGGGTCAGGCCCGGCATGACGAAGCGGTGGCGGGCTGGAGTTGCGAGCGATCACTCCGCCGCCAGTGCTTCCTCGCGTTCCCTCGCCTGGCGCGCCCACATGCCGGCGTAGAGGCCGCCGCGACGGAGGAGCTCCGCGTGGGTGCCGCGTTCGGCGACGCGGCCGGCGTCGAGGACGACGATCTGGTCGGCGTGGATCACCGTCGACAGGCGGTGGGCGATGACGATGGTGGTGCGGCCGCGCTCGACCGATTCGAGTGTTTCGAGGATATCGGCCTCGGTGCGGCTGTCGAGCGCGCTGGTCGCCTCGTCGAGGATCAGGATCGGCGGGTTCTTGACCAGGGTGCGGGCGATGGCGACGCGCTGCTTCTCGCCGCCCGACAGCTTCAGCCCGCGCTCGCCGACGCGGGTGTCGTAGCCGTCGGGCTGGCGCTCGATGAAGGGCGCGATGGCGGCACCTTGCGCGGCGCGGGCGACCTCGGCGTCGCTCGCGCCCTCGCGACCGTAGGCGATGTTGTAGCCGATGGTGTCGTTGAACAGCACCGTGTCCTGGGGGACGATGCCGATCGCGGCGCGCAAGGAAGCCTGGGTGACGGCCGCCACTGGCTGGCCGTCGATGGTGATGCGGCCTTCGTTCACGTCGTAGAAGCGGTAGAGGAGGCGGGCGAGCGTCGATTTGCCGGCGCCCGATGCGCCGACGACGGCGCAGGTGGTGCCGGCGGGGACGTCGAGGTCGAGGCCGTCCAGGATCGGGCGATCCTCGTCGTAGCCGAAGCGGACGCCCTCGAAACGGACGTGGCCGCGGGTGACGAGGAGCGGTGTGGCGTCGGGTGCGTCGACGACCTCGGCGGGGGTGTCGATCAGCTCGAACATCGAGCCCATGTCGATCGCGCCCTGGCGGATGGTGCGGTAGACCATGCCGAGCAGGTCGAGCGGGCGGAACAGCTGCGCGAGCAATGTCGAGACGAACACCACGTCGCCGGCGGAGAAGCTGCCGCGGCTCCAGCCCCAGGCGACATAGGCCATGCCGCCGCCGAGCATCAGGTTGGTGATCGCCGCCTGGCCGACGTTGAGCCAGGCGAGCGAATTCTCCGACTTGGTGGCGGCGCGGGCATAGGCGTCGACGGCGTTCTCGTAGCGGGTCGCCTCGCGCTCCTCGGCGCCGAAATATTTCACCGTCTCGAAGTTCAGGAGCGAGTCGACGGCGTGCGCGACGGCGCCGGTGTCGAGGTCGTTCATGCGGGTGCGCAGCGCGTTGCGCCAATCGGTGACGATCCGGGTGAACCAGATATAGGCGACCACCATCGCCGACGTGGCGGCGACCAGCGGCCAGCCGAAGCTGCGCCAGAAGATGCCGAGCACCAGCCCGAGTTCCAGCACCGTCGGGGCGATGTTGAACAGGATGAAATAGAGCATCGTGTCGATGCTCTTGGTGCCGCGCTCGACCACCTTGGTGACCGCGCCGGTGCGGCGTTCGAGGTGGAAGCGGAGGGAGAGCGCGTGGAGGTGGCGGAAGACGTCGGCGGCGAGGCGGCGGGTCGCGTCCTGGCCGACGCGCTCGAACACGGCGTTGCGGAGATTGTCGAACAGCGTCGCGGCGAAGCGGGAGGCGGCGTAGGCGGCGACCAGCAGCATCACCAGCGTGACGAGACCGCGGTCGCCTACCGCCATCCGGTCGACCGCGTATTTGAGCGTGTAGGCGGCGCCGAACACCTGCACGAGCTTGGAGGCGAGGACGAGCAGCATCGCGCCCGAGATGCGCAGGCGCAGCATCGGTTCGCCCGCGGGCCAGAGATAGGGGAGGAAGCGCCGGAGCGTAGGGATCAGCGGCGCGGTTGCGGCGGAGGACGGATCGGAGGGTGGCATTACCCGCCCATGTCGGGTGCCGTGCGGGCGGGAGCAACACCCACGGGCATGGCAAAGCTGTCAAGCGCCGTTCGTCGCATCGGGAACCGCTTCGTCGCAGAGCCGTTTTTTCATCGTGGATGGAGGCGGTTATGGACGCGTTGTTCTACGTGGTGGCGATCTTGGGATGCGGAGACGGCAATGCGCCGTGCACGCAGGCGCGTCTCGTGCCGACCCGTTACGAGACGCTGGCGCAGTGCCGCGCGGCACTGCCGCAGCAGATCGCAATGAATACCGACCTGGCCTTCCCGTCGATCGGCGCGGATTGTCGCGCGACGGGGACGCGGGTGGCGAAGGCGGAAGGTGCGAAGCGGCAAGGCTGAAGTGCCTCCGTCTGTCAAGGTAGAAGGTTGCCCCGTGTTCCGGCGGATGCCGAACCTGGAGCCGAGTAGAGAAACGTTCGACGGCAATCGCGGGCCTGGGCTCCGGCGTTCACCGGGATGCGGTAATCCATAGGCTCAATCGTCAGTCTTTGGGCCGCTTCCATAACGCCGTATCGCGCGGCGCTTCGTCGTACAGGGCGTGTCGGCGCACCGCTTGCCATCCAGCAGACGCGATGAATCCCACCTTTTGCGCCTTGGACGTCGTCACCCGCCGGTCCCACGCCGTTGCGCCGCGCGCCGCGACGGTGCGGCCGATGGCGCCGTAGATGTTCGCCGCCGACAGCACCGCCCAGGCCGAGCGAAGGGAGAGGGCGCGGGTGCCAATCCGGGCCGATGCCTCGAACGCCGCGGCCCGAGTGGCGAGGCGCTGGCCGAGGATCGCGAGGCGTGGGCGGAAATGGGGCTTGAGGACTTCGCCCGGCGGCATGTCCATCTCGACCAGCCAGTCGACCGGCAGGTAGCAGCGGCCGGCGCGATCGTCCTCGTCCAGGTCGCGAGCGATGTTCGAAAGCTGGAAGGCGAGGCCGAGGTCACAGGCGCGGTCGAGGGTCGCGTCGTCGGTCGGCGGCACGCCCATCACGACCGCCATCATGCAGCCGACGACGCCCGCGACGTGGTAGCAGTAACGGTAGAGATCGTCCTCGCTGCGCGGCCGCCACTCGTCCGCGTCGAGCTGGAAACCGGCAATGAGGTCGCGCGGCCAGCGCGCGGGCATCGCCGTTTCCGCGGCAACGACGCGCAGGCCGTCGAAGGCGGGGTCGCCGACCACCTCGCCGGCGAGTGCCGCTTCTGTCATCGCGCGCATCTCGGCAAGGCGCGCGGGGGCGTCGTCGACGCGGCTCATGGTGTGGCCGTGGTCCTGCCCGTCGGCGATGTCGTCGCAGCGGCGGCACCAGGCGTAGAGCAGCCACGCCCGCTCGCGCGTGGCGGGATCGAACAGCGTCGAGGCGGCGGCGAAGCTCTTCGACCCCTTGGCGATCGACTCGCGGGCGGCGGCGACCAGCGCGGTTCGATCCAGGTCGGTCGTCAAAGGTCGGCGGCGCTCATGCGGACGATAGGACGCGTCGGCACGTGCGCCGCCATGCGGTCCAGCAGCAGCGGCAGCGTGTCGGCGACGATCAGCAAGTCGCGGTGTTGCGCGCGCAGGAAACCGACCTCGCCCATCTTTTCCCAGAAGGCGATCAGCGGATCGTAATAGCCGGCGACGTTGAGCAGCCCGACGGGATCGGCGTGGTAGCCGAGCTGCGCCCAGCTGAGCGCCTCCCACAATTCGTCCATGGTGCCGGTGCCGCCGGGAATGGTGACGAAGCCGTCGGAGAGTTCGGTGAACTTGGCCTTGCGGTCGTGCATGCCGGCGACGACGTGGAGCTCGGTCAGGCCGCGGTGAGCGACCTCGGCATCGACCAGCGCCTGCGGGATGACGCCGATCACCTCGCCGCCCGCGGACAGCGCCGCATCGGCGACCGCACCCATGAGGCCGAGGCGGCCGCCGCCGTAGACGACACCGATGCCGCGTTCGACGAGCGCGCGCCCGATCGCGCGGGCGGAGTCGATATAGACGGGGTCGGCGGGGGTGGCGGAGCCGCAGTAGATGGCGAGGCGCTTCATGCCCCGGCGCTACGCCAGCAGCCGGGGCGGGGCAAGCGAGGCGGTCAGGCCGCCGCGCCGATCAGACCTTGGCGGTGCTGCTGCCGCCTTCCGAATACAGTTCCGCGTAGCGACGGGTGATGGTGGGCAGCGCCTCGTCCAGCCACTGCGCCATCCGCTGCTCCTCGGCGAGCGACTGCTGGAGCAGCGAGGTCGCCTTAGAGAAGGTGCCGTCCTCGGCCAGGGTGAGGAGCGACTTGTAGCCGGCGATCTCGAAATGCTCGAAGGCGTAATTGGCGAAGCTGTTCTTCAGGATCTCGTCGCCCGCGACGCTGTGGACGATCGCGGCCATGCTGCCCGACAGGCTGAGCCCAGCATCCTTCAGCGCCGATCCGCCGGTGTCGAACTCGGCCAGGATGTCGTCGAGGCGCTGGATCTGCTGCTCGGTCTCGGCGATGTGGCGGTGGAGCTGATCGGCGACCTCGGGATAATGTTCGATCCGCTTAACCTGCGGCGTCATGATCGAGAGCGCCTGCTTCTCGACGGCGTGAAGGTTCTTCGCGCCGGTGATGAAGAGGTCGCGGATGGTATCCTGTGAAGCGGGCATCGTCTGTCCTTTCGATTGTCGGAACAGGAAACGAGCGCACCCCCGGTAAGTCGTTTCCGCGGGGAAACGATCGGCCGAATTTCTGGCTGATGTGGATCAGTGCGTGGCGGCGCGTCCGTTCAGGCCGCAGCTACGCGATCGGTTCGCTCAGCGAACGGCATCGTGATCGCGGGCAGCGACCGGAAGCCAGGACGGGCGAACAGATACCCCTGCATGTAGTGGATGCCGATGTCGCGCAGCGCGTGGTACTCGGCGGCGGTCTCGACTCCCTCGGCGATCACGGTGATGCCGAGCGCGTTCGCCATGCGGACCACGCCGTCGACGATGATCCGGCGCGGCAGGCTGCTGGCCAGGTCGCGGATCAGGTCCATGTCGAGCTTGATGAGGTCGGTCTGGAACTTGGCGAGCAGGCCGAGCCCGGCGTGACCCGCGCCGAAATCGTCGATCGCGGTGGTGAAGCCCATCTTGCGATAGGCGTCGATGATCGTGCGGACATGGTCGGTGTCGACCATCTCCTCATTCTCGGTGAATTCGAAGATCAGGCGATCCGTGCGGAGGCCGACGGCGCGGGCCGTCTTCAGCGTCAGCTGGATGCACGCAACCGGCGAGTAGACCGCATTGGGGAGGAAGTTGATCGACAGGCGGGCGTCGGTATCGGCGATCCCCGCCGCCACGGCGCCCTCGATCGCCGCGACGCGACACTGCTGGTCGAAGGCGTAGCGGTTGTCCGCGGTGACCTGGGCCAGCACGTCGGCCGCACTCTCCCCATTGGCGCCGCGCACCAGCGCCTCATAGGCGAAGGGACGCCCGGTCCGCACGTCGACGATCGGCTGGAAGGCCATGGCGATGGAGAAGTCCATCTGCTCCTTCCGACACCCCTGACAGCCACTCGACATCCATGTTCTCCCTGTTCCGCGAAGGGTTAGGGATGTCCGGCTAACAAGGTGTAAACCGAAAGACCGCGGTGCTTCTATCCCTCCAGCATCAGCTTGGCCGTCGCCTTGGCGCTGCCGACGACGCCGGGAATACCGGCGCCCGGATGGGTGCCGGCACCGACGAAGTAGAGATTGGGGATCGCGTCGTCGCGGTTGTGGACGCGGAAATAGGCGCTCTGGGTCAGGATCGGCTCCAGGCTGAAGGCGCTGCCGAGATGGGCGTTCAGATCCTGCGAGAAATCCTTGGGCGTGTAGCTGAACTTGGTGACGATCCGGTCGTGAATGTCGGGGATCAGGCGGCGGCCGACCTCGTCGAGGATGCGGCGTTCGAGAATCGGGGCGATCTCGTCCCAGTCGACCGGGAACTTGCCCATATGTGGGACGGGGGCGAGGACGTAGAAGGTCGAGTGGCCCTCGGGCGCGAGGCTGGGGTCCGTTACGGTCGGGTGGTGGAGATAGAGCGAGAAATCCTCCGCCAGCACGCCGTGATCGTAGATGTCCTCGAGCAGTTCTTTGTACCGCGGTCCGAACAGGATCATGTGGTGGGGGATGCCCGGCCAGCTGCCCTTGATGCCGAAATGAGTGACGAACAGCGACGGCGAGTATTTCTTGCGCTCCAGCCGCGCCTTGGTTCGTTGGGACGAGCGCGAGGTGGAGAGGAGGTCGCGGTAGCTGTGCATGATGTCGCCGTTGCAGGCGACCATGTCCGCCTCGGCCTGCCAGCCGCTCTGCGTCACCACGCCGGTGGCGCGGTCGCCGAGCGTCTCGATGCGGGCGACGGGGTCGCCCAAGCGCATCGTGCCGCCGATCCGCTCGAACTGGGTGACGAGGCCGGCGACGAGGCGGTTAGTGCCGCCCTTGGCGAACCACACGCCGCCGTCACGCTCCAGCTTGTGGATCAGCGCGTAGATCGCGCTGGTGGTCATCGGGTTGCCGCCGACAAGCAGGGTGTGGAAGGACAGCGCCTCGCGCAGCTTCTCCGACTGCACGAAGCTGGACACGATCGAGTAGACCGAGCGCCACGCCTGGTATTTGGCGAGTGCGGGCGCGGCCTTTATCATCGAGGCGAAGTCGAGAAAGGCGACGTGGCCGAGCTTCTCGTAGCCTTCGTGAAAGACGCCGGCGGAGTAGCGGAGGAACTTCTGATAACCCTCCCAGTCGCCGGGGTGGAGCCGGTCGATCTCCGCCTTCAGCACCGTGTCGTCGTTGGTATAGTCGAAATTGGTGCCGTCGGCCCAATTGAGGCGGTAGAAGGGAGAGACGGGTTCCAGCTCGATGTCGTCGCGCATCGCGCGGCCGGTGAGCGTCCACAGCTCCTCCAGGCACGCAGGATCGGTGATGACGGTGGGGCCGGCGTCGAAGGTGAAGCCGTCCCGCTCCCAGTAATAAGCGCGGCCGCCGGGCTTGTCGCGCGCTTCGACGACCGTGGTCTGAACGCCCGCCGATTGCAGGCGAATGGCGAGCGCCAGGCCGCCGAAACCGGCGCCGACGACGATGGCGCGCTTCATCGTGCGGCCCCCGCGCCCGATCCGATCAGTGCGCGCACGGCGCGGCCGACCGGAACCGGGGGCCTGCCCATCAGCACGCGTGCCTTGTCACCCATCGTGGATTGTCCTGCATAGAAGCGGCCGATCAGCCGCGGGTCGAGCCGGTAGAAGCGTTGAAGAACACGGTAGCGCTCGTCCGGTTCGGCGGCGCGGAAGAGCATGGTGTCGAGCATCCGGTAGAAGCCGCGCGCCTGCCACGTCGCCTTGGCGAGCGCGTAGGTGGCGTCGTGGAGCGCGGCGCTCGCGAAGTCGGTGCGCCGGGCGATTGCGGCGGCGGTGCGGACGGCGTCGGGCAGCGAGTAGCCGGTGGTCGGGTGGAACAGCCCCGCGCGCATCCCCGCCTTGGCCAGGTGCCGCCCGCCGCTGCGCCAATAGGCGTCGAAGTCGCCGCCCATCACCACGGGCAGCACGCCGCGCTCCTCGTGCAGCGGCTCGTTGCGGGGCCAGGCGGTGGCGCCGTCGGCATCGGCCGCGACCTGCCAGCCGCGCGCCGCGGCATAGGCGTCGATCCGGCGCGACACGGCCTTGTGGTTGAGGCTGGCGGAGTCGCTGTAATAGGTGTCCTCGACGAACACGCGGGTGGGCGAGAAGGGCAGGCAGTAGACGAAGCGATAGCCGTCGAGCTGGGTCACGGTGGCGTCCATCACCACCGGCCGTTCCAGCCCGTGCCCGTCCGGCACGACCAGCTCGCGACCGACGAATTTCTGCCAGCCGGCCTCCAGCGGACCGAGATCGGCAGCGCCGCGCGCGTCGATCACGCCGGTCGCCTCGATCCGGTCGCCGTCGGCGAGGGTGACGGTGGTCGGGGTGACGGCCGCGACCTTGCGGCCGAGCATCAGCGCGCGATCGGGCAGGCGGGCGCGGACCACGGCGTCGAGGCGGGCGCTCTCGATCGAGTAATAGGTCTGGTTGATGGTGCGGGCGTGGGCGGGGAAGGCGACGTCGTAGGCGCGCCAGCCGTGACAGACGAGCGGCTCGACGATCCAGCGGTCGGCCTGCGCCACGTCCGAGCCGAAGAACGACCAGATGTGGTTGCCGCCGACCACGTCGGCGACGTCGATCAGGCGCAGGTCGAGCGTGGGGTGCCTCGCCGCCAGCGCGAGCGCGAGGAGCCCGCCGGCGAGCCCGGCACCGACGATCGCGACGTCGCAGCGGATTGTGGCGGCCATGCGACCAGCGCCTAGCGCGGATCGGGCCGGAACGGAAAAGCTTTCCCGCACGGCATCGACATGGATTAGCGTGGTCGCCATGCCGCCGACGCTTTCCACCGCCCGCCTGATCCTGACGCCGTCGAATGCGACGGAGCTGGATGACTTCGCCGCGCTGAATGCCGATCCGGCGGTGGTCGGACCGATCGGTACAGGGGTGCAGACGCGCGAGCAGAGCTGGCATCGCCTGCTGCGCTACGTCGGCCATTGGCAGGTGCTCGGTTACGGGAACTGGACGGTGCGCGACACGGCGGGCCTGTTTCTGGGATCGGTCGGGCTGTTGGACTCGCGGCGCGACAGCGTGCCGTCGTTCGAAGGCGAGGTGGAGGCGGGCTGGGCGTTCATGCCCGCGGCGCATGGGCGGGGCTATGCCATGGAAGCGTGCGCGGCGATGCTCGGCTGGGCGGATGCGCACGGGATTGCGCGGACGTTATGTATGATCGGGCCGGACAATGCGGCGTCGCTCCGGCTGGCGGGGCGGCTGGGGTATGGGGGCGGAGCCGCTGGGTGGTACGCGGAGAAGGCGATCGTATTGTTGGAGCGGGCGGCGGCTGTCGAGCGTGTGACCTAGCCACTTCCCGCACCGTCACCCCGGACCTCCGCACCGTCACCCCGGACTTGATCCGGGGTCCATGGCTCCGCGAGGTTGACGCTGGAGGCTCCAGCCGCGTGCCTGCCGATGGATGGACCCCGGATCAAGTCCGGGGTGACGGGTTTGATGATGAGCGGCTCCGGTCAGAGCAGCGCCAGTTCGGCCAGCTTGCCCAGGAGTGCGGGGGGAAGGTTCTCGACCCCGCTCGCGTCGCCGCCGAGGTCGGCGGGGGCGTCGGCGTGTTCGAGGTAGCGCCAGCCCTGGTGGGCGCGCTTCGGCCTGGCCTGGACCAGGACGAGGTCGGGGGCGAGGTGGATGGCGACGCGGCCGCCGTCGGCCTCGCCGAAGTGGAGGATGGGGGAGCGGGCGACGAGCTGGTGCTTGATGATCCAGTAGAGCGAGCCGGCGCCGGCCACCTCCTCGTGCCGCTTGGGCAGGTAGCGGGTGGTGAGGAACATGCCCCCTTCGGCGGCGCGCTGGCGGAGGCGATCGGCCAGATGCTCGGCACTGGTTGCGCCGAACGCCACTTTGGTGAGGTGGAGCATGGCCAGCGATGTGGGCGCCTGCCGGCCACAATCAACAGGGGAGGGGGATCAAGGCACCAGGACGAGCGTGGCGAGGCCGAGGAAGGAGAGAAAGCCCATCACGTCGGTGACGGTGGTGACGAACACCGCCGAGGAGATGGCGGGATCGATGTCCGCCTTGTCGAGCGCGACGGGCACGACGACGCCGATCATGCCGGCGACCAGGCTGTTGATGACCATCGCCGCGGCGAACACGGCGGAGAGTTTCGGGTCACCGAAGATCAGATAGGTGCCGAGCGCGCCGACCCCGCCGAGCGCTGCGCCGTTGCAGGCGGCGACGCGGAACTCGCGGCCGAGCATCCGCAACGTGTTGGAACTGGTCAGCTGGTTGGTGGCGAGCGCGCGGACCATCACCGCCAGCGTCTGCGTGCCGGCGTTGCCGCCCATCGCCGAGACGATCGGCATGAGGACGGCGAGCAGGGCGTAGCGCGCGATCTCCCCTTGGAACAGGCCGACGACCGAGGCGGAGATCATCGTCGCGCCGAGGTTGATGACCAGCCAGGTGAGCCGCGAGCGGACGGTGCGGCGGATCGGCTCGTTGATGTCGCCCTCGCCCGCGCCGGACAGGAGAAGCGTGTCCTCGCCCGCCTCCTGCTGGATGATGTGGACGATGTCGTCGACGGTAATCATGCCGACGAGACGGCACGACGCATCGACGACGGCGGCGGAGATCAACGCGTATTTCTGGAAGCGGAGGGCGACCTCCTCCTGGTCCATGTCGGTCGGGATCAGCGTCTGCTCGCGCTGCATCACCTCGGCGACGGGGACGGAGCGCGCGGTGCGCAGGATGCGCGACAGCGCGCAGGTGCCGACCGGCTTGTGGCCGGGGTCGACGACGAACACTTCCCAGAAATCGGTGGTGAGGTCTTCCTGGCGGCGGAGGTAGTCGATGACGTCGCCGACGGTCCAGTGTTCGGGCACCGCGACCAGGTCGCGCTGCATCAGGCGCCCGGCGGATTCCTCGGGGTAGGACAGCGCCTCCTCGATGGCGGCGCGATCGTCGGGATCGAGCGCGCGGAGGACGGCGCGCTGGTCGTCCTCGTCCATGTCCTCGATGATGGACACCGCGTCGTCGGTGTCCATCTCGGCGGCGAGCGTGGCGACCTCGCCGGGGGTGAGCGCGTCGAGCAGGTCCTCGCGGACGTGCTCGTTCATCTCGGCGAACACCTCGGCGTCGAGTTCGCCGGCGACGGCGTGGGCGAGCGCGGCGCGTTCCGGCTGCGGGGTCAGCTCGAACAGGTCGGCGAGGTCGGCGGGGTGGAGCGGTTCGACCAGCGCGCGTGCCGCTGCGTGATCGCCCGTCTCGACCGCGTCGAGCACCGCGCGGACGAACTCCGGGCGCATCCGGTCGTCCTCGTCCAGCTCGTCTTCGACCTCGTGGGGAGCGGGGTGGAGCTCGGTGTCGGTCATGCCTGGCCTCCCTGCTGCAACGCCGGGTGGCGCCCTAGCCCGCCGGGTGGCGATTTGCCACCGGGGATCAGCGACCCTATCTGCCGCGCTTCCCTTTCAGGAGTTTGACAGATGGCCGACACCCCCGAGACGCTGACCCTTACCCTCGACGGCGGCGACGTGACGATCAAGCTCCGCCCCGACCTGGCGCCCGAGCACGTCAAGCGGATCGCCGAGCTGGCGAACGACGGATTCTACGACGGCGTGGTGTTCCACCGCGTGATCCCCGGCTTCATGGCGCAGGGCGGCGATCCGACCGGGACGGGGATGCACGGGTCGGACAAGCCGAACCTCCGCCAAGAATTCTCCAAGGAGCCGCACGTGCGCGGCGTCTGTTCGATGGCGCGGACCAACGATCCGAACTCGGCCAACTCGCAGTTCTTCATCGTGTTCGACGATGCGCGCTTCCTGGACAATCAGTATACGGTGTGGGGCCAGGTGACCGACGGCATGGAGCTGATCGACGCGCTGCCCAAGGGCGAGCCGCCGCGGGAGCCGGGCAAGATCGTGAAGGCGCGCGCGGCGTAAGGGCGACCTTTTCTCGTCATCCGGGCTGAAGCCAGATTCTCTCCGGACCTCTTTCTTCCCCGGCGGAGGCCGGGGCCCAGCTGGGTGAACTTGGGCCAGGATGCGGCGACCGCTCCCACCTGGGCCCCGGCCTTCGCCGGGGAGGCAGGATATGGTAGGGGGCGCCGCATTCTGCTCTGTCCCGGCATGACGTGGTTCTACCCGTCCGACCCGAGGGTTCGGACCAGCCAGTCGTGGAACAGCCGCACGGGTTTCTGCGTCAGCGCGCGGGGGCGGCAGACGAACCAGTAGCTGTAGGGGCTTTCCACCTCCACGTCGAACAGGCGGACGAGGCGGGGGTCGGCGGCGTCCTCGTAATGGCTCGCCATCATGAAGGCGACGCCGAGCCCCTGGGCGGCGGCTTCCAGCATCAGCGCGCCCGAATCGAAATGGTCGATCGCCAGCGGCTCGACCTCGCCCAGCCCGATGCGCTGGCGCCAGGCGGCAAAATTGTCCGGCATGTCGCGGTGGAGCAGCACCGTCAGCCCGGCGAGCTGGTCCGGCCGGGTGACCGGATCGGGGCCGTCGAGCAGCGACCGCGCGCCGATCACGTACACCGAATTGTGGTCGAGCCGCTTGGCGTAGAGTGCCGGGTCGATGTCGCGGGCGAGCGCGATCACCGCGTCCAGCCCCTCGCCCAGCCGCGCGATGCCGTGGCCGGCGGTGTCAATGTCGAGATGCAGTTCCGGATGCGCCTGGCGCAACGCGCCGAGCCGTGGAAACAGCCGCTGCGAGGCGAACAGCGGCAGCACGCCCAGGCGCAGGCGGAGCAGTTCGGTGCCGGCGGTGATCGCCTCCACCGCGTCCGACAGCTGGTCGAGCACGGGGGCGAGCTGCGCCAGCAGGCGCTCGCCCTCCTCGTTGAGGACCATCGCCTGATGGCGGCGGCCGAACAGCGGGCGGCCGACGAAGCGTTCCAGCGACTGGACCCGGCGGCTGAGCGCAGGGGCGGACAGCGCCAGCTCCTCGGCCGCGGCCTTGACCGATCCCAACCTGGCGACCTGAACGAACGCCTCGATCGCGCCGAGCGGCGGTAACCTGCGCATCATCTCCTCTCCCGACGATCGATTCATCCGACAAGTGGATGGCGATTGCGTCCGGTGCAATTACACTATGCCTTTTCGCACTTGCAACAAATTGTGCTGCGCCGCAAAAAGACCAGGCCTTTCAGGCATCCTCTCCTAAAAACTTTCATGGGCTGGCGCTTCGAGCGCCGGCCCTTTTTTTGTCGTCGTCGTCCGTGACGGCTTTTTGGCGGTACCGCCGTGGCGGCGGGGAACCGGCGTCCTATCTGGGGCGCTCCCCCCGCGCGAAAGGAAGCAGCATGGCCGATAGCGACACCCCCGTTCGCCGCATCCAGGTGGCGAACAGCAGGCCGGAGGATTCGGGCCGCGGCCTGGCGCATCTGCCGCGCACGCTGATGGCGGCGATCGGCGTGGGCGAGGGCGACGTGATCGAGATCGTCGGCAAGCAATCCACCCCGGCGCGCGCGGTCGGCCCCTATCCGGAGGACGAGGGGCTGGAGCTGCTGCGGATCGACGGATTGCAGCGCGCGAATGCGGGCGTGGGGTCGGGCGACTTCGTGGAGGTGCGCAAGGCCGAGTCGAAGCCGGCGACGCGGGTGGTGTTCGCGCCGGCGCAGCAGAATTTGCGGCTGCAAGGATCGTCCAACGCGCTGAAGCGGACGTTCCTGGGGCGTCCGTTCTGCCAGGGAGACGTGGTGGCGACGGCGGGGCACCAGCGCGTCGGCGACATGCCGCCGACGGTGCAGCGCTTCATGAACGCGCCGGCCTACGCGCTGCAGGAGGTGCGGCTGGCGGTGGTGTCGGCGTCGCCGAAGGGCATCGTCCATATCGACGAGAACACCGAGATCGAGCTGCGGCCGGAATATGAGGAGCCCGCCGCCGCGCGCCGCGCCGACGTGACCTACGACGATATCGGCGGCATGGCGGGAACGATCGACCAGCTGCGCGAGATGGTGGAGCTGCCGCTGCGCTACCCGGAGCTGTTCCAGCGGCTGGGCGTCGATCCGCCCAAGGGGCTGCTGCTCTACGGCCCGCCGGGAACGGGCAAGACGCGGCTCGCGCGGGCGGTGGCGAACGAGAGCGACGCGCAATTCTTCCTCATCAACGGGCCGGAGATCATGGGCTCGGCGTACGGCGAGTCCGAGGGGCGGCTGCGCGAGGTGTTCGAGGAGGCGGCCAAGGCGGCGCCCTCCATCGTGTTCATCGACGAGATCGATTCGATTGCGCCCAAGCGGGGGCAGGTGCAGGGCGAGGCGGAGAAGCGGCTGGTCGCGCAGCTGCTGACGCTGATGGACGGGCTGGAGGCGCGCGCCAACCTAGTGGTGATCGCGGCGACCAACCGGCCGGAGGCGATCGACGAGGCGCTCAGGCGGCCGGGCAGGTTCGATCGCGAGATCGTGGTCGGCGTGCCCGACGAGCGCGGGCGGCGCGAGATCCTGGGCATTCACACGCGCGGCATGCCGCTGGGCGATCGGGTCGACCTGGCTGAGTTGGCGCGGACGACGTTCGGCTTCGTCGGCGCGGACCTGGCGGCCTTGACGCGTGAGGCGGCGATCGAGGCGGTCAGGCGGATCATGCCGCGGCTGAACCTGGAGGAGCGGACGATCCCGGCGGAGGTACTCGACACGCTGTCGGTGACGCGCGAGGATTTCCTGGAGGCGCTGAAGCGCGTGCAGCCATCGGCGATGCGCGAGGTGATGGTGCAGGCGCCGACCGTGCGCTGGGACGATGTCGGCGGCCTCGACGCGGCGCAGGAGCGGCTGAAGGAAGGCGTCGAACTGCCGTTGAAGAACCCCGACGCGTTCCGGCGGATGGGCATCCGTCCCGCCAAGGGGTTCCTGCTGTACGGCCCACCGGGAACGGGCAAGACCCTGCTCGCCAAGGCGGTGGCGCGCGAGGCGCAGGCGAACTTCATCGCCACCAAGTCGAGCGACCTGCTGAGCAAATGGTATGGCGAGAGCGAGCAGCAGATCAGCCGGCTGTTCGCGCGGGCGCGGCAGGTGGCACCGACGGTGATCTTCATCGACGAACTCGATTCGCTGGTGCCGGCGCGCGGCGGCGGCCTGGGTGAGCCGCAGGTGACCGAGCGGGTGGTGAACACCATCCTGGCCGAGATGGACGGACTGGAGGAGTTGCAGTCGGTGGTGGTGATCGGCGCCACCAACCGGCCCAACCTGGTCGATCCGGCGCTGCTGCGGCCGGGGCGGTTCGACGAGCTGATCTACGTCGGCGTTCCCTCGGCCGAGGGGCGGCGGCGCATCCTGGGCATCCACACGGCGAAGATGCCGCTGGCGGGAGACGTCGACCTCGACGCGGTGGCGCAGGCGACGGACCGGTTCACGGGCGCCGACCTGGAGGACGTGGTGCGGCGTGCGGGTCTGGTCGCGCTGCGCCGTTCGCTGGACGCGCACGAGGTCGGGCAGGCGGACTTCGAGGAGGCGCTGAAGGAGAGCCGTGCCTCCGTGACGCCGGAGATGGAGCGCGACTACGAGCAGATCGCGGCGCGGCTGAAGCAGGATGCGGCGGCGATCCAGCCGATCGGCTTCGCCTTTCCGGGCAAGAGCGAGGGAGAGAAGGCGCGGTAAGCGGAACGATCAGCGCAGGGCGCGCCAGCAATAGGCGGCGAGTGCGGCCAGTGTGGCGCTGGCGACGAGGTACGGCAGCGCCGTGCCGGCGGTGTATAGCGCGACGCCGATCGACGGGCCGAGCACGAAGCTGGCCCCGTTGATGCTGGTCACCTTGCCCGCGACCGAGCCCTGCTGGGCGGCGCCGACTGCGAGCGACGAGCCCGCGGTGTAGCCGGGACGGGTGAAGCCGAAGCCCGCGCTGGCCAGCGCGAAGGCGAGGGCGAGGCCGTAGAGCGACGTGGCGAGGCCGGTGAGCGCGGTGCCGACGGCGCTGAGCAGCAGGCCGACCAGCACCAGTCGGCGGGGGCCGAGATCGAGCAGCGGGATCAGCCCCCATTGCACCAGCAGCGCGGCGCCCGCGCCCATCATCAGGACGATGCCGGTCGGCTCCAGCGCGGCGATCGGCGCGACGTGCAGCCGGTCAATGACGAGGAAGCCGATCACCTGCGCCGTCATCGCCTGCGCGTGGCCCATGACCAGCCCGGCGATCAGCCAGCCGCGCACGCGGCGGTCGAGATAGCCGACGGTGCCCTCGCGCGGTGCGGTGGCGGCGGTGACGCTCGCCCCCGTGGGCGCGCCGCCGATCGACGGATATGCGGAGGAGGTACCGCCGGTGTGCGAGCCGGCGCGATCGTCGGGCAGGAGTAGGCGAACGGTCGCCCAGACGCCGGCGCCGAACACCGCGAACAGGAAGGCGGGGCCGGCGAGCCCGATCTCCCACCCGCCGAGATGGCCCAGGATCAGATAGGGGGCGATCGCGGGTCCCAGGATGGTGCCGAGCCCGAAGGCGGACGCGAGCAATGTCAGGGCGCGCGTCCGCTCGTCGCGTCCGGTCGAGCCTGCGACCAGCGCCTGCACCGCGGGCGGCGCGGCGGCGCCGAACCCGCCATAGATCATCCGGCCGGCGACGAAGAGCGCGAAGGCGGTGCCGCCGCCGATCGCGCCGTTGATGCCGAGGGCCAGGAACAGGCCGCACAGCGTCAGCGAGACCGTGTAGCCGCCGAGGCCGGTCAGGATCATCGCGCGGCGGCCGGTACGATCAGATCGGTTCGCCCAGAACGGCGCGGCGAGCACCCAGAGCAGCGCCGACACCGAGAAGGCGAGCGCCACACCCGCGTCGGCGACGCCGAGCGAGCGGCCGAGCGCGGGCAGCACCGATTGCAGCGCGGTGTTGCCCGCGGCGACCGTCAGCATCACCAGGAACATCAGCGCGAAGTCGCGGTCGGGACGGATCACGCGCGCCTCCAGGCGTAGCTGCGCGAGACGCTCGCCACCGCGACCTCGTAGGCGTCGTACCAGTCGGCGCGACCGCGCTCGCGAATCGCGGCATGCGCGGGGTGCGCGCGCCACGCGACCGCCGCCGCCTCGTCTGCCCACCAGCTGATCGTGATGCCGCCGTCGCCGCCGCGCACGCCGTCAATTCCGCGATAGCCGGGCTGTTCGGCGGCGAGCGCCTCCATCGCCGTTGCCGCGGCGTTGTAGCCTGCGGCATCGGCGGCCGCCCGGCGCGACACGAAGATCACGGCGACCTGTCCGGTGCGATCGGGATCGGGCGCGTGGTCCATCCATCCCGCTTACGCATCACGGGCACGCGCGCCAAGCGGGGCCCTCGCACGGGGAGCGGTGAAACCCGATGGCTTGCAAGACGTTCGGCACCTGTGCGACGGGAGGATTAACACCTCGCCGATCGTGTGGGGACCACGACCGACAGGGAGCCCGATGGCCACTTCCTCTTCCGCCGCACGCCGCGTGCGCCGCCCCGCCGGCGTTCCGTCGCCGGCGCAGATGTTCTTTCAAGGGTTTCTGAAGCACCCGGTGATGGTGGGATCGATCATCCCGTCGTCCGACAAGCTGATCCGCAAGATGCTGAACCGGGTCGATTGGGACGCGTGCAAGCTGTTCGTCGAGTATGGGCCGGGGGTCGGCACCTTCTGCCGGCCGATCCTGGAGCGGATGGCGCCCGACGCGACGCTGATCGCGATCGACACCAACGCCGATTTCGTCCGCTACCTGGACGCGACGATCGTCGATTCGCGCTTCCAGGCGGTGGAAGGATCGGCGGCGGACGTCGAGCGGATCATCGCCGAACGCGGGTTTCCGCAGGCGGACTATATCCTGTCGGGGCTGCCCTTCTCGACCCTGCCGGCCGGCGTCGGCCCGGCGATCGCGGCGGCGACGCACGCGGCGTTGCGGCCGGGCGGCGCGTTCCTAGTCTATCAGTTCAGCCCCAAGGTGCGCCATTTCCTGACGCCGCACTGGAGCCGGATCGACCATGACATGGAGTGGTGGAACGTGCCGCCAGCGCAGCTCTACTGGGCGTGGAAGGACTGACGCGGCCTCTCACGTGAACCTGCCGTAAACAACGGGTTCCGCCTTCGTTCAGCGTACGGACGTTATTTCCTGCAACACGGTCGCGCCTCCATGCGTTGGCATAGCGGACCGGGCGTACTCGTGTTGGAGGTTCGAATGAACAGGTTGTTCAAGCAGATGGGATTGGGCGTCGCGCTGGCCGTGACGACCGTGGCGGCGGCGGCACCGGCGGATGCGCAGCGCTGGCGCGGCGGATATCGCGACTATCATCGCGGGGGCGGTGGCCGGGCGGCGACGGGCGCGCTGATCGGCGGCATCGTCGGGCTGGGGCTGGGTGCGGCGATCGCGAGCAGCAACAATCGCGGGCGCTATTACGATCGCGGTTATTATTACGACGCGCCGCCGCGTGTGGTGTACCGCGACCGCTATTACGCGCCGCCGCCGCCCCCGGTCGTGGTGCGCGAGCGGGTGTACGAGCCCGGATACTATGGCGGCGGCTACGGCTATGGCGGCGGTTATTACGATCGCGGTTACGGCTACGGCGGCTGGTAACGAGATGGGCGGCGCGGATGACATCCATTCGCGCCGCTTTTTTGTGGTCCGCGGCGGTCAAGCCGGGTAAGCGGCGCGGATGAGCGACACTCCGCCCGATCGCCTGTCGATCAATCCCGACAGTCCCCATTTCGACCAGCCGCTGCTGGAGCGCGGCATCGGCATCCGTTTTAAGGGTGCCGTGCGCAACGACGTGGAGGAATATTCGATCTCCGAAGGGTGGATCCGCGTCGCGCTGGGCAAGAAGGTCGATCGCAAGGGACGCCCGTTGACGCTGAAGCTGGTCGGGCCGGTCGAGGCGTGGTTCGAGCGACCGGCGGAGAGCGCGGCCGAGGCCGAGGGCGAGACGGCCGAGCGCTGATCCTCGCGCGCGTGGGGGCGCCGTCACCTTCGCCCTTCCGCGCTTTCGGCACTCCTTTCCTCTCCATGAGGAGAAGGAAACGGTGGCGAAGGATGAGCGACTCGATGTTCGTCATGCCGGGCTCGTCCCGGCATCCAGAATTTCCAGCGGTGCGCTGCTTGGCTCTGGATGTCGGGACGAGCCCGGCATGACGGGGTGGAGGAAAGGTGGGGCGGGAGCCGTTGGCCTCGCATTCGTGGAGCCATGCTTCCGATCGGGCCTGAGGTGATGCAGGCAGACGCTAGCTGTTTGATCCCGGCATTTGATGGTGCGGGTTTGATGTGAAGCGATTTAGTTCGTTTTGCCATGTCTTGCAGATGGCCTCGTAGGGCGTGAGCCCTTTGAGTGTTTTGAGCCTGCGGCCGAAATTGTAGGCGGCGACGAAGTCGCCGAGGTGCTGCTGAAGCTGGTCATGACTGTCGTAATGGTAGCGTCTGAAGGTCGCTTCCTTGATCGTCCGGATCATCCGTTCCACCTGCCCGTTGGTCCACGGGTGCTTCACCTTGGTCAGGCGATGCTCGATGCCGTTTTCGTCGCAGACGCGGTCGAAAATGTGGTGGAAGGCGTATTTGTCGCAGGCGCGGTTGGTGAACTGGATGCCGTTGTCGGTCAGCACGGTGTGGATGGTGTACGGAACGGCCGCGACCAGGTTACGCAGGAACTGGGCGGCGATCATCTTGCCGGCCTGCTCGTGCAACTCGACGAAGGCGAACTTGCTGGTCCGGTCGATCGCGACGAACAGGCGTAGCTTGCCCTCTGCTGTCTGAACCCTGCGATATCGATGTGGAAATAGCCGATCGGGTAGGTCTTGAACTTGCGCTTGGGCGTCTTGTCGCCGGTTACCTCGGGCAGTCGGCTGATCCCGTGACGTTGCAGGCAGCGATGCAGCGACGAGCGCGTCAGATGCGGAATGGTCGCCTGTAACGCATAGAGGCAGTCGTCCAGCGGCAGCAGCGTGTGGCGGCGAAAAGCAACGATGACCGCCTCTTCCTCGATGGTCAGAACCGTCGAGTGCGGATCCTTCGGTCCGGTAGGCAGGTCCTTGACCGCCGTGCGCTTCTTCCACTTGGCGACAGTCTTTTGGTTGATGCCGTGGCGCTTCGCCAGCACTCTCAGGCTCTCTTCACCATGCTGTATCGCTCGACGGACTGCCTCTGTCGTGCGGGCGCTCCCGTGTAGAACCTGCCCCATAGTGCATCCTTCCAGGCTTGCGCCGATGATGCACCATCAAATGCCGGGATCAAACACCTAGGCCGCCTCCAGCTGCTCCTGCGCGTCGAGCCAGCGGGATTCGGCGGCGTTGATCTTGGTCTGGATCTCGGCGCGGCGCTTGTTGAGCTCGGTCATCGACAAGCGGCTGAAGCGCGGCTCGGCGGTGGCGGGGTCGGCCATGGCGCGGTCGATCGCGTCGCGATCGGCGGAGAGGCGGGCGGTGTCCGCCTCCAGCTCGCGGATGGTGCGACGGAGCGCGAGGTCGCGGTCGCGCCCCTCGGCGGTGACCTTCTTGCCCTTGGGCGACTTGGCCGTGTCCGGCGAGCCTTTCAGGATGAAGGCCATATAGTCGTCGATCGAGCCGTCGAACTCGCGCGCCTGGCCGGCGTCGACCAGGACGAGGCGGTCGGCGGTCATCTCCAGCATGTGGCGGTCGTGGCTGACGAGCAGCACCGCGCCGGTATAGGAATTGAGCGCCTGGATCAGCGCCTCTCGCGCGTCGACGTCGAGGTGGTTGGTCGGCTCATCGAGGATCAGGAGGTGGGGGGCGTCGCGGGTGATTAGGGCGAGGGCGAGGCGTGCCTTCTCGCCGCCGGACATCTTGCCGACCTGGCCGGTGGCGCGGTCGCCGGAGAAGCCGAAGCGGCCGAGCTGCGCGCGCACCGCCGCCGGCGTGGCGCCGGGCATGATGCGCGTCATGTGGGCGAGGGGCGTGTCGTCCGCTTCCAGCTCCTCGACCTGATACTGGGTGAAATAGCCGACCTTCATCTTGGTGGACGAGGACATGGTGCCGTCGATCGGGGCGAGCTGCGCCGCGAGCAGGCGGGCGAGCGTGGTCTTGCCATTGCCGTTGCGGCCGAGCAGCGCGATGCGGTCGTCGGGGTCGAGACGGAGGTTGAGCCGCTTGAGGATGGGCACGTCGTCGTAGCCCACGCTCGCCATGTCGAGGGTGATGAGCGGGGGGCGGAGTTCGGCGGGATCGGGGAAGTCGAAAGACAAGGTGGGGTCGTTGTAGCTCTCCGCGATGGGCTGCATCTTGGCGAGCATCTTGGCGCGGCTCTGCGCCTGTTTGGCGGTGGAGGCGCGGGCGGAGTTCTTGGCGATGTACGCCTGCAACTTCTCGCGCTGGGCGGCCTGCGAGGCGCGGGCGGCCTCGACCTGGGCGAGGCGCTCGGCGCGCTGGCGCTCGAAGGCGTCGTAGCCGCCGGGATAGAGGGTGAGCTTGCCGCCTTGCAGGTGAAGGATGTGATCCACGACGTTGTTCAGGAAATCGCGTTCGTGGCTGACGATGAGGATCGTCGCTTTGTAGCCCCGCAGGAAATCCTCGAGCCACAACACGGCTTCGAGGTCGAGGTGGTTGGAGGGCTCGTCCAGCAACAGCACGTCGGGTTGGGAGAAGAGAAGCGCGGCGAGGGCCACGCGCATCTTCCAGCCGCCGGAGAAGCTGTCGAGCGGGCGCTGCTGCATCTCCTCGTCGAAGCCGAGGCCGACCAGGATGCGCGCGGCACGGGCGGGGGCGGTCCAAGCGTCGATGGCGAGCAGGCGCTCGTGCACGTCGCCCAGCCGGTCCATGTCGCTATGGTCATCCGCCTCCAGCAGGAGGGCGGCGCGCTCGGTGTCGGCGGCGAGCACGGTGTCGAAGGGGGTGGTGTCGCCGTGCGGTGCCTCCTGCGCGATGTAGCCGAGGCGGCTGCCGCGCGGCATCTCCGCCGTGCCGTCGTCGGGTTCGAGCAGGTTCGCCACCACGCGGACGAGCGTCGACTTGCCGGCGCCGTTGCGGCCGATCAGGCCGACGCGGCTGCCCGGCGGCAGCGACGCGGAGGCGCGGTCGAGGATCGTTCGGCCGCCGAGCCGGACGGTGATGCCGTTGAGGTTGAGCATGGCGGCCCCCTAGCCGATCGGCCCTGCAATCGCCAGCTTGGCGGGCATGTACGCCGGCCGCCCCTCCACGCCCGAGCGCCTGCGGGCGGGCGCGATCACCGCGGTGGTCGCGGGGGCGATCGGCTGGGCGCTGATCGCGGGGCTGGCGATGGGGCGGGGCGTGCCGGTGGGCGAGGCGCTGACGACGTTCGAGGTGGCGCCGCCGCCCGAGCCGCCGGCACGCGTGGTGCCGAAGCGGACGCGGAGCCACCGGCCGGAGGGGCGGGCGGCGCCGGCGGGATTGCGCGCCCGAGCGACGGAGGTGGTCGCGCCGGTGCCGCTGGTGCCGATCGTGACGCCGCCGCCGATCGTCGCGGCGCCGGTGGCGGGAACGGGCGCGGCGGCGACGCAAGGCGCGGCGGCGCGGCCGGGGCCCGGACCGGGGGCGGGCGGGATCGGCGACGGGCGCGGCTCCGGCGGGGACGGGGACGGCGACGGGGGCGAGGGGTACGAGACGAAGCCGCGCTGGCTGCGCGGGGGGCTGCGCTACCGCGACGGCGGCGACCAGTTCGGCGACGCAGTGATCGGGCGGGCGGTGTCGCTGCGCTGCACGCTGGAGGTGACGGGGCGCGTGACGGGCTGCGTCGCGGCGCGGGGGAGCGGGTTGCCGGGGCTTGACGCGCTGATCGCCCGCCTGTCGGAGGAGCGGTATCGCTACACGCCCTGGCTGGACGAGGACGGGCGGCCGGTGCGCTCGACGATCCTGATCGATCACTCATGGGGGGAGGAGTAAAGGGCGGGAAGATCGCTTCCGGCCTCACCCTTCGCCGCCTTCGGCGTCTTTTCCCTCTCCCGGTGGGAGAGGGAAGGACGGACGATTCAAGCGGTGTGGGCGGCGGACTTCTACCTCGACGGGCGATCCGATCATGTCGACATCCGCTGATGAGGTTGCTCGGCACCTCCGGCCTTTTTGCGCGTTGGGGTGAGGAAGGAGCATGCATATGGCGAGCGATCGCATCGTCGCCGTGGGTCTGCTGACCGCCGCCGACGTGGCCCTGCTGGGGCAAGGATTTCGACGGCTGTACCCCGTTCCGCGAGGCGGGGATTTCGGCGGGTTGCTCGACGCGCTCGACCGGGTGACGTTCGAAGAGGAGAGGGCGATGAGCATGCCACGGCCAGAGGAGGCACCCAGCGAGGTCAGTGCGGTCGACGGTCGGGTGCTGGTCGACGGGCCGGGCGGGGTCGCGATCACCTTCACCGCCGACGCGGCGCGCGAGACCGGATTGCGGTTGCAGCGCGCGGGCGAGGAAGCGGCCGGGCAGACGGTGCGGGACGACGACGGGGAGTAGCGGGCCCGGCGCCGTTACGTGCTTTCCTGCTCACGGCGGAAGCCGGGAGCGGGATAGGGACGGCGGTGTCGGACGTTGCATGTGATTACCCGGGCTTTCCCGACTGGGCCCCGGCCTTCGCGAGACCTCTGCGAAACTACTTCGTCATGCCGGACTTGTTCCGGCATCCACCGTGCCGCAAGCCAATAAGCTGTTGATTTCGCGGCACCATGGACCCCGGATCAAGTCCGGGGTGACGGAAGAAGAATTGCCCTTCGAGGAGTTTCGCAGAGGTCTCGCCTTCGCCGGGGTGGAAGAAATGGCGTTTTAGCCATATGGGTACATTGTGCTTGACAGCGTCGCGCTGTTTCGGTACATAACAGGAACGCTGAAGAATTGTCGATGGGCCGGGACGGTCGGGGCGGTGAGCCTCGATCGTCGCCGGCCCGTCGTCGTTCGGGGCGCAGACGTGGGGCGGGACGAGGCTTTCGGGGGAGGGCGAGATGGGTGACGAGGTGAAGGCGGGGCCGAACCGGGCGGCGTACGTGCGGCGGCAGGGGCCGAATGCGTTGACGGCCGCCAAGCGGCAACGTTTCCTGGACGTGATGGCGGCGACGGCCAATGTTCGGCGGGCGGCGGAGGAGGCGGGGGCGTCGCCCGCCTCCTTCTACAAGCTGCGCCGCCGCGACCTGGGCTTCGCGGCGGCGTGGGACCAGTCGCTGGACGACAGCTTCACGATGCTGAAGGGCAAGCTGCTGGAGAGCGCGCTGGGCACCGCGGAGCAGGAGCCGGGCGATCCCGACCGGGCCGGGATCACCGACCGGTTCGATCCGACGCTCGGGCTGCAGCTGATGAAGCTGCACGAGGCGTGCAACAAGGTGCCGTCGAATTACGGCAGGGCGTCCGGCTGCAAGCAGGTGCCGATCGAGGACGTCGAGCGGTCGCTGCTGCGCAAGCTGGCCGCGCTCCGGCGACGGCTGGAACAGGCCGGCGTCGACACGCCCGAGCTGCCCTCGTGAGGCGGGTGAAGGGGGCGGTCGCGGCCGGAGCGCGGGTCGACCTGCGCCGGCAGGTCGAGTGGCTGGCGCTGCTCGACCCGGTGTATCAGCTGACGACGCTGAGGCGATTGAGCGTGGGTGAGCGGCGGACGCTGGATGCGGCATGGCCGGTCTGGGCGCATGCGGGGCAGATGCCGGCGGTCGGCAGCGAGCGGGGCGACGACCGGCCGGATGACGGCTTCGCGATGCTCGATGGATCGAGCGTTCGGGTGATCGACCTGCCGCTCGCCGCGATCGGGCGCGAGGTGCGGGTGATGGCGTCGGGTGTGGATGATCCGCGCGCGGTCGAGGCGCGCGCGACCGTCCACGGCCTGGCGGTGCGTCCGCCGCCGCCGGCGCAGGTGCGCGCGGAGAGGACGGCCGACGGCGTTCTGCTGCGCTGGGCACGGCGGAGCCGGGCCGGGTGGCGCTCGATCAACGGGGTCGAGGTGCCGCTGGGCGAGGAGGCGGAACGCTACCGGATCACCCTGATCGCCGCGGACGGCGGCGTGCGCGAGATCGAGAGCGAGGTGCCGTGGCTGGCGGTGGCCGGCGCGGCGTGGGCGGAGGCCGTGTGCGTCGAGGTGCGCCAGCGCGGAACCTGGGCGGAATCATGGGCGACGACGATCGAGGGAGGAGACAGGAGATGACCATCAGGACCGCGCGACTCGCGCTCGATCTGCTTGAGCCGGGGCAGTCGCAGAAGGAACTTCATCATAACGAGGCGCTGGCGCTGCTCGATCTCGGCGTGCAGGCGTCGGTGATCGCCGCGGGAACCGACGTGCCGCCGCAGATGCCGGAGCCCGGGCAATGCTGGATCGTCGGCACGGTCCCGACCGGCGCCTGGACGGGGCGGCCCCAGGCGATCGCGGGATGGACGGCAGCTGGCTGGCGCTTCGTGGCGCCGCGCGAGGGACTGGTCGCGTGGGACGAGGGGCGGCACGTTTGCCAGCGTTTCTCGGCAGGTAGGTGGCAGGCGGGCGTGGTGCGCGGCACCGAGCTGGATATCGCCGGCGAGCGCGTGGTGGGGCCGCGCGCCGGGGCGATCGCGGCACCCGCGGGCGGCGGCACCGTCGACGCGGAGGCGCGTGCGACGCTGGCGGCGTTGCTCGCGGCACTGCGCGGGCATGGATTGATCGCTTTCTAGTTCTGTGGCCGTGGAGCAACAGTTGCGAAGTTTGTCATCTTGCGTGGAAACCAAGCCCATTCTAGGAGGTTTGCGTCGTCCGTAGTGACAACAAGGAAAGGGGACTATGATGCGGAAGCTTGCCATCGTACTGGCACTCGCCTCCACCGCCATCGCCGCACCCGCCCTCGCCCGCGATAACTCGTGGTACGTGGGCGTCGAAGGTGGCGCGATGATCGTGGAAGATATCGATTATGATATCGCAACGCTCAACAACGCGGCAACTGCCGACCATGATTACGGCTACGACGTCGATGCCGTGATCGGCTACGATTTCGGTGGCTTCCGCCTCGAGACCGAGGTTGGTTACCGTGAGGCCGTTCTCGACGGCTATCGCAGCACGACCACGACGCCAGCCTTCACGGCGACGGGCGCTCGCGCGAACGTCGCGGCTGGCAACTTCGACTATGCCGGTGGCCGCACGTCGGCGCTCAGCTTCATGCTGAACGGCCTGCTCGACTTCGGTGACGACGACGGCATCCAGGGCTTCGTCGGCGGCGGTGTGGGCGTCGCCCGCATCAAGGCCGACAACTACGCGCTCAATCAGCGTGGCGCGTTCCTCGACGATTCGGACACGGTGTTCGCTTATCAGGGCCTCGCCGGCGTTCGCGCGCCGCTGACCGACCACCTGGACGCGACGCTGAAGTATCGCTTCTTCAACGCCGACGATGCGAACTTCGTCGACGTGTCGGGTCGCAACTTCGAGGGCCGCTATCGCTCGCACTCGATCCTGGGTGGCGTAGCGTACAACTTCGGTACGCCGACGCCTCCGCCGCCCCCGCCGCCCCCGCCGCCGCCCCCGCCGCCTCCTCCCCCGCCGCCCCCGGCACCGGAGCCGGTGGTCTGCTCGCCCGGACCGTTCATCGTGTTCTTCGAGTGGGACAAGTCGGACATCACCCCGGAGGCCGCGTCGATCCTCGACAACGCCGTTACCCAGTACCAGAGCTGCGGCAATGCGCAGGTCATGCTGGCGGGCTACACCGACACGTCGGGTTCGAGCCAGTACAACCAGGGTTTGTCGCAGCGTCGCGCCGACGCGGTGAAGGGCTACATGTCCTCGCGTTCGATCCCCGATGGCGTCATCACGACCTCGGCATTCGGCGAGACCAACCTGCGCGTGCAGACGGCCGACGGCGTCCGCGAAGTGCAGAACCGTCGCGTGGAGATCACCTACGGTCCGGGTTCGGGCCAGTAAGCTCCACCGTCACGGTGAAACGGATTGGGGAGGTCGGCGCAAGCCGGCCTCCCTTTTTCGTTGGGGAGTACTGTTCGGTTGGTGGATGCATTGGCCGGTGCATCAGCGCATGATGCCGGTCGCTGGAATCCAACTCGATCACGTCTAGTCACCCGGAGCCTTCGGCGTCTTCCCTCTCCCGTTCGGGGTTGCAAGGTGAACAGCATCCCATGCTGTCCAGGTCATGCCGGGGGGATGGCCGACCTGATACTGGACGGAGCAGCGCAGCGGCGGAGGGTGAGGGTGACCACGCCTGATCGACATCGACGCTAGAGTCGGCTTCGATCAGCTTTCGTCATCCGTTCGTGCTGAGCGCCGTCGAAGCATCTTGTGGAGGCGTGCCCTCCGACTTCGCTAAGGGCGAACGGACGTGAATACAACTGATCGAATTTGAGGCTAGCCTCTCCTCAGGACGAACGGAAGTGGAACGACCTGACGTTATCCCGCTTTCGATAGTCGAGTTGCTGGCTAATGCCGTTCAACCACTTCACCTATCGATGATCTCGTAGATGGTGGCGCGGGTCGCGAGGGCGCAGCGGATACGGGCTGTCGGTCAGCGCAAAAATGGGACGCGCAACCAGGCCGCTGGCAGCCACCCGCCCGATCAACTCGCCGAATTAACGCATCTCCTGCTCGGTCAGGAGGCGTGGGATCGCGCGCACCGGGCCCCGACAAGCGGTCGTGCAATGGGGGGAGGCGCCTGTGGGTAGCGCCTCCCATCAGTTCCGATCAGCCGATCGCTTCCTTCACCTTGTCGGCGGCCTTGGCGAGCAGGCCCTTCTCGGCCTCCTCCGCCTCCGCCTTGGTGCGGAAGGCGGCGCCTTCCGGCTCGGCGGGCGGCGCGTAGACGGAGAACAGCTTCAGCGCACCGGTGCCCTTGTTGACGACGTTGTGCTGCGCGCCCTTGGGCACCACGACCAGGTGGTTGGCGGTGGCACGCGTGTTGGCGCCGTCGATCGTCACCTGAGCCTCGCCGTCGACGATGAAGGTGGTCTGATCAGCGCGATGCGTTTCCATGCCGATCTCCTCGCCGGCGGGGATGCTCATCAGCACGATCTGCACCTTGGCGTCGCGATAGACCTCCTTTTGCCAGAAGTCGTTGGTGGTCGCGAGATCGACCATGTCCTTGTTGAAGATCGCCATGTCATGTTTCTCCTGATGCCGGAGAACAGGACGCGCGGGCGGGTGCCCGCGTTCCGTCAGCCGCGGCGGCCGACCGCGCGGGCGAGCGCGAGCACGGGCTCCTCGGCGACGATCGCCCCGGGGTTGCCCGGTGCCATGACGGCACGTTCCGCGGCGCGGACGCGCGCGAGCGCCTCGGCAAGCATCGCCGGCGTCCAGCGGCGCAAGCTCCGGGCGGTGGAGGCTTCCTCGCGGAAGAAGACGCGGTGGCGCTTCATCACCGCGTCGATCGCGTCGCCGCGGTTGAGGTCGGCGCGCATCTCGGCCAGCGTCGCCAGGCGGCGGGCGAGCTGGCGCAGCCAGGGGATTGGCGACACATTCGCCTCCGCCAGGCGCGCGAGTTCGGCGGCGAGCGCGTCGGCGCGGCCCTCGATCACCGCCTCCACCGCGGCGCCCGTCTCCGCCTCGTCCAGGTCGGCGCCGATCGCGTCCAGCGCGGCGTGGTCGAGTTCGCGCGGGCGATCGGGCGCGGCGTCGAGGAACAGCGCCAGCTTGGCGATCTCCTGCGCCAGCACCGCGCGATCGCCGCCGGTCGCCGCCACCAACCGGGCGGCGGTGCCGGCGGCGAGGCGCAGTCCTTCCTCGCCCGCCAGCGTCGCGGCCAGCCGCTCGGCATCGGCGGCGGTTGGCGGGTAGCAGGCGAAGGCGAGCGCGGCGGATGAATCCAGCGCGAGCTTGGTTAGCTTGGACGTGGTCTTCAGGCCCGGCCCGATCGCGACCACCGGATTGCCCGCGCTCTCCGCCTCCAGCAGCGCGGTGACGGCGGCGAGGCTCTCATCGCCGATCGCGGTGATCCTGATCCAGCGTTGGTCGCCGAACAGCGACATCGACGCGGCCTCGTCGGCGAGGCGCGCGGGATCGCCGCGCAACGTCGCGCCGTCGAGGTCGACGCGCTCCGCCCCCGCGCCCACCGCCTGGCCCAGCAACTGGGCGAGCGCGCCCGCACCCGCCTCGTCAGGCCCATGCAGCAGGTGGAAACGGATGCCCGGGCGCGGATGCTGGAGCGCCTGGCGGATCTGGTTGGCGTTGGCCTTCACGGCGCCGGCGCGTTGGCCGCACCGGGCGTGGACGTGCGCCGCGCGTAGAGCGCCAGCCGAGCGACGATCTGGTCGGCGACGATGCCGCTCAGCCGTTCCAGCGCGGTGTTCTCCGCCGCGATCGTGGCGTATTCGGACTGGACCACGTCGATGCCCGCGTCCGAGCCGGCAGTCGCGTCGAGCAGCACCGCCCCGTCGGCCAGGTTCACCAGCTGGTAGCGCGCGCGCAGCGTCCGCCGCTCGCGCGTGACCGAGTCGTCGCGGCGCACGCCCAGGCCGGCGATGCGGTCGTTGAGGCGCACGTCGAGGCGATAGATGGCGGTGCCGCCCCCGTTCCCGTTGCTGCCCAGCCGGTCGCGCAGCGCGCCCGCCATCAGCCAGCCCGCCTTGCCCTCGATGGGAGGGATCTCGATCTGGGCCAGCGCGGCCGTCACCGTACCCGCGCCGCCATAGAGCGGGCGCAAACCGCACGCCGCGAGCAGCGTCAGCAGGGCGAGGGCGATCAGGCGCCTCATGCCACCAGGTTCACCAGGCGGTCGGGCACGACGATGACCTTGCGCGGCGCCTTGCCGTCGAGCGCGCGCACGACCTTCTCGCTGGCGAGTGCCGCCGCTTCCGCTTCCTCGCGCGCGATGCCCTTGGGCAGGAGCAGCGTGTCGCGCAGCTTGCCGTTGACCTGGACGGCGACGGTCACCTCGTCGTCGACCAGCATCGCCGGGTCGATCATCGGCCAGGCGGCATCGGCGATCAGGCCGTCGTTCCCCGCGGCGGCCCACGCCTCCTCGGCCAGATGCGGCACCATCGGCGCGGCGAGGCGGAGCAGCGTCGCCGCCGCATCGGTGCGATCGCGCGAGGGCGTCGCCTTCTCCACCGCCGCGGCGAGCGTGTAGAGCAGCGCCACCGCCTTGTTGAACTGCAACCCCTCGATCGCGTCGGCGACGCCGGCGGTGGTGCGGTGGGCGAGCTTCCGCAAGGCCAAGTCATCGCCATCCGCCGCGTCGGCCTGGCCGACCAGCCTCCACAATCGCTGGACGAAGCGCCACGCGCCCTCGATGCCGTTCTCCGACCATTCCAAGTCGCGCTCGGGCGGCGAGTCGGAGAGCATGAACCAGCGCACCGCATCGGCGCCGTACTGGTCGACGATCGGCTCGGGATCGATCACGTTCTTCTTCGACTTCGACATCTTCTCGATGCGGCCGACCGTAACGGCGTCGCCGGTCGCGGTTTCGACGCCGTTCGCCACGTCGTCGGGCGACAGCCAGCGGCCGTCCGCCGACTTGTACGTCTCGTGCGTCACCATGCCTTGCGTGAACAGGCCGGCGAACGGCTCCGCCACGTCGAGCTTGCCGATATGCTTCAAGGCGCGCGTCCAGAAGCGCGCGTAGAGCAGGTGCAGGATCGCGTGCTCGACGCCGCCGATATACTGGCCGACCGGCAGCCAGCGCTCCGCCTCCGCGCGGTCGAACGGCTTGTCGTCGGGCTGGCTGGCGAAGCGGATGAAATACCAGGAGGAATCGACGAAGGTGTCGAGCGTGTCGGTCTCGCGCACCGCCGGTTCGTCGCACGCCGGGCACGCCACGTGCTTCCACGTCGGGTGCCGGTCGAGCGGATTGCCGGGCACGGCGAAGCTCACGTCCTCCGGCAGGACGATCGGCAGCTGATCCTTGGGCACCGCGACTGGCCCGCACGAGGGGCAGTGGACGATCGGGATCGGCGTGCCCCAGTAACGCTGGCGGCTCACCCCCCAGTCGCGCAGGCGGTAGACGGTCGATCCGGTGCCCCAGCCGCCAGCCTCCGCGCGATCGACCACCGCGCGCTTCGCCTCCTCGATGTCCATCCCGTCGAGGAAGTGCGAGTTCACGATGGTGCCGGCCCCGGTGAATGCGGTGTCGCCGACGAAGACGGGCCCGTCTTCCGCCCCGTCGGAGACGACGCGCTTGACCGGCAGGTCGTATTTGCGCGCGAAGTCCAGGTCGCGCTGGTCGTGTGCGGGCACGCCGAACACCGCGCCGGTGCCATATTCCATCAGCACGAAATTGGCGATGTAGACCGGCAGCTCCCACGACGGATCGAGCGGGTGGCGCGCGCGCAACCCGGTGTCGAAGCCCTGCTTCTCCTGCGTCTCCAGCTCGGCGGCGGTGGTGCCGCCCTGCTTGCACCGCTCCACGAAGGCGGCGGCTTCCGGCGAACGCTCTGCGACCGCGCGGGCGATCGGGTGGTCGGCCGCGACCGCGACGAAGCTCGCGCCGAAGATCGTGTCGGGGCGGGTGGTGAAGACCTCGACCTCGCCCCCCGTGGCGATCTCGAACCGGAAGCGTAGCCCGCGGCTGCGCCCGATCCAGTTCTCCTGCATCAGCTTGACCTTGTCGGGCCAGTGATCGAGCCCGCCCAGCCCCTCGATCAGCTCGTCCGCGAAGTCGGTGATCTTGAGGAACCACTGGGAAAGCTTGCGCTTCTCGACCACCGCGCCCGACCGCCAGCCGCGCCCGTCGATCACCTGCTCGTTGGCGAGCACGGTCATGTCGACCGGGTCCCAGTTGACCGACGATTCCTTGCGATAGACCAGCCCGGCCGCGAACAGGTCCAGGAACAGCGCCTGCTCGTGCCCGTAATAATCGGGCTCGCACGTCGCCAGCTCGCGGCTCCAGTCGAGCGCGAAGCCGAGCCGCTTGAGCTGCGCCTTCATCGTCTGGATGTTGGCGCGCGTCCAGTTGCCCGGATGCACGCCCTTCTCCATCGCCGCGTTCTCGGCGGGCATCCCGAACGCGTCCCAGCCCATCGGGTGGAGCACCGCGTGCCCCGTCATCCGGCGATAGCGCGCCAGCACGTCGCCCATGGTGTAGTTGCGCACGTGCCCCATGTGGATGCGCCCCGACGGGTAGGGGAACATCTCCAGCACGTAGGCGCGGGGGCGGTCCGAGGTCGTATCGGCGGCGAAGGTCTGCCGCTCGTCCCACACCGTCTGCCAGTGCGCGTCGGCCTTGAGCGCGTTGAAGCGCGTGGTGGTCACGGGCAGATCAGCCGGCAACCGACGACCGGCGCAAGTCGCGCGCTCGGGTCAGGATCAGGTCCTCCAGCCGCTGCGTCGTCGCCGCCTGCACAGGGGCGGAAACCCACTGGCCGCCGCGGTTGGTCTCGCGCAGCGCCGCCACGCGCACCGCGTCGGCGCGCAGGTCCTGGTCGAGGATCGACACCGTCACCTTCATCCGCTCGGTCGGGGTCTGCGGATTGACGTACCAGTCGGTGACGATGACGCCGCCGTTCGAGTCGGTCTGGACCAGCGGCATGAACGACAGCGTGTCCAGCGTCGCGCGCCACAGGTAGGAATTGACGCCGATCGTCGTCACCTTGCTGGCGGCGAGGTCGCCCTTCGGCCGGTCGCTCTTGCCGGCGCACGCGGAAAGCGAGAGCGCCAGGGCGGCGGAAACCGCGAGCGTGGCGGCGGAACGGCGGATCATGGGCGTTTTCCCTGAGGTATGGGGGCCGGGCAAAGGCGTCCCTCGGGCTCTACAAGCGTGCCGCACGGCTAGCAAGTTGGCGCGCCGTCCCCATCTCCGCCATTCTCTGCTGTGCCGTACGGGCAACACCTGCGCGAAATCGCCGCGGGCCGTGGTGCGGCCGGATCGAACCGTGCTAGCCGCGGTTCCGGACAGGCTTGGAAAGGTCGGACAATGCGCAGGGTACGGGGGGTGGCAGCAGCGGCGGGGGTGGCGATGATCGCCGCGACCGCGCTTGCCGCGTCCGCATCCGGCGCGGTGGACAAGGCGCCCGCGCCCAAGCGGCAGATTGCCCGCGCGCTGGGCGGCTTCACGCCCGCCGCCGGCGACCCGCGCCTCGCCGCGCTGTTCGGCCGTGCCGGCATGGCGGGCAGCTTCCGCTTCACCCCGGCCGAGACGCGCGCCGATTCGCGCGCGGTGACCATGTCGGTCCGCACGCGCACCAGCACGGCCGCCGATCCGGGCCGTGTTGCCGTTGCCGACACGGGCGCGACGATCGGGATGGCGCCGATCGCGTACAGCCTGGGCGCGTCGGTCGGCTGGCGGCGGCTGGCGCTGTCGGGCGACGTCGCGCGCGTCGACCTGGGCGCGCAGCCGGGCGGGCGCGAGGCGGCGGACGTGGCGCTCAGCTACACCGCGCCGCGCTGGAGCGGCCGGGTCAAGGCGCAGGCCGACCGTCCGATCGATGGCACGCCGCGCGCGATCGCCGACCTGCCGAGCTACTCGGTCGATCTGGGCGGCTCCTACTCGCTGACCCGCAACCTCGATGTCACCGCCGGCGTCCGCTACCAGACCGACCGCGAACGCCTCGCCCGCCTCGACGAGCGCCGCGACAGCCGGGGCGTGTACGTAGGAACGGCGTTCCGGTTCTAAGGCGAAGGGCGCCGCGCGCCGCCCCGGCGCCCGACTCGCCCAAGCCCGGCCGGCGTCGTACAACGACGACCGACGACGCGGCTTCGCCGTGGCGGGATTTGGCGTTCCGGACGACTGCCCCGCACCCGCTCTCGCGAGCACAAGCGACACTTCCTTCGTCACCCCGGACTTGATTCGGGGTCCATGGTTCCGCACACGCGCGGGCAGCGGCTCCTGCGGCACGATGGACCCCGGATCAAGTCCGGGGTGACGAGGGGCCTCTCCATCTCCTCCCAACCAACGTCCGTCATGCCGGGCTCGTCCCGGCATCCAGAGCCACGAGCGTCAACGCCGCTTGGCCCTGGACCCCGGCACTAGGCCGGGGTGACGAGGTACTGACCCAAACCCGTTCGCCCTGAGCCACGTCGAAGGGCAGCCGCGCGCGGGCGGCTTATGGCCCGTGCTTCGATGTCGCTCAGCACGAACGGGTCAACGCGATGTCCTTCTGCTTCGAGCCAGACCGACAACGCCCCCTCAAACCCAAGCATCGATCGCCGCCCACCCTGCGAACCCCAGCGCCCGCACCCGGCGCCATCGCCGCTCGCTCATCCCCCCCAGCGCCACCACCGGCACCCCCAGCCCGCGCCCGATCCGCGCCGCGCGCGCCGCGCCCAGCCCCGCCGCGCCCGGATGCGACCGCGTCGCGAACACCGGCGACACGAACAGCACCGCCGCCCCCGCCCGCACCCCCGCCAGCGCCTCCCGCCGATCATGCGCCGGCCAGGTCGTCGCCCCCGCCACCCGCCCGTGCCGCGCGTGAGGAAGCGGCGGATCGGCCGCGACCAGCACCAGCCGCCGCGCCCGCGCGATCCGCCGCACGCGCACGAACAGCGCCCGCCGCTCGGCCGCGGGCGTCGCGTGATGGCGGAACACCACGCCGCTGCCCGGCGGCAACCGCCGCAGCGCGCGCCACAGGCCCGTGCCCATCCGCTCGTCGGTCATCAGCCAGCGTTCGGGGTATCGATCGGCCACGCGCGCACCTATAGCGCGGCCATGAACGAACGGGACAGGCTGGCCGCGATCCACGCGCGCATCGCCGCGGCGGCGAGGATCGCCGGCCGCGAACCATCGGCGGTCGAATTGGTCGCGGTCAGCAAGACCCGCGCGGCGGACGAGATCGCCCCCCTGATCGCCGCCGGCCAACGCGTATTCGGCGAGAACCGCGTGCAGGAGGCGCAAGGCAAGTGGCCGGGCCTGCGCGACGAGCATCCCGGCCTGTCGCTCCACCTGGTCGGCCAGCTCCAGTCGAACAAGGCCGCCGACGCGGTGGCGCTGTTCGACGCGATCCACGCCGTCGACCGTTCTTCGCTGGTCGCCGCGCTCGCCCGCGCGATGGACGCGGCCGACCGCCGGCCGAGCTGCTTCGTCCAGGTCAACATCGGCGACGAGGCGCAGAAGGGCGGCTGCGCCGTCACCGACCTGCCCGCGCTGCTCGCCGAGGCGCGCGCTGCCGACCTGCCGGTCGCCGGCCTGATGGCGGTGCCGCCCGCCGGGGTCGAGGCTGCGCCTTACCACGCGCTGCTCGCCAAACTGGCGCGCGATCACGGGCTGGCGGGGCTCAGCATCGGCATGTCCGACGATCTGGAAACCGCGGTGACGCTGGGCGCCACCCATGTCCGCATCGGCACCGCGCTGTTCGGGGCGCGCGCGTGACGCCGGAGGCGCTGCTCTTCGACTTCGACGGTGTGCTGATCGAGAGCGAGGCGGCCGGCAATCGCCACATCGCCGACTGGCTCTCCGCCAACGGCCACCCGACCAGCGCGGCGGACTCGATGGCGAATTTCATGGGCCTGTCGGGCCCCGCCTTCACCGACGCGATCGAGCGCTGGATCGGCGGCCCGCTCCCCGCCGGTTTCGCCGAGGCGCGGCGAATCGAGGATGCGCGCGTCCTGGCCAAGGGCGTCGGCGAGGTGACGGGCGCCGTCGCCTTCGTCCGCGCGCTCCCGGCGGACCTGCCGCGCGCCATCGTCTCGTCCAGCTCCACCGCCTGGATCGCCGCCCACCTCGATCATCTGGGTCTGCGCGACGCGTTCGGCGACCATCTCTACTCGGGTCGCGAGCACGTCGCGAACGGCAAGCCCGCGCCCGACCTCTACCTCCACGCCACCGCCGCGCTCGGCGTTGGAATGGAGGATTGCGCGATCATCGAGGATTCGTTCGTCGGCGTCACCGGCGCGGTGAAGACCGGCGCGACCGTTATCGGCCTGTGCGCCGGCACCCACTGCGCGTCGGATCATGCGGAGCGGCTGCTGGCGCTCGGCGTGGATGCGGTGGCAGCGGACTTCGCCGAGGTGGCGCGGTTGCTGAGGCTTCACCTCCGTTCGCCCTGAGGAGCCGTTGAGCGAAGCCGAAACGGCGTCTCGAAGGGTGTGTGCTTCGAGATGAGGCTTCGGCTTAGCTCAGCCTCTCCTCAGCACGTACGGTACTTTGGGTGGATGTCGATTCGACATACAATTGGGAATGTAGTCGTTATGTCGGCAAATTAGCAAATGATTGAAGGCGATAAATAGCTTCGGCTAGGCATTCATCCCGAGATGCCGCTTAATATCCGTTATTTTCATCCGAGAACCGAGTGGGTTCGACCCAATTCTTTTTTTTGGCAGCGCGCCGGCGAAATAGGAAAATTACCCACCATATTTCAAACATAAGCATTGCGATCAGCGCAACGTTCGTCATGGTTGGGGAGGATCGGATAAGGTAATAACGACAAAGAAGGGGATTAAGGGCCACGCCATCAACGCCCGTAGATCAGAATAGAATAGATCATCCCTGAAGCTGATCTGAGTGTCAATCGTATCTACGAAATCTTGCCACAGCGATGCCATGCGAGTCAGTAGCGTCGCCGTACGAAACATCGCAAGCCACGTTAGCATCGGATGCTGTCAAAGGCGCTGTCCTACAAACCCCAAATCAGCTACAGACAGCGGACAAGATCCACGCCGCTCTTTCTCATTATTGCACGATCGGAAACGATCGACCCCGCGTGTTTCGTCCTGGGGGTCAATCGAGTCAAGCAACCGTGAACTTCGGCACCTTACAATTGGTGCCCCGTCCGGTCCCGCTTGGTCGCGAGGTATCGCTCGTTGTGCGGGTTCGCCGGCAGCGCGTGCGGCACCCGCTCGGTCACCGCGATCCCCGCCGCCGCCAGTCCCGCTACCTTGGCCGGGTTGTTGGTCAACAGCCGTACCCGGTGCTGGCCGAGCAGGTGCAGCATCCGCGCCGCCACCCCGAAATCGCGCGCGTCGACCGCGAAGCCCAGCCGCGTGTTGGCGTCCACCGTGTCGTACCCCTGGTCCTGCAACCGGTAGGCGCGCAGCTTGTTGACCAGTCCGATCCCGCGCCCTTCCTGGCGCAGGTAGAGCAGGATGCCCCAGCCGCTGGAGCGGATCGCCGCGATCGCCGCGTCCAGCTGCGGCCCGCAATCGCATTTGAGGCTGCCGAGCACGTCGCCCGTCAGGCACTCGCTGTGCAGCCGGACGAGCGGCGCCGCGCCGTCGGGCTGGCCGATCAGCAGCGCGACGTGCTCGTCGCCCGCATCGGGCGCGCGGAAGGCGACGATCTCGGCGTCTTCCGCCCCCGCCACCGGCAGCCGCGCCCGCGTCGCGATCCTGAGCGGCGCGGGTGCCTGATGCGCGTCCAGGTCGGCGGCGGCGATCGTCGCCTCCGCGCCGCCGCCGCCGGTGAAGAAGGCGGGCAGCAGCCCCGCCACCCGCGCCAGCCGCAGCGCTGCGCCCGCCTCTTCCGGATGGGCGAGGGGGATCGCGCGGAACGGCCCCTTCAGCGGCGTCGCCAGGTCGAGCGCCGGGTCGGCCAGCGCCCGCGCCGCGTCGCCGTCCAGCCAGGGCGCGCGCTCGACCAGTACCGGCGCGTCCGGGTCCGCGGCTTCGAGTTGGTTGGCGAGCTTCAGCGTCGCCGCGCGCCCGGCGGAGATCAGCACGTCGCCCGTGCCGCCGAACGCCGCCAGCGCCGCCGCGTCGGCGGTCTCCACCGCCAGCAGGCCGAGCGGCCCCACCGCGACCGGCCAGCCGCGCCGGATCGCGTCGATCGCCCGCGCCGCCGCCCGCGGATCGCTCACCAGGCGAACTCGGTCATGATCGGCACGTGGTCGGACGGTTTCAGCCAGCTGCGGCAATCCTCGAACACCGTGTGCCCGGTCGCCGCCGCCGCGACGTCGGGCGTTGCCCATTGATGGTCGAGCCGCCGCCCGCGATCGGACGCCGCCCAGTCCTTGGCGCGGTAGCTCCACCAGGTGAACAGCCGCGCCGGCGCCGGGTGGAAATGCCGGCCGAGATCGACCCAGCCGCCCGCCGCCTGCAACCGGTCCAGCGCCTCGACCTCCACGGCCGTATGGCTGACGGTGCCGAGCAGCTGCTTGTGGCTCCACACGTCGCTCGCCAGCGGCGCGATGTTGAAATCGCCCATCAGCAGCGTCGGCACGGCGAGCGCCTCGGACCAGCGCGTCATCCGCTCGACGAAGTCCAGCTTCTGGCCGAATTTGGGGTTCGCCTCCCGGTCCGGCACGTCGCCGCCCGCGGGCACGTAGACGTTCTCCAGCCTGACCCCGTTCGGCAGCCGCACGCCGACGTGCCGCGCCTCGCGGTTCGCCTGCCAGTCGAGCCGGTCGTCCTCGTGGAGCGGCTCGCGGGCGATGATCGCGACGCCGTGATGCATCCGCTGGCCGTGGATCACGACGTGGTCGTAGCCGAGCGCCCGGAACGCGTCGTGCGGGAACGCCTCGTCCATCACCTTGGTCTCCTGCAGGCACAGGATGTCGGGCGCCGCCTCGGCGAGGAAGCGGGTGACGATGTCGATGCGGAACCGCACCGAGTTGATGTTCCAGGAGGCGATCTTCACGGAAGGCGATCTAGCCCAGGATGACGCCAGATCAATCCGTTCGTGCTGAGCGCAGTCGAAGCACAGGCCAGCGGCGCATCGTTCGCTGTATGCCCTTCGACTTCGCCCAAGGTGAGTGGTGGTCGGATAACGGCGCCGCGGCGAAGCCGCGTCGTCGGACGTCGCTTGAGCGACGCCGGCCGTGCTCGGGTGGTTGCCGCCTTGGCGGCTCCACCCTGCGCATGAAAAGGCCCTCGCTCCGGGGGCATGGAACGAGGGCCGACTCAGCGTTCGTCACGCAGGCGGGACAAGGAAGCCGTCCAGGCAACAGGGGGGAAATCCCGAACCGCCCCTCATCCGCGAGAAACGCTCTACCCGCGCCAACCTGTCGCGATGATGAATGACGAGGCCTGCACGTCGGCAACGCTTCGTTTCACCGCGGCGTCGCGCTGCGCCGCGGATCGGTCCAGCGGAAGCTGTTGTCGGCGACCGCGCTGCCGTAGCGCTGGTTCGACAGGCGCACGGTGGTGCGATTGTTCTGGCTGTCCAGCGCCACCCAGCCCTGCAGCGTCAGCCCCGCCGGCCCGGCCGCGTTGCGCGCGAAGACGAGCGTGATGCGGCCGTACTCGGGATGGTTGGGATCGCGCGCCTCGACCGAGATCAGCCGATCGTCGCCGGGCACCACGCGGGCGAACTGCGACAGGTCGCGGCTCGGGTCGAGCAGCACGCCCAGCGGCGAGTTGCGGATCGGCCAGCGCTGCACCTGCCGGACGGAATAATCGATAAAGGTCAGCGCCCCCCCTTCCGCCACGATCAGCAGCGGCACGCCCTTCTGATACTGGAAGCGAATCTTGCCCGGCTGTTTCCAGGTCAGCGTGCCCGTCAGCACCTTGCCGGCACGGTCGGTCTGGCTGAAATCGGCCGTCATCGTGGTGACGCCGCGCAGGAAGCGCTGAACCGAGGCCAGGTCCGCCTCCTGCGCGGAGGCGGGCGCCGCGGCGACGAGCGCGAAGGGGACGAGCAGGGCGGAACGGATCATGAAAAACTCCTCGGGCGCGACGATTGGCCGCACGGGATTGAACGCGCACTGAACCCGGCGCCGACACCCGCCCGGAAACGCGGACCAGGGCAGGGGGGGGTCAGATGGCGTGGCCGTCGGTGTCGCGCAGCACCTCGCGCCGGCCGACATGGTCGGGGCGGCCGACGATGCCGTCCGACTCCATCCGCTCGATCAGCCGTGCCGCCGAATTATAGCCGATGCGGAGCTGGCGCTGGAGCCAGCTGGTCGATGCCTTCTGCGATTCACACACCAGCTGGATCGCCTGGCGATATTGCTGGTCCTCCGCCGAATCCTCGCCGGTCGGCGCACCGTCGAGCGCGAAGCTTTCCGCCGGCTCCTCGGTGACCGACGAGATATAGTCGGGCTGCCCCTGCGCACGCCAGTGATCGGCCACCGCGCGCACCTCGTCGTCGCTGGTGAAGGGGCCGTGGACGCGGACGATGCCCTTGCCGCCGGGCATGTACAGCATGTCGCCGCGGCCCAGCAGCTGCTCGGCGCCCTGCTCGCCCAGGATGGTGCGGCTGTCGATCTTGCTGGTGACGTGAAAGGAGATGCGCGTCGGCAGGTTGGCCTTGATGACGCCGGTAATGACGTCCACCGACGGCCGCTGCGTCGCCATGATGAGGTGGATGCCCGCCGCGCGCGCCTTCTGCGCCAGCCGCTGGATCAGGAACTCGACCTCCTTGCCCGCGGTCATCATCAGGTCGGCGAGCTCGTCGACGATGACGACGATCTGCGGCAGCGGATCGTATTCGAGCTTCTCCTCCTCGTACATCGGCGCGCCGGTATCTGGGTGGTAGCCGGTCTGGACGCGGCGGCCGAGCGGCTGGCCCTTGGCCTTGGCGGCGCGCACCTTGTCGTTGAAGCCGGCGAGCGAGCGGACGCCCACCGACGACATCTGGCGGTAGCGGTCCTCCATCGTCTCCACCGCCCATTTAAGCGCGCGCACCGCCTTGGCCGGATCGGTGACGACCGGGGAGAGGAGGTGGGGGATGTCGTCGTACATGCTGAGTTCCAGCATCTTCGGATCGATCATGATCATCCGGCACTGGCTGGGCGTCAGGCGGTAGAGCAGCGACAGGATCATGCAGTTGAGCCCCACCGACTTGCCCGATCCGGTGGTGCCCGCGACCAGCAGGTGCGGCATCGGCGCGAGATCGGTGATGACGGCGTCGCCCGCGATGTTCTTGCCCAGGATGATCGGCAGCTGCGCGGACTGGTCCTCGAACGACTGCGAGCCGACGAGTTCGTGCAGGGACACCGATTCGCGCTTGGCGTTGGGCAGCTCGATGCCGATGACGTTGCGGCCGGGGATCACCGCGACGCGCGCCGACACCGCCGACATGTTGCGCGCGATGTCGTCGGCCAGCGCGATCACGCGGCTGGCCTTGATGCCGGGCGCCGGTTCCAGCTCGTACATCGTCACCACCGGGCCGGGCCGCACCTCGATGATCGAGCCCTTGACGTTGAAGTCGTCGAGCACGGTTTCCAGCAGGCGCGCGTTCCGCTCCAGCGCCGCCTTGTCGATCACGTTGCCGGCGGAGGGCGGCGCGGGAACGAGCAGGTCGAGGCCGGGCAGCGCGTAGGGCAAGGCATTATGGTCACGCCCTTCCTGCGTGCGCTTCGGCGGCGCGAGCGAGGGTGCCGCCTGGCGGTCGGCGATGACGGGCGCGGGGCGGGGTTCGGGTTCGGCCTCTGTACGCGGGGTGACGGGCTTGCGGGTAAGCGTCAGCGGCTCCTCTTCCTCCTCCGCGTAGCCGTCGTAATCGTCCTCCTCGCGCACCACGGCGCCGTCGCGGCGGCGGCGGAAGCGCCAGCGCCGCTCGCCCAGTGCGATCTCCAGGCTGCGCGCCCAGACGATCACGCCTGCGACCCCCGCGGCCAGGCCGACGCCGCGCGCCGCCCACAACTCGGCCACCGGCTCGCCGACCAGCAGCAGCACCCAGCGTACCGCGCCCGATGCGGCGAGGCCGACCAGCCCGCCCCAGCCGGCGGGCAGCGCCAGCACCGACGCCGCCGACACGAAGGCGAGGGCGGTGGCCATCAACGCGACGCCCAGCATCGCCCCTCGCAGCATCCGTGCCCAGCGGCCCGCGGGCAGGTCGCGCCACAATCGCGACGCGACGATCGGGCCGACCGGCAGCAGCAGCGCGACCGCCGGCCCGAACAGCATCAGCAGCAGGTCGGCGATCCAGGCGCCGGGGCTGCCCAGCAGGTTGCCGACCGCGTCGCCGGAGGCGGTGTTGATCGCGTGGTCGCCGGGATGGTAGCTCGCCAGCGCCAGGGCGACGAGCAGCGTCGCGACGAACAGCATCGCCGCGGCGATCACCGCGCCGCTGCGCACCGCGCCCGCCTTCACCGTCTCGCGCCACAAGACCGGCTGCGCCTGGCTCGCCATCCCCAATCCTTCGAATGTCACAAAAACGCCCGGGCGGAATCATCGGCTTTCGCGTTAACCCCGTCAAGCAGCGGGCGAGTTGGCAGGCCTGCCCGCGACCGGTAGGACGACCCCATGAACCAAGCATCGACCGACGTCATCATCCTGGGCGGTGGGCTCGTCGGCACCACGCTGGCACTGGCGCTGGCCGCCTCCGGCGTGACCAGCATCGTCGTCGATCCCGCCGATCCGGCGGTGACGCTCGCCGCCGGGTTCGACGGGCGCGCCTCCGCCATCGCCAGCGCGAGCGGCCGGATGCTCGACGCGATCGGCGTGGGCGCGGCGATCGCCGGCCAGGGCTGTCCGATCCGCCACATCCGGGTGAGCGACGGGCTGGCGCCCGGCAAGCTCGACTTCGTGCCCGACGCCGACGACGATCCGCTGGGCACGATGTACGAGAACAAGCTGCTGCGCCGCGCGCTGTTCGACGCCGCCACCGCCTCGCCGCTCGTCGATCTGCGCATGCTGACGCGCGCCGATACCGTCGAGCGCGGCTCCGCGGGCGTGGTCGCGACGCTGACCGACGGCACGACGGTGCGCGCGCCCCTGCTGGTCGCGGCCGAGGGGCGCAACTCGCCGACGCGCGAGGCGGCGGGCATCCGCGTCGCGCGCTGGTCCTACGACCATCACGCGATCGTCGGCGCCTTCCATCACGAGCGCCCGCACGAGGGTGTCGCCTTCGAGATCTTCTATCCCGCCGGCCCCTTCGCGCTGCTGCCGCTGCCGGACGACGAGATCGGCCACCGCTCCGCGATCGTCTGGTCGGTGGAGGCGCGCAACGGCCCCGGCTTGGCGAAGCTCGGCGACCGCGCCTTCCTGGCCGAGGCGGAGGCGCGGATGGGTGGTTTCCTGGGCAGTCTGTCGGCGCCGAGCCCCCGCGCCAGCTACCCGCTCGGCTTCCATCACGCGGCCACCATCGTCGGCGATCGGCTGGCGCTGGTCGGCGATGCGGCGCACGGCATCCACCCGATCGCGGGGCAGGGGCTCAACCTGGGCTTCCGCGACGTCGCCGCGCTCGCCGAGGTGCTGGTGGAGGGCAAGCGGCTCGGCCTCGACCTGGGCGACGCGCAACCGCTCGCCCGCTACGGCCGCTGGCGCGGGCTCGACACGCTGGCGGTGGCGGCGGCGACCGATACGCTGACCCGGCTGTTCGGCATCCGGGGGCGTACGGCGAGCGCGGTGCGCCGGTTCGGGATCGGTGCGGTGGACCTGATCGCGCCGCTCAAGAACCGTTTCATGGCCGAGGCGCGTGGCGAGAGCGGGGCGCTGCCGCGTTTGTTGCAGGGCACGGCGATCTGACCAGCGGATCGACGCGTCGTTAGGACGGCGTTAGCCTTTACCTGCGATGCGACAAGGCATGACGGACCACGCCCCAGAAGCCGGAACGGAACGTGACAAGCGCAGCGGCGTGATCTTGCGCGCGATGATCGACGTCGATGGCCTGGTGGTCGAACGCCGGGTCCGTAACCTGTCGGTACGCGGTGCCTGCGTCGACAATGACGGCGACCTGATCGTCGGCAGCACGGTTCTGGTGACGATGGGCGAACTGGAAGCGCTGGTCGCCGAAGTGATGTGGGCCAAGCCCTCGCTCGCCGGCCTCCGATTCCACCGCAGCATTGACCTGGAGGCGGCCCGCAAGCCGCGGGGTCGCGGCCTCAAGGCAGGAGCCGGGTGGATGACCGACATCGATCACGCTTACCGCAAGCGGGCGTGATCGCGTTCAATGAACCTTCGTCACTCCGGCCTTGAGCCGGGGGCCATGGCTCCGCACGAGCAACGGCGGAGTAGGTAGCCCCATGGATGCCGGGTCGAGCCTAGCATGACGGTGAATGAGGCGGTTCTGTAGAGCTCGAAGGCCCAGCGCGGCGATGGATGGCGCTGTACGAGAATCGATGTCGATCAGGGTTGGTCACCCTCCCGCAGCGGCGCTGCTCCGTCCCTCCCAGCAGCGGGAAAGACGCCGAAGGCGGCGAAGGGTGAAGACGACCAGAGGCGATCGAGTTCGACTCTAGCCGAGCCTCAGCCCCGATCCTCCAGCCGCCGCGCTTCCTCGACCAGCATCACCGGCACGCCGTCGCGGATCGGATAGGCGAGGCCCGCCGCCTCCGACACCAGCTCCCCTGCCACCTCGTCATAGTGGAGCGGCGTGCGCGTCGCCGGGCAGACCAGCCGCTCGAGCAGCCACGGATCGATGGTCATTGTCCCGCCTTCATTGCAGCGTCACCCGTTCCTCGCCGTCGTGGCGGCCGAAGAAGCGCATCAGCTGGATCAGCAATTCGGCTCTTGCCTCGATCCCCTCCGCCTCCAGCAGCCCCTGCTTGGCGGCGGCGTCGAACGGCGCGATCTGGGCGACGCCGTTGACCAGGCTCTCGTCGTCGAGCCGCGCGACCGCGTCCCAGTCGACCGCGTAACCGGCGGCGTCGGCGAACCGGCGCGACTCCGCTTCCAGCGCGGCGCGGCGGCCGAGCGAGAGGTCGTCGGGGGAGGGCAGCGCGATCAGCTCCGCCTCGACCTGGCGGAACAGCGTCGTCACCTCCAGCTCGCGTAGGATGCGGAACAGCGACACGCCTTCGAGCACCAGATTGTAGCGACCGTCTTCCATTGCCTCGACCTCGACGATGCGGCCGATGCAGCCGACCGCGTAGAGGCCGTCCTCGTCGTCGGACGGCTGGATCATCCCGATGCGCCGGTCGCGCGCCATCGCGTCCGAGATCATCGCCTGGTAGCGCGGCTCGAAGATGTGAAGCGGCAGGTGCAGCCCCGGGAAGAGCAGCGCACCGGGCAGCGGGAAGATCGACAGCCGCATGGGGCTAGCCGAACAGCGCCGCGGAGAGACGGCGGCGCTGCGCAGAGACCCAGGGGTCCATCAGCCCGACGACCTCGAATAGCTTCAGCAGCTGCGCGCGCGCCGCGCCCTCGTTCCAGTCGCGGTCGGCGGCGACGATGTGGAGGAAATTGTCCGCAGCGGCATCGCGCTCGCCCGCCGCCATCTGCGCGTTGGCGAGATCGAAGCGTTTGGCATGATCGTCGGGGCTGGCGGCGACCTCGGCGGCGAGGCCGGAGAAATCCTCCATCACCGGCGCCGACCGGGCGAGGTCGAGCGCCGCCCTGGCGCGATCGATCCCGGCGTCCTTCACGCCCTCGGGCAGCGCCGCGATCGCCGCGTCCGCCTCGTCGTGCAGGCCGGCGGCAACCAGCGCGCGGATATGGCCCGACAGGACCGCCGGGTTCTCCGGCGCCATCTCGACCAACTGCGCGAAGATGCCCAGCGCGCGCTCAGCGTCGCCTTCCGCCAGCACTTCCTCGCCCATCGCGATCAGCGGTTCCAGCTCGGCCGCCTCGTCGGCGGCGGCGGACTTGATCGGCAGCTGCTTTAACAACTGGTCGAGCATCGTGCGGAGCGCGCTCTCGGTCCGCGCGGGCGTCAGGTCGGCGACCAACTGGCCTTGGAACATCGCGTAGACGGTGGGGATCGACTTGATCTGGAATTGCGAGGCGATGAACTGGTTCTTGTCGGTGTCGACCTTGGCCAGCACCACGCCCTTGTCGGCATAAGCAGCGGCGACCTTCTCCAGCACCGGCGTCAGCGCCTTGCACGGCCCGCACCATTCCGCCCAGAAATCGATAATGACGAGGCTCGTCATCGACGGCTCGACGACGTCGCGGCGGAACGCCGTCACCGCGTCCTTGTCGGCGGCGGTCATACCCAAGGTGGCCAAGTGCTGCTCCCGTTGTTCGTTACGCCGCTATGTGGGCGCGGGGCGGCCTCAATGGAAGTCCCGCGACTTGGGCAGGATGCGGACGTCCCTGGGATGGCTTGGGCGTGCCTCGCGCGGATCGTGGCTCTTGGCCACCGTGCTGCCGACGGGCAGGTCGCGCGCGCGGCGGATGCCTTGGCGCATCACGCAGGCGGGCGCGTTGGTGACGTCGCCGCGCGCGAACTCGGGCTCGAACGTCACGTCCTCCGACAGGCGGCGCAGCTCGTGCGTGCGGTCGTCGACGCGCGCCGCCATCAGGTGGATCACGCCCTCCTCGCTCCGCTGCACGACGCCGTGCATCACCATCAGCCGCGACGCCATCACCGCGCGCCGGTTCGCCTCGAAGTCGCGCGCCCAGATCAGGCCGTTGACGATGCCGAACTCGTCCTCGATCGTGACGAAGATCGCATTGCCCTTGCCCGGCCGCTGGCGGACCAGCACCACCCCCGCCACCGAGGCGCGACGACCGTCCTTCAGCCGGTCTAGCTCCGCCGACGACAGGATGCCCTCCGACCGGAATAGCGATCGCAGAAAGGTCATCGGATGGTCCTTCAGCGACAGCCGCGTCGCGCGGTAATCGGCGGCAACGTGCTCGGACAAGGGCATGGCCGGCAGCCGCGCGTCGGCCTCCTCGCCGAGTTCGGGCGCGTCGGCGGCGGCGAACAGCGCGAGCTGTCGTGGCGGCGTGCGCCGCGCCTGCCATCCCGCCTCGCGCCGGTCGGCACCGAGCGATCGGCACGCGTCCGCCTCGGCGAGCAGGTCGAGCGCGCGCCGCGGCAGCGACGCGCGCCGGGCGAGATCCTCGATCGAGGCGAAGGGCGCGGCGGCGACGATCGCCCCGGCCCAGCTCTCGCGGAAACCGTCGATCTGGCGAAGTCCCAGGCGGATCGTCAGATCCCCATCGAAAGATCGTTCAAGCGTGTTGTCCCACCCGCTCGCGTTCACGTCCACTGGTCGCACCTCCACCCCGTGCTCCTGCGCGTCACGGACGAGCTGTGCGGGAGCATAGAAGCCCATCGGTTGCGAGTTGAGGATCGCACAGCCGAACACCGCCGGGTGAAAGCATTTGATCCAGGACGAGACGTAGACCAGCCGCGCGAAGGACAGCGCGTGGCTTTCCGGGAAACCGTAGCTGCCGAACCCTTCGATCTGCTTGTAGCAGCGCTCGGCGAAATCGGCCGGATAACCGCGACGGACCATGCCGTTCACCAGCTTGGCTTGGAAATTCTCCATGCCGCCGACGTGACGAAACGTCGCCATGGCGCGGCGCAGCTGATTGGCTTCATCCCCCGTGAAGCCGGCGGCGACGATCGCCAGCTTCATGGCCTGTTCCTGGAAAAGTGGCACGCCGTAGGTGAAGCGAAGCAGTTGTTGTAGTTCGTCCGGGGGGCCGTGGCGGGGTGAGGGCGACGGGAAAACGACCGGCTCCTTGCCCGCGCGGCGGCGTAGATAAGGGTGGACCATGTCGCCCTCGATCGGACCAGGCCGCACGATCGCGACTTGAACGACCAAGTCGTAGAGCTGCCGTGGTTTCAGGCGCGGCAGCATGTTGATCTGCGCGCGGCTCTCGACCTGGAACACGCCGATGCTGTCGCCCTTGCACAGCATGTCGTACACCGCCGGATGCTCGTCGACCGCGACGCTGTCGAGCGCGGGCCGACCGAGGCCGTGGCGTTCCATCAGGTCGAACGCCTTGCGGATGCAGGTCAGCATGCCGAGCGCGAGGATGTCGACCTTCATCAGGCCGAGCACGTCGATATCGTCCTTGTCCCACTCGATAAACGTCCGGTCGGCCATCGCACCGTTATGGATCGGGACCATCTCGTCGAGCCTGCCCTGCGTCAGCACGAAACCGCCGACGTGCTGCGACAGGTGACGGGGAAATTTGAGCAGCCGGTTCACCAAGTCGTGCAGCCGTGCCATCTCCGGATTGGCGGGGTCAAAGCCGCTGCCCTCGAACCGCTCCGTGCCGAACCGGTCGGAGAAGCTGCCCCACACGGTGCTGGTCAGCCGCTGCGTCACGTCTTCGCTGAGGCCCAGCGCGCGGCCGACCTCGCGAACCGCGCTGCGCGGGCGGTAATGGATCACGGTGGCCGCGATCGCCGCGCGGTGGCGGCCGTAGCGGCGATAGATGTACTGCATCACCTCCTCGCGCCGCTCGTGCTCGAAATCCACGTCGATGTCGGGCGGCTCGTCGCGCTCCGCGGAGACGAAGCGCGAGAAGAGCAGATCGTGCTTCATCGGATCGACCGAGGTGACGCCGAGCAGGTAGCAGACCACCGAATTGGCCGCGGATCCCCGCCCCTGGCACAGGATCGCCGGTTCGCATGATCGCGCGAACCGCACCACGTCGTGCACGGTCAGGAAATAATACGCGTATTTCCGCTCGCGAATGAGATAGAATTCTTCATGAAGGAGCGCGCGCATCTTGTCGGGAACGCGGTCCTCATAGGTGTCGAGCGCGATCTGCCAGACGAGATGTTCGAGCCAATCCTGCGGGTCCCAACCGCCCGGCACAGGCTCGTGCGGGTATTCGTAGCGGAGCTGGTCGAGCGAGAAGCCGATCCGGCCGAGTAGCCGGCCACTCTCTGCCACCGCATCAGGTCGGTCGCGGAACAGGCGCGCCATCTCCTCGCCGTCCTTCAGATGCCGTTCGCCGTTCGCGGCGAGCAGGCGACCAGCGGCATGCACGGCGACGCCCTCGCGGATGCAGGTAACCACATCGTGCAGATCGCGATCGCCCGCGTGCGCGTACTGCGCGTCGCAGGTCGCGAGCAGCGGCACGCCGGCCCTGCCTGCCATGTCCGCCATCTTGGCGAGCCGACGTCGGTCGCGCCCGCGCCGCGGCATCGTCACGCCCAGCCATGTCGCGGTGGGATCCAGTCGCTTCACCGCCAGCAATGTCGCGAACAGGCCGGCATCGACGCGGCGCGGCGGTAACTCGGCACCAGCCACCGGTACCTGTGGCCGTGCAGTGGAGGCAGGAAGGACGATCAGCAACAGGTCGCGATGGAGTGCGATCAAGTCTCCCAAACCCAGGATGCAGCCGCCCTTCTGCGCGCGGCCGTTGCCAATGGTGAGCAGTCGGGTCAGCCGGCCCCAGCCGATGCGGCTCGACGGGTAGGCGACGATATCCGGCGTGCCGTCGGCGAACACCAGCCGCGCACCAACCGCGAGCTTGAAGGCGAGCGGCGGCAGATGGATACCGCGCGAGCCTGTGCGCGCGCGCAACAGCGCGTCATAGGCACGCACCACGCCCGCCACCGTGTTGCGATCGGCGATGCCGATGCCGGCATGGCCCAGCTCGATTGCGCGGGCGACCATGTCGCTCGGTTGGCTGGCGCCGTCGAGGAACGAGAAGGCGGTCGCCGCGACCAGTTCGGTGTAGGCGGTCACGATCAGTCGCTCCGGTGTTGAATCGTCGATGGTCGATCCGGCCACCTATCTTCGTCACCCCGGACCTGTTCCGGGGGCCACCGTGCCGCATGACCTGCGTCCTCCGCTCCTGCGGGACCGTGGACCCCGGAACAGGTCCGGGGTGACGGATGTGGGTGCACGCGGCCGGCCGTCACGCGAACAGCCCGTGGACGTACCAGCGCGGGCGCTCCGTCTCGGCATACAGCCCGTGGCGGAAGATCCAGTAGCGGCGGCCGCGGCGGTCCTCGACGCGGAAATAATCGCGCGTCGGCACGGGGGCGTCGTGGCGGCGCCACCACTCGCCCGCGATCCGCTCCGGACCCTCGGCGCGCGCCACGTCGTGGACGGCGCGCCGCCAGCGGAAGCGGGCGGGGGGACCATCCGGCGTCTCCGCGGCGATCGAATCGATCGGCTGTGGCGGATCGAACAGGTAGATGGGGCGGAGCGGCGGCTCGCCCGGCTCGGTCGCCAGCCAGTCTGGCGCGGGGGAAGGGGCCTGCGCCGCGGGCAGCATCAGCTCGGCCTGTTCGGGAATGTGGCTCTCGCGGGGCGCGAAGCGGCGCACCCGGCCGCGGCCCAGCCGGGTCGACAGCCGGTCGACCAGCGCGCCAACCTCGCCCTCCCGATCTTTGGCCCGGACATGGCCGCCCTCCAGCTTCAGCTGGCTACCTTCCAGCCGCTCGGCCAGCACCACGCCCAGCCGGATCAGGTCGTAGCCGAAACCGGGATCGAGCGGGTCGGCGAGCGCGTCGATCCGCTCGGCGAACAGCCGCATCAGCGCGGCCACGTCGCGCGTCGGCCTGGCCGTCTCGACGCGCAGCCGCTGAACCTGCCCGTCGGCGCGGAACAGTCGCGCTTCCCAGCGGCGCCCGCCCTCGCGCCGCTGCTCCAGCATGTCGGCCGCCTCGCCGGCGAGTTCGGCGATCACCGCCAGCGCGAACTCGGTGCGCGCGATCGGCTCGGCGAAGCGGCGCTCGACCACCACCGGGATCGCTACCCGCCGCGCGGCCACCGGCGCGCGCGTGTCGCCCGACAGCCGGCGCACCGCCGTCGCCGCCTCCTCGCCGAAGCGCGCCGCCAGGCCGGACAGCGGCCGGGCCATTACGTCGCCCACCGTCTTCAGCCCCGCCGCGACCAGCGCCGCGGTGTCGTCCGCGTCGAGGCCCAACGCCGCCACCGGCAGCCGCCTGACCGCGCCCTTCTCGTCGGGGGCGGGCGCGCCAGCGTAGCGGGCGAGCGCGTGCGCCACCTCGGGCGTGTCACCGAACGCGTGCCGGGCGATCACGCCGCGCCGCGCCAGCCGCCCCTCCACGTCGGCGGCCAGGAAGCGCTCGCCCTCGAACGCGTGGGTGCAGCCGGCGATATCGAGCAGCAGCGTGTCGGGCGGCGCCAGCGACACCGTCGGCGTGTAGCGCGCGCAGCCGTCCGCCAGCCGCTCCAGCCAGGCATGGTCGGCATGGGGATCGGCCTCGAACACCTCCAGCTCGGGCACCCGCGCGCGCGCGTCGGCCAGCGTCAGGCCGGGGACGAGCCCGGCGAGCAGCGCCGACCGGTCGAGTGCGGCGAGCCGGATCGCGCCGCCGACCCGCTCGGTCAGGGCGAGCGGCTGTTCACCCCGCCCGACGAACAGGTGCGGCCGGTCGGCGCGCAGCCGGTCCACCGACAGCCAGGGGAACACCAGCGCCAGCCAGCGGCGCCTGGTAGGAGGACGGGTCGTCGAAGCATCGGTCATCACGGTTCCATTCCACGCGCGCGCGGGTTCCCGCGGGGCCACCGCGGCGGCGCAGGCATTCGATCTCGAAGGCAGGGGCACCCGGCGCGTCGGCGGCGAGCGCGGTGGAGGGGCAGGCCGCCACCGCCCAGCGCGTCGCCGCGGCGCTGGGGCACACCGCCGCGCCGACCCGCACGCTGAGCACGGTCACCCCCGACGCCTCCGCCGCCAGCATCAGTCGCCGCGTCGCGGTGAGGTCCAGTCCCGGCGCCCGTCCGCGACTCTCGACCAGCAGCGTCCCCAGTCCGGCGCAGCGCGCGGCGTCGGCGGCGGTGCGCAGGGCGGCGTCCTCGTCGGGCACCACGACCAGCAGCAGCGCGTCGGGCGCCAGTCCCAGTTCCAGCAGCCCGGTCGCGTGCAGCCGCCCGGTCGCCGCCTCGTGTCCTTCCGTGCGCAGCCACAGCACCGGCAGCGCCCCGGCGGCAAGCGCCACCGCCACCGCGAAGCCGATCGCGGCGGGCCCGTCGGCGTCCTCGGCGGCGTAGATCTCGTGCAGTTGCCCGCGCGCCAGCCCGCCCCGGCGCCACGCGTCGGCGGGCCGTGGATCGGCTTGCGTCGCGGCCCCGCCGGCGACTAGCTGGCGCAACTCGGCGATCGAGAGGGGTGAGTCGCTCACCCGTGTTCTTGTAATGTTCTCATACCGGAATCGCCAAGCGGGAAATTTCTCCAACATGTCGCTTGCGGGATCGAAAGGTCGCTGCTAGTGGCCCCGCTCACCCCGCCGGGAGCCTCCACGAAGGATGCCCGGCCCGGCGCCAGAGCGGGCGTAGCTCAGGGGTAGAGCACAACCTTGCCAAGGTTGGGGTCGAGGGTTCGAATCCCTTCGCCCGCTCCAGCGATCTGCGGAGAACGGATGAAATCCGCTCCGTAGCGCTTCGATCGGCGTGAGAGCTGCGCCTCGGTGAAGGCGGAGACGCCTCACCTGCCCATGCCGATGATCGTGATCGACGACGTGGTCGTTTCGGCGTTCATTCTGACCCCGGCAGTTGGGCGCGCTGCTCGCGCAAGATCGCCGGATGGTTCCGCGAGTGACCCTGGAAGCGGTGTGGGCGATCCTGGGCTCCGTCCTCGCCTGCTCAAATGATCGGCGGCCGCGCGGCATTCCGCCCCGCGGATTGGACGGGCGATCGCCGATCATTGATTCGGCCGGATCGGTCGACAAGCATCGGCGGCGCTGCGATAGGCCGCGGATGGCCACGTCCGCCCTGCGTCCGTCTCCCATCCGCCGCATCGCCATCGGCCGCGGTGGCCCCTTCACCGACGTGTCGCGGTGGGCGGCCCGGTTCGAGCGGCGGCGTGAGGCGGTGATCGTCGGCGTCCGCGTGTCGGCACCGATGCTGCGGATCGACACGGTGGCGGCGGGCGGCGGCTACGGTCACCCTCATCCTTCCGCACCTGGTGGCGCTTCCTCCCTTTCCCACCGGGAGAGGGAAGAACCCGCGGAGCCGGCGAAAGGCGGGGGCGACCGTTCCTGGGAGGACCCCCGCTGATGCTCGTCCTCTCCGGCGTCGCGGTGATCGCGCTCGGCTTCCTGCTGCGCTTCAACCCGCTGCTCGTCATCGTCGTCGCGGCGCTGGTGACCGGGCTCGCCGCCGGGCTCGACCCGCTGGCGGTGCTCGCCCGCTTCGGCCACGCCTTCAACGAGACGCGCTACGTCACCGCCATCTACATGGTGCTGCCCGTCATCGGCCTGCTGGAACGCTCGGGGTTGCAGGCCCGCGCCCGCTCGCTCGTCGCCGGGCTCAAGGGGCTGACCGTCGGTCGCCTGCTCGCCGGCTACCTCCTCTTCCGCCAGCTCTCCGCCGCGCTCGGCCTCAACGCCGTCGCCGGCCATGCGCAGACCGTCCGCCCGCTCGTCGCGCCGATGGCGGAGGCCGCCGCCGAGGGGCAGGGCGCCACCGATACGGAGCGGGTCCGCGCGCTCGCCGCCGCTACCGACAATATCGGGCTGTTCTTCGGCGAGGACATCTTCATCGCGATCGGATCGATCCTGCTGATGAAGGGGGTGCTCGACGGCTACGGCATCCATATCGAACCGTTCCACCTGTCGGTCTGGGCGATCCCCACCGCGATCGCCGCCTTCCTGATCCACGGCGTCCGGCTATGGCTGCTCGACCGCGGGCTGGCGAGGGCGCGGGTAAGGGCGGGGGCGAGCCGATGATCGGCCTCGGCTTCGTCTACCTCGTCGCGGGCAGCTTCTTCGCCGCCTGCGCGATCCTCGGGGCGGCCGACCGGCGCTGGGGAAACGCGCTGTTCCACGCGCTGCTCGCCGTGTCGTTCTTCTTCGGGGATCGGATCGGCGATGTCGGCAACGGCGTGCTCGTCCTCGCGCTCGTCGCCGTCGCCACCTCCGGCCGGATGCGCCGCGGCGAACCGGTCGAGCCGACGAGCCCGCAGGGGCCGCTCCTCGCCTTGGCGCTCGTCATCCCGGCCGCCGCGCTCGGCGGCACGCTGCTGTTCAAGCAGGTCCCGGCACTGGTCGATCCCGGCCAGGTGACGCTGGTCGCGCTCGCGGTGGGCGTCCTCCTCGCGCTCGCGCTCTGCTGGCTGATCCTGCGCCGCACCCCGGTGGAGGGCGTCCGCGCCGGTCGCCGCTTGCTCGACGAGATCGGCTGGGCCGCGGTGATGCCGCAGCTCCTCGCCAGCCTCGGCGCCGTCTTCGCGCTGGCAGGTGTCGGCGAGGTCGTCGGCGGCCTCGTCGGCGGCGCGATCCCCGACGGCAGCGTGCTCGGCGCGACGATCGCCTACGGCCTCGGCATGGCGCTGTTCACGGTTGTGATGGGCAACGCCTTCGCCGCCTTTCCGGTGATGGCGGCGGCGGTCGGCATCCCGCTCCTCGTCCGCCACTACGGCGGCGATCCCGCGCCGGTCGCCGCGATCGGCATGCTCGCCGGCTTCTGTGGCACGCTGCTGACGCCGATGGCGGCGAACTTCAACATCGTTCCCGCCGCGCTGCTCGAACTGAAAGACCGATACGGCGTGATCCGCGCGCAAGCGGCGACCGCGCTGCCGCTCCTCCTGTTCAACATTCTGCTCCTCTGGTGGGTGATCCGATGACGACGCTGACCCCCGACCTCGCCGCCCGCTTCGCGGCCGTGACGCTCGACCATGTCGGCCGCGAATATCCCTACAAGCTCGACCAGATCCTCATCGGCCCGCACGACGTAACGGCGCCCGCCACGCTGCACCCGATCTTCCATGGCAGCTTCGACTGGCACAGCTGCGTCCATGGCTGGTGGCAACTGCTGACAATCCGCCGCCTGTTCCCCGACCTGCCCGCCGCAGCGACGATCGCCGCCCGTGCCGACGCGATGCTGACGCCGGCGCTGGTCGCCGGCGAGCTGGCCTATCTCGACCGGCCGATGACCGCCGGGTTCGAGCGGCCGTACGGCTGGGCCTGGCTGCTCGCCCTCCAGGCGGAGGCGGCGCGCCACGACGCGCCCTGGGGGGACGCGCTCGCCCCGCTCGCCGCCGCCTTTGCCGAGCGCCTCCGGGGCTATCTGCCCAAGCTCACCTATCCGATCCGCGTCGGCACCCATTCCAACACCGCCTTCGCGCTGGTCCACGCGCGCGACTGGGCGGTGACGCGCGACCCGGCGCTCGTCGCGTTGATCGACGATCGTGCCCGCGTCTGGTTCGGCGGCGACCACGGCTGCCAGGCGTGGGAGCCGTCGGGCGACGATTTCCTCTCCTCCGCGCTGACCGAGGCGTTGCTGATGAGCCGGGTGCTGCCCGCATCCGACTTCGCCGCCTGGTTCGACGCCTTCCTGCCCGACGTGGCGCAGGGGCGTCCGGCGACGCTGTTCGCCCCCGCGCACGTCTCCGACCGCAGCGACGGCAAGATCGCGCATCTCGACGGCCTCAATCTCAGCCGCGCCTGGTGCTGGCGCGCGATCGCCGCGGCGCTGGGCCCCGCGCATCCGGCGGTCGCCGCGATGGCCGATGCCGCCGACCGCCACCTCGATGCGGGGCTGCCGCACCTCGACGACGATTACATGGGCGGCCACTGGCTCGCCAGCTTCGCGCTGCTGGCGACGGCGTGTTGCGTTCCCGAACGAAACGGATAGTTTCACCGGTACATCCGGGGGGACCTATGCTCGAACTGAACGGCGTCAGCCACGTCTACGCCAATGGCACGCGCGCGCTGGACGAGGTGTCGTTCTCGATCCCCACCGGCATGTTCGGGCTGCTCGGCCCCAACGGCGCGGGCAAGTCGACGCTGATGCGCACCGTCGCGACGTTGCAGACGCCCACCGCCGGCACCATCCGCTTCGGCGACATCGACGTCATCGCCCAGCCCGAACGCCTGCGCGAGACGCTGGGCTATCTACCCCAGGATTTCGGCGTCTATCCGCGCGTGTCGGCCTATGACATGCTCGATCACATGGCGGTGCTGAAGGGCATCGCCTCCGCCGCCGACCGCCGCACCACCGTCGAGACGCTGCTCGCCCAGACCAATCTCTGGACGCACCGGAAAAAGGCGATCGCCGGCTTCTCGGGCGGCATGCGCCAGCGTTTCGGCATCGCCCAGGCGCTGATCGGCAACCCGCGCCTCATCATCGTCGACGAGCCGACTGCCGGCCTCGACCCGGAGGAGCGCAACCGCTTCCTCAACCTCCTGGCGGAGATCGGCGAGAACGTCGTCGTCATCCTGTCGACCCACATCGTCGAGGACGTCGCCGACCTGTGCCCGCGCATGGCGGTGCTCGCCGCCGGGCGCATCCAGCTGGAGGGCGCACCGCTGGACTTGATCGCGCGGACGCGGGGGCAGGTGTGGGCGAAGACGATCGGCCGCGACGAACTGGACGACGCGCGCGGGGCGCACGAGGTGATCTCCACCCGCCTGTTCGCCGGGCGCACGATCATCCACGTGCTGGCCGACCACGATCCCGGCGACGGCTTCCGCCCGGCGGAGGGTGGGCTGGAGGACGTGTATTTCTCCACGCTCGCCCGCTCGCGCCGCGCGCCCGGCGTCGTTCCGGCTGCGGCCGCCGCGCCCGCGATCGCGGGCTGAGCCGCCATGGTCGGCGCGATCGCCCGGTTCGAGCTGCGCTATCAGCTCAGGAACCCCGTCTTCTGGGTCGTCGCGATCCTGTTCTTCCTCCTGACCTTCGGGTCGATGACGATCGACCAGATCCAGATCGGCAGCGGCGGCAACGTCCACAAGAACGCGGCCACCGCGCTCGCGCGAACGCACACGATCATGTCGATCTTCTTCATGTTCGTGACCACCGCGTTCGTGGCCAACGTCGTGGTCCGCGACGACGAGAGCGGGTTCGGCGCGATGGTCCGATCGACCCGTGTCACCAAGGCGGCGTACCTGCTGGCCCGGTTCGCGGGTGCGTTCGCCGCCGCCGCGATCGCCTTCCTGGCGGTGCCGCTGGCGATCTGGCTCGGCTCGCTGATGCCATGGGTCGATCCGGAGACGCTCGGCCCCAACCGCCTCGGCGATTATCTCTACGCCTATTTCCTGCTCGCGCTGCCCAATCTGTTTCTCACCGCAGGCGTGTTCTTCGCGGTCGCCACGACGACGCGGTCGATGACCTACAGCTACTTGGGCGTCATCGTCTTTCTGGTGCTGTACTTCGCGCTGGTCGGCATCACCGGCACCCGGCCCGAGTGGCGCGAGACGGTCGCCTATCTGGAACCGTTCGGCAACGCCGCGTTCGGCTGGGTCACCCGCTACTGGACGGCGGCGGAGGCGAATGCGGCGATGCCCGCCTTCGCCGGCGTGCTGGCGGCGAACCGGCTCCTCTGCCTCGCGCTCGGCAGCCTGGCGCTGGCCTTGGCGTACGCGCGCTTCTCCTTCGCCGAGCGCGGCGCCTCCCCGCGCCGCCTTCGCCGCGAGCAGCGCCGCGCCGCCCGGCTCGCCGCGACCGAGCCGCGCGTCGCGGCGACGCTGCCGCCGACCGACCCGGTGGGCGTGCGCCGCGTCCAGCTCCTCGCGCGCACCCGCTTCGAGATGGCGCTGATCTTCCGCAGTCCCGGCTTCCTCATCATGCTCGCGATCGGGTTGTTCAGCGCGGGCTCCCGGCTGTTGTTCGCGGGCGAGCGCTACGGCACGCCGACCTATCCGCTCACCTTCTCGATCATCGACCAACTGGCCGGCGCCTTCGCGCTGATGCCGATCATCATCGCCATCTACTACGCGGGCGAGCTGGTGTGGCGTGACCGCGAGCGCGGCATGAACGAGATCGTCGACGCGACGCCGCTGCCCAATTGGGGATATCTGGTGCCCAAGACGCTGGCGGTCGCCGGCGTGCTGGTCGCAATGCTGCTGGTGTCGGTGCTGCTCGCGATGGCGGTGCAGTTGTTCCGCGGCGTCACCGATCTGGCGCCGGGCGAGTATCTCGCCTGGTACGTCGCGCCGTTCGCGGTCGACTTCATCCTTCTCGCGGTACTCGCCGTCTTCATCCAGGCGCTCAGCCCCAATAAATATGTCGGCTGGGCGGTGATGGTCGCCTACCTCGTCGCGACCAGCGTGTTCACGACGATCGGCTGGGAGCATCCGCTCTACCTGTACGGGGCGACGGGCTCGATGCCGCTGTCGGACATGAACGGCGATGCGGTCGGGGGCGCGCGGGGCTGGTGGCTGCGGCTCTACTGGTCGGGCTGGGCGCTGGCGCTCGCCGTCGCCGCGCACCTGCTGTGGCGCCGCGGCACCGACGTGAAGCTCGCCCACCGGTTGCGGCTCGCACCCGCGCGGCTGCGGGGGCTGCCGGGCGTGCTGCTCGCGGGCGCGCTGGCCGTTATCCTGGCGAGCGGGGCCTTCATCTACCGCCAGATGAACGTGCTCAACACCTATCGCAGCGGGTCCGAGCAGGAGGCGCGGATCGCCGCCTATGAGCGCAAATACTTGCCCTACGCCTCGCTTCGCCAACCGACGCTGACCGACATCCGGCTCGACGTCGCGCTCCACCCGGCCGAGCGGCGGATGGCGGTGGCGGGCCGCTACGTCTTCGTCAACGATACCGGCGCGCCGCTGCGCGACCTGCACCTGCGCCTTCAGGACGATCGCACCCGGCTGGTCGCCATGGTCGTCCTCGGTGCGCAGCCGGTGATGGTCGATCGCGACTTCCAGTACCGCATCTACCGCTTCGATCGTCCGCTCGCGCCCGGCGCGGTCGGTACGGTCGCCTTCCGCACCGCGCGGATCGATCGCGGCTTCACCGCCAACGACGACGACACCCGCCTGGTCGGTAACGGCAGCTTCCTCAACAACCGCGAGTTCGCGCCGGTGATCGGCATGGACAAGAGTGGCCTGCTCCAGGACCGCGCCAAGCGCCGCAAACAGGGGCTGCCTGCCGAGCTGCGTCCCGCCAAATTGGAGGACCGCGCGGCGCAGTGGCGCAACTACGTTCATGCCGACTGGGTCCGCTCCGACATCACCTTGTCGACCGACGCCGATCAGGTGCCGATCGCGCCCGGCCGCAAGGTGGCGGACGTGACCGCCGGCGGCCGCCGCACCGCCCATTTCGTGTCGGAAGCGCCGATCCTCGCCTTTTTCTCGATCCAGTCGGCGCGCTATCGGGAGGCGATGCGATTGGCGGACGGGGTGCGCCTGTCGGTCCATTACGACCCGCGCCACGCCTTCAACGTCCGCCGCATGCTCACGGCGATGCAGGCGACGCTGAGCTATTACCGCGGCAATTTCGGGCCATACCAGTTCGACTATGCCCGCATCGTCGAGTTTCCCGGCTACTCGACCTTCGCGCAGGCGTTCGCCGGCACGATCCCCTATTCGGAGAAGATCGGCTTCATCGCCGACGCGCGCCGCGCCGACGATATCGACTACGTCACCTACGTCACCGCGCACGAGCTGGGCCACCAATATTGGGCGCACCAGATCATCAGCGCCGACATGCAGGGCGGCACGCTGCTGGTGGAATCCATGGCGCAATATTCGACGCTGATGGTGATGAAGCACCTCTACGGCCCCGACAAGATCCGCCGTTTCCTGAAATACGAGCTCGACGATTACCTGCGCGGCCGCCGGTCGGAGGCGGTCGAGGAACAGCCGCTGATGCGCGTCGAGAACCAGGCGTACATCCACTACAACAAGGGTGCGCTGGCGCTCTACCTGCTCCAGGATCGCCTCGGCGAGGACCGCGTCAACCGCATGCTGGCGGCGCTGCTCGACCGCTACCGCTTCCGCGGGCGCCCCTATCCGCGCTCCACCGACCTCGTCGCCGGCTTCGCCTCGCTGGCGCGGACGCCGGAGGAGCGGCAGCTCGTCGCCGACCTGTTCGAGCGGATCGTGCTGTGGGACTTGAAGGCGAAGGAGGCGACGACGCGTCGCCTGTCCGATGGCCGCTGGGAAACGCTGCTGACCATCGACGCCGACAAGTTCGTCGCCGATGGGCAGGGCAACGAGAGGCGCGTGCCGCTCGCGGGCAGCTTCGACGTCGGCGCCTTCACCGCGCGACCCGGCTTCGGCGGCTTCTCGCGCGCCGACGTGCTCGGGTTCGAGCGCCGCCCGATCCGCAGCGGCAGCCAGCAGGTCCGCATCGTCACCGCGCGGGCGCCCGCCTTCGTCGGCGTCGACCCGTACAACAAGTACATCGATCGCAGCGGCGACGACAATGTCGTGGAGGTTACCCGGTGAACCACAGCCTGCGCCTCGACGGCGTCGTCAAGCGCTTCGGCGATCGCACGGCGGTGGACGGTCTCAGCTTCGCCGTCCCGCCCGGCGAGGTGTTCGGCTTTCTCGGCGGCAACGGCGCCGGCAAGACCACCTCGCTGCGCATGGTGCTCGACATCATCCGGCCGGACGCCGGGTCGATCGAGGTCTTGGGGCACGCGCCGGGTCGCGAAGTCGGCCGGCGGCTCGGCTTCCTACCGGAGGAGCGCGGGCTGTACCGGTCGATGACCGCGCTCGACACCGTGGTCTATTTCGGCCGGCTGAAGGGAATGAGCGCGGTCGACGCGCGGGTACGGGCGCGCGCGCTGCTCGACCGGTTCGGCCTGTCGGCGAACCTGAAGACCAACGTCGACAAGCTGTCCAAGGGCATGGCGCAGAAGGTTCAGCTCGCCACCGCCGTCGTCAACGCGCCCGACCTGCTGATCCTGGACGAACCGTTCTCCGGCCTGGACCCGGTCAACCAGGGGCTGCTGGAGGACGAGATCACCGGGGCCGCGCGCGGCGGCGCCGCGGTCGTGTTCTCGACGCACGTGATGCAACATGCCGAGCGGCTGTGCGACCGGCTGCTGCTACTCGCCCACGGCGCCAAGCTGTTCGACGGAACGCAGGACGAGGCGAGGGCGATGCTGCCCGCGCGGCTGGAGCTGGTCGCGCGCACCGATCCTGCCGGGCTCGACGGGGTGGAGAGCACGGCGGCGCAGGGCGATGCGGGTGACGGCTGGACCCGGTGGCGGGTCGAACTCTCGCCCGGGCGCGACCCCGGCGACCTGCTCCAGCAATGTACCGCGCGCGGCGTGCCGCTGCGCCGGTTCGAGCAGCACCGGCCGGGGCTGCACGACGTCTTCATCAGCATCGTCGGTTCGGCGGAGGTTCGCTCGTGATGTCCCGCATCCTCCTCGTCGCGGCGCGCGAGTTCCGCCAGATCGCCGCCACGCGCAGCTTCTGGCTGACGCTGCTGATCCTGCCGCTCGCCTTCGCGATCGGGCCGCTGGCGTCGCGCTTCATGGACCGGTCGGAGACGACGCGCGTCATGCTGATCGACCGTACCGGCGGCCAGACCGCGCAGGCGATCGCCCGGCGGCTGAAGCTGGACGACGATCGCCGGGTGCTGGTCGCGCTGTCGCGCTACGTCGATCGCCACCATCTGGAAGCGGCGGACCCCGGTGCGACCTGGGCGCGGCACGACCGCTGGTACACCGACGAGGAGGTGGCCCGCTTCGCCGCCACCGGCGGTGTGTCCGGTGCGCTCGCCGCGATCAGGCGGATCAAGCCCGCCGAGGTGCCGGACTTCGTGGCACCCGAACCCGATTACGCGCTGGTGCCGGTCCCGCCCGCCATCGCCGCCGCCCCCGCGGCCCGGCTCGACGCGCTGCTCCGCCCGCTGCTGCGGCCCGACGGCAAGGCGGAGCCGCTCGACTATGCCCTGCTGGTGCCCGCGGAGTTCGGGAGGGCGCCGCTGGTCCGCCTATGGTCGAACGGGCAGCCCTCGGCCGACTTCGTCCAGCCCGTGCAGCAGGTGCTCGGGCGCGAGCTCCAGTCGCGCTACCTGGCGGCGAGCGGCGTCGCGCCCGCCACCGCCCGTGCGGCGGCGATGCTGACGCCCGCGATCGCGGTGCAGACGCCGACGCGCGACAGCGTCCGTCAGCGCACGCTGATCCGGTCGATCCTGCCGCTCGCCAGTGCCTATATCCTGCTCATGTCGCTGATCCTGTCGGGCAGCTGGATGCTGCAGGGATCGGTGGAGGAGCGCAGCAACAAGCTGATCGAGGCGATGCTGGCCTGTGTCAGCCCCGACGAGCTGATGTACGGCAAGCTGGTCGGCACCGTCGCGATCGGCCTGTCGATGGTCGCGACCTGGGCGGCGTGCGGCCTGTTCGCCGCCTACGCCACTCACGGCGCGATCGCGGACATGATCCGCCCGGCGCTGGAGCCGGTATCGTCGGTCGGCGCGATCGCCACGATCCTGTACTTCTTCGTGCTCGGCTACGTGATGGTCGCGATGATCTTTCTCGCGATCGGGGCGACGGCCGAATCGATGCGCGACGCGCAAGGCTATCTGACGCCGGTGCTGCTCATCATCATGGTGCCGGTGACGGTGCTGGTGCAGGCGGTGCTGCGCGGGTCGGAGGGGGTCGGCGTCCAGGTGCTGACCTGGATCCCGATCTACACGCCGTTCGCGATCCTGGCGCGGCTCGGCACCGGGGTGCCGACCTGGCAGGTGCTGGGGGCGGGAGCGCTGCTCGCCGCCTTTGTCGCGCTGGAGATGGTGGCGCTCGGCCGGGTGTTCCGCGCCAGCCTGCTGGCGAGCGGCGGCCGGCCCAGCCTGTCGGCCCTCAGCCGGATGATGCGGCGACCGGCTTGATCGCAGCGCGCGGGCGCGTCAATCGATCATGGCGGCGAGCGGCGGGGTGATGATCTCCACCGGTCCCGCCTCACCCGCGACGATCAGCCGCAGCGGCACCTCGGCCAGGCCCGCCCCGGCGAGGTGCGGATAGGCGACCAGCGCGGCCGAGGCGAGCGCGTCCGCCCGCATCGCCGTCGGCGCGATCGCGCTGGCGGCGACGACGCCACCCGGCGGGGCATGGCCGGTGCGCGGATCGATAGTGTGATCGCCGCGCCGGTAGGTGCCCGACGTGGCGACGGCGAGGCCGTGCAACGCCACGCGCACCGGCGGCAGGGCGATGCCGGGCGGGTTCTCCAGCTCGATCCACCATGGGTCGCCGTCCGGCCGCAGGCCGCGGCCCGCCAGCTCGCCGCCGATCTCGACCAGGCAGTGGCGGATGCCGCGCCCGGCGAGCAGGTCGGCGATCGCGTCCACCGCGTAACCTTTGGCGATCCCCGACAGGTCGAGCCGCACGCCACCCGGCTGGTGCAGCAGGCGCTCGACCGGGCGCCAGGCCAGCCGGCGGTATCCGCTGTTCGCGCGCGCGCGGGCGATGTCGGTCGCGGTGGGTGGTGGCCGGCGCCCCGGCGGACCGAAGCCCCAGGCGTCGACCAGCGCGCCGATCGCGGGGTCGAAGGCACCACCGCTCGCCTCGGCGATCCGCCATCCCTCGTCGACCACGCGCGCGAGATCGGGCGGCAGGCGCATCCGGCTTCCCGCGGGCGCGTCGTTGAAGCGGCCGACCGCGGAGGTGGCGTCCCAGTGGCTGAGCTGCGTGACCAGCCCGGCCAGCCGCCCGACGATGCCCGCGCGGGTCTCCGCCGCGGGCCAACGACCGGCGTACAGCACCCGCCACGTCGTCCCCATCGTCGCGCCCGTCAGCTCGACGATCGGCGCGGACGGATCGTGGCCGGCGAGCGCCGCCGGATCGATCTCGGGTACGGCGATGCGCGGCGTCGTCAGGGCGTCATCACCTCCAGCGTCGTGGTGTAGCTCATCCGCCGCTGCGTCGCGCGCGGGGCGGTGGCCTTGTCGTCGGTCACCGTCGCGTTCAGCCAGTACATGCCCGCTGCAGGCCACTCGACCGCGAGCACGCCATCCGTGCCGGTGGTCAGCTCTCGCGCGCCCTCCGCGTCGCGGTAACGCTTGCCGCCGGGGACCACCGTGACCTTCAGGCCGGGCGCGGGCTTGCCGTCGACCAGGAAGCGGAACCGCGCGGTCTCGCCCGCGACCAGCTCGTCAGGGTGCGTGACGGGATCGAGTTCCAGCCCCTTGCCCGTGGGTTGGAGCACCGTGCGCGTGGGCTCGCCCGCGGTGACGAATATCTCGTTGCGGCTCGACGTCTCGGTCAGCTTCACGTCGGTGGCGTTGGCAGGGATGTCGGCGACGGTGAGCGGCGCCGGCCGCGCGCCACCGGCGACGGGCGGCGGACCGCCGCGACCGCCGACGCGCTTCTCGACGCCGTCGACCTTGAAGCTGCCCATCACGCCGGACATCGCGCTGCCGATCTTCCACGTGCCCGGCTTGTCCAGCTTCACGTCGAATACCGATCGATAGCGGCCGGTGGCGCCGTTCTGGATCTCTCCGGGGCTGCCGTCGGGCTGCCAGACCTTGACCGCCTCGATGCGGCCGGGCTGGTGGTCGGCGTAGAACAGGTCGTTGGACACCGCGCTGTCGACCGTCACCCAGCCGTCGGTGCCCGAGAAGACGGTGCCCGACGGCAGCAGCCACATGCGGTGCGCGGAAACGGCGGCGGGCACGGCGAGCAGTGCCGCGGCGACCAGGAGACGGGTATGGGTGAGCATGGAAGGAACCTCCTGGATCAGCGGGCGGAGAGGGTGACGGCGCCCAGTTCGTGGCTGCCGGTGGCGCGGCCGGTGGCGGCGGGGGCGGTGAAAGGCAGCCGCACCAGTTCGCGGCCGCCGGTCTCGCGCGCGGCCTCGACGTTCAGGACGTACGGACCCGGCTTCAGGTCGGCGGGCAGCGGGATGGCGTGGGTGCCGGGCGCGCGGGTCGCGCCGCTGACGCCGTTAGCGGGCAGCGCCAGGCTGCGCCCGCCCTTGCGCCACCAGGCGCGCAGGTCCGCCAGCCACTTGGTGCCGGGCTCGTTGCCGCGCTTCTTGACGTCGTACCAGACGGCGAGCGTCCGCGCCGCGCCGCCGCCGGCCGGCTCCACCCACACCGCGACATAGGGTCGGTGATACTCCGCCACCGGCAGCCGCGGGACCGTGACACTGACGGTGCCGGCGGCGGCGGGCGCCGCGGCGGTACCGCCCAGCAGTAGGAAGGAGCAGAGGCGCATGGAAAATCTCCTCAGTGGATCAGGAAGACGGCGAGGACGACGGGCAGCACCAGGCCGATCGCGACCAGCGGCCAGGTCGACGGGCGATGCCGTGCGTGGAGCTGGAGCAGCAACAGCCCGGTCAGCGTGAACAGCACGCAGGCGGCGGCGAACACGTCGATGAACCAGAACCAGGCGGTGCCGGCGTTGCGGCCCTTGTGCAGGTCGTTCAGGTAGCTGATCCAGCCGCGATCGGTGACCTCCGCCTTGATCGCGCCCGAGCCGCGGTCGATGCTGACCCAGGCGTCGCCGCCGGGCCGCGGCAGGGCGACGTAGACCTCGCCCTCCGACCATTCGCCCGCGTGGCCGCGCGGGTCGAGACCGACCGCGCGTTTCACCGCGGCGGCGACGGGCGGCGGCAGCGCGCCGTCGGCGGCCTGCTCGCCCGCGAGCAGGCGGCGGAGCGGCGGCGGCAGCGTGGCGGCGCGCTCGGCCACCTTGGGCTCGGCGGAGATGGTCGCGGCATGGTTCAGCGTGATGCCGGTCACCGCGAACAGCAGCATGGCGACCAGCGACACCGCCGCCGACACCCAGTGCCAGGTGTGGAGCTGCTTCAGCCACCAGCTGCGCCAGCGGCGCCTGGCCGGGCGTTTGGCCGTGGACGCGGTCACGCGTCGGCCCAGCGGCGCAGCAGGTTGTGGTAGACGCCGGTCAACTGCACCACCGTCGAGTCACCTTGGCCGCGGTCGGCGGCGACCGCCTGGACGGCGCGGTCGAGCTCGAACAGCGTCCGCCGCTCGCCGTCGTCGCGGATCATCGATTGCAGCCAGAAGAAGCTCGCGGTGCGCGTTCCCCGCGTGACCGGGGTGACGCGGTGGAGGCTGGAGGCGGGATAGAGGATCATGTGACCGGCCGGCAGTTTCACCACCTGCGGCCCGAACTGGTCCTCGATCACCAGCTCGCCCCCGTCATACGTCGTCGGATCGTCGAGGAAGAGCGTCGCCGACAGGTCGGACCGGATGCGGAAGTCGGTGCCGCGCTTTATCCGGATCGCGTTGTCGACGTGCAGGCCGAAATCCTCGCCGCCCTGGTAGCGGTTGAACAGCGGCGGAAAGACCTTGAGCGGCAGCGCTGCGGCGACGAACAGCGGCGATCGACCGAGCGCGTCGAGGATCAGGCCGCCCGCCTCGCGCGCGGCGGCCGAGTCTTCGGGCAACTGGTGGTTGCGCTTGGCGAGCGCCGATTGGGGGCCGGAGGTGACGTTGCCGTCGACCCACTCGGCGCCGTCGATCACCGCCCGCACGCGGGCGAGCGCGGCGGCGTCCAGCACGTCGGGAATGGCGATCAGCACGCCCGCACCCTATCCATCACCACGCCTGCCGCACTCAGAAGTTGTAGAACAGGCTGAGCACCGCCTGCCGCCGATCGCCGGGCACCGCCCAGCCGCCAGACACCGCGCCGGTGTTGCCGTTGACGTTGCTGCGGATGCCGGTGAGGTATTTTTCGTCGGTGAAGTTCTGGACGTTGAGTTGCAGCGTCGCGCGCTCGGCGATCGTGTAGGCCAGATAGGCGCGGTGGATCAGGTAATCGTCCGCCTCGAACTGCACCGGCTGAAGCAGCGTCGGGACGTTGAGCTTGACGCTGCCCTGATAGGTCAGGCCGTAACCCAGCTCCAGGCCGAACGGCAGCTTGTAGGTGGTGAACAGCGAGCCGGAATTCTCCGGCGTCTGCACCAGCGTCGCGCCCGCCTGCGGATCGCGAACGCCCGCACCCCGGTCGCGGTCGGAGATCGACTGGCGGACGCCGCCGTCCAGATAGGTGTAATTGGCGAAGATCGTCCAGTTCGGGGTGATCGATCCCGACGCGCCCAGCGCGATGCCGTCGACGCGGGCGCGGCCGTCCAGCACCTGCAAGCCGGCGGGCAGGGCCGGGTCGTTGGAAGCGACGCGGTAGTTCGTCCGCTCGTTGCGGAATACCGCCGCGGTCAGTTCCAGCCGGCGGCCGAACAGCCCCGCCTTGACCCCGGCCTCGTAGTTCCTGGCCGATTCCGGCGCGACGGCGCACGGGTCGGCCGCGGTGGTCGCGTTGGGCACGCCGCAGCCCAGCCGCACCGTCTGCGACGAGGGCGTCTTGGCGTTGCCGTAGCCAGCGTAGACGCTGACATTCTCGACCGGGTGGAACACCGCACCGACGCGGTAGGAGAACAGCCGCTCCTTGCTGCGCTGGAGCCGCTGCTGGAGCGCGGTCAGCTGCGTCGATCCCGGCGGCACCACCGCCAACGGCAGCGCGCGGAAGCGCGCGTCCTGCACCTCCCAGCGGACGCCACCGTTCAGTTCGAAATACCGCCCGAGCTCCAGCGTGTCGAAGGCGTAGACCGCCAGGTTCTGCGTCTCCGACCGCGCGCGCGAGGTGACGGTGAAGTTGACCGGACCGGCATAGGTCGTGTCCGGGTTGCTGATCGGCAGATCGGGCAGCGTTACCGCCGCGCCCGCCGCCGTGCGCGCCAGGCTGCCGCCGGTGATGCGATATTGTTCGATCGCGCCCGACACGCCGATATTGGCGACGTTGCGGATACCGCCCCGCTTGCCCGCCTCGTGGCGGATGTCGATCTGATCGTAGAGCAGCTTGTTGACTTGGTCGCGGACCAGCCCACGCGGCCCCGACGGCCGCCAGAAACCGGGCTGGAGCCCGGTCGGGCAGGGCAGGCCGACGGTGGCCGTGGCGCTCTCGCCGACCGGCTGGCGGCCGGTGGTGCCCAGGCAAAAGGTGCCCTGCGGCGCGCTGGTCACGCCGTCCTGCTCGACCCGCTGCCAGCGGGCCAGATTGCGGACGGAGAGTTGCTCGTTCACCTGGTGGCGGAACGTCGCGGTGAAGCGGTCGACCTGCTGGTCCTGCCGATCCAGGTTGACGATGCCGTAGTAATCCGACCGGTCGACCCCGGCGAGGATGCCGCCGCCGATCGGGCTCTGGAAGTAGGGCACGCCGTAGACCGGCGTGTTGCGGTCCTCCTGGTGGACGTAGGCGAGGGTCAGGCTGGTCGGTCCGCCGATGCCGATCGTCGCCGACGGCGCCACGCCCCAGCGCTCGAACTTCTCGACGTCCCGGCCGGGCACGTCGTTGTGGTGGTAGGCGGCGTTGAGGCGCACCGCGACCAGGTCCGACACACGCTCGTTGGCGTCGAGCGCGGCGCGGTAATAATTGTCGGTGCCGACCGACCCTTGCACGATCGTCAGGTCGTTGGGCGTCGGCACCTTGGAGACGAGGTTGATCGTACCGCCGACCGATCCCGATCCGTTGAACACCGTGTTGGCGCCGTTGTAGACCTCGATCTGCTGGAGGTTGAACGGGTCGGTGCGGCTGTACTGCGCCGAATCGCGGACGCCGTCGACGGTCAGGTCGTTGCTCGCCGAATAGCCACGCAGGTTGATCGAATCGCCGTAACCGCCGCCGCCCTCGCCCGCGCCGAAGGTGATGCCGGGAATGGTCTGGAGCGCGTCGCGCAGCGTCTGCAGGTTCTGCTTGCGGATCGTCTGGTCGTTCAGGACCGTGATCGTCTGCGGCGTGTCGAGCAGTGAGGAGGTTGCCTTGGGGCTCTCCACCTCGGGCGTCTTCAGGCGCTGACCGTTGACGATCACCTCGTCGCGACGGTCGACCTGATCCTGCACCGTGGGCTCGGACCCCGGCGTCGCGGCGGCGGCGGCCGGCCGCTCGGCATGGAGCGGCGCGGACGCGATGAAGCCGACGCACGACAGCGCCAGGAAAGACGCGTTCTTGTTCATGATGACCCCCTTTGTTACGGGGCCAACTATTGCGACTGACTTGCAGCGTCAACGCTAATGAGAGCCATTCTCGAATCTACCGGGCATAGAGGCGCTCGGCGTCGGCCTTGAACGCGGCGCCGCTGTCGCTGCGGCTGTAGAACATATGGCCGCCCGCGTAGACGCGCAGCTGCACCCGCTCCGCCTGGCCGAAGGCGGGCATCTGGTCGACGATCAGCCGCGACGCGAAGAAGGGGCAGGACAGGTCGTCCCAGCCATGGACGATCAGCACGCGCATCTTGGGATCGTTGGCGATCGCCTTGCGCAGGTCGGTGACGGGCGTGTCGGCGGGCTTGCCGCGATCCCAGGCACGGTTCACCGCGTAGGACAGCGCGTTGTAGCGCGCGTCCGTCTTCCAGCCGACCTCGCGCGTGACGAAATCGACCATCGCGCTGGTCGTCGGTGCGATCAGCGCGTCGAGGATCGGATCGTTGGACTGCTGCTGCGGCGACCAGGGAAAGGGATCGAACGCGGTGACGTTGGAGTCGTAGATGCTGCCGATGGTGCCGTCGGCGCGGTGCACTTCTCGCAGGTAGGTGCGGCTGTCGACGCGGCCGCCGAGGCGGCGGACCAGCGCCGGGTCGAGGCCGGTCAGCTCCGTCACGCGGGTCACGATGCGGTTGGTCGCCTCCGGGTCCGATCGCCCGCGCAGCAGGTCGCGCGCGAAGTCGCCGCGGGTGTACGCCTCCACCGCCGCCATCGCGGCGGGGGTGAGCCGCTGCTGCCGCTCCAGATGCGCGGCGGCCATGGAGGGCAGGTCGATCATCCATGGCAGCGGCGACAGCGCGGTGGCGTCGTCGCCCGAGGCGGGATCGAGATAGGGCGACACCATGATGAGCCCGTTCACGCCGACGCCGATCTGCGACTGCAGCTCATAGGCGATACGCGGCGCGCGGTAGCCGCCGTAACTCTCGCCCATCACGTATTTGGGCGAGCGCAGCCGACCCTCCTTGACCAGCCAGTCGTAGACGACCTTGGACAGGTAACGGATGTCGGGATCGTTGGCGTAGAACGCCTTCTTGGTCTCCGCCTCGTCCACCAGGCTGCGGCTGAACCCGGTGCCGACCGGATCGATGAAGACGAGGTCGGTGAAATCGAGCCAGCTGTTGGGATTGTCGCGCGCGATCGGCGCGTCGGAGGGGGCGTCGCCCTGCGCGCCGAACTGGACGCGCTTGGGCCCGACCGCGCCCAGGTTGAGATAGACCGACGCCGCGCCGGGACCGCCGTTGAACGCGAAGGTGACCGGGCGCGCGGGGTCGCGGCCGGGCACCGTGTAGGCGGTGTAGGTGACCTGGCCGATCTCCTTGCCCTTGTCGTCGCGGACGGGGATCGTGCCGACCGTCGCCTTGTAGGCGATCGTGCGGCCGCCGATGCGCGCGCTCTGGCTAATCGACTCGTCGGCCGGCAGCGGCGGCAGCTTGGGCTCGTTCTCCGTCTTTTTCTCGACCGTGGTGGTGGTCTTGTCGGACTGGCCGAGCGCGGGCGTGGCGACGACGGCCGCGAGCAGCGACGCGGAGATCAGGAGGGACAGGCGCAAGGGAGGCTCCGGCAAGGTTGGACAGCGATCATGCCCGATCCTCGGCGCCGCGCAATAGCGCGCGATTTCATCCTGCCTCGCGGTCGACCGCCATCGATGCCGCCGCCTTCATCGGGTAGAATGGATGGCGATCCGTCGTACCGACATTCGACCTGGTGGCGTTCCCCGGCGGAGGCCGGGGCCTAGGTGGAAAGGTCCGGGTGACGACGCGCAACGGTCGTCATGAACGTCCCCCACCTGGGCCCCGGCCTCCGCCGGGGCGCACGAGCAGCATTGTCCATCCGGCCTCCGCCTGCGTCAGGCGACCGCCGGCAGCTTGTCCAGATGCTTCTCCAGCGTGATCGGATAATCGCGCACGCGCACGCCGGTGGCGTTGTAGATCGCGTTGGCGACCGCCGCGCCGACGCCGCACAGGCCGAGCTCGCCGACGCCCTTGGCCTTCATCGGATTGGCCTTGTCGTCCGCCTCGTCCAGGAACACGACCTCCTGGTGCGGGATGTCGGCATGGACCGGCACCTCGTAGAGGGCGAGGTCGTGGTTGACGAACAGGCCGAAGCGCTTGTCGACCGCCAGCTCCTCCATCAGCGCGCCGCCGACGCCCATCGTCATGGCGCCGATCACCTGGCTGCGCGCCGAGACGGGGTTGATGATCCGCCCCGCCGCGCAGACCGCCAGCATCCGCCGCACGCGGGTGACGCCGGTATAGGCGTCCACCCCGACCTCGACGAAATGCGCGCCGAAGGTCGACAGCTGCCAGGTCTTGTCCAGGTCGCCGAACTCGATCTTGTCCTCGGCGACCAGCTCGCCCGTCGCGGCGGCCTGGCGCAGGTCGGCGGAACGGTTGCCGCTCGTCACCCGGCCGTCTTCGAACACCGCGTCGGCCGAGTTGAAGCCGAGCCGCTGCGCGACGCTCGCGCGCAGCCGCACGCAGGCGGCGTAGACGCCGGCGGTGGAGTTGGCGGCGCCGAACTGGCCGCCCGACCCCGCCGAGACGGGGAAGGACGAGTCACCCAGCTTCAGCACCACCGAGTAGACGGGCACGCCCATCATCTCGGCGGCGGTCTGCGCCAGGATGGTGTAGCTGCCGGTGCCGATATCGGTCATGTCGGTCTCCACCGTCACCACCCCCGCCGGCGACAGCCGTACCCGCGCGCCCGACGGCATGTTCATGTGGTTGCGGAAGGCGGCGGCGACGCCCATGCCGACCAGCCACCGGCCGTCGCGGACGGCGCCCGGCGCGCGGCGGCGCGACCAGCCGAACCGCTGCGCGCCCTCGTTCAGGCAGCGGACCAGCTGGCGCTGCGAGAAGCGGCGCTTGGGGTCCTCGGGATCGACCTGGGTGTCGTTCTTCACGCGAAACGCGACCGGGTCCATGGCCAGCTTCTCGGCCATCTCGTCCATCGCGATCTCCAGCGCCATCATGCCCGGCGCCTCGCCCGGCGCGCGCATCGCGTTGCCCTCCGGCAGGTCGAGCACGGCGAGCCGCATGGAGATCATCCGGTTCGCGCCGGCGTAGAGCAGCTTGGTCTGGTTGACCGCCGTCTCCGGGCTGCCGCCGGGCTGGTCGCCCGACCCGCTCTCGTGCGCGATCGCGGTGATCGTGCCATCCTTGGCCGCGCCGATGCGGATGCGCTGGCGGGTGGCGGGACGATGGGTGGTGTTGTTGGCGATCAGCGGCCGGGTCAGCGCCACCTTCACCGGCCGCTTCGCCGCCTTCGCGCCCAGCGCGGCGAGGACCGCGTCGACGCGCAGGAACAGCTTGCCGCCGAAACCGCCGCCGACATAGGGGGACAGGAAGCGGATCTTGTCCTTGGGCATGTTCAGCGTGATGGCGAGATCGCTGCGGCCCCAGTCGATCATCTGGTTGGACGTCCACACGCTCAGCTCGTCGCCCTTCCACGCGGCGATCGACGCGAACGGCTCCATCATCGCGTGGCTCTGGTCGGGGGTCGTGTACTCGGCATCGAGCTTCACCGGGGCGGCGGCGAAGGCGCGCTCGAACCGGCCGGTGCGGTCGATCGGCGGCGCGGCGCTGCCCTCGTCGCTCGACCCGCCGGTCAGCGGCGCGGTCTTCAGCGCCTCGGCCAGGTCGTAGCGCCCCTTGGCCCGCGCGTAATCGACGCGGACCAGCGCGGCGGCCGCGCGCGCCTGCTCGAACGTCTCGGCGACGACCAGCGCGACCGCCTGGTGGTAATGATCCACCTGCGGGCCGGCGAGCAGCTTCACCGTGTTGTACTTGCCCTTGCCCAGCTTGCCGGCGTCGGCCGCGGTGACGATCGCGAGCACGCCGGGCGCCGCCTTTGCCTCGGCCAGATCGATCGAGCGGATCGTGCCCTGGCCGATCGCGGCGCCGACGACGTGGCCGTAGGCGGGGTTCGCGATCTCGCGGTGATGTTCATAGGCGTAGGGGGCGAGGCCGGTCGTCTTCAGCGGGCCGTCGACGCGGGACGTGGGCTTGCCGACCACCGTCATGCGGTCGATCGGGTTGGTGCCGGCCGGGGTTTCGAACTTCATGGGGTTAAGCCTTGGACTGGGCGATGACGGAGGCGAGCGCGCGGGTGGCGAGCGGCAGCTTGAAGGCGTTGTCCTTGGTCGGCGTCGCGCCGGCAAAGGCGCGCGCGGTGACCGCGGCGGCCCCTTGCGGCAGCAGCGCCTCCGCCGCCTCGACCCGCCAAGGGCGCGGCGCGACGCCGCCGAAGGCGACGCGGCCGGTGCCGTCCGGCTGGATCACCGCCGCGACCGAGACGAGGGCATAGGCGTAGGACGCGCGGTCGCGGACCTTCTCGTAATAATGCCGGCCGCCGAGCGGGCGGGGCAGGGTGACGGCGGTGATGAGTTCGCCGGGCTTCAGCACCGTGTCCTGCTCGGGATGGTCGCCCCACAGGCGGTGGAAGTCGGCGATCGGGATCGCGCGGCGCTGGCCGGTGCCGTCCACCGTCTCCACGACCGCGTCGAGCACGCGCATCGCCACCGCCATGTCGCCGGGGAAGGTGGCAATACAGCTGTTCGACACGCCGATCACGCCCAATTGCCGCGAATAGCCGCCGATCGCCGCGCAGCCGGAGCCGGGCTTGCGCTTGTTGCACGCCATGTTGGTGTCGTAGAAATAAGGGCAGCGGGTGCGCTGGAGCAGATTGCCCGCGGTCGACGCCTTGTTGCGCAACTGCCCGGACGCGCCCGCGACGATCGCGCGGGTCAGCACCGCATAATCGCGCCGCACCCGATCGTCGGCGGCGAGATCGGTGTTGGTGACCAGGGCGCCGATGCGGAGGCCGCCGTCCCCGGTCTTCTCGATCCGGTCGAAGCCCAGGTCCTGCACGTCGACGAGGTGCGTCGGCGTCTCCACCTCGATCTTCATCAGGTCGAGCAGGTTGGTGCCGCCGGCGATGAACTTGGCGCCGGGGTGGCCGGCGACCGCGCGGGCGGCGGCGACCGGGTCCTTGGCCCGCTCGTAGGTGAAGCTCTTCATGCCCGCTCTCCCGCGACCTCGGCCATCGCCTCGGCGATGTTGGAATAAGCGCCGCAGCGGCAGATGTTGCCGCTCATCCGCTCGCGCATCTCCGTGTTGCTGGCGCGCGGACGGGCGGTCAGGTCCTCCTGCACGTGGCTCGGCACGCCGCGCTTGATCTCGTCCAGCACCGCGACCGCGGAGCAGATCTGGCCGGGGGTGCAGTAGCCGCACTGATAACCGTCGTGGCGGACGAACGCCGCCTGCATCGGATGCAGCTTCTCCGGCGTGCCCAGGCCCTCGATCGTGGTGATCTCGTCGCCTTCGTGCATCACCGCCAGCGACAGGCAGGAATTGATCCGCACGCCGTCGACCATCACCGTGCAGGCGCCGCATTGGCCGTGGTCGCAGCCCTTCTTGGTGCCCGTCAGGTGCAGATGCTCGCGCAGGGCATCGAGCAATGTGGTGCGCGGATCGAGCGACAGGTCGCGACGCTCGCCGTTCACCTTGAAACGCACCGGCATCGTCGGCACCGCGCTGGCGGGAGCCGGCGCCTGGGGGGCGGCAGCGGCGGGCGCGGCGGCGAGCGCCGCGGCGGCGGCCCCACCCGTAAGGATGCCGCGACGCGACATCTCCAGCTCGGACGTATCCGACATGCGATGGTGTTCCTTCCTGCCCGGCATCGCGGGCGTGTCGACGTTGCGGCAACGCCGCTGTGGTGACGACAACGCTCGTGTCGCCCGATAGAGCCTTGAACGCTGCTCGATGGAGCAACGAGCGATCCTCATGATTTTCAGCGAGAATAGTGGGTTGCCCCCCGTCCCCGTGCAAGCCGACCGATCTGTCGGTGCCTCGCCAAGGACCGGGAGCCATCCATCGCTTCCCCCGACGCTTGGCCCGTCATCGCCGCCATCGGGCGAACGGCACGCCGCATCGCGAAGATCGAACCGCGAGTCGGGCTTCGAGAGGGGCTGGACACTGCGGAAAAGCACGTTGGACCCGGCCGCACCGGTCTCGGGGCACCACGTCTGACGGCATTCCGGATGCAGGGCGGCAACGCCGGTTCGGCTCGCGCTTGTCAGGGCATTGATAGTGCTGTCGTTTTTCCCCGAGTGTGATTCCTGAATGATTCATGAAGGATTATTCATGACACTGTGCAACCTAAGTTGCGTTCAGATTGCCTGGGGCGACAAGACGTCGTCCTCCGACAGGGGATCTATCGATGGATCAAACCGCCTTCATGATCGGCTTCACGGTCATGTCACTCGCCTCGCTGGCAATCTATGCCAAGGGTGGCAAATCACCTCCGTCGCGGCACCATACGCTGCTTCACGCGGCGGTGCCGTTCATGGCCGCCAGCGCCTATCTGGCGATGGCATTCGGGATCGGTACGCTGGTGAAGGTCGATGGATCGGCGACCTATTTCGCCCGCTATATCGACTGGTCGGTGACCACGCCCATCCTGCTGTCTAGCCTGGTGCTGCTGGCATTTCACGAGCGTGGGAAGACGGGTGAGGTCGGCGGCTATCTCACCTCGATCATCGTGCTTGACGTGTTGATGATCGCCACCGGCCTGATCGCGTCGCTGGCGGAGGTGCCGCTGGTCAAGTGGGTCTGGTATCTCTGGTCGTGCGCGGCGTTCGCCGGCGTCCTGTACCTGCTCTGGGGACCGCTGCGGACCATGGCGGCCGAGCGGGGCGGCGCGCTGGGCGACGCCTATGGCAAGAACGTCACCTTCCTGACGGTGGTCTGGTTCCTCTACCCGATCGTCTTCCTGGTCGGACCCGAAGGGCTGAAGATCATCAGCGATCCCGCCTCGGTATGGGCGATCCTGGTCATGGATATCGTCGCCAAGGTGGCATACGCCTTCTACGCGGCGAGCAACCTCGACAAGGCTCTGCACCAGCACGGCAGCGACGGCGGCTATCGCGCATGACGCTGCGCGCTCCAGCCTGGGGCTGGAGCGCGCTCCTAGGGGCGGCGACAGCCGCCTCTTTCGGCTCGCTCCCGGTTCAGCTTGCTTTCGCCATCGTCGCGATCGGGATGGTCGGCATGGCGCACGGCGCCAGCGATCTGGCGATCGTTCCGAACGAGCGACACGCCGTGTTTCTCGTGCTGTACGGGCTGGTCGCCACCGTTTGTCTGCTATGGTGGCTCGCCGAGCCGGCCGTTGCGCTGCCGGCGTTCCTGATCGCATCGGCGATCCATTTCGGGCTTGAGGACGCACCCGGCGGGACGGTCATCGAGAAGATCGCCCGCGGCGCGAGCTTGGTCGCAACGCCGGCGGCGCTTCATTCCGTCGCGCTTGCCGACATTCTGCGCCTGGGCGGTATCTCGCCCCAGACGCTGCCCGCCATCGTCGGCACCATGGTCGTCGTCGGTGCCGTCACGGCTGGCGGGCTGATGTTCGTGGCGTTCGCGCATGGTGATCGCCGCTTGCTGGCCGGAACGACGGCGCTGCTGATCCTGCCGCCGCTGATCGGCTTCTCCGTCGGGTTCCTCATCCTCCACGCCGTGCCGCAGACCGATGAGCGGCGTCGCCAACTCGGCTGTGCGGATTACCGCGCCTATCTGCGTGCGACATGGCCGATCCTGCTGGCGGCGGTGATGCTGGCCGGGCTCGTCGGCGTCCTGTTGTTGCGCCGCGATCCTTCCGGCGTCCGGTCGCTGTTCGCCGCCATCGCCGCGCTTGCCATGCCCCACCTGCTGGTCACGCCCTGGTTCGACAGACGGGCGGCATCGGCGGTGCGGAGCCGAGCGACGGTGCCGATCGCGGACAGGTTGGGGGCAAGTTGATCCGCCGGTGGACAAGGCTGTTCGCCCGCACCGTCCGTAGCGCATTGCGCGACGATTTCGGCATCGCGGCGAGTTCGATCGCTTTCGCGGCCTTTCTCGCCGTCGTTCCGTTGGTCGGGCTGGTGGCCGGGATCTACGGCCTGGTCGTGCCGGCCGCGGCCGTTCAACACAATCTGGCGACGCTCACCGCTATCCTGCCGGTCGACGCGCAGCGCATCGTCGCCGGCTCCCTGCACAACGCGCTCGCTTCGGACCGGGCCGGCATCGTGACGCTGATCGTGACGCTCGGCATCGCCTTGTTCAGCGCGCGTCGGGCGGGGCGGTCGTTGTTATACGGCATCAACCTGGCCTATCGCGTCGAGTGCGAACGGCAGGGTCTGCATCGGCAGATCGTGTCCATGCTGCTGGTGCTGGGCTGTGCGGCGCTGGTGCTGACCGCGCTGGTGTCGCTTTCCGTGCTGACTTTTCTGCAAAGCTACGTGCCGGATGGATTGCCCGGGGCGCGGCTCACGTCGACGGTTGTCCTGTTCGGATCGCTGACGCTGGGCGCGGGTGGCGGACTGATCCTCATCTACCGCTACGCTCCTGCGACCGGCTCGGTCGCGTGGCGGCAGGCTCTGCCGGGAACGATCGCCAGCGTGGTCATGTGGCTGGCGACGACGGTCATGTTCCGCGCCTATGTCGCGCACGTCGCGCGTTTCGACGACACCTACGGTTCGCTGTCCGCCGTGGTCGTGCTGATGCTCTGGCTGACGATGTCGGCCTGGGCGCTGCTGCTGGGCGCACGCCTCAACGTCGAGGCGATGGACCATCCGATGACGGAGCGACGCGCATGACCGAGGTTCCCATCCAGGACCGCTATCGCAATCGCCTGCTCGGCATCATCACCGCGCTGCTGCTGATCGGCGCGCTGAGGATCGGCTACACGGTCGTCATGCCGATCGCCTTCGCGGCGATCATCGTCGCCGCGCTGTGGCCGCTCAAGCGCGGGCTGTCGCGCTACATGCCGTCATGGCTCGCCTATATGCTGACGCTGCTCGCGCTCGTCGCGATCCTGGGGGCGTTCGCCGCAGCGGTGTACCTGTCGGTCGGGCAGGTCATCGGCGCCCTCGCATCGCAATGGGACAGGCTTCAGGCCGGATACGACCACCTCGCCCGCTGGGCATCGACACGAGGCGTGCCACTCTCCGGCACAATCGACCGTCAACGAGTCATGGTTCTTGTCCAAATGCTCGCGAGCAGCGTCTACGGCTTCGTGACCTATGTCGGCTTCATCGGCATCGTCGTGATGCTGGGCTTGCCCGAGGTGCCGCGCCTGCGCCGCAAGCTCTACGAGCTGTTCGAGGGCGGCGCGCGGCGCGACATGCTGTCGGTCGGCGAGGAGATATCGGGTCAGGTCCGCCGCTATCTCGGCACCACGCTCGCCACCAGCATCCTGACCGGCGTCGCCTCGTCCTTATGGTCGTGGATGACCGGACTGGAGCTGGCGCTGGTCTGGGGCATTCTCAACTTCCTGCTCAACTTCATTCCCGTCATCGGCAATATCGTCGGCATCATCCCGCCGGTGATCTTCGCCTTCGTTCAATTCGGCGGGTGGCACATGCCGGCGTTGGTGTTCGTCGGCTTCGTCATTCTCCAGATGACGATCAGCAACGTCGTCTATCCGCTGATGCAGGGCAAGCAACTGTCGCTGTCGCCGCTGGCGATCATCATCGCGATGACGTTCTGGAGCTGGGTGTGGGGCATCGCCGGTGCACTGATCGCGGTGCCGCTGACTGCCGCCATCGCCATCATTTGCAGCCAGTTTGATCGCAGCCGCTGGATCTCGAAGCTGCTGTCCGCATGAAAACGTATCGCCTTACCCGTTGGGATAGTGGCACGGGTGCGTAGAGCAAAGAGAGGGGAACGGTGTGCGCCGCTGAAACTCCTCAGAAAGAGCATCTGGTCAGCCGAGGTGTGTGGCGCAGCTGCCAGGTCGATGCGGACGCGTCTCAGCTCGACCCAGGTGACCGAAGCGGGCAGCGGCCTTGTCACGGCTTCTCGTAACGTAGCTCTCCAGTACCTCACCTTCGTGATCCACCGCTCGCCACCGGTGGGCCATCTAACCCTCCAGCTTCACGTACACTTGATCCAGGCGAGCCACGCGAACGCAAAGTGATCGCGCACGCCGCCGAGATCATCCGGCAGGCTAACTCCTACGTGAACGGCTGACAAAGCTCCGGTCGCCGGGTTCCATTGCGCCGCTTCTATCGTATCCGCGTAGTCCGCCGTGACTTCCTCGGCCGCCCACCCTGCCGAGACGCGCACAATTGCCGCCACGTCCTGTTTAGCCGTGTCCATGCCCATTGCATGTGGCACTCGTATGCAGCCGAACGCTGTCTCGGCACCGACGTCCATCAACAGATGACGTCAAGGGAGCTTGTGCCGGCCACAGCGATTTTGCTATCAACATCAACTACCCATTGCGGCATATAAGGGAAGAAACCAGGCGGAAGCGAGAGGATAGCAGCAGAGAGGTGCCGCTCGGCGGCTCAGTACCTCAGCGGGTCGCCGGCCCCTCATTGACGCCGGACTGCGTCTCGCCGGTGGCTTGCTCCACCACGTGCTTGCTCATCATCAGCAACCCCGCACCGAACAGCGGCAGGATCGTGATGATCGCCCAAACCAACGCTGCACCGCGCGACGTGAGCTTCCGCTGCCGATGCAGCCACATGCCCGATGCTGCGAGGACGATCGAGCCGCCAACACACAGAAGAAGCAGCACGAGGATGTCATTGCCGGTGCCGTTGCCCATGATAATCGCTCCTATCGTCGGGTCTCAACGCCAGTGCAGCGATCGCGGTCCGACGGTGTCGGTATCCCAAGTTGTTTCAAATCAAGATGGCAAAATCCGCAATCTTTCCCATTTTCTTCCTGTTCTTTCGGTCGTCAGAGCGCGCGGCGGAGAAGGGGACCAACACATAGGCGCGCTGCGGTGAGGGTCCCCCGGTTTCTCATCCAAGTCGAGGGTGAGTTTCCGGCATTCATGAGGGTCCCCCGGTTTCTCATCCAAGTCGAGGGTGAGTTTCCGGCATTCATTCGGCCGCGATCCTGGCCGCGGCAGCAGCATATTCGACCGGCGTCAGCCAGCCAAGCGATGTGTGAGGACGGCTCTCGTTGTAGTCCCGCCGCCATGCTTCAATCTTGGCTCTGGCGTCCTCCAGCGACAGGAACCAGTGCGTGTTCAGGCACTCGTCCCGAAGGCGGCCGTTGAACGACTCCACAAAGGCGTTGTCCGTAGGCTTGCCCGGCCGGCTGAAGTCCAGCGTGACGCCATTCTCGTAAGCCCAGCGGTCGAGCGCCTTCGAGATGAACTCCGGCCCATTGTCCACCCGAATGGTCCGTGGCGCGCCGCGGATCGATGAGATCCGCGTTATGGCCTCGACCACCTGTTCGCCCTTGATCCCCTGGTCGACGTCGATCGCCAGCGCCTCGCGCGTGAACGCATCGACGACGGTCAGCGCCCGCAACCGCCGGCCGTCGAACAGCGCGTCCGAGACGAAGGCTCTCCTGAGCTTGCCGAAGGGTCCATCGACCACATCTCGTTGGCCGCCAGAGCCGCAGGTTGCCGGTCGCGGTTGGCAGCGCTGACGTTGCGGCGGGGTTTCTTGAGCCGAAGGCTCAGTCCATCATCCCGGTAGAGCCGATAGACGCGCTTGTGGTTCACGAGCCATCCCTCCCTGCGCAGTAGGATGTAGATGCGGAAGTAGCCATACCGGGTCCGCGTCGCGGCCAGATCACGGATGCGCAGCATGAGCGGCGCCTGGTCCGGTCGATGCGACACGTAGCGTACCGACGACCGATCGACGCCCAGCGCCAGGCAACTGCGTCGCTCGCTGACACCATGAGACGCCTGGACGTGCGCGACGAGTTCGCGCCGTCGTCCAGGCGTCAGGGCTTTTTTGACAAGACGTCCTGCAGGATATGCTTGTCCAAGCTCAGATCCGCGACCAGCTGTTTCAGCTTGCGGTTCTCCTCTTCGAGCAGCTTCAAGCGTCGCAGCTCGCCCACGCCGAGGCCGCCGTACACCTTCTTCCAACGGTAGAACGTCTGCTCCGAAATCCCCATCCGGCGGATCACCTCCGCCACCGAGGTGCCCGTCTCCGCCTGCTTCAGCGCGAACGCGATCTGCTCCTCGGTATGCCTCGTCTTCTTCATGTCCCAGCTCCTCGCCCGCAGGCTTCAAAGGGCCGGAAAACTCTCACTCAACATGGATGAAAAAAATAGGGGGGACGTCAAATCTCCACCGACGTTGCCAGATCGCGGCCGGTTCGGGCTCATAAACCGCCGTGAGAAATGCTCGTTCCTGGTATTGTTGCGCCAGTACCTAGTCGGTCTGCACTACGTCGACGCCGTCCAACCGTTGCCGGTAGAGTTGCTCGAGCCGCAGGTGGATGGCCTTTACGCTACCTTGTTCAGCCTGCTCAGCCATCCGCCGGTGATCGTCAGCACGCCCGAGCACGTAGAGGCGCTCGTCAGTGTCCGGATAGGTCGTTTCGTCAGAGGACTTGTTAGTCTGGTCGGGCCATGTTGAACGCCTACCAGCTCCTTTTGTCGGCCTTTCGGGATCTCAGAACCAGACATTCGTTCATGGTGTAGTTCTGTGGGTTGCCGCTCTCAGCACTTGGTTTCCGGCATTGCCGTCAGGTACAGGACGAACCCGATGGCGGCGATCGCCGCGAGGGTCAGGAAGCTGGCGCTGTAGCCTGCCGCGACGATGATCGCGCCGGCGAGGCTGGCGGACAGCGCCGCCCCGAGCCCCTGCGCCGTCGCGACCGCTCCTTGACTGACGTTGAAGCGCCCTGACCCTCTGGTAAGATCGGCGATGACGACGGGAAACAGCGCACCGAAGATGCCCGCGCCGATACCGTCCAACGCCTGCACGCCGACCAGCCACCATGGATCGTTCGACACGGTGTAGAGCGCGCCGCGCGCCGCCAGGAAGGCGAAGCCGACGAGGAAGATCGGCTTGGTGCCCCAGCGTTCCGTGTTGCGCCCGACCACGATCGCGACGGGGACCATCACCAACTGCGCCGCGACGATGCATGCAGCCGTCAACGACGTCGCCTGATCCTTGCCGACCGTCCTGGCGAGCAACTGGCCGACCGAGATCAGCATGGCGGCGTTTGCGAGATGGAAGGTGAAGACGATCACCGCGAACAGCAGCAGGGGTTTGTTCTCGACCAAGCACATCCAGGCGCTCGGCTGCTCGCACTCCTTGTCGGGTGCGCAGTCGAGGCCCCGCGCCACGTCGTTATCGATGTCGTCGTTGCGGAGGCGGGTGGCGGTCACGATGCTGGCGACCGTCAGGCCCGCCATCAGCCAGAACACGACCACCGGCCCGAACGTCCAGGCGAGCAGGCCCGCGAGCCCCGCCGACACCGCGTTGCCGCCGTGGTTGAAGGCCTCGTTGCGGCCGACGCGTTTCGCGAACAGCTTGGGTCCGACGAGGCCCAGCGTGATGGCGGAGATCGCCGGCGCGAACACTGCACCCGCCACGGCGGCGATCGACTGGGTGACGGCGACCATCGTGTAGCCCGACACGATCGGCAGCGACACGCTGCTGAGCGTGACCAGCAGCGCCGCCACCATGATGAGGCGCGGCTTGTTGGTGACGCGGTCGATCAGCGATCCGGCCGGTGTCTGACAGAGCAGGCCGACGATGCCGGCAATGGTCAGCACCGATCCCACCGTCGCCTCGTTCCAGCCCTGCGCCGGCCCGCGCACCGCGATCAGGTAAATGGCGAGGTATGGCCCCAGCCCGTCGCGAACGTCGGCCAGGAAGAAGTTGAGTGCGTCGAGCACCCGGTCGGGTGCCTTCTTGCGCTCCGATCCTTGCCCGATGTCGGTTGCCGCGGTTGCCATGCTGCTGTCCTTCATGTGCGGGTGTCCGACCTTCAGCCGATGAGGAGGCGTGCGCCGAGCGCGGCGACGAGCGCGGGCGGCATCGTCACCGCGCCTACCTTGAGAAACGTCCAGAAGCCGACATCCTCGCCCTCGCGACGGATCGCTTGGAGCCAAAGGATGGTGGCGAGGCTGCCGGTGATCGACAGGTTGGGGCCGAGGTCAACGTCGATCAGCAGGCCGTCGACGACCAAGCGCGGCGCGTGCGCCTGCGCGATCGCCGTACCGGCGATCAGACCGGCAGGCAGGTTGTTGACCAGGTTGGAGCCGAAGGCGATGATCGCGCCCGATGCTGCGGCGGCCAGCGACGGGGCGCCCGCGGCGGCGCGCAACAGCTCCGCGATCGCGGCGACGACGCCGGTCCGCTCCAGCGCCTCGACCAGCACGAACAGCCCGGCGACGAGCGGCAGCACTCCCCAGGAGACGCATCGCACCGGCGCGAGGAGCGACCGGCGCGTGAGCAGGCAGACGCCGAACGCTGTGATGACCCCCGCCAGCGCGGTCGGCAGGCCGAGCTCGACGTCGAGTGCGGACACGACGACCAGCAGCACCGCTGTGCCGACGATGCCGGCCAGCGCCGCCCTGCCGCCCACGGACAGCGGCTCGCGCTCCACGTCGCTGATGCACCTGCCCGCGATCCTCTTGCGTTCATGCCATCGGAGTATCGTGAAGGTGACCGCGATCGCCGCGATCGACGGCAGCGCGAACGAGCCCAGCCATGTTCCCAGCGGCGGCATGTGCCCACCGTAGAGGACGAGATTGGCAGGGTTGGAGATCGGCAGCACGAAGCTCGCCGCATTGGCGATCAGCGCACAGGCGAAGAGCAGCGGCATCGGGTCCGCCTTCGCCTTCCTCGCCGCGGCGTAGACGGCGGGCGTGAGGACGACGGCGGTGGCGTCGTTCGACAGGAAGGTCGTGGTCACGATGCCGGTCGCATAGACCAGCGCGAACAACCGCGGCGATGATCCGCGCGCGTGGATCGCGGCGGTCGCGGCCGCCCAGTCGAACAGGCCGTGTTCGCGTGCGACCTCGCTCAGCAGCATCATGCCGATCAGGAACAGGTAGACGTCCGCTCCCTTCGCGATGGCGGTTGCCGCCATGCCCATCGGCAATAGCCCGAACAGCACGAGTGCCGTCGCGCCGGTGACCGCCCACAACCACTCGGGCAGCCGCCACGGACGGCCGATCACGCCCGCAGTGGCCGCGGTGCAGATCGCCCAGGTGACGCCGTGCGCGATGTTCACCGGCCGGAACCGGAGCAGATCGGTTCGATCGGCATGTTCATATGACCCTGCAGCATCGCTTCGCGTCCATGGATCGGGGCGGAATGATATCCGCCCCGATCAGCTGTTAGCGCGCCTGGACGCCGACAGGCGGAGAAACCGCAGCGGTGTCGCTGGTGGCAGCGGCAGGCGGCGGCGGAGCCTTTCCATCGGCGCCGGGCGGCGGAGGTGGTGCGCCCGGACCGCGATCGGGTCCGTCGTGCGGTCCGTGCGGCGGACCGGCGAGCGGCCCGCACGCCAGCACCTTGTTGTCCGTGCCGATCAGGAAGGCGGCATGAACGAAGCCGCGCTCGAAGCGGCCCTGCACGGTGATGGGCTGGTTGATCGCGACCAACTGGCGATCATCCCCCTCGCGGCCGGTATCGACCAGCGCGCGGCCGGTGCCGTCCTCCATCACGAACTTGTTGCCGTACACCTCCGCCACGCGACCGCGGATCGTCACGATGCCGGTGGAAGACAGCGAGCGGATCGCGACGGGCTTGACGGGCGCCATCGACACGGATGGCCGCGTCTCGGCCATCACGATCGCTCCGGTAATGCCGCCGAGCGCGAGCAGGCCGGCGCCGAGGATGGTGAGGCCGGCAGGGCGGTTGAACCGGAAGCGGGAACGGTGTTCATCATAGGCTGGCATGGAAAACTCCTTCGGGGGTTGGTGCCGTCTTTCTACACGGGTGCCCGGCCGTCCCGCTGAACCATGCCGTTCAGATTCGGTTTGGCTTGGCAGGATAGGCTACCGGCGGGAGGATCCGGTTTGCGCATATTGCTGGTCGAGGATGACAAGGTTCTGGCGGACGGCATCGCGCGGGCGCTGAGAGCCGAGCGGTTCGCCGTCGACGTAGCCGGTAACGGCGAGGATGGCGGGCATCTCGGCTCGACCGAACTCTATGACGCGGCGGTGCTCGACCTTGGCCTGCCAAGGAAGGACGGCGTCACCGTCCTGCGGGAATGGCGCGCCGAGGGGCGCAACCTGCCCGTCCTGATCCTTACCGCCCGCGACGGCTGGTCGGAGAAGGTGGCTGGGTTCAAGGCCGGTGCGGACGATTACCTGACCAAACCCTTCCGGATGGAGGAGGTCGTCATGCGGCTGCGCGCGCTGGTGCGCCGCGCGGCAGGACACGCCGGCGCGGTCGTCGCCTGCGGCAGGCTGGCGTTCGATGCCCAGCTCGGCACGTTCGAGCTGGACGGCCTGCCGCTGAAGCTCACCGCCCTCGAATGGCGGGTGCTGTCCACGTTGATGCTGCGCCGGGAGATGGTCGTCGAGCGGCGCGAGTTGATCGAGCGGGTGTACGAGGGGGATGCAGAGGTGGACTCCAATTCGGTCGAGGTCATCATCGGTCGGCTGCGCAAGAAGATCGGGGCCGGGATGATCGAGACGGTGCGCGGGCGCGGCTACCGCGTGACGGCGGGAATACGGTGAAGCTATTTCCACGCTCGCTGGCGGGCAGGCTCCTCGCCATCTCGACTCTGACCACGATCGCGGCGCTGGTGTTCGCGGCCTTCGCCATCGGCCATGTGCTGGAGCGGTTCGTGATCCGCGGGCTCGATCAGCAGCTCGACGCTGAGGTCGCCATGCTCAGCCGTGCGCTGCGGCCCGATGGCACGCTCGACCGAGCGCGGATCGTCGACCTGCCGGTGTTCGAGGAAGCCGGTCGAGGCTGGGGTTGGAAGGTCGAAAGCTCGCGTGGGCGCTGGACCGGTGGGGACGCGATCGGTAGCGGCGTACCCCGCCCCGAGCACGGTCCGAAGGATCGTCATGGTCCGTCGCACACCGGCGCGATCCCCAGAGAGGGCGTCACGGACGCGGGCGAGCCCGTTCACACGCGCACGTTGATCGTGCCCACTAGGGCGGGGGACGTAGCGGTTGTCGCCGGTGGACCGCGTCGTATCGCCACCTCGCCGCTCCGCGAGGCGATGCTGCCGTTGCTCGGCTCGCTGGCGATCCTGGGACTGGGCCTGGCGCTCGCGACCATGGCGCAGCTACACTTCGGGCTGAGGCCCCTCCGCACCTTGCGGGCGGCGCTCGCCGACGTGCGCGCCGGTCGCGCGCGTCACGTTCCCGAGGATCAGCCCGCCGAGCTGGCGCCGCTGGCTGTCGAACTGAATGCGCTGGTCGATCAGAACAAGACGCAACTCGAGCACGCGCGTCGTCACGTCGCGAACCTCGCGCATGGGCTCAAGACTCCGCTGGCGGCGTTGAGCGTCAAGCTGGCGGAGGGCGGGCGTGATCCCGACCATTCCCTGCGCACGATGGTGGCGGATCTCGACAACCGCGTCCGACATCATCTGGGGCGGGCACGGTCGGCCGCGCCGGGCGGTCGGCACCATGTCCGGACGGTGCTGGTACCCGCAGTCGACGCCCTCGCGGCGGTGATGCGCGGGGTGCACGCCGACCGCACCATCGATCTCACGATCGACATCGCACCAGACATGGCGGTGACCGCGGACCCGCAGGATCTCGATGAGATGCTCGGCAACCTCTTCGACAATGGCTGGCGACATGCCGCCTCGAAGGTTCGCATCAGCGCCCGCCGGATAGGGGCGACCATCGAAGTCGCGATCGAGGACGATGGCTCCGGCTTGTCGGAGCAGTTGATCGAGGAAGCGCTCGTGCCGGGCCGCAGGCTAGACGAACGCGGCGATGGCCATGGGTTCGGGCTGCCGATCGTGCAGGAACTCGCCGAACTGCACGGCGGCTCGCTAAGGCTCGGCCGATCAGACCTTGGTGGATTACGCACCACGCTGGTGCTCCTGTCCTGCGCAGACGAGCGCTGAGTGCTATGATCTGCCAGGACCTATATTCGGCCGTTCACGGGTTGAGAGAGCCTTGCCGCTTTCAGCTCTTCATTCATGTATTTCATGCGACCGACTTGAAGCCGGTCTGCTCCGCTACGTTCTAGACGCCGTGCCGCGCGACGGTGACGAACCACCGAACGCTAACACGACGATGATACGCGGCGGTGCTGTCAGTCTAACGCGAACCGCTCTCCACACGATGCATGTCGGTCTTTGAGGGCAGGGGTCTAGCTGCCACTCCGCCAGCGCGGCGGAGCGTCGTTCCCGGTAGGTCTGTCGATCGGTGAGGTGGCGCTCCAGACTGAAGTGGTTGTGGACGTTGGCGTGGACGGAGGCGAACTTCTGTAAGCTCTTCATCTGCCGGAACCGGAGCATGGCTCGTTCTCGTCGTCGGAACGGCAGGTGGCTGTTCTCCACCCGGTTGTTCGCCCAGCAACCGACCTCCTGCTTCTCGGCGGTGCCGAGTTCGTTCATGGCGGCACGGTAGGAGCGCAGGCTGTCAGTGATGAGCGTCTCGGGCGCGCCGTGGCGCTTGAGCGCCTTCTTCATGAAGGTGAGTGCCGCCGCCTTGTCGCGTCTCCTGGTGACGTAGCTCTCGAGCACCTCGCCCTCGTGATTTACCGCTCGCCAGAGGTAGACCATCTCGCCGTTCAGCTTCACGTACATCTCGTCCACGTGCCAGCGCCAGTAGCGAAAGCCACGCATGCGGCTCACCCGTGCCCGGCGGATGTCACCGGCGAACAGCGGGCCAACCTGTTCCATCAAAATCTGACTGTCTTATGACAAACGGCAATGCCGCGCTCGAACAGCAAGTCCTCGACGTTCCTGAGCGACAGCGGAAAGCGTACGTACATCAGCACGACCAGTCGAATCACCTCGGGGGACGAGTTGAAGCGGCGGAAAGGGGAGGGCGGTTTGGCTCTGGATCTACGGGGCACGCAGGGATCGTATCAGTCCCATTGCGACGCTGTCACGTTGGTCTTACAGCGCCATGTAGTGCATTTCAGGCTGTATTTGATCATCTAAGCAGATCGGTGATCGGCTGCCCATAGCTTTGACAACACCCGCGGTGTGCTTGGTCACGAGAAAAGAGTACCGTTCCGCAGCTTAGACGCGGTGCATCGGGTCTTATCGCTCCTGTGCCTTTATGCGACAAAATCTGGCTCTCGGGACGTCAGGGCCTTTGCCAGCCGCCTCCAAGTGCGCCGTAGAGTGCGATCGCGTTTGTCAGCCGGTCGTTTTCGGCCTGCACCAGCGACAGCTCGGCGGTGAGCAAACTGCGCTGGGCGTCGAGCTGCTCGATGTATGCCGAATAGCCCGCGCGGTAGCGATTGGTCGCGTTTTGGAGCGCACCGCGCGCGGCGGCGACCTGCCCTGCGAGGGCCGCCGCCTGCTCGCGCGTGCGCTTAACCCCCGCGAGCGCATCGTCGACGTCCCGAAAGGCGGACAGCGCCGTGCGGCGGTACGCGAACGCCGCCTGGTTGCGCCGCGCGGTCGCCGCATCTTCCTGCGCGGCGAGCCGGCCGCCGTCGAAGATCGGCGCGAGGATGCTGGCGCCGAGCGAGAATACCCCGACCGGATTACCAAGCGCAGTCGACAGCACCAGCCCCGCGGACCCGGTGAGCGCGAGGTTCGGCAGGAACGTCGCGCGCTGGCTGTCGAGGCTGCGGTCGGCAGCGACCAACGTCTGTTCGGCCTGGAACAGATCGGGACGGCGGCGGAGGAGGTCGGCAGGTAACCCGGCGGGTATATCAGGCACGGTCAGGCGGTTGAGCGGCAGCCCTCGCGCGATCGGCCCTGGGGTATCGCCGACCAGCAGCGACAGCGCATTCTCCTGGCGCGCAATCGCCAGCTGGGCAGTTGGAACGAGCTGCTCCGTCGCGGCGTATTCGGCCTGTGCCTGCCTGAGCTCGAGCCGGGACGAGTAGCCGGTCTCGAACCGGCGCCTCGCGATCCGCAGCGCCTCGCCGCGTGCCGCCAGCGTATCGCGCGCGATCTGCAGCCGCTGGTCGAGTGCGCGCAAGGTGACGTAGCCGCTCGCGGTGCTGGTCGCGGTCGCAAGCCGCACCGTGTCGCGGGCCGCCTCAGTCGCCAGTAATTGCGCCCGCGCCGCGCGGCTCGCCTGGCGCAGCCGCCCGAACAGGTCGAGGTCGAAGCTCGCGGTCACCCCCGGCTGCGCGCCGATCGCGCGCGACGGAGTGCCGAGCGGGCTGAGCGTCTGCCCCTGCGTCTCGGGCAGCGTGCCGCCGACCTGGGGGGACAACTGCGCGCGCGCCAGCGCCTCGGCGGCATGCGCCTCCTCGACCCGTGCCGCGGCGACCGCCACGTCGACGTTGTTGGCGAGCGCGCGCGCGACCAAAGCCGACAGGGCGGGATCGCCGAACCGCGTCCACCAGTCGGCGTCGACCGTCGCCCCCCGCCCGGTGCCGCTCCGCCACCCGGGCGGCGCGACGACCTCCGCCGCAGCGGGTGCGGGCGCGCGCGGCCCCGCCGAAACGCAGGCGGCGAGCGGCAGCGCGAGGAGGAGGCCCGCGCGCCTCATCGCGCATCCGCGGTGTCGACCTTGGCCACCACCGACATGCCCGGCCTGAGGCGTGCCGCGAGCGGCTGGCCGGGGTCAATGCGCAGGCGCACCGCGATCCGCTGCGCGACCTTGGTGAAGTTGCCAGTGGCGTTGTCGGATTTCAGCACCGCAAACTCGCTCCCGGCGGCGGGCGAGATGCGCTCGACTCTTGCCGTGAGCCGCTCACCGCCAAGCCCGTCGACGGTGAAGCTCGCCCGCTGCCCGACCGCGATGCGCGCGGTCTGCGCCTCCTTGTAGTTGGCGATCACCCATATGTCGGGCGGGACCAGGAACAGGAGCTGCGACCCGGCGGTGACGTACTGGCCGACGCGCACGCCTACCTCGCTCAGCCGCCCCGCCTCGGGTGCGCGTATGACCGTGTTGGCGAGGTCGATCCGTGCGAGCCTCAGCGTTGCCTCTGCCCCGGACACGCCCGCCTGCTGACCGCCGCGCCCGACCTCGACGGTGCGGATATCCTGCCGAGCGATCTCGCGCGCCGCGCGCGCCTGTGCCACCCCCGCCTCGGCCTGGCGCAGCGCGGCGCGGGTCTGGTCGCGCTCGCGCAGGGAAACCGAGCCGTCGCTGACGAGGTCCTCGACCCGCGCCATGTCGGCGCGAGCGCGCATCAGCTGTGCCTCGGCATTGGCGACAGCGGCACCTTGCGCGCCAAAGCTCGCGGCGCGGCTTGCCGCCTGCTGGCGGCTGTTGGCGAGGGTCGCGGCCTGCGCGGCCACCTGCGCTTGGGCCTGTTCGACCCGTTGCGCGTAGATACGGCGGTCGACCTCGACCAGGGGCTGCCCGACCTTGACGGTGGCGAAGTCGGCAACAAGGACGCGGGTGACGTAGCCTGACACCTGCGGCGCGATCACCGTCACCCTGCCGCGAACATAGGCGTTGTCGGTGGTTTCCACCGCGGTCGCGAACGGTCCGATCCGCCACGCCGCCATCACCGCCGCGACGCCGGCGAGCACGAGCATCGCGATGACCAGCACCGCGCGCGCCGACAGCGGGGGCGGACGCCAGCCGGAGCCGGCAGGCGGCAGTGGGGCATCGTCGGCCAGCTTCTCCTCGGAAATGGGGCCGGCGGCCACCGGTGATCTCGGATCGGTCATGCAAGCTCTCCCCGCCGCCCCCGGTACGCCCGGCGCGCGAGCAGTGCGGCCAGATAGGCGAAGGTCAGGCCCGCGAGCAACGCGACGAGGCGGAACACGTCGCCATAGGCAATGACGTTCGCCTCGCGCGTTGCCGCCTGCGACAGGAGCGCACCGCCCTCCGCCGCGCGATAGGCAGGATCGCCGACGACCCGCCCGACGCCCGCCGCCCCCGCCTGGAGCCTCGCCTGGACAATCGGGTTGGTCGGCTCGATCGCTTGGACCAGCGCGGCGCTGTTCTCCTTCTCGCGGACCACCTGGTAGGTGCCGAGCAAGGCGCTGCCGCCGAGCCCGCCCAGGGAGTTGATGATCCCGAACAACGCGATGAAGCTGATGATGTGTCCGGTGCCTTCCTTTAGCGCGCGGGTCAGCCCGAAAAGGAGCGCAGGACCCAGGAAGAAGGTCGTGGCGAACGCGATCAATGCCTGGGTCCAGTAGAGCTGCGGCGCGCGGGTCAGGCTGGTCGCGTAGCTGTCGGCCCAGGCGGCGACCGCGACGAGGCCGACCGCAAGCATCACCGGATGCGCGGGCCGCGCGACGTCGAGCGTCGCCGCGCTCGCCACCACCCCGGCGAGCGAGGCGACCGCGACGATCGCGAACAGCGTCTGGAGCTGGTCGTTGGTCTGGCCGAGCGCGGTAAGAAGCCCGATCGCTCCCACCGTTTGCTCGGACAAGACGATCCGTGCCATCACCGTGACGATCGCGAAGCGGACGATGTCGGCGCTCGCCAGCCAGCGGATGTTGAGAAGCGGGTTGGCGCGTGCGCTTTCGATCAGGAGCGCCGCCCCCAGCATCGGGATCGCGGCCAGGAGCGCCCAGCCGATCCACGCCGCCTCGGTCCACCACACGACGCGGCCGAGGCCCAGCACCGCCGCGAACAATGCAGTGCTGCCCGCGAACAGCACGAAGGTGATGAAATCCAGCGGCTCGAACGCAGGGCGCTTGACCGTCGGCGGCAGCCGGAAGGCGAGCACCGCGGCGAGGCTGAGGATCGCGAGCCCGAGTTCGAACAGGTAGAGCGTCCGCCACTGGCCCATCGCGAGGAGATCGGGCGAGAACAGCCGCGCGAGCGGGGTCGCGCATTGCGGCACGCCGATTCCCAGCACCACGCCGCGCAGCCGTGCCGCGGGCGGCACTGCCTGCATGATGTAGTAGAGCGCGAAGGTCGACAGCGGCGCCGCCGCCATGCCGCTGCCGGCGCGCACCAGGATCGCGGTGGAGAAATCGTGCGCGAACAAATGGGCGAGGGTTAGCACGACGTAGAGTCCGACGAAGATCAGCGCAAAGGGACGGAGGCCGAACTGCTGGCGAAACTTGATAAGGAGGAGATTGATGCTGACGTTGGTCATCACATAGACGGTCGGCAGCCATGCGATCTGGACCGTGTCGAGCCCCAGCGCGCCGCCCAGTGTAGTCGTGTTCACCGCAACAAGCGCGTTGCCGAACCCTGCGGTCAGCCCCAGCAGCACGCCGACCAGCGCATAGGCGAACCGCCGCGTGGGCGGATGGTCGGGAGAACCCGGCGAACCGGGCATCTGCGGCGCCTCGTGCGCGGCATAGACCCAGTCCTCCTCGGCGAGAAAGCGGCTGAGGCGAGCGCGGAGCGACATCGGTACTGCTCTACTGGAGAAGGGGATTGTGTCACTAACAACCATCTGGCGACCTTCGGCATCACGCCGGATGTATGAGATCGCTAATATGCTGGTTCGGCAATCGATCGTCTGACTGGACCCAGATCCGGTCATCATCAGCGTTTCTGTTGGTTTTTTAAACCGGACGCTCAATTACACGGGGGCGTCAGTACGCGGCCGCTAAGAATGTGATACTTTTAGGCGTCATATTCTGGTCAGCTGGCCATGGCTGGTCAGACCCACTTTCCGACATTGGGAGTGCTGCTTCCGGCTCTCAGCTTCGGACGTCCGTTCATTCAGGTGAGTTGCGTTACGATGTAGGTGGCGATCTTCGTGTCGGCGCTTGCGAGAGGATCAGGCGGTCCACCACTGCCGCCAACCGCTCGTCCAGCAGCGGCAGGAGTTCCGTCCACCCGCTCACGCCATCGAGCTTACCCGGACCGTCGGAGACGCCGCGAAGTCCGATCATCGACACGCCGAACCGCTGGCAGGCGCGCAGCACGGCGAAGGTTTCCATGTCGACCAGGTCGGCGTCGATGGTCGCGTAACGGTCGCCCGCAACGATGTCGCTGCCGGTCGAGAGGGTGGCGCACGGCACGCCGGCGAGCGGCGTCGGCAGGCTGATGACCGGGGGATGATCGGCGAACGGCGTCACACCCGGCGGGAAGCCGAGCGGCGAAGCGTCGATGTCGCGCCACGACACGGATCCGATCTGGTACACGCCGCCGAGTTCGCAGCGACGCGAGCCGGCCGAGCCGAGCGAAACCACGAGATCCGGCAACTCGCCCGCCGCCCGGAGCTGTTCGAGGCGGATCGTCGTGCCGATCGCCGCCTCCACCGGACCCACGCCGGTGATCAGCGGGTTGATCCGTGCGCGCAGCTTCTCGCGATACTCGTGATCGGTCGCCATCACGAACAGGACGTGCCGGCTACCCGCCGATCGATCCGTGAGCGGGTTACCGATTACGATGCCCATCCCGACATATCCTCTTCCTGCGCAATCAGCGCGAGCCCGTGCGCAATCGAGGTCAGCTCGCCACCCGATGCGATCCGCTCCACGCCGAAACGCCGGGTGAACAGTGCACGCACCAGCGGCACCAGCGACGTGCCACCGGTGAGGAACACCCGATCGATGTCGGGCTCGCCGACGTTGGCGGCGATCATGGCCGCGTCCACGGCCGCGGCCATGCGGGCGACGTCCTCGGCGATCCAGCGCTCGAACTCTCCGCGCGTGACGTCCGCCTCGATCTCGACACCTGCGCCCGAAAAGCGGAAGGTGGCGCCGTCCTGCTCAGAGAGCGTCCGCTTGAGCCGCCCGACCGCATCGTACAGTGGAAAGCCGAGTTCGTTCTCAATCATCGCGATCATGCGCCCGATCGCGTCCGGGTCGAGCGCGGCACGACGCAGCCGCTCCAGTTCGTCCAGCGTGCGCCGGTTGCGCATCATGGCCAGCCTGGACCAGTCGCCGAACTCGGCGAAATAGCCGCCGGGTATTTCCAGCACCTTGTCGAAAGAGCGATATCGGCCGCCCTTGCCGAGCATCGGCAGCACCAGCCTGTCCACGATCCGCTGGTCGAACCGGTCGCCCGCAAGTCCGACGCCGGCATGGCCGAGTGGTCGGCATCGTTTCGGAGTGCCGGGTGCCTCGACCCGTACGACCGAGAAGTCGCTGGTGCCCCCGCCGAAGTCGGCTACCAGGATCATCGCCGGCTCGGTCAGGTGCGAGGCATAGCTGAACGCCGCAGCCAGCGGCTCGTATACGTAATGCACCTCGTCCGCGAAGCCCGAGAACATTGCGTCGTAGCGCTGTCTCGCCAGCTCCGCATCGGCACGTGCCCCGGCATAATGGACGGGCCGCCCGACGACTACGCGGTCGAGCCGATCGAGCCGACCGCCTGCCTGCGCTGCCAGCTGCTCAAGGAACAGACGTCCCAGCTCCTCGAAGCGATAACGTCGGGCGAACACCGGTGCGCTCTCGAATAGTGGGCTCGCCGCGACCGACTTGAACGACTGTAGGAAACGGCTGCCATCCGGATATTCCAGATATTCGTGGATTGCGGCAGGGCCTGCCGCCACGGCAAGGCCGCCGCGGATTGCATCGTCCTGCCAGAAGCACAGCGCCGAGCGGAACACGTCGGTGAGGCCGGCGGGGCCGTCGAACGTCATCAGCCGTGGCGGTGCGGTGTCGGCGTCGGCCAGCGCGGCGACGCTGTTGGTCGTCCCGAAATCGAGACCGACATGGCGGGGCGGACCCAGGCTCATCGGGCCGTACCTTCTGTTCCGCCTGCACGATCGAGCACCCAGGCAAGCACGATCCCGCTAAGGATCATCGCGATGCCGAGCGCGTGACAGGGATGCAGAGGCTCGGCCAGAAGGAAGTAATCAGCGCTGCTTCTTCGTGATGGTTGCGGTGAAGTCCGGATCCTTCTTCGCGACCCAGTCCACGAATCTGCGGACGTTAGCGTTGTCCAGCAGGCCCGCCACTTCCATGCCATGGCGCTGGAGTTCGGAATTGGTGAAATTGGCGGTAAGCGTCTGCTGGCAGATCGAATGCATTGGCACGACGTCGCGCCCACCGCGGCTCTTCGGGATGGGATGGTGCCAGACGATCGTCTTGCCGGTCGGCCGGCCGCACAGCCAGCATGGCACCGGCTCAGCCGCGGCATCGTCTTTCTGCGGGAGATGATCGTAGGGATCATGCTTCGAACGTCTGGCCATTGCTCAATCTAATTGCCTCGATTGCCGCCGCCTGTAGCGAAGCGAACAGCCGGATCATATTGAAAGCTGCCAAGGGTCCAGCGCCGCGGCATGATCGAGGAATAACCATGACGGACAAGGTGAAACCCTGGGATGCGGCATTGGTGCGAACGTGGCTTGATCGCCGTTGCGAAGCGTCAAGGCTGGATCAAGCAGCGGCGGACAGGCGCGGCTATGACGCCCGGGATGATTTTGACAAGGCTGCGGCCGAGGAATGGGCGTGCCGCGCGCTGCAAAGCGCCAATTGCACGAACGATCAGGCCGCTTTCGCCGCCCGTCTCAAGGAGTTGATCGGCCAGGACGAATATCCCCTAACTGGGCTCAATGACGAAGTCCGGTTCGAACGGCATGTCCGCACCTATCTGCGGAAGCTAGCCAAGATGACGAAGGCGAACGAAGGCTTCGAGAAGACCCTCCGCCATCAATGACGGTGATGGTGCCACAATCGATTAGACCCAAAGGCGGCCGCTGAGCGCTGCCGCTCACCTTCCAAATTTCTATCATTCGTTCAACAATCTGGCGGGCCTGCGGCTTGGATGTGGCGCATACCTGCTGAGTGGTCGACCTTTTACGATCCGTTCGGCGGTGTGAGCCAGCCTTGGTAATGAACGATAAGTCCGACCAGTGGCAACGTGATCGGCACGTCGAAGCTGAACCGGCCTTGCGCGTCTTCCGTCTCGCGCGCGTCTGATCGAGGTGCGAGTGCTAAAGGCAGGGGTACCCCGAAGCACGACCAGCCCCGCATGACCATGCGTAGGCCCCGTCCTTCGCGGATCAGCACGAAGCGGAAGCGGAGTGGTCCGAACCGCTCGACCAACTCTTGGCCACGCTGTGACATGCGGCTGCGGAACCGCCGTCCGGCGAAATCGCGCGTCCATGTCTCCTCGCCGTCCTGCTCCGAGAAGGACACGTGCAGCGCATGCTCGCCTGCGGGCGGAAAGCCGACGGCGGCGGCGATCAGCCGGGCGACGGGATGACCGCCGCGTGTCACCGTCGCATGGCCAGACGCACCTCCGTCGCGCAGGACGTCATGTAGCCCGCGCACCGCAGGGCAAAGCCGGTCGAACTCGCTACCCATGACCTGCCGGTAGAGCGGATCGGGTTGGCCGATCTCCCGCGTCTCGTGCCGGATCGCCAACCGCATGAAGTCGGGCTGGAAGTCAGCGATCGAGAGCGCCTCGCCGGCGTCGCGAGGACCGGGACTGCAGGCACCGGCGAGGATCCGCTCGGCCAGGATCGCGGCGGCGAGCGTCGGGATTTCCGGCCCGTCGCCCTTTTCGGCGATCAGCGTCCAGCGCCGCTCGACACGGCGGCCAGTAGCAACGCCGAACACGCGGACCACCATGCCTGAACGATCGCTGCCGAGCGCCGCCGTAAGGCGCTGAAGCGGCAGCAGCCATCGCGCCAGCGGGCGGAGTGAGACGCCAAACCAGCGAACAGGCCAACTCACCAGCCACAGCGCGAGGTTCTGGAAGCCGAGCTCCGTGCCCGCGCGAAACGTGACTGCGGGACGCCCGACCATCCGCTTGGGCAACAGACTCAGGTCGGGAACATCGGCAATCGCTACCCAGCGCCGACCAAGCGAGGTGCCGTCCGCGAAATCAAAATGCTCCCGGCGCATGTCCTGCCAGCCGTAGCCCGTACTCGCGCGACCGCCTCGCCTCAGGGGAACTGGCTGCCCCACCGAAGACAGGATCGCCGTCGCAACGGACCGGCCCGCTGCCGCCTGGTTGGACGCGCTGATCGCGGCTTCGACGGCGGTGACGCGCGACATACCGGCGGCAAGATGGCGCGCCACGGCCGCGGACAAGGCCGGTACGCTCGACGCCCCAGAGATCATGGGGACATCGGCGCGGAGAGTGCCGATACCTGACACAAATGCTCGGTCGTCAGCCAGGTCGAGATACGGTATGTTCAGCGCGGCGCACGCCTTCGGCACGCGGTAACCGCTGTCCTGAAAAGGACCTGCCGCATCAATGACCAGCGCGGGACGCTCTGTCGCGAACAGGGCTGTCAGTTCCCCGTTCCGATCGGCAACCAGCGGTCGACAGCCAGGTAAGCCGGAGCAGAAGCGCGTGGCTTCGGAGAGCCGACGTCCCGCCACGACGACCTCGTGCCCCGCTTCGGCCAGTCGACGCGACAGCCGGCCGCCAAAGCCACCATAGCCGCCCAGCACCAGTATCCCGCTCACAGTACTCGGTCGCGATCTGCAGGACTGGGCAGCCAGCACGTCTCGCGACGTCCGAACAAGCGGTAGCGGTTGCGCGCCACCAGCCGATATAGCGGATCGCGCAACGCCCGTGGCACCGCTCGCAACCAACCTGCAGCCCGCCAGGGCCAGCCGAGCCCGCTGTAGATCGCCAACACCGCATCGGAATTCTGCAGCACCTGATCGCCATCGACGACCAGGATCGTGTCCGGGTCCGAGGGGTCGATGCCGTGCCGTGCAAACAACTCGGCACCAATCCGGCCCTGCATGGAAGCCAGCTTGAAGCGCCGCCGCCGATCATGACGCAGCACGAACTGCGCGTTGGCGCTGCACAACACGCACATGGCGTCGAAAAGGATGATTGTCGGCTGCCGGTCCACGCGCGTCAGCAAGCTCATTACGATCGAGATGTCCAGCGTGCGCGCGACCGCGCGAGCAATGACCCACTTTTTGCCTTTCTTGGAGTCCCTGGCGCTCCTCACTTCCAGACGCTGGTTCATCCAAGTCCGCCGCAGAAGGCGTCCTTTCTGACAGGTAGGCAGTATGCATGCGGCAACCCGATCCTTCGCTCAGGGATTGTGCTGGTGGGCGATCGAACCGCCAAACCAATCGAGGAAGACCATGACCGATAGCGCCCTGAATGCCGGCGACGGCGGTGAGACGCACCAGAGGACGGACGCTGACCATCCCGTCCTGACGACCAACCACGGCACGCCGATCAGCGACAACCAGAACCAGCTCAAGGTCGGCGCACGCGGGCCCGTGCTGCTGGAGGACGAGGTCTATCGCGAGAAGATCAACCATTTCGATCACGAGCGTATCCCGGAGCGGATCGTCCACGCCCGCGGCTCGGCCGCGCACGGCTATTTCGAATGCACCGACAGCCTGTCCGACATCACGGTCGCCGACCTGTTCCAGAAGAAGGGCCAGCGCACCGACGTGTTCGTCCGCTTCTCCACGGTGGCCGGCGGTGCGGGATCGATCGATACGCCGCGCGACGTGCGCGGCTTCGCGGTGAAATTCTACACGCGCGAAGGCAATTGGGACCTGGTCGGCAACAACATCCCCGTGTTCTTCATCCAGGACGCGATCAAGTTCCCCGACCTGATCCATGCCGCCAAGATGGAGGC
>NZ_FOXP01000014.1 GCF_900115745.1 Sphingomonas rubra | reverse complement strand
TCCTCCATCAGCGCCATGCCGAGACCCATGATGATGCCGCCGCGAAATTGACTGCGCGCTGTCTTGAGGTTGAGGATGCGGCCGCAATCGAATGAGCCCAAGAACCGGCTGACGCGCGTCTCACCGGTGACGGTGTTGACGCGAACTTCGCAGAACAGCGCGCTGTGCGAGTGCATCGACCAGTGCATCGTCTCCAGTGGCAGCGACCCCGCCTTGGTCGCCGATACGCTGTCTCTCTGCGAACGGCCGAGGATCGAGGCATAGCTCTCCCGCCGCGTCGGGTCGGCGAGGCTGCCTAGCCCGCCGTCGTCGCAGCCGACCTCGTCCGGCGACAGGCCGGCGAGCGGGGAATCGTTGCCCGCGAGCTTGATGAGGTCGCCGACCAGCGCAGTCTGTGCGGCGATGACCGCCGCGCCGATCGCCGCGGTCTGCTGCGATCCGCCGGCCATGATCGCGCCGGGAATGGCGCTGTCGCCGTATCCTACCTCGACCCGGTCGAGCGGCAGGCCCAGCCGCTCCGCCGCAACGATCGCGGTGGTGGTGGACGTGCCCATGCCCATCTCCGCCGCCGCGACCTCGACCAGCGCCTTCACCCCGTCGCCATCGCGGGTCAGGGTAATGCGCGCCTCCGCGCCGGGCATCCGGTAATAGGGATAGGTGCCCGTGGCGCAGCCGACGCCGACCAGCCATTCGCCCTCGCGCCGCGTGCTGCGCGGCGGGCGGGCGTGCCAGCCGAAGCGCTCCGCCCCGTCGCGCCACGCCTGCGCGATATGGCGCGAGGAGAAGGGCAGGCCATTCGTCGGGTCCTTGTCGGGCTCGTTGCGCAGCCGCAGCTCGACGGGATCGATGCCGAGCTCCACCGCCAGCTCGTCGATCGCGGATTCGAGCGCGAAGGTGCCGACAGCTTCGCCCGGCGCGCGCATGAAGGTGTTGGCGAGCATGTTCATCCGCGCCACCTCCACCTTCAGCAGGATGTTGGGCGCGGCATAGGCCGCCTGGGTGCCGAGGATGAACGGCTCGGGCATGCTGTTTTGCGGCGTCATGACCGACAGGCCGGTATGGATCAGCGCCTGGAAGCGTCCGTCCGCATCGGCGCCGATTGCGACGCGCTGTTCGGTTAGCGTGCGCCCGCCGACGACGCGGTAGACGCCCTCGCGCGAGAGGGCGATGCGCACCGGGCGGCGCGCCAGCTTCGCCGCCGCGGCACCGATCACCTGATGGTCCCACAGCCCCTTGCTGCCGAATCCGCCGCCGACATAGGGCGAGGTCAGCCGCACCTTGTCGGTCGCCAGGCCGAAGGTGTCGGCCATCGTCTGCGCCTGCTGCGTGACCATCTGGCTGGCGTCGTGGATCGTCAGTTCGTCGCCGACCCAGGCGAGGGTGGCGGCATGCGGCTCGATCGGATTGTGGTTGTGCCGCGGGGTGCGATAGGTGCGGTCGACCTTGTGCGGCGCTGCCGCGAAGGCCGCCTCCGCATCGCCGATCTCGTTCAGCAGCGGCTGCCCCATGAACAGGCCGGGCTCGATGCCGTTCGCCTTCGCGCCCGCCAGCGTCGTGGTGGAGGGCTCCGCCCCATAGGTGATGCGCAGCAGCGAAGCGGCGTGATCGGCCTGCTCCTGCGTCTCGGCCAGGACGCAGGCGATCGGTTGTCCGTTCCAGTGGATGCGATCGTCCTGCAGGATCGACAGGTCGGCCGGGCCGACCGCGGACGGCGAGGAGCCGAAAACCGGCGGCGTCGCCATCCGCGGAGCGTTTAGATGAGTCATCACCAGCACGACGCCGGGCGCGGCCTCCGCCGCCGCGGTATCGATCGCGGCGATCCGCCCGCGCGCGATCGTGGCGTAGGCGAGTGCGGCATAGGTCATGTCGGCGAAGCGATGCTCCGCGGCGAAGGCGGCGTCGCCGCGCACCTTCAACGCGCCGTCGAGCCGGGAGACGGGCTTGCCGATCAACCCGTGCTTGCGCGCGATCAGCGGATCGGGAACGCCGCCGGGGATCCAGCTATCCGGGGCGAGCGGCACCAGCTTCGTCATGGCGCCCTGCACCAGTCCCTGCGCCGCCTGCTTGGCACTGTCGATGATGCTCATGCCGCGTCTCCCATCGCCAGTTCTTCCAGAACCGCTGCCAGCGTGCGGCTCGCGAGCGCCGGTTTGAAGGCATTGTCCCGCAAGGGGCGTGCGTCGACGAACTCCGCCGCCGCTGCATCGAGGAAGGCCTGGTGCGTGGCGGGGCGATCGAGCAGGGCCGCCTCCGCCCGCATGGCGCGCCACGGCTTGTGCGCGACCCCGCCGAACGCGATCCGGACCTGCTTGATGCGATCGCCCTCCAGCTCGAGCGTCGTCGCGACGGATACCAGCGCGAAGGCGTAGCTCGCCCGGTCGCGCACCTTGCGGTAGGTCGATCGCGTCCCCGCCGGCAGCGGCGGCAAGGCTACCGCCGTCACGAGGTCGCCGAGTTCGAGGTTGGTGTCGCGATCGGGTCGGTCGCCGGGCAGGCGATGGAAGTCCGCGAAGGGGATCGTGCGCGGTCCCGCGGGGCCGTCGACGTGCACCGTCGCGTCGAGCGCGGCGAGCGCGACGCACATGTCGGACGGATGGGTCGCGACGCAGGCGTCGGAGCCGCCGAGGACAGCGTGGATGCGGTTGAAGCCTTCGCGTGCGTCACACCCCGAACCCGGCTGCCGCTTGTTGCACCGCGATCCTTCGGTGTCGTAGAAATAGGTGCAGCGCGTGCGTTGCAGCAAATTGCCACCCACCGTCGCCATGTTGCGGATTTGCGCCGACGCGCCGGCCAGGATCGCGCGCGACAGCAGGGGATAGCGCGCGCGAACAATGCGGTGCTCGGCGAGCGCGGTGTTGCGGACCGCGGCGGCGATCAGCAATCCGCCATCCTCTGTCTCCTCGATCGCGGCGGGCAGGCCGCTGACGTCGACCAACCGCTCCGGCCGGGCGACCGTCTCGCGCATCAGGTCCACCAGGTTGGTGCCGCCGCCGAGATAGGCGGTGCCGGCGATTGCGCCCCGGCGCAGCGCATCGGCGGCGTCGATGGGGCGAGCATAGTCGAAGGGGGTCATGCCGACGCCTCCGTCGCGAAGGTGGCCCGGATCGCGTCGACGATGCCGTTGTGCGCGCCGCAGCGACACAGATTGCCACTCATCCGTTCCTGGATTTCCTCGCGCGTCCACTGCGCGTCTGCGGCGAGGTCGGCGCTGACGTGGCTCGGCACCCCCCGCTCCAGCTCACTCGCCATCCCGATCGCCGAGCAGATCTGCCCCGGGGTGCAATAACCGCATTGAAAGCCGTCATGCTCGACAAACGCGGCCTGGAGCGGGTGAAGTGCGTCGCCGCCGGCCAACCCCTCGATCGTCGTGATCGCGCGCCCGTCATACTGCACCGCGAGCGCAAGGCAGGACAGTATCCGCTCGCCGTCCACCAGCACCGTGCATGCCCCGCACGCGCCTTGATTGCAGCCCTTCTTCGTGCCGGTGAGGTGCAGGTCCTCGCGCAGATGGTCGAGTAAGGACACGCGAGGATCGGCAGGGCCGTGCACCTGCTTTCCGTTCACGATCAGCGACATGGCAGGTCCCTTCTCATTGGCTTGCACCAGATAAGTAGCAGTCGAACCAACGACATGCTAACTCCGCGCCGCCCGACCCTGCTCAGCGAGGTCGCGACCTGCCTTATAAACCACGGCGGCGGAAAGCCGGTCGGGTAGGCGAAAACCCGTAGCAGGCGGCATGCCACGACGTGAATGAACGGCGAGTTCCGAGATGCGCGGAGTCGGACAGGAATGTCCGTATCTGGGTCGACGTCGCCGCCTCTATCGGGTTTGCGTCCCAGCCCCGCTTGACGCTCTTCCCTCAGCCCAGGAAAACAGACGCCATGATACTGTCCGACATGCTTTTTCCCACCTACGCCCACATGCTTGGCGCGTTGTCCGCCTGGCTCACCAAGGCAGAGGCCCAGCGGCCGGGCGAAGAGGGGGACGCGCTTCTCGCAGCGCGGCTTGCGCCCGACATGTTCCCTCTATCGACGCAGGTGCGCTTCGCATGCCGGCAGGCACAAGAGGGCATCTTCCGGTTGCAAGGGCGTGAGTTCCCCGCGTCGCTCAAGACGCTGCTCGACGAGGGCCGCAACGGCGGCGAAACGCCGGGCACCATGGCCGCAGCGCAGGCGAGGATTGCCGAGACCCTGGGAGTGGTGGAATCGGCTGGAGCGGAGGGCATCGAGGTCGATCCGGCCAGCAGCATTGCGCACGCACTGCCGATCGGTATGGTGCTCGACGTCACGGCCGAGCGGTACTCGCGCGACTGGGCGCTCCCGCAATTCTACTTTCACATCGTAACCGCCTACGCGATCCTTCGCGCGCAAGGGATCGATCTGGGCAAGGCCGATTATGCTGCGCACATGCTTGCTCATCTACGCCCAACTGAAACCTGAACCAGCGCCCGACTGTGGGGAGCGCTTTGAGGGCCGAAAAGGTAGCTCCTTGAGTCTTCACGGCCAAAGCGCAGCCGGAAAGCGGGGGCTGTCGTAATGACGGTGGCGTACCGCTATGATGGCATCTTGGCTCGTCTGACTGCCTCGCTGCCCGCGGGCATCATGTTCCTGGTTGCGCTCGGCCTCGCATGGCTGGCGATGCAGCCTCCAAGCGTCGTGCCCTCGAGCGCTGCGCCGACCGCCTTCTCGGCCATGCGCGCCATGAGCATCGTCCGAGCCGCGTCCTTAAGGCCGCATCCGGCAGGCTCGCCCGAGGCCGCGCGGGTTCGCCGAGTGGTTGCAGCGCGCCTCCGCCTCATGGGAGCGCGTGTCTTCGCGCTGAACGGCATCGGCGTCGGTGTTTCGTCCGGCAAGAACGCGTCGGTGCAGGCCGGCGAGATCGAGACGCTGGTCGCGATCCTTCCCGGTCGCATGCCCGAACTGCCCGCGGTCGCGATGATGGCGCACACCGACTCGGTGCCCGGATCGTTCGGCGCGGCGGACGACGGCGTCGGCGTCGCCGTCGTGCTGGAGACCGCGCGAGCGGTACTCGCCGGTGGCCGCCCTGAGCGTGACGTCGTCCTGATCCTGACCGACGGGGAGGAAGCGGGACTGCTCGGTGCCCGGCTGTTCTTCGCCGACCCCGCCCGCGCCCGGCGGATCGGCGCGCTGATCAACATCGACTCGCGCGGCACGCGCGGCCTTGGCACCATGTTCGAGACCGGGCCTGGATCGGGCGGGCTGGTCGCCAAGTACCGCGCGACGGCCGATCACCGCTTCGCCCATTCGGCGGCGACTTTCCTTTATCGGCAGTTGCCCAACCGGACCGACCTGACGGCGACCGCCAAGCTCGACATCCCGGCGCTCAACTTCGCGTTCCTCGACGGCGAATTTGATTATCACACGCCGCGCGATGCGTTCGAGAACGTTGATCCGCGGACGGTGCAGAGCCTGGGTGATCAGGTGCTGCCGGTGGTGCGCGCGGTCGCCGACGATCCGCGCCCGCTGCTCCGCGGTGGTGACGGGGTGTTCGCGGATGCCTGGCCCGTCGTGTCGGTCCGCTATCCAGCTTGGGCTGGATGGCCGCTTCTGGCGACCGCGATCGGCCTCGCGGGCTTGGGCATGATCCGCGGCGGCGTCGGTGCGACGGCAGTGATGCGAGGGGCTGCCGCGGCGCTGGCCTGCACTATCGTCACGATCGTGACGGCGCGGCTCGGCTACGCGCTGACCGGGGTCGCCGACGACTGGGGCGCGCACCATCGGATCATGGCGACGTTCGGTCGCTATGAAGTTGCGCTATGCCTGGTCGCCGCGTCGAGCCTTGCGGGAGCCGCATCGCTGCTGCGACGCGGTCGGTCGGGACGCGCGATCGCGCTCGGCTGTCTTGTCGCAACAGCAGTCGCGATCGTGCTCGGCCGCCCGCCGCTCGCAACGGGCGTGCTCGGCGTCGCCGCCGCGGTCGCGAGTTGGTGGGCGTTCGCGGAACCGATCGAACAGCGGGCGGTGCGAGCGGGAAGCTTGCTCGTCGGCCTCATCCTCGCGCTCACCGTTCAATCGCTAGCGCCGGCGCTCACACCGCTGATCCTGTTCCCGACGCTGGCGGCAGCGGGGGCGACTGTCGCCGTCCGCTTCGCTCGGCACGGTGCCTGGATCGCGGCGGCACTGGGGGTGCTGCCGCTCGCCTACCTGTTCATCTTCGGCCATTCAGTGCTCTTGGCGCTCGGCGTGCCTACGCCGGAGGCGATCGGCGTCTTCGTGCTGTTCGCGACACCGATCGTACTGCCGTTGGCGGGCGGGGCGCCCCTTCGCTTTACTTTCGCGGCGCTGCTGACGGCTGCGGCGCTGCTGTTGTCTATCCGTGCGACGCCTGCCAGCCCGCGCTATCCCGCATTGTCGCAGCTTTACGGCGTGTCCGATCCGGAGGGCCGTCGCTGGCTTGTCAGTCCACTCGAGCGGCCGGATCCCTGGACGATGGCGATGCTCCGTCGAGATGGCGCGGTGCCGGCCAAGGTGTCGATGCCGCTTGTTGCGGACGATCCGGTCTGGCGCGTGCCCGCCCGCGACTACGCCGTGCCGTCGCCGACGATCCGCATCGCGCGCGAGAGTGAGTGGCGAAGGATCATCGTGACCCCGGGAAGTAGTGGTCGCACGATGACGCTATCGCTCGCGGCGGACACGCCGCTGCAGTCCTTGGTGATCGGCGAACGTGCCGTTTCGGTACCCGGCATGGATCGCACGCGGGTCAAGGTGCGGTGGCAGTCGACCGGCAAGCCCGTCGTGCTGCGGTATCGAAGCCGTCGCGGCAGCTACCTCCAGGTCGTCGCGGCCGAGACAACCGAAGACAGGTTGTCGCTACCGTCGCGGCCCGCAACCGTCGTCGGATGGCTGGGTTCGGACCGGATCATTGCCATGAGAACAGCCTCCTCGCGCGAGTGAGACTGCCGGAGACGAGTCGGTTCTCGTCAGGAAGGCAACATTGAGCGCTGAGCATGCCTGCGCGAGTCGCGGCGATTGTCATCGGCGAGTCGAACTCACGTGAACGGATGACTCAAGTCGGGGAGCAGGAAATCGGCCGTAGATGACCGTTTCCGGGTCTCTCAGTGGAAGCGCTCACCTGGCACTGTCAAACCAACGTGGCACCTCCGATCCAGCACCGTGGTGGTGGACAACTTAGGCCGCTGAGCTATGCTGAGCGCGCTGTCAGTGTCGCGATCTTGCTCGGTGGTTTCTGAGATCGTCCGCCGTTTGCCTGCTTATTAGCAGGCAAACGGGGTAGAAAGTCGGCTTCAGGTCGGTAGGCCCCGTTGCTTTGACAGCACCCCCAGCACGCCATTATGAAGCTGTCATCTTCGCAGACCCCGTTGCATAAGGGCGAGAGCGGTCCGCGTTATATTGGCAGCACCCTCGTGAACCTTAAAGTTAGCGACGAGGAGTCAGGAGGCGCGTTCGGCACCCTGCGCCAGGTCGGCAAGCTCCCCGCTTTCCCGACCTCGGCGTTCGTAAAGAATCTCGAAGAGGGGGCTAGCCATCATCGTGGTAACAATCGCCATCAGCACCAAGATCGAAAACAGCGTCGGGCCGATGATGCCTTTCTGCAGGCCGATGTTGAGGATGATAAGCTCCATCAAACCGCGCGAGTTCATCAGCGCGCCGATGCCAAGCGCGGTTCGGTTGTCCTCGCCCGATAGCCGCGCCGCGAGGTAGCAGGCGCCGCCCTTGGCAACGATTGATGCAGCGAGAATGCCGAGCGTGATTAGCAGCAGCGAGCCCGAGTTCACCGTACCCATGTGGGTGTTCAGCCCTGAGTAGGTGAAGAACATTGGCAGCAGCAGGACGACCGTCAGCGGCTCCAGCTTGCGCTGGATCTCGTCGGAGAGCCGCCCGCGCGGCATTACCACGCCGAGAATAAAACCGCCGAAGATCGCGTGAATGCCGACCACGTCCATCAGGAACGCGGATAAACAGAAGGCAATCATGACAATCGCGAACGCCGACGTGCTCATCAAGCCTTCGCGCTCGACGATACGCGCAAGAGGCGCGAACAAGCGCGGCCCGGTGAAAAGCACAAACAGTGTCCAGAGGAGTCCACCGCCAATCGCAAGGATGGCAACGCCCGCTCCCCCACCAAAAGTCGCGAGCACAATCGCCAGAACGCACCAGGAGCAGGCATCGTCAAAGGCGCCCGCGGTTAGCGACAGCGTACCAAGCGAACTGTCTGCTAGTCCGCGCTCGTTGATGATCCGCGCAAGCATTGGAAAGGCCGTGAGTGCGATACAGGCGCCGAGGAATAGCGTCGCATTCGCCTGGCTGATTCCGGCGGCGAAGAGGCCTGGAACGTCAAGCAGCAGCGGCGTGATTAGCACGGCCATTGCAAACGGCGCTGCGATTCCCGCCAGCGAGACGAATGAGGCGCTCTTCGCCTTAGTGCGAAAATGGTCGAGCCGGATCGTAGTGCCGATCAGAAACATGTACAGGCCGACGCCGAGCTGTGCGCCTGCGTAGAGGACGTTTTTCGTTTCTTTGGGGAAGATTGCACCCTGCACATCAGGCAGGACCAGCCCGAGCAACGATGGCCCGAGAAACACGCCAGCAATCATCTCGCCGACAACCTGCGGCTGACCGAGCAGCTTCTTGCCTAGCCATCCAACCACCCGGCAGGTGACAAGGATTACCGCCAGTTGGAGAAAGAAGTGGATGCTGAAGTCGCCGGGCGCGTAGCTATGCTCGACACTGGGTGCCGGCGGCCCATGCGCCGCAAGAACGCCGGAGACGGTGTCGATCAGGCTGTCCCACCAAGTTGCTTCCACGCTCATACTCCTTCCTTGAGCGGCTTACCCCTGCATGCAGCGCCAAGGTCGTTTGTGCATGCACCTCGACCCGACGCGACTGCCTGTCGCTGCCATTCTCCTTTTTCGGCACAGCTGCCGATGCTGCGGCGCTGATTGTGCCAGCGGATCATCATAGCAGTCGGCACTCCGAATTGCCGCGCCGCAGCCCGCCAGTGCAGCCCGTCTTCAGCCACAGCCTGCGCTCGCGGCCGCAGGTCTATCGGCGACGGCTTGTCCATCATGCCGGCGTCGATTTAGCCAGCACCGTGAAACATATCAGCACATCCGTGTTAAACCCGTTTGACACCTATCGTCTGGAAAACCGCTCTGCTCGGATTGTCCGTGCCGACTTAATCAAAAGGCGTGAGCCTGCGACACGCGTGACCGCGTGGGGACGGCGGTCGTCTGACGGATCTGCAACGACACGGGAATGTTGATCGGGTCGGATGTCGATGCGCGTCCCTTGCGGGCGGCGATGATCAACTCGACAGCGCGAGCCGCGACCTGCGCGACCGGCTGTGTGATCGCGGTCAGTGGTGGATGGGCGAAGCGGACGGCGGGCGTATCGTCGAAGCTGACGAGCGACAATGCTTCCGGAACCCGTACCCCCCGCCCTCGTGCCAGTTCTAGTACGCCGAGCGCCATCTGATCGTTGCTCGCTATGATCGCGGTTGCCGGATCGGCGAGTTCGAGCAACCACGCCCCTGCCGCGCGTCCGGCGTCGTGGCTGAAGTCGCCCGGTACCAGGAGATCGGTCGTATCTAGTTCTGCCGCAGCCATGGCTCCGCGCCAGCCCTCGACGCGCCAGCCGCTCAGCTCGTAGCTCGCCGGACCGGCAACGAAGCCGATCCGGCGATGACCCAGCGCGACGAGATGCTCGGTCGCGATGCGGCCCGCGCGTTCGTCGTCCATAACCAGCATGAAACCACCACCGGCACTGGTCGACCCGATCCGCGCGAAGCTGATCCCCTGCTCGGTCAGCAGCCGGACGATCAGAGGATTGCCGGAGTGCGGCGGTGTAAGAATGACGCCATCAGGCTGAACGGCGGCCAAGGCTGCCATCAGCTCGCGCTCAATATGGTCGCTGTGCGTGTCGACAAGTTCGACGATCATCCGGTAACCGTGCTTGGCGCAGGTAAGCATGCCGCCCAGCAGCATCTGGTCCACCCAGCCGGTACCCTGATCTGACTGCCAGTCGGCGATGGTCCGTGCCCGGTCGTTGAGCGCGAGAATGAAATATGAGTGCGCGCCCGCCATCCGCTGCGCCGCCAGCGAGGGCACGTAGCCCAACCGGTCGATCGCGGCTTGGACGCGTGCCACCGTCTCGTCGCGGACGTTGGGCGCCTTGTTGAGGATGCGACTGACCGTCTGGAGCGACACCCCCGCCTCGGCCGCGACGTGCCGGATGGTAACGGCCTGTCGTCGCTTCGCCACGTTCAGCGCGCGGAACCGCGACGTGCGCCGCAATATTGCGCAACATAGGCGGCATGGTCGGGTAGGCCGGCGACGGTGCGGCGCATCGTGTCGCGAATGGTGCCGAGCAGCCGGTCCAGCTCATCGTCGCGCAGCTTGGCGGCGATCGGATGCCAGCTCTGCGGCACAATGCCCTGGCCCATCATCACCTGTACCCAGCTGTTCTCGGCGAACAGTTCCTCGTTGCGGCGGAACACGCGCCCAGTTTCGCGAAACAGCTCGATCTTATGGTGGAGCGTGTCAGGGATCGGCATCGCGGCGCACTGGCGCCAGAAGGCGCTGTCGCGCCGGTCGGTCGCCTTGTAGTGCAGGATCAGGAAATCGCGGATCTGCACCGCGTCAGTCAGCTGCTGGTCGTTAAACTCGGTCACGTCGCGCTCGCTGATGCCTGCCACCGGGAACAGCCGGAGCAGGCGCAGCACCGCGCGCTGGATCAGGTGGATGCTGGTCGACTCCAGCGGCTCCATGAACCCGCCCGATAGGCCGATCGCGACGCAGTTGCGATGCCACTGCCGCCGCCTCATGCCGGTGACGAAGCGTAGCGCGTTCGGTTCGGTCAGCACCGTGCCCTCGATGTTGCCGAGCAGCCGTTCGAGCGCCTGTTCGCGATCAAGGTAGCGGCTGCAATAGACGATGCCGTTGCCGGTGCGATGTTGCAGCGGGATGCGCCACTGCCACCCCGCGTCGTGCGCCATCGCCCGCGTGTAGGGCACGGGCGGTGCGACGTTCTCCGTCTGCACGGCGATCGCCGCGTCGCAGGGCAGCCAGTGCGTCCAGTCCTCGAAACCGGCATGGAGCGCGCCCTCGATCAGCAGGGCGCGAAAGCCCGTGCAGTCGATGAACAGGTCGCCCTCGATGTGCGTGCCGGAGTCGAGCACCAGCCGTGCGATATCGCCGCTCTCCTCGTCGAGTTCGACGCGCGCGATCTTACCTTCCACCCGGCGCGTCCCGTCCGCCTCCGCCAGGCGCCGCAGGAAACGGGCGTAGAGCGTGGAGTCGAGCTGGTAGGCGTAGTTCATCTGGTCGTCGGGCAGGTGCGCGAACTTGCCCGCCATCGCCGCCAGCAGCTCCAGGCAGTAATCGTCATAGGGGTGCTGGTGCCCCTTGTGTCGGCCGTACAGCCAGAAATGCTGGAACCCCGCCGACCAGTGATCCTTGCCGGTCAGCCCGAACGAGTGGAAATAGCGGCTGCCCCGTTCCTTCCACTCGTCGAACAGGATGCCCAGTTTGAAGGTGGCCTGCGTCTCGCGCATGAAATCGGCTTCGTTGATGCCGAGCAGCCGATTGTAGGTGACGAGCGGCGGGATGGTGGACTCGCCGACGCCGACGGTGCCGATCGCATCGGACTCGACCAGCACCAGCTCGATCGCCGCCCCCATCGTCCGTGCAACCGCCGCGGCGGTCATCCACCCCGCGGTGCCCCCACCAGCGATGACGACGCGGCGGATGCCGCCTTCCCGCTTTCCCGTCTGGCGATTCATCGGCCGAGTGCCCGAAGCAGAAAGGCACGCAGGCGCCCGGCACTCTCGGCGGTCAGCGGCGCGAGGACGCTGCGCGCGGGCGCGGGGATGTGCGCGAAGGCGGCCGGGTCGTGATCGAAGACATAATGGTCGAACATGTCGCGCCAATGCTGTTTCTGGTCCGCGGGCAGATCGCGGATGGAGAGGATCGCGTGGTTGAGAGCGTCCTGCGGCTGGCCGAGCCAGCGCGGGCTCTGCCGCCACCAGTAATTCAGCAGGACGTTGAACGGCGCCAGGCCCTCGACATGGTGCCACCACATCGCCGGCACGTAGAGCGCGTCGCCCGCCTCCAGCTCCGCGACCTGGCCGTGCTCGAGCGCGTCGCGGAAGCGCGGATGCGCGACGAAGTCGGGCGCGTGGAAATCCACCATGCTGATCGCGCGGCCGGCGGGCGTGTTGTCGATCGGCCCCAGGTACAGGTTAGGGAACTGCTGGCGCGGGAACAGCGTGAAGCGGCGCCGGCCCACCGCGACGCAGGCGAGGTTGTCGGGCACGTCGTTGTGCGCGGCGATCCGCGTGCGCGTGCCGATCCAGATGCTGGCGAGCGGGTGGCGATCACCGAGATCGACATGGTTCGCCTCGTGCAGGCCGGTGAAGAAGCCTTTCACGTCAACCGAGGCGAGATAGATCGGTCGCGCATCGGGGGCGTCCTCCTGCGCCGCCAGCCGCGCGAAAATCTCGGGCAGCTTCGACTGAACGGTGGCGAAGTTCATCCCCATCGCCTCGTCGTAGAACAGCCGTCCGTCGGCACCGCTCGCCCCGACCGACACGGTGAACGGCACATCGCGGCGATGCGCCAGCAGGTAGTCGCGCGCCTCTTGCGCGGAGCGGCGCCCGGCGCGCACCAACGGCCAGTCGGCGACCAGCCCGCGAACGACGAACGGCCGGTCCGCCTGGTGCAAGACCGCGTCGAGCTGCGCGGCGTCGGCGAACTCTATCTCGCCAACGGCCGGCAGTTCCGCGAGCGCGCCGGCGTCAGCCATGAAACAGGATCGCGTTCTTGCGCGCGATCAGGCCGGCGAGATTGCCTTGCGAGGCCAGCGCCATGAAGATGGGCATCAGATGCCCCTCACCGTGCAGGTCGTCGAGCGCACTCGCGTCGAGTTCGCGCAACCGGTCCTCGTCGATCACTTGGAAACCGACCAGCCGGTTGACCGACCCGTCGTCGAGCGTGATCTCCAACGTCAGCGGCTCCAGCAGATCGTGCCGGCGTAGCGCGTCGAAGAAGCCGACGCTCGCGCGGTAGCCGGTGTCGAGCGCACCAAGCTTCTCTACCACGCCTTCCAGGAACGGCGTCGCCCGGCCATCCATGTCAAACAGGCGCGTGCCATCTTCCTCGCCGATGCGTGGGCTGCCCATGTCGATATGCACTTGGCCGCCTTCCGTGTCCGGCCCAGCGCGGCCGATCAGAAAGGGCTGGATGTCCATCGCCAGCGGCAGGTAGCGCGCGTCCCATCGACCGCCTTCGGCGAGGTACAGGTTCTCGCCTGCCTCGAAGCCGAACAGCGCCACGGCGATTACGCTGTCATCCTCGATGTTGCGGCGGAACATGATCAGATATTCCTGCTGCACCCGGCGAAACTCATCCGGCACGATCAGGCAGCTCATCAGCGCGTCGCCCATCGCGGCGCCGCGCTCATGACGGACGCGGGTTGCGGCGTGCGTTGCGGGGGTAAGGATTGCGTGATCGGGCATGTCAGTGTCGTTCCATGATGACGGCGCCCCGTTCGCGGCGCAACGCATCGAGATAGGCGCGGTGCGTCGGCAGGCCTGCGGCGAGCGCGCGGGCCCGCTGCTCGACCTGAACCAAGCCGCCGATGATGCCCGCCCCGGCGTCCCGGGCTTTGGCAGGTGGCGGAAAGCCCATGCCGTAGAGGACATATTGATAGCTGGCGGGAGGAAAGACCTCGTCGGCGTGCGGCAGGTCGAAACTTGAGGGCGGCTGATCGCGCCACACCGCCAGCAGCTCCGCCAATCGCGGCGGGATCGTCGCCGGATCGCGCTGATCGCGCCAATAGGGCTCGGTCCGCTCGCTGAGGACGTAGTGCAGCTTCAGGAACTCGACGATGCGGTCCCATCGATAGCGGAACAAGGCATCGAAGCGCCGGGCATGCACGTCCATCGTGTCGCGCCTCGCCGGGAAATTGGCGATCAGCGCGTCGAGCGACAATTCGATCAGCACGATCGCCGACGCTTCCAAAGGCTCCAGGAAGCCCGCTGACAAGCCGACGGCCAGGCAGTTGCGCACCCAGAACCGCTCGCGATGCGCCGAGCGGAAGGAGAGCTTGCGCGCGGGCAGCGCGGCAATGTCGATATCAGGGGCCGTGCGCGCCAGATAAGCGTCGAGCACCGTCCGCGCCGCCTCGTCGTCCATGTAGCGTGACGCATAGACGCAGCCGACCCCGCGTCGCGTCGGCAAGCCGATGTCCCAGATCCAGCCGGCCGGGTGCGCGGTGGCGACCGTCTGCGCGGCGATCGGGCTGCCCGCTGCGACCGGCAACTGCACCGCAAGGGCGGAGTCGTTGAACAGCTCCGCCGAGCGGTCGACCAAGCCTGTCGCCAGCGTACGTCCGATCAGCAGCGCGGTCTGGCCCGTGCAGTCGATGAACAGGTCGCCCGCGACCTCGCCGCTCGCGCGCGTCCGCACCGCGGCGATGTCGCCGTCCACGTCGGTTACTACGTCGGTGACGTGATCGCGCACCAGCCTCACGCCCAGCCGCCCGGTTGCATGATCGGCGAGCAGCGCGGCGAACTTGCCGGCATCCAAATGGTAGGCGTAGTTCAGCGCACCCGCATAGTCGGGCATGCCGCGCTGGCGCGGTGCGAGATCGAGGCCGCAGATCCGCGGCTGCGCGCCCACCGCCTCGGCGAAGCGCTGATCCGCGGCATGCGCCTGCCAGCCAGCCACCACGTCGCGCGGCTCGCCGGCGAGCGGTGGCACGAAGGGATGGTAGTAGCGGTCATCTCCCACCCCCGTCCGCCAGCCGTCGAAGCGTGATCCCTGTTTGAACGCCCCGTCGCACGCGAGCAGAAAATCGGTTTCGTCCAGGCCGATCTGCGCCAGCGTGCGGCGCATCGTCGGCCATGTGCCCTCGCCGACGCCGATCGTCGGCACGTCGGGCGATTCCACCAGCGTCACCTCGACCGTCGTTGCGGCAGTATCGCGCAGCCGGGCGGCCAGCAGGCAGGCAGACAGCCAGCCGGCGGTACCACCGCCGACCACCACCACCTTGCTGACCTCCCGTTCCGTCACGTCGCTGCCCTACCCGTTACGCCGGCACCGACAACCGCAAATCAGCTGACGAGCCTAAAAGGTGAACCGCAAGCCCGCCGAGTAGCGCGCGTCCTGCTTCACCACGAAGGTGACGTTGCGGTCCGACCGCCGGTGGCCGCGACGATCCTCGCCGGTCAGATTGATCGCTTCGGCAAAAGCGGTCAGACCGGGGATGAACTCCCAGCTCGCCGTCGCGTCTAGCTGCCCATACCCCTCGGTATAGAAGGGGTTGATGCCGCCACCCGCGAGGAACTCGGCGCGGTAGTTGTACGACGCGCGCACCTGGATGCCGTTCTTGTCGTAGTAGAGGCTGGCATTGGCGCTGTCCGACAAGCCGTTCACCGCGAACTGCGCGGGCGACACGCTCGCTGGCAGCGAATTGTCGTAGTCACGGTTGCCGTTGACGATCGTGTAGTTAAGGTTGGTGCCGAAGCCGGTGTCCCAGAAGCTGTGCTGGATCGCGAACTCGAACCCCTCGATCGACGCAGTCTGGTCGCTGTTGAACGGTGTGGTGATCAGGAAGCTCACCGGCGCGTCCTCCGGCGTGCCGAGGATGGTCACCGGATTGCCGGCAGCGTCCCTGGTCACGGTGGTCGGGAAGTTCACGCCGATAAAGTCCCGGATCTGCGAGAACGTGGCACCGGCCCCGAGCGCCGCGATCGCGGCACGGTACCGCGGTCCGTTGGACGGATCGGTCAGGCCCGGCACCTGCGTGCGCACCTGGGTGGAGCCGATATAATTCGACACCTTCTTATGGAAATAGCCGACTGACGCGTAACTCTCCGGCGTGTAATACCACTCCGCCGACAGATCGATGTTCTTCGACTTGAACGGCACCAAGTTCGGATTGCCCGACGCGCCGTCGCCGTTGCCGCCCGCGCGGAACAGGGTGTTGAGCGTCAACCCGCCCTGAAGCGAGCCGTAGTCGGCACGGGTAATGGTGTGGCTGTACGACGCGCGCAGCTTGACGTTGCGGATCGGCTCCACGTCGAAGTCGACCGACGGCAGCCACTCATCATACTCGCCGGTAAAGGTCGTGAAGGTGCTCTGCCCCTGCGGCTGGATGATGTTGAACTCGTTAGGTGAGTTCTGCCGCGTGCCAGTCGATTGCGGTACCAGCGCCGTCGAGCGCACGGTGGTGTTCTCGTAGCGCAGGCCGCCGATCAGGTGCGCGGACCGATTGAACAGGTCAAAGGTGTTGTTGATCTGCAAATAGGGCGCCACCGTCTTCTCGCGGATGCGACGGTCAGTGGTGAAGGGGATGCGACAGTCGCCGTCACCACCGCAGATGCCGTAACGCTGGTCGAGCAGCGACACCACCTCCTCGAACCGGTAGCCGTAGAATTGCTGCGCGATGTTCGTCCCGTTGGCGCCGCTGATTCCTTTGAACTTGCTGGGAATGTCGATCAGCGAGAACAGATTGTCGGGCAGCAAGGCCGCTGCGGTCTGCCGAGCCGCGATGCTGTCGCCACCGGTGCCGCCCCACGTATCGTTCTGCAGCACGGCATAGGCCGAGCGCACCTTGTTGTCGGTATAGGCAAACCCCCAGTCGATCGAGTCAAGGAAGCTGCCGTCATGGTCATAATGACCCTTCAGCTGAACCTGGTTGATCCGGTCGCGGAAGTAGGACGTGCGGAATGCGCTGCCGGTCGGTGTGATCAGCGCCGCATTTAGCGGGTCGATCCCAGGCTGCATCTGGTAAGAGATGACCGGCAGGTCATTCTCAAAATTGATGGTCTGGTTGGCAACGCCGAAGATCGCGGTGCCCAGGGAGTTCGAGTTGCCGTACTGGTTGGTCGGCTTCGAGTCAGCGGTGGAATGGTGCGCGTCGAGGCCGATGGTGACGCCGCCCGGCGCCTCCCAGTTGAGGTTACCGCCAAGCGACTTGTTCTCGGTACGATAGGCGGTCAGCGCGCTAGAGTAGGACAGATCCTTCAGCGCCGAGTTGCGCCGCTCCGCGAACTGCTGCGCCGTCTCACCCGCGTTCAGCGTCGTCGGCAGGCCGAAGCGCTCGGTGTAGAAAATGGGACCGGCCACCGGACCGTCGGTCCAGGACGACGACGTGTCGCCGTGGTTGAACCAGATGCCGACGTTGTTGTTGCGGTTCGTCACCTCGTTGCGCGAGTAGGTGTAGTCGACCGTCGCGGTCAGCGTGTCGGTCGGCCGTACCTGCAGGACGAGCTGGCCGTTGATGCGCTCGCGGGTGAAATTGTTGACGTCGTACGACGCGTTCTGCGGCACCTCGTACACGTCGTTCGGGCCGGGGCGGTTAGTGATGTTGGCCGCACCAGGCGTGCCGGGCTGCGCCAGCGAGCCCCAGTTGTTCTCCGAGCCGAGATAGCCATCACGGTAGCCGACATTGGCGGTGTTCGCTGACGCCTTGCGCTTCTGATAGACGCCGTTCAGCAGGATACCGAAGCGGTCGCCGCCGAAGGTGGTCGAGAAGATGCCCGACACTTCGGGCGTGATGTCGTTCTTGCCGTTCTGCGAGGTGTCGATGACGCCACGCGCCGCGATCGAGCCGCGGGTGCCGATCTTATCGAGCGGGCGCGGCGTGCGGATGTTGATCGTCGAGCCGATACCACCCGACGGCACGCTGGCGCGGCCGGATTTGTACACTTCGAGCGCGGCGATGCCCTCGGATGCGAGGTTGGCGAAATCGAACGCGCGCGAGCTGGGCGCACCATTGCCGTCGCCGATCGTCGAGGTCGGCAGCTGGCGGCCGTTGAGGACGACGAGGTTGTATTCCGGGCCAAGGCCGCGGACGGTGACAAACGAGCCTTCGCCGTTCGACCGGTCGATCGACACGCCGGTGATGCGCTGGAGCGACTCGGCCAGGTTGGTGTCGGGGAACTTGCCGATGTCCTCGGCCGAGATCGCGTCGACCACACCCTGCGCGTCGCGCTTGATATCGGCCGACGCGCGCAAGGATGCGCGGATACCCGTGACGACGATGTCGCCGGTGGCGTCTGCCTCCTCCGGGGTCGACGCAGCGGCCTGATCACTGCCCGGTACGGCGCTCTGCACGGTCGCGGGCTGATCCCCGGGCCGCGGCTGGGGTTCGATCGTCGACGTGCCGGTGTTGCCCATGGCGGCGGCAGCATCCTGTGCCGCGGCGATGCCGGGCGCGCCGATCAGCGCGAGCGCCGATGTGCCGAGTACCAAATGCGAAAGCGAGCGAGCCGTGAAGCCACGCATCCTATATCCTCCCCTGTCGCGGACGCATGTCCGTCGCGCTTAACCTGTGAACGTTCACCTCTTCCGTTCGCCTGCGGCTGTCAAGACAATGAAACCGGTGTTGTGAACGTTCACCGGATATGCTGTGCAGTGTTGCACGAGGGCGACAGCGAGCGCGAACAGCGAGCGTGACAGCGCCGAGATCGGGAGAGAATCATGGTAAGACCGCTAGCCGCCGCGTTGCTCGGCGCTTCGTTCATCGCGCTGGTCGGCGCCGGCGCATCGGCGCAGCGGACGCCAACGGATCGCTCGGTCCCGACAACGACGGCCACCTCCGCCAGCGCAGCGCGTGCGCGTGCCGACGCGATTGTGGCGCGAATGACGCGGGCGGAGAAGCTGGCGCTCGTCCACGGCCTCTTCCCGCCGTTCGCCAAAGGCAAGACCTCCAACGAGCTGATCCCATCGGCAGGGCATATCGACGGCGTCCCGCGCCTGGGCGTGCCGCTGGTACGCGAAAGCGACGCGTCGCTCGGTGTTGCCAACCAGGTGGAGCAACGCGAAGGCGATGTCGCCACGGCCTTGCCTTCGAGCCTCGCCACCGCGGCAACCTTCGACCCCGCGATCGCTCGCGCGGGCGGCGCGATGATCGGCGCGGAGGCGCGCGCCAAACGCTTCAACGTTCTGCTCGCGGGTGGCGTCAACCTGACCCGGGATCCGTGGAACGGCCGCAACTTCGAGTATCTGGGCGAGGATCCGCTGCTCGCCGGGCGGCTCGCCGGCGCGCACATCGCGGGCGTGCAGTCGAACCGTATCGTCTCCACGGTCAAGCACCTCGCGCTCAACGCGCAGGAAACCGGGCGCATGGTGGTCGATGCGCGGATCGATGAGGCGAGCTTGCGGATGAGCGACCTGCTCGCGTTCCAGCTGGCGATCGAGGATGGCAAACCGGGCTCCGTCATGTGCGCCTACAACAAGGTCAACGGTGACTGGGCGTGCGAGAATCGTTTCCTGATGACCGACGTGTTGAAGCGCGACTGGGGCTATCCCGGCTGGGTGATGAGCGACTGGGGCGCGGTTCACTCGACGGCCAAGGCGGCGAACGCCGGGCTCGACCAGCAATCGGGTCAGGAACTCGACAAGGCGCCCTATTTCGCACAGCCATTGGCCGACGCGGTCGCATCGGGCGCGGTGCCGACCGCGCGGCTCGACGATATGGTCGCCCGCTACCTGACCGGGCTGATCGAGACGGGCGCCTACGACACGCCGGTGCCGTCCGCCGCGGTCACGCCGCCCTATGCCGCGCATGCCGAGGTCGCGCAGCGCGCGGCGGAAGCGGGCATCGTGCTCCTCAAGAACGACGGCGGCCTGCTGCCGATCGCGCGCACGGCCAAGCGCATCGTGGTGATCGGCGGCAACGCCGATGTCGGCGTGCTGTCGGGCGGCGGCTCCAGCCAGGTCCGCTCGGTGGGCGGCGCTCCCGTCGAGATCCCGCTTGCGACCGGCGGTTCGGCGTCGTTCGCGCGAATCACCTATCACGCCTCCTCGCCGCTCCTGGCGCTGCGCAAGGCGCTGCCGGGCGTACGGATCGACTGGGTCGACGGACGCAGCCTCAACGCGACGGTGGATGCCGCCAAGGCCGCGGACCTGGCGATCGTCTTCGCGACGCAGTGGACGACGGAGGCGGACGACGTGCCCGACCTGCGCCTGCCCAACCAGCAGGATGCGCTGATCGCCGCGATCGCCGAGGCGCAGCCGAAGACGGTGGCGGTGATGGAGACCGGCGGGCCCGTCCTGATGCCGTGGATCGCCAAGGTACCCGCGGTGGTGCAGGCCTGGTACCCCGGCCAGCGCGGGGGCGAGGCGCTCGCCGCGATCCTGACCGGCCGGGTCTCGCCGTCGGGCCGCCTGCCGATCACCTTTCCCGCCGACGCCTCGCAGCCGCCGCGTCCGCGCCCCGTCGGACTAGACCGCATGAGCGGGCTGGAAGCGGCGGCCGCAGCCAATCCTGCGGCCTCCTCGACCTTCGTGCTGGAGAGCTTCCCGGTCGATTACATCGAGGGTGCCGATGTCGGCTATCGCTGGTACGAGAAGAAGGGGCTGAAGCCGTTGTTCCCGTTCGGCCATGGGCTCAGTTATACGCAGTTCGCCTACCGCAATCCCGTCGTTACCGGCGGCAAGACGCTTCGTGTGACGTTCGAGGTGGTCAACACCGGTCGCCGCGAAGGCGCGGACGTCCCTCAGATGTACGTCGCGCGCGAGGGATCGAGCACTCCGATGCGGCTGGCAGGCTTCACCCGCGTCGTCCTCAAGCCCGGCGAGACGCGGCGTGTGACGCTGACGGCCGAGCCGCGGGTGGTGGCCGACTATGACACCAGGCTGCCGGGCTGGCGGATCGCGGGCGGCACCTATCGCGTGGCGCTGGCGCGCGACGCGACCGACCGGACGCTGGATCAAACCGCGACGCTGGATCCCGCGACGATGAAGCCGTGAGGCGTCAGCGTTTCCAGTAGCGGACGTAATCGATGGCCATCTCCTGCGGGAAGGCGCGGTCGTCGAGGCCTTTCTGCCCGCCCCAGTCTCCGCCCACTGCGAGGTTGAGGATCAGATGGTATGGCCGCGTAAACGGCCATGCCGCCTTGCCGCACGGCTGGTCGTTGGCCACGCGCATCACCTGGCGCCCATCGATGCCGATCGTGATCGCGTCGGCGCGCCAGTCGAGCTGGTAGCGGTGGAACGCGGTGCAGGCGGTCGGCACCGTCCGCTGCGCACCGCGCTGCGTTCCCTTGGTGTGGTTGAACGCGGCCGAGTGGAGCGTCGCGTGGATCACGGTCGGATCCCAGCCAACCATCTCCATGATGTCGATCTCGCCCTCGTCGGGCCAGGTGCCGCCGGACGGCAGCAACCAGATCGCCGGCCAGGCACCGCGCCCGCATGGCAGCCGCGCTCGTACCTCGTAGAAGCCGGTGCCGAAGGCGCCGCGGCTGACGAGCTTTGCCGAGCTGTAGGCCTGACCGCCCCAGTCCGGGAATCGCGCCTTCGACAGCGTCTCGGCCCGTGCCTCGATCACCAGCGCGCCGCGCTCGATCCGCGCGTTCTCGCGGCGGTCGGCCGCGTAATATTGCCGCTCGTGGTTGGGCCAGCCGGTCGGGTTGCGATCGACGTCGTAGCGCCAGCGGGTCGTATCCACGGTGCGGCCGGCGAACTCGTCGGAGAAAGTCGGTCGCGCGGTGGGCGTCGACATGGGGCCGTCGGCCGCATGGTCGGTCGCGCCGAGCGTCGCCGCCTGCGCAATCAGCAGCAGCGCAATCATGGGTAGCGGACCAATGTCTGGCGGATCGCGCCGGGCCGTGCCGCCTTGCCGACATCGTTGACCAAGTGCGCGATCGTGCCCTTGCCGCCGCCCAGCGAGATCGTCGTCACGCTGGCGAAGCTGACGCCCGGCGTGCGCGGCGCCTCGACCGCATGCTCGACCACGATCGAGGGATCGGCGGTAAAGTTGGCGTAGATGCCGAGCCCCGTTGCCTCGTGCGCCTTCACCCCGTCGGCGACCTTGTACGCGGCCCAGCCGCGCGTGCCGCCATCCTTATACGCGGCCTGGCTCGGCGGGTCATAGGGCAGTTCGCACTGGAAGAAATAGGTCCGTCCGCGTTCGCCGTTCCAGACCAGCTGGTGTTGGCGGAAATGCTCCACGAACAGGCCGTACACTGTCACATCGTCGCCGTTGACGACCATGCCTTGCTCGCCGACGCTCTCGTCCCAGCCGACATGGACGCGCCCGTTCTCGCGATCACCATGATCGGCCCGCCAGATCCACAGATGGTCGCCGATCACGTCCCGGCTGTTGATCTCCAGGCACGTACCCACCCGTCCCACCGCCGCCCCGCCGACGCGGAAGAACAGATCGGCTAGCAGCGTCGGATCGGCGGCATGGTCCCTGTTCGAGCCCGCCGGACCGACCTGGACGAGGACCGGTGATGGCACCGCGCCGGCATCGACCAGCAAGCCGGCAATTGACACGCCGGCCACGTCCGCGACTTCCAGCACCGCTCTGCCCTCCGTCGCCAGCAACGTCGCGAGTCCCAGGCCGAGTACCACTGTGCCCGCGCGCTCTACCCTTAGCGGTCGGCGCAACCGGTAGATGCCGGGGGTGAACAGCAGGTGCCGCCCGGCTGCCAGCGCCGCGGCGATCCGCTCCTCCGACGTGTCGGGCTTGGCGATCAGGAAGTCGGCCAGCGGGATGGAGCGGCCCGCGGAACGGCCGTTCTGCCAACTGGTGCCCACCGCGTCGCGGCGGAGCGCAGGGACGAACACGCCCCAGCCACCATCCTCGTCAACTTGGAGGAACGGCTTCTCACGGATCACCGGCACGCGCGGCAGGCTGGTATGCGGTGGTTCGGGAAAGCGCGTCGGCGGTGCGCCTGTGACGCCCATGAACATCATGTTCCAGTTGGCGCCCTGCCACGCTGTCATCGCGGTGTTGCGCGTGAACCATTGCTGCTGCGAGCCGGAGCGGACGACGCCGTCGATCCGGCAGTCGGCCATCAAGCCGCCGCTCGACCAGCCGCCATCGTCGAGTGCCAGGTCGCCGACCAGGTGCATGCGGCGATAGGGTGCGGCCTGCGACACCGCCCAGCGATCGGCGCGGTCGCGCGGGCGGACCGTCAGATTCTCCGCGCTCCGCCAGAAATTGACCAGCGCCATCCCCTTGGCCCAGTCCGCCTCGGCGTGGACATGGCCGTCGATGGTGACCGCACCCGGATCGAGACCCAGGCCCGCGACCTGCGTGAAGAAGCCGACATTTGCGTCGACGGCATAGCGACCAGGCTTGAACAGCACCGCGTAGCGCTCATCGGTGAAGTGGGCGCGTTCCTGCTGCCGGAAGACCCGATCCAGATGCAATTGCACGGCAGTGGCGGGCATGGCCGGATCAGCGACGAAGACGTTGGGTCCGAAGTCCGGCATCGGCGGACCGGCGAAAGCAGGCAGGCTCGCCGTCGCGGCGACGCCTGTCAGCCCGGCCAGCACGCTGCGCCGTGTCGGGTCGGTGAAATCGATCACATGTCCTCCATCAGCTACTCGATCGCCAGGAACGCCGTCACCGTCAGGCGCCCGGCCATGGGATCGGGTGATAGCGACGCGCCCGCCGAGATTGCACCGCTGTGTAGCAGGCAGGAACGGTAGAGCAGCGCGCGATTATAGGCGGCGTCGATCAGCTCGATCCGTTCGAACAGGTCGGTGTCGCCGGCGATATAGGCCGGCGCAGGTGGCCGAGCGTCCATTTCCACGTCCAGGTGCTTCTGATAGGTTTCCGCCCGCTCCTCGCGCACCGTCTCGAAGCCGGTGGAGCGGTGACGGAAAAAGGCGGTGCCGTCGCGATCGCCGGTCGACAGGTAATGGACGAGGGCAATCCGGTCGGCGCCGTGCCCATCGACGTGCGGCACGCGCTGCCCGCCGGTCAGGTACGCCGGCTGGCTGGTCACCATGGAGAAGCTCGCGTCGATGATGCGGATGCGGCGCACGCTCCCGAACGATCGGCCAAGCGCGCACGCGATCACCGGTAGCTGCGCTGCAAGATACGTCTCCGGCAGAGCAGCGCGTTGTCCCGGATAGTGATGGCCAGCGGCCTGGAAGCGCGCGACCGATGCGGCGCGCCGCAGCTGGTCGGGCTCGGGCGCGAACCCGTCGATCACGATCACCGGTTCGCCTTCCGCCCCGATCGAGGAGCGGACGATCGCGGGCCGGGTCACGTGGCGTTACTTGACGTGATGATCCGCATCATCGATCCGATGTCACAAGATCATGATGAAAGAAATGCTTATGCTCGGTCGGTGCCGCAGGACCATGTTGATGCTCACGGTTGCGACGATGTGTGCCCCAGCGGCCGCACAGGTCGCACACCCCGAGCAATGGCCTGCGGCCAAGCCTCCTACCATGCCCGACACCGCGACGGAGCGGCGGATCGACGCTCTGATGGCGCGCATGTCGCTGGAGCAGAAGGTCGGTCAGGTCGTGCAAGGGGATATCGCCTCGATCACGCCCGAGGACGTACGCCGCTATCATCTCGGCTCGGTATTCAATGGTGGCAACTCGGATCCTGGCGGCAAGTACAATGCGCCCGCGAAGGATTGGCTGGCGCTCGCCGACGCCTTCTGGGATGCCTCGACCACGTCCGATCCCAAGCTCCCGCGCATTCCGGCGATCTGGGGCATCGATGCAGTGCACGGCCACTCAAACGTCGTCGGCGCCACACTCTTCCCGCATAACATCGGACTTGGCGCGATGCGCGATCCTGATCTTATGCGTCGCATCGGCGCGGCAACGGCGGTCGAGATGCGTGTCACTGGCATCGACTGGACCTTCGCACCCACCATCGCGGTGGTGCGGGACGACCGTTGGGGGCGGACCTACGAAGGTTTCGGCGAGACATCCGAGGTCGCGACCAGCTACGCCGGACCGCTGGTCGAGGGGCTGCAGGGTCGCATCGGCGACAAGGATTGGCTGCGCGGCCCACATGTCATCGCCACCGCTAAGCATTTCCTGGGCGACGGCGGCACCAAGGACGGCAAGGACCAGGGCGACGCGCAACTGAGCGAAGCGCAACTTCAGGACCTGTTCGCGGACCCCTATTACGCCGCGTTGAAGGCGGGCGTGCAGTCGGTCATGGCCAGCTTTTCCAGCTGGAACGGCGCCAAGATGACGGGCAACGAGAGCCTGCTAACCGGCGTGCTCAAGAACCGGATGGGTTTCGATGGCTTCATCGTCGGGGACTGGAACGGCCACGGACAAGTCGCGGGCTGTACCAACACCAACTGCCCACAAGCGCTCAAGGCCGGGCTCGACGTGTACATGGCGCCCGACAGCTGGAAAGGCATCTGGGAGACCACGCTCGCCGGCGTCAAGGCGGGCACAATCCCTATGGGCCGCCTTGATGACGCGGTCCGCCGCGTGCTGCGCGTCAAGATGCGCGCCGGCATCTTCGAGGCGGTGAAGCCGTCCGCGCGTCCGTTCGCCGGTCGCTACGACCTGCTCGCCTCGCCCGAGCATAAGGCGATCGCACGCCAGGCGGTGGCCGAATCGTTGGTACTGCTGAAGAACAGCGGCGTGCTGCCGCTGAAACCCGGCGCCTCGATCCTGGTAGCAGGGGATGCCGCCGACGATGTCGCCCGCCAATCGGGCGGCTGGACGCTGTCGTGGCAGGGCACCGATACCAAACCTGCCGACTTCCCCAACGCAACCTCGATCTGGCGGGGGATCGAAGAGAACGTGAAGACAGCGGGCGGTCGCGCGGCGCTCAGCCCTGACGGTCGCTTCCAAACGAAGCCGGATGCGGCAATCGTCGTCTTCGGCGAGACCCCCTACGCCGAATTTCAAGGTGATCGCGCCGACGTGGGGTTCGACGACACCGCCGACACGCTCACCACGATTAAACGGTTGAAGGCGGCGGGCGTGCCGGTAGTGGCCGTGTTCCTCTCAGGCCGGCCTTTGTGGGTGAACCCCTATCTCAACACCGCCGACGCGTTCGTCGCCGCGTGGCTGCCGGGATCGGAGGGTGCGGGTGTTGCCGACGTGCTGTTCGGCCAGCGCGAGTTCCGCGGGCGCCTACCCTACAGTTGGCCAGCACGTAGGGATCAAACGCCGCTTAACGTCGGTGAACCCGGCTACGCTCCCCTGTTCGCCTATGGTTTCGGCCTGACCACCAAGGACGATGGCAAGCTTGCCCTGTTGCCAGAAGAGCGAAGTGGCGGAGCGGGCGATCGCAACACGCTATTCGCGCGTGGAACGGTCGGCAATGGTCGCCGCCTGCTACTTGGCGCAACTGGGCAGCCGCTCGTCGCCAATCCCGGTCCCGACTTGATCACTCAACGCGCGGCAGACCGCGTCTCACAGGAAGATTCAAACCGAATCATATGGACCGGCCGCGCCTCCGCTACCGCGGCTCTGGTCGGCGCGCCCGTCGATCTGACGCGTGAAGCGAACGGCGACGTGGCGCTGCTAGTCGACCTGCGCGTCGACGGGGGACCTTCCGCACCGGTGACACTGAATGGCGTCGCGGTGACCGAACGGCTTCGCGCGCTGGCGGGCCGCTGGGGCCAGCTCGCGGTGCCATTGCGCTGCCTCACCGATCGCTCGCGTGTGACGCGGCCGTTCGCGATGATCACGGCCGGGCAACTCGACGTAACGATCTCGGCAATACGATTTGGAAGCGCTGCGGGCGACGTTGTCGACTGTCGCAAACACCGATGATCCAAACGGGCACTGTCAGCGCAAATGCACCAGCTGGTAAGCCGGTGGTGATAGAGACGGGACATGCCCCGCCAGCACAAGCCGCCCTGGCTCTGTCAAACCAACGTGGCAGCGCTGCGACAGGGCTGATACGATCCCGGCGTGAGCCGCAAATCCAGAGCCAAGCCGCCCTCCCCGTTTCGCCGCTTCAACTCGTCGCCGGAGGTGATCCGGCTGGTGGTGCTCATGTACGTGCGGTTTCCGCTGTCGCTGCGGAACGTGGAGGACCTGCTGTTCGAGCGCGGGATCGACATCTGTCATGAGACGGTGCGGCTCTGGTGGAACAGGTTCGGTCCGTTGTTCGCAGGCGACATCCGCCGCCAGCGGGTCAGCCGCATGCGTGGCTTTCGCCACTGGCGATGGCACCTGGATGAAATGTACGTGAAGCTGAACGGCGAGATGGTCTACCTGTGGCGAGCGGTGGATCACGAAGGCGAGGTGCTCGAGAGCTACGTCACCAGGACCCGTGACAAGGCAGCTGCCCTCACCTTCATGAAGAAGGCGCTGAAGCGTCACGGCGCGCCTGAGGCGATCACCACCGATGGCCTGCGCTCCTATCGTGCGGCGATGAACGAGCTCGGAAACGCCGAGAAGCAGGATGTAGGCCGCTGGGCCAACAACAGGGTGGAGAACAGCCATCTGCCGTTCCGACGACGAGAGCGTGCGATGCTCCGCTTCCGGCAGATGAAGAGCTTACAAAAGTTTGCCTCTGTCCACGCCAACGTCCACAACCACTTCAGCTTGGAGCGCCACCTCACCGATCGACAGACCTACCGCGAACGACGCTCCGCTGCATTGGCGGAGTGGCAGGTGCTCGCCAGCTAGGGCCCTGCCCTCAAAGACCGACATGCACCGTGTGGAGAGCGGTTCGCGTTAGACTGACAGCACCCACGCAGGCAAAAGAGCGGGTCGGCACGAGGCCGACCCGCAGGCTCTTGGGGGGTTTTCCAAGTAGCTGCCTGCTACCGACCATCGATGACGCGCCGAAGACGGATCAGCGATGCTTTCGTGGCAGGCTTGATGTGGCGATCGTACCGCTGGCCGATTGGCAGCAGGCCTGACCACGGCCAATCACGCTCCGTCGGACCCGTCATTCACACGAGGCAGCGGTGCCACGACGACATGGAGTGACCAACAACTACCGTGGGAGCTGCGCAGCCGGTGAAGCTCTTTCGACGTAAAAGGTTGGAACGCAGGTGGAATTGTCGGAACGTCGATCCTTGGCAAGATTAATGCTCTCGACGCTGGGCATGATTGCCAAGGGCGTCGAGGAGAAGATCCATGGCCGACAACAATCTCAAGGAACTCGTGTCCCAGGGACTGAGTGCGATGAAGGCGGGTAGCGACGTGGCTGCCCACGCGACCGACGAGATCAGCAACGACGCGCGCCACCCCGACTTGAAGGCGGCGCTCGAAGAGGGCAATCGGACGTCGCAGGAGTGGGCGCGGCGGATCGACCAGGCGATGGAACAGACGGGCCCTGGTCAGCAGGGTGATAACAAGATCCTCGAGGCGCATTACGAAGTTAGCCGTCTTATTCGGCAGCAGGCACCCGACGATCAATCGCGTGACCTCGGCATCGTGGCTGCGGGGCAGTTGGCGCTGCATTACTGGATCGCGTCGTTCGGCACGATGGCGAGCTACCTGAAGGCGGTTGGCCTGGACGACGCTGCCGAGCAGATGAAGAAGTCGGCGGACGAAGCGAAGCAGGCGGACCAGCAGCACACCGAATTGGCCGAGAAGCTGCTCGCGGCATAATACATTCTCGGGAGCGGCGCAGCTATGCCGCTCCCGAGGATCTTCAAAGCGGCCGATTATATGCTGATTGTGCTAGACCCGGTGCGCCGCCTCATCAATCGGCCGCTCGAAAGCAAGCATGTGGGAGACAGCCGCTGATCTCCTCCATCGCTGATCTGATCTCGATACGGACACCGATCGCATGCTACACGCGCTTATGGCGGATGAGATCGAACTCAAGTTGGACCTGACGCGAGAAGCCATCGATGCGCTCGGCGCCGCCGACTTCTGGCCGGGCGAGCCAACCGTAGCCGAGCAGCAATCTATCTACTTCGATACGCCCGACCAGGAGCTATTCGCGGCGGGCCTGTCGCTGCGCATTCGTCGATCGGGTCGCAAGCGAGTGCAGACGATCAAGGCGGAGGGCACTGTCAGACCAACGTGGCAGCGGCGCGGGAGCTCTGATACGACCCCGGTGTGAGCCGCAAATCCAGAGCCAAGCCGCCCTCCCCGTTTCGCTACTTCAACTCGTCGCCGGAGGTGATCCGGCTGGTGGTGCTCATGTACGTGCGCTTCCCGCTGTCGCTGCGGAACGTCGAAGACCTGTTGTTCGAGCGTGGCATCGACATCTGTCACGAGACGGTGCGCATGTGGTGGAACAGGTTCGGGCCGATGTTTGCAGGCGAGGTACGCAGCAAACGGGTAAGCCGCATGCGCGGCTTTCGCCATTGGCGCTGGCATCTGGACGAGATGTACGTGAAGCTGAACGGTGAGATGGTCTACCTGTGGCGGGCGGTGGACCACGAGGGTGAGGTGCTCGAGAGCTACGTCACCAGGACCCGCGACAAGGGCGCAGCACTCCGGTTCATGAAGAAGGCGCTGAAGCGCCACGGCTCACCAGAGGCGATCACCACCGACGGTCTCCGCAGCTACCGTGCTGCGATGAACGAGCTCGGCAACGCCGAGAAGCAGGAGGTCGGCCGCTGGGCCAACAACCGGGTGGAGAACAGCCACCTGCCATTCCGACGAAGAGAGCGAGCGATGCTCCGGTTCAGGCAGATGAAGAGCTTACAGAAGTTCGCCTCTGTCCACGCCAACGTTCACAACCACTTCAGCCTGGAGCGTCACCTCACCGATCGACAAACCTACCGGGAACGACGCTCCGCCGCGCTGGCGGAGTGGCAGGTGCTCGCCAGCTAGGCTCCTGCCCTCAAAGACCCGGGTGCATCGTGTGGAGAGCGGTTCGCGTTAGACTGACAGCACCCGGCCTTGCCCATCATCTTGAGCGCGTCCCCGCCGTACAGCGTGCCGTAGTGGTTGGTCTCGCCCGGAAAGACCATGTCGAGCAAATGGAGCGCATTGCGGTCTACGCACGCTGTGACATCGATCGGCGGCAGAGGCAGGCGCGTCGCCGATCCCTTCTGCGCGACCAGCGTGAAGCGTCCGCGCGTGCAAAGCCGCCGATCGCCAGTGACCGGTGCTTCGGCAACCAGCTCGACGTCGACATCGAGCGAGCTGGTGCCAACACGGACTATCTGGCCGGTCACCTCCACCATGTCGCCCGCGCGCGCCGGCGCTGTGAAATCGATCTTCTCGGACGCAGCGGTGACGAAGGACGCGCGGCCGTGGCGTGACGCGGCCAGGAACGCGACCTTGTCCATGTGCGCCAGCGCGACGCCGCCGAACAGGGTGCCGTGGTGGTTGGTGTCACCCGGGAACACCATGTCGATGAGCTGTACGGCGCGTGCGGATGCCTCCATCTCGGCGCTCGCCGGTGGGCTTGCGGTGTCGGTCATGTCGGCGTTGTTCCTGTCGCGCCTGCCCGAATGGTGCGACGGCCGTAGCGCTGGGCAAGCGCGGCGCAGACCATCAGCTGCATCTGGTGAAACAGCATCAGCGGAATGACGATCAGGCCGGCGGCGCCGGCCGGGAAGATGATGTTGGCCATCGGCAACCCGCTCGCCAGGCTCTTCTTCGATCCGCAGAACACGATCGCGATCTCGTCGTCCGCCGTGAACCGCAGTAGGCGGCTGGCGACCATCGTGAAGGCCAGCACGAGTGCCAGCATCGCGAGGTCGAGCGCAATCACCAGCGCCAGGCTCTTCGGCGTCACTTTGCTCCACAGGCCCGCGACCACTCCGGCGCTGAAGGCTGAGTAGACCACGAGCAGGATCGAGCCGCGATCAACCACCATCGTCAGCATCTTGCGGCGGTGCAGCCAGCCGCCGATCAGCGGCCGTGCGGCTTGGCCAAGGAGGAAGGGCAGCAGGATTTGGAGCGCGATGTCCGCGACCGCGGTCAGCGACGTACCGCTGCCGGCTGCGCCGAGAAGGGCCGTGGCGAGCAGCGGGGTGATCACCACACCTGCCAGGTTGGACAACGACGCACAGCAGAGTGCCGCCGGCACGTTGCCCTGCGCCATCGACGTAAAGGCGATGGACGACTGCACAGTGGAGGGAAGCAGCGACAGGAAGAGGAGGCCGGTGACCAGCCCGTCATCCAGTTGTCCCCTGGTCAACATGGCGATGCCGAGCCCGATGACGGGGAAGACGGCAAAGGTCGTGACGAGGACCAGCACTTGCAGTCGCCAATGCATGATACCTGCCCGAATATCCTGTGGCGTGATCCTAGCGCCGTAGAGGAAGAACAAGAGCGCAAAGGCTGCGTGCACGGCGGTGTCGAGCGCATCGCTCGCCCCGCCCCGCGCAGGGATGAGTGCCGCGAGCGCCACCGTACCGACGATCGCGAGCATGTAGCTATCGAGGCGCCATCGACGCAGCAACGCGATCATCACGGCCTCCGACCCGAGCCGGTCACGCCGCTGCCAACTCTTGGCGCACGAGCGCCGCGCCTGCCCCCAGCGCTTTCAGCTTGGCGGAAGCGACGTCGCGCGCCAGCGGCGCCATGCCGCAGTTGGTCGCGGGGATAAGCTTGTCCGCGTCGACGAATCGAAGCGCGTCTCGCAGCGTGGCGGCGACCTCCTCCGGCGTCTCCACCGTGTCGGTTGCGACGTCGATCGCGCCGACCATCACCTTCTTGCCGCGGACCAGCTCGATCAGCTCCATCGGCACGCGGGAGTTCTGGCACTCGAGCGAGATGATATCGATGCTGGACGTCTGCAGGTTGGGGAAGGTCCGCTCGTACTGGCGCCACTCCGACCCCAGCGTCTTCTTCCACTCGGTGTTGGCCTTGATGCCGTAGCCGTAGCAGATGTGGACCGCGGTCTCGGCCTTGAGCCCTTCCGCGGCCTTCTCCAGCGTAGCGATCCCCCAGTCGTTCGCCTCGTCAAAGAAGACGTTGAACGCCGGTTCGTCGAACTGGATGATGTCGACGCCGGCGGCTTCCAGCTCGCGCGCCTCCTGGTTCAGGATCAGCGCGAACTCCCAGGCCAGCCTCTCGCGGCTCCGGTAATGGGCGTCGTAGAGCGTATCGATCATCGTCATGGGCCCGGGCAGCGTCCACTTGATCGGCAGGTCGGTCTGCGCGCGCAGGTAGCGCGCGTCCTCGACGAAGACGGACTCGGGGCGTGACACGGCGCCCACCACCGTTGGCACGCTGGCGTCGTAGCGGTCACGGATGCGCACGGTTTCGCGCTTCTCGAAGTCGACTCCGCCGAGATGCTCGACGAAGGTCGTCACGAAATGCCGGCGCGTCTGCTCGCCGTCGCCGACGATGGTCATGCCCGCTCGCCGCTGATCATCCACGGCGAGGCGCAGCGCATCGCGCTTTGCCGCGGCGAGTTCCTCGCCCTCCAGTCTCCACGGCGACCACAGCACCTCCGGCTGAGCGAGCCAGGAGGGTTTGGGCAGGCTGCCCGCGGTCGTGGTCGGCAACAACGTCGTCGTCATGTCGAAGTACCTTGTTCGGGCGATCAGAGGGCGCAGCTTGCCGACCACTGCGCGAGCAGGGCGGCGTGCGGCTTCATGAAGTGCTCTTCGGCAAAGCGGCCCTGCTCGACGGCAAGCCTGCTGCGCTCCTCGCGATCGTAGACGATGCGGGTCAGCGAGAAATCCTGGTAGGTGAGACTGGGTCGGTAGTCCTGCGCGGCGACCGAATTCGCGTTGTAGATCTCAGGGCGGTAGATCTTCTGAAACGTCTCCATCGTGCCGATTGTGCTCGCCAGTTCGAGATGCGTGTAATCGTCGAGCAGATCACCCAAATGGTAGAAGGCGAGCGGCGCCACGGCGTGCGGGGGCATGAAGTAGCGGACTTTCATGCCCATCTTGGCGAAATAGGCGTCGGTCGGGGACGGCGCGTCGTTGCGGTACTCGACGCCGAGGATCGGATGCGCGTTCGGGGTGCGGTGATAGACTTCCTTGCTCGACACGCTGAGGCAGATCACCGGCGGCTTGGCGAACGTCTCGCGATACGCGGCCGAGCCTAGAAGCGCTTTGAAGAGGTTACCGTGGAGGTCGCCGAAGCCTTCCGGCGCGCCGCCGCTCGGATGCTGCCGGAGGTGGTCCGGCAGGACCACGCTGAAGTCGTAGTCGCGGACGTAAGACGAGAAATTGTTACCGACCATTCCGGCGACGCGCTCGCCGCTGCGCTTGTCGACGACCGCCGTCTCCAGGATCTCGATCAGCGGAAAGGGTTCATCGCTCCGCGCCTCCACGGTCAATGCGGCGGAGACGATGAACAGTTCGACGGCGTAGCGATCCCCCGCCGGGTTGTCCCAATGCATGAGCGAGTTGAAGCGGTTGTCGATCATCCTCAGCGTGTTGCGCAGGTTCTCCCGGCGGCGCTCGCCACGGGCAAGATTGGCGAAATTGGTCGTCGCGCGCGTGCCGTCAGATGGACGGTAGTTCTCGTTGAAGGGGATGCGGCTGATCGAGAATGTGAAATCGTTGCCCGTCATGACTCACCTGCAATGGTCGGGCAGGGGAGCCGAAGGAGCGCGCAGGCATCGGCCGGCTACGGCATCAGCCGCAAGCCTTCTTCCAAGCGCGATCCACCGGAGGAACCCCCGTCCGAGGAACGTATCGCGTCGGAGGCAGGTCTCCTGGCTCACGGGTCGACACGTCAGCTCCGGCCTTCCCGGACCTTTTGCGAGGTCCAGTGACACACGAAGGAGCCGCCGCTCACCGCTTACAGTTGCGGGGGCAGCGCCGGAGTCTGCCCACTAGGGACATCACCGGCTTCCCGTCTTAGCCCCACCGCCATGCCTGGGATGGGGAACCTCGACGCAGTCTTTCAACACCGCCACGCCTCCGCTGTCAATCTCAATATAAAGATATCTTTATATCGTAATACGTGGCTTCCTCTGAGACCGATGCCTCGGGGAGTATGGCTCTAGGTCCTCCTGAACGACCGCCGTCTCAATTTCGATGCGTCCAGTCACCGGAGCCACCCGGTTCACGTGAACGAGCGGAAGAAGTCGGGAATGCGCACGAGAGCGCCGAATGCCCGAGATTGGGTCGACGCAGCTAGCTCTTCGAGAGCCAGCCGCGCCGTCGATCACGCCAGCGTGCGAACGCTCGGTTCGCGATCCCAATAGCGCTTCTTGGCCGCTTCCACGAACCCGGCAAGGTCTGTGACGCCGTCGTCCGCTTCGACGCCGGCCTTGTTAAGCAGCGGCTTGGCCGCGTCGTTATGCCCGATCGCCTTGAGGTGGCCGAAGGCGTCCATCACCCACTGCACGGCCGCGCCCTCCTTGCAGAGTTTGGTCGTCGCCTCAGCCGACAGGATCACCGCGCAGGCGTCGACTGTCACCGAAGGCTGGCCGAACAGCTGCTTGTCGGCGATAACGGCGGAACCGTCCGACAGCGGCACCTTGCCGACCTTGGGCGCGATCAGCAGCGCATGGCCCTTGGCCTTGGCGACCGCATCGGTCAGCGCGGCGACCTCGCCCGCGTCCGACCCCTCCGCGATCAGGATGCCGACGGTTCGGCCCTCCAGCGTGTGCTTCTCCAGCGGCCCACGGATGATGCGAAGCGCGGGCGACGGCTCCATGTCGATCACCGGCGCGGCGGTCGGCGATGCCTCGGGCAGATCCATAGCGAGGCCGTCCGCGACGCGGCGCGCCAGGTCCTCGTCAACGTTGCGTAGGTTGGCCATCATCGCGGTGCGGATGTGCTCCAGCGACACCTTCGACAGCTCGAACACGAAGGCCGACGCGATATGCGCCTGCTCGGCCGGGTCCATCGAGCGAAAGAAGAGACGCGCCTGGCTGTAATGGTCGGCGAAGCTCTCCGGCCGGATCCGCAGCTTCTGCCCCTGCTCTTCCGAGGGGAATGTCTTGTACCCGCCCGCCGGGTCCTCGCGCGCGCCGCCCGGTTCGCCCGCCTTGGCGAGGCTGTTGGGCTCGTAATTGGCGCGGCCCTTGGGCACCGCCATCTGCATGTGACCATCACGCTGCTGGTTCATGAACGGGCAGCCCGCCGCCTCGGCACGGCCCTTCGCCGCGTTGATCGGTAGCTGGTGGAAGTTGACCGAGCCGAGCCGCGACAGCTGCGTGTCGGTGTAGCTGAACAGTCGCCCCTGGAGCAGCGGATCGTTCGAGAAGCCGATACCGGGTACGACGTGGCTCGGCACGAAGGCCGCCTGCTCGGTTTCGGCGAAATAATTGTCCGGGTAACGGTCGAGCACCATCTTGCCGACGATCCGAACGGGCAGCACTTCTTCAGGAATGATCTTGGTAGCGTCGAGCACGTCATAGGGCTGGCTGTTGGCGAATTCCTCGTCGAACAACTGCATGCCCAACTCCCACTCGGGATAGTCGCCGCGCTCGATCCGCTCGAACAGGTCGCGGCGCTGGAAGTCGGGATCGGCGCCGGCGATCTTCACCGTCTCGTCCCAGATCGTCGAGGCGAGCCCCGCCTTGGGCTTCCAGTGGAACTTGACGAACGTCGACTTGCCTTCCTTGTTGATGAACCGGAAGGTGTGGACGCCGAACCCCTCCATGTTGGCGAAGGTACGCGGCAGCGTGCGGTCCGACATCGCCCACATGATCATGTGGGTGGATTCGGG
>NZ_FOXP01000012.1:0-60000 GCF_900115745.1 Sphingomonas rubra | reverse complement strand
TTCTGTCTGAACATGGGGGGACCACCCTCCAAGCCTAAATACTCGTATGCGACCGATAGCGAACTAGTACCGTGAGGGAAAGGTGAAAAGCACCCCGATGAGGGGAGTGAAACAGTACCTGAAACGGATTGCCTACAAGCAGTTGGAGGGTTCTTTGAGGCCTGACAGCGTACCTCTTGCATAATGGGTCTGTGACTTAATGTATCGAGCAAGCTTAAGCCGTTAGGTGTAGGCGCAGCGAAAGCGAGTCTGAATAGGGCGCCCATAGTTCGATGTATTAGACCCGAAACCCGGCGATCTAGGCATGACCAGGATGAAGGTGCGGTAACACGCACTGGAGGTCCGAACCGATTAACGTTGAAAAGTTACCGGATGAGTTGTGTTTAGGGGTGAAAGGCCAATCAAGCCGGGAAATAGCTGGTTCTCCGCGAAAACTATTGAGGTAGTGCCTCGGATGGACACCCTAGGGGGTAGAGCACTGGATGGATGCGGGGGTCGCGAGATCTACCAACTCTAACCAAACTCCGAATACCTAGGAGTGATATCCGGGAGACAGACGGCGGGTGCTAAGGTCCGTCGTCAAAAGGGAAACAGCCCTGACCTACAGCTAAGGTCCCCAAGTCACGTCTAAGTGGGAAAGCATGTGGAAATCCCAAAACAACCAGGAGGTTGGCTTAGAAGCAGCCATCCTTTAAAGAAAGCGTAACAGCTCACTGGTCTAAACAAGGGTTTCTGCGGCGAAGATGTAACGGGGCTCAAGACGTGCACCGAAGCTTAGGGTGTGGATTTATCCACGCGGTAGCGGAGCGTTCCGTAGGCCTGCGAAGCGATCTGGTAATGGGTCGTGGAGGTATCGGAAGTGCGAATGCAGACATGAGTAGCGATAAAGAGGGTGAGATGCCCTCTCGCCGAAAGACCAAGGGTTCCTGCGCAAGGCTAATCCGCGCAGGGTGAGCCGGCCCCTAAGACGAGCCCGAAGGGGGTAGTCGATGGGAACCACGTTAATATTCGTGGGCCTGGTGGTGTGTGACGGATCTCGTGTGTTGTTCAGCCTTATTGGATTGGCTGGGCTTCGAAGAGGTTCCAGGAAATAGCCCCACCGTATAGACCGTACCCGAAACCGACACAGGTGGTCAGGTAGAGTATACCAAGGCGCTTGAGAGAAGTGTCCTGAAGGAACTCGGCAAATTGCCTCCGTACCTTCGGAAGAAGGAGGCCCTCACTAAGCGCAAGCTTTATGAGGGGGCACAGGCCAGGGGGTAGCGACTGTTTAGCAAAAACACAGGGCTCTGCTAAGTCGGCTTCAAGACGACGTATAGGGCCTGACGCCTGCCCGGTGCCTGAAGGTTAAGTGGAGGGGTGCAAGCTCTGAAATGAAGCCCAGGTAAACGGCGGCCGTAACTATAACGGTCCTAAGGTAGCGAAATTCCTTGTCGGGTAAGTTCCGACCTGCACGAATGGCGTAACGACTTCCCCACTGTCTCCAGGACATGCTCAGCGAAATTGAATTCCCCGTGAAGATGCGGGGTACCCGCGGTTAGACGGAAAGACCCCGTGCACCTTTACTGCAGCTTCAGAGTGGCATTAGGAAGGAACTGTGTAGCATAGGTGGGAGGCTTTGAAGCATTGGCGCCAGCTGATGTGGAGCCGTAGGTGAAATACCACCCTGTTGTTTTCTGATGTCTAACTTCGCACCGTGAAACCGGTGCAAGGACCCTCTGTGGCGGGTAGTTTGACTGGGGCGGTCGCCTCCTAAAGAGTAACGGAGGCGCGCGATGGTGGGCTCAGGCCGGTTGGAAACCGGCTGCAAGAGTGCAATGGCATAAGCCCGCCTGACTGCGAGACTGACAAGTCGAGCAGAGACGAAAGTCGGTCATAGTGATCCGGTGGTCCCTCGTGGAAGGGCCATCGCTCAACGGATAAAAGGTACGCCGGGGATAACAGGCTGATAACCCCCAAGAGCTCATATCGACGGGGTTGTTTGGCACCTCGATGTCGGCTCATCACATCCTGGGGCTGGAGCAGGTCCCAAGGGTTTGGCTGTTCGCCAATTAAAGTGGTACGTGAGCTGGGTTCAGAACGTCGCGAGACAGTTTGGTCCCTATCTGCCGTGGGCGTCGAAATTTGAGAGGAGTTGACCCTAGTACGAGAGGACCGGGTTGAACGTACCTCTGGTGTACCTGTCGTCGTGCCAACGGCGCAGCAGGGTAGCTATGTACGGACGGGATAACCGCTGAAAGCATCTAAGCGGGAAGCCTCCCTCGAGATAAGATTTCTCAGAGCGGTCGAAGACCACGACCTTGATAGATCGGATGTGGAAGCGCGGTAACGCGTGAAGCTAACCGATACTAATCGCTCTATTCGCGCTTGAGAGTGCCACACCACCAACATCAGCACCGGACACAAACCGGACTGGGTGGGATGATGACCTCCAACCAGATTATACAACACCGTGCACGGCATCGATTTGAACCAGCCCCCGAGGGAACGCTCCTCGCCACCCGTGGCGACCGGCATCCCCCCTCAGGGCTCTCATGAAGTACCACTTCATGAGAATATCTCACGCGCTCCATTGCCTGGTGGCTATAGCGTCGGTGTCCCACCCGATCCCATCCCGAACTCGGCCGTGAAACCCGACTGCGCCAATGGTACTATCGCTCAAGCGATGGAAGAGTAGGTCGTCGCCAGGCATTGCAGCCCGTGAGAGAACAAGAACCCATTCACATTCCCCCGACAAACCGTCGGGAACTGGGGCAACATGCCCCCGTCGCGGGGTGGAGCAGCCCGGTAGCTCGTCAGGCTCATAACCTGAAGGTCACAGGTTCAAATCCTGTCCCCGCAACCAAATAACACGCCTCAGGTCGGATAAGCCGCTCGCGTCGGCGTCGTGCCGGTACGGCAATGACCGTTTGTAACGATCAACTCGACTCCCATCGGGGAGTCTCAACCTGCGTCGCTCGCGGACCTGTATCCTGTCGTCGCTCAGCGGGCCGCGAAGCTGCTGCGTCAGCCTGTAACAGTGGACTAGACGGTCATACCAACGGGTGCGCCTTCGACAGCGACGCGTTCCTCATGAAGAATAACCGCTCGTCAGGGTAGGCGCGGAGCCGAGTTGACGGGAGTGGGCGTGGATACGGGACGCGAACGGTACGTCTCGCGTTCCTCGGACGTGACGGTGCCGTCGCGATTGAGGTCCATACGGTCGAAAAAGCCCAGCATGCCCTCGCTGAACTCGCTGGCAGTGACTTGACCATCGCCGTTGCGGTCCAACTCTCGCAGTCGCGAATTCTGGCGAGGCATCTCGTCAGAACTGATGATATCATTGCCATCGCGATCCAACGTGCGGAATCGTCGGTCCATCATGGTGCCGAAATCTATTCGGGAGGTTACGGAGGGTGGTGTGAAGGAAGCAGCGCGGGCGTCGGCAGCGGCTTGTCTTTGCTCGGGATTTTGGCCGCAGGCCGTGGTTGTCAACGCGCCGAGCAGCGCCACCATCACCGTCCTTGTCCGCATCATCACATCCCCGTCACGCGTCGAGCTCGACATCCCAGTAGAGCCAGTCGTGCCACGTGTCGTGCAGGTAATTGGGCGGAAAGCTGCGGCCGTGTTCCTGGAGGTGCCAGTTGGTCGGCCGGACTGGCTCGACCGGCAGCGGCATCGCCGCCTGGCGGGGCGTGCGGCCCCCTTTCCTGAGGTTGCACGGCGCGCAGGCGGTGACGACGTTCTCCCACGTCGTCCGGCCTCCTTGCGCGCGCGGCACGACGTGATCGAAGGTGAGGTCGCGCCCGCGGCCGCAATACTGACACTCGAACCGGTCGCGCAGGAACAGGTTGAAGCGGGTAAAGGCCGGAAACGGCGTGGGCCGCACGAACTGTTTAAGCGCGATGACCGAGGGCAGCTTCATCGACAGGCTGGCGCTGTGCACCTCGCGCTCGTAGTGCGCGACCACGTCGACGCGGTCGAGGAACATCGCCTTGACCGCCGTCTGCCAGGGCCACAGGCTGAGCGGGTAGTAAGACAGCGGCGTATAATCCGCGTTGAGCACCAGCGTCGGGCAGGCATCGGGATGTCGGATCAGATCGGGATGAAACACGCATCCTCCCCAGCAAAACCGAGGACGCTGTCGCCCAGCGGCGTGACGCGGGTATGACAGCACGCCATGCGAAGCCGGGTCAACCCCCGGCGGCGACACGGGCGCTGACAAGGGCGGCAACGGTGACGCGGTTCGCGCCGAGCCCGACGGGGCGGCTGCACGCCGGCCACGCCTTCTCGGCGGTACGCGCGCATGATTTCGCGGCGAGCCGCGGCGGGCGTTTCCTGCTCAGGATCGAGGATATCGATCAGGGGCGGTCGCGACCCGAGCACGTCGCGACGATCCTGGCCGACCTAGTCTGGCTGGGGCTCGACCACGAGGCACCGGTGTTCCAGTCGGCGCGGCGGGAGCGGTATGCGGCGGCGCTGGACACGCTGAGGGCGCGGGGTCTGGTCTATCGCTGCTTCTGCACCCGCGCGGAGATCGCGGCGAGCCAGGGCGCGCCGCACGGGGGCGAGCCGGTCTATCCGGGCACGTGCCGGCGGCTGGACGCGGCGGAGGTGGCCGCGCGGGCGGATGCGCCGCATTGCTGGCGGCTCGACATGGCGATGGCGGTCGCGCTGGCCGGACCGCTGTTGTGGCACGATCACGGGCACCCCGTCGCGGCGATGCCGGCGGCGCAGGGCGACGTGGTGCTGGCGCGCAAGGATGCGGGCACGAGTTACCATCTGGCGGTGACGGTGGACGACGCGGCCCAGGGCGTGAGCGACGTGGTGCGCGGGATCGACCTGTTCGCCGCCACGCACGTCCATCGGCTGCTGCAAGCGCTGCTCGGCCTGCCGACCCCCGCCTATCACCACCACCCGCTGCTGCTGGGACCGGACGGCGAGCGACTGGCCAAGCGGCACGGCGCGCCGACGCTCGCGGCGTTGCGCGAGGCGGGGGAGGACGGGCGCGCCTTCGCCGACGCCCTGCGGGAGGGCCGGCTGCCCACTGGTTTTTCGACCGCGAACGCCTAGATTGATGGCATGAACACTTTCCTCGTCATCCTGCTGATCGCCGCGATGATCGCGACGGTCGTGGCGCTCGTCCGCGGCGTGATCGCCTTCCTTCAGGAGTCCACCGCGCAGGTGAAAGGCAACGGGCCGAGCCAGGCGGCGCTGAAGTCCAATCGAATGATGCAGCAGCGAATCTTCTTCCAGGCGGCGGCGATCCTGCTGGTGGTGTTGATCCTGTTCGCGGCGGGGCGCACCTGACCGGCAATCGCCGGGGCATTGCCTTTTTGCATGAAGCTTCCGTCGTCATGCCGGGCTCGTCCCGGCATCCACGGTCGCGGGCGTTGCGCTGCTTGACCCTGGATGCCGGGACGAGCCCGGCATGACGGAGGAAGACTGGGCGGGTGACGAGGAGGCCGAGGATGGTCAAGCTCAACAAGATTTACACGCGGACGGGTGACGGCGGGACGACCGGGCTGGTTGATGGCTCGCGGGTGTCCAAGGCCGATCCGCGCATGGTGGCGATCGGCGACGTGGACGAGGCGAACAGCGCGATCGGGGTGGCGAGCGCTGCCCTGGCGGAGGGGCCGGTGCGCGAGGAGCTGACGCGTATCCAGAACGACCTGTTCGACCTGGGCGCCGACCTGGCCACGCCGGCGGGCATAGAGGGAGCGCTGCGCGTCGTGCCCGCGCAGGTCGAGCGGCTGGAGGCGGCAATCGACCGGCTGAACGGCGAATTGTCGCCGCTCGACAGCTTCATCCTGCCGGGCGGCGATCCGGGCGCGGCGGCGGTGCATCTAGCGCGCGCGGTGGCGCGGCGGGCGGAGCGATCGATCGCGGCGATGGCGGAGACGGGGGAAGGAGCGAGCGCGGCGGCGGCGAGCTACGTCAACCGGCTGTCCGACTATCTGTTCGTCGCCGCGCGCTGGCTGAACCAAAAAGGCGCTGCCGACGTTCTGTGGGTTCCAGGGGGAACGCGCTGAGCCGATCGCTCGCGCCCGACGAGAGGATGCGAGCATGGGTCGAGCGGCGGTGGCGAGCGAGCGATCCCCCCTCCGCGACCGGTTCGCTGCCGTCCGATCGCTGACGCTGGAACTGACCGATCGATTGTCCGACGCCGACGCCAGCGTGCAGTCGATGGCCGATGCCAGCCCGGCGAAATGGCATCTGGCGCACACGACCTGGTTCTTCGAAACGTTCGTGCTGCGCGACCACGTGGCCGGTTACGCGCTCCACGACGAACGTTTCCCATTCCTGTTCAACAGCTATTACGAGGCAGAAGGGCGGCGCCACGCGCGCGACCGGCGCGGCATGGTGACGCGGCCGACGCTGGACGAGGTCCGCGCCTATCGCGCGCACGTCGACGCGAGCGTTGAGGCGGCATGGCCGACGCTGCCCGCCGCGGCGCGCGAGCTGGTGGCGCTCGGCTGCCATCATGAGGAGCAGCATCAGGAACTGCTCGTCACCGACCTGCTGCACCTCTTCTCCGAGAACCCGCTGGAGCCGGCGCTGTTTCCGGCCGAGCGCAAGGTGCCGGTGGCGATGCCGGGGCCGATCGGCTGGATCGAGCGCGGCGAGGAGATCGTCGAGATCGGCCATGCGGGCGACGGGCCCTCGACCGGGCTCGGGACAGGCTTTGCCTTCGACTGCGAGGGGCCGCGGCACCGCGCGCTGCTGTCCCCCCACGGGATCGCCGACCGCACCGTCACCAACGGCGAATGGGCCGCGTTCATCGCCGATGGCGGCTATCGCGAGCCGCGCTGGTGGCTGGCGGACGGCTGGGCCTGGGTAAAGGCGGGCGCGATCGGGGCGCCGCTCTACTGGGAAGAGCAGGGTGGCGGCTGGACGCGTTTCGGCCTGGACGGGCGGCGGCCGATCGATCCGGCGGCGCCGGTGACGCATGTCAGCTTCTTCGAGGCGGATGCCTATGCCGCCTGGGCGGGCGCCAGGCTGCCGACCGAGTTCGAGTGGGAGGCGGCGGCGAGCGCGTTCGAGGCGGCTGACGGCAACCAGCTCGACGCCGCGGGCGCGGTCGAGCCGCGACCGGCGGAGGGTGGCGCGGCGTTCTTCGGCGACGTGTGGGAGTGGACGGGGAGCGCGTACCGCCCCTATCCCGGCTTCCGACCGCAGGAGGGCGCGGTGGGCGAGTATAACGGCAAGTTCATGAGCGGCCAGTTCGTGCTGCGCGGCGGATCGTGCGCCACGCCGCGCGGGCACGTGCGGGCGAGTTATCGCAATTTCTTCTACCCGCACCAGCGCTGGCAGTTCACCGGCGTGCGGCTGGCCAAGGACCTTTGATGCTGAAGGGGGAGGGTGACATACCAAGCGGGCTGGTCGATCCGGCATTCCGGGCGGACGTGCTCGCCGGACTGGCGCGGCGCCCGCGCGCGATCCCGGCGCGCTGGTTCTACGACCGGCGTGGGTCGGAACTGTTCGAGGCGATCACCGAGCTGCCCGAATATTACCCGACCCGGACGGAGATCGGCATCCTCGAACGGATCGGCGCGGAGGTGCGCGATCTGGTCGGCGAGGGGCGGGCGGTGGTCGAGTTCGGGTCGGGATCGTCGACCAAGACGCCGATCCTGCTGCGCGCGGTGGCGCCGTCGGCGTACGTGCCGATCGACATTTCCGGCGATTTCCTGCGTGAATCCTCGCGCGTGCTGGCGGCGCAATTCCCCGACCTGCCGGTGCTGCCGTTCGAGGCGGACTTCATGCGGCCGCTGGCGCTGCCCGGCGCGATCGGCGGGTCGGCCAAGCTGGGCTTCTTTCCCGGATCGACGATCGGCAACATGACACCGCTCGCCGCGATCGACCTGCTGCGCGCGATGCGGGCGTCGCTGGCGGAAGGGGCGATGCTGCTGATCGGCATGGACCGGATCAAGGATGCGGCCGTGCTGGAACCCGCGTACGACGATGCGGCCGGCGTCACCGCGGCGTTCAACCTGAACCTGCTGGCGCGGATCAACCGGGAGCTGGACGGGACGGTGCCGCTCGACGCCTTCGCGCACGTCGCGCGCTGGAACGACGATCGGGCACGGATCGAGATGCATCTGGCAGCGACGCGGGACGTCGACTTCACCGTCGACGGCCGTCCCTTCGCGATGGCGACGGGGGAGACGATCCACACCGAGAACAGCCACAAATACGGCCCCCGCGACGCGCGCATCCTGCTGCGCGGCGGCGGCTGGACGCCGGTGGCCGAATGGACCGACCCCGCCGGGCTGTTCGCGGTGATCCTGGCCGAGGCGCAGGCGGAGCGGCCGGCGCCTTAATCCATCCCGGCCCGGATCGCGGCACCCGCCGCGAACGGCGCGCCGGCGACGAGCAGCAAGCTGGCGGCGGCGAGGAGTTTCAGCGCGCCGCTGCCGCTCTCCACCGCGCCGGCGCCGAAGATCAGCAACGGCAGCGCGAGCGGCAGCATGACGAGGCCCGCGACGGCGCCGGCGCCGCGCAGCCCGGCGGTGAGCGCGCCGGTGGCGACCGCGAGCGCGGCGAGGCCGGGTGTGCCGAGCAGCAGGCTGAGCTCGACCAGCATCAGCGTTCGCGACGGCAGGCCGAGCAGCGCGGCGGCGATGACGCTCGCCGCCATCAGCGGTGGTGCGAAGGAGAGCCAGTGCGCCAGCGTCCTGGTCGCGGCGACCGCGGCGAGCGAGTGCCCCCGCACCGCGAACTGGTCGATCACCCCCGCCTCCAGATCGGGCGCGACGAGCCGCTCGACGGGCAACAGCGCGGCGAGCAGCGCGGCGGCCCACACCACCCCGCCGCCGACCCGCGCCAGCAGCGCCGCATCGGGGCCGACCGCGAAGGGAAACAAGGTCGCGACGAGCAGGAAGAACGCGACCACCAGCGTCGGCGAGCCGCCGGCATAGGCGCGGCGGACGTCGCGGAGCAGGAGTGCGATCACGCCGCCCCCCCTAGCGCGATCGTCGCGCCACCCGGCAATGCAAGCGGCAGGTGCGTCGCGACCAGCACCGCGCCACCCGCCGCGCGATGGTCGGCGACCAGCGCCTCCAGCCGGGCGATGGAGGCGGTGTCGAGGCCGTTCGCCGGCTCGTCGAGCAGCCACAGCGCCGCGCCGCTCGCGACCACGCGAGCGAGCCCGGCGCGGCGGCGCTGGCCGGTGGAGAGCAGGCGGACGGGCACGTCGGCGAGGGGAAGGAGGTCCACCGCGGCGAGGGCCGGCTCGACCCGGTCGCGCGTGCCGTCGAGCGTCGCCCAGAATGCCAGCGCCGCGGCCAGCGCCCGCTCGCCGTCGAGCGCGCATTGTTCGCCGAGCAGCGCGCGCGATCCCGTCTCGATCCGGCCCTCGAACGGGCGGAGCAGGCCGGCGCACAGGCGCAGCAGGCTGGACTTGCCGGCGCCGTTCGGGCCGGTGACCACGCCCGCGTCGCCGCGACCGAGGGTCAGGTCCAGGTTCGCGAACAACAGCCGGCCGCCGCGCGCGCAGGCGACCTGGTCGAGCCGGAGGATCAATCGGTCCCCATATCGTCTTGGGAATCTTCGAGCGCGTGCATGTCGTCGTCGGACAGGCCGAAATGATGGCCGATCTCGTGAATGGTGACGTGGGCGACGAGGTCGTCGAGGCGCACGCCCGTCTCGCACCATTCGGCGAGGATCGCCTGGCGGTAGAGGTGGATGCGGTCGGGCAGCGTGCCGAAATCGCCGACGGAGCGGTCGCCGATCGGGCGGCCGTGATAAAGGCCGGTGAGGTCGAGCGGGTGGTCGAGGCCGAGGGCGGCGAGCGTCTCGGCATCCGCCTCCTCGTCGACGGTCAGCACGACGTCGCCGAGGTGCCGCGCGAACTGCGCCGGCAGCCGGGCGATCGTCGCGCGGGCGATCGCCTCGATCGCGGCGGCGTCCGGGGCGGTGCCGAGGTCTTGCCGTTCCATCCCGCCCGCCATAGTCCGCTGCGGGAGAGAACGGCAAGCAGGGGGCGAGGATGATCGAGGCGCTGAACGAGACCGACCGGACCGAGGCGCTGGCCGACCTGCCCGAATGGGACCATGACGAGGCGCGCGACGCGATCACCCGGCGGATCGTGTTCGCCGACTTCATCGAGGCGTTCGGCTTCATGACGCAGGTGGCGCTGATCGCCGAGCGGATGAACCACCATCCCGAATGGTCCAACGTCTACAACCGGGTCGACGTGCTGCTGACCACCCACGACGCCGGCGGCCTGTCGGCGCGCGACATCGACATGGCGCAGGCGATCGACGCGATCGTGGGGGAGGATTGAGGAGCTAGGGCGGATTGACATTCAACGCTGGGCCTCATCGTCCACCCCGGCGAAGGCCGGGGTCCAGCTGGGAGACGCGAACGGTCGGTCGTCGTACCTCTTCCACGACCTTCCCGACTGGACCCCGGCTTTCGCCGGGGTGGAAAAATGCCGCATGTCGATCCGGCCTAACCCTCGCCGAAGCCGCGCCGCATGCGCTTGCGCAGGGCGCCGGGGAACCAGCGGGCGGCGAATTTCAGCTTGTGCGCGGTGCGGCCGACATAGGTATGGACCGCGTCGCCGTGCACCGCGTCCCACGCGGCTTGCGCGACCGCCTCGACCGGGGTCAGTTCCATGCCGGCCTCCGTCACCCGTTCGCGGATGGTGCGGTTGCCGCCGCCGGCCATGCCGGACAGGAGCGGCGTCTCGACGAAGCTGGGGACGATCGAGCGGACCTTGATACCGGCTGACGCCCATTCGCCGTCGAGCGCCTCGGTGAGTGCGCGGACGCCGAACTTGGTCGCCGAATAGGGCGCGAGGCCGGCCGAGCCGTAGATCGCCGAGGCGGAGGCGGTGTTGAGCAGGCACGATCCCGGCGTCTTCGCGAGATAGGCGTAGCCGATCCGCGCGCCGTTGAGCACGCCCACCAGGTTGATCGCGACCGTGCGGTCGATATCGTCGAAGCTCATCGTGGCGAGCGGGCCGCCGGTGCCGATGCCGGCATTGTTGTGGAGCACGTCGAGCCGCCCGCCGCTGCCCGCGGTGAAGCCGTCGAGCGAGGCGACCCAGGCGTCGCGATCGCGCACGTCCATGTGGAAGGTGTCGACCATGCCGACCGGCAGCATCGCCGCCGTCTCGGCCAGGCCGGCGGCGTCGACGTCGGCGAGCCCGACGCGCCAGCCGCGGGCGGCGAAGAGCTGCGCGGTGGCACGGCCGATGCCCGACCCACCGCCGGTGATGAAGATCGATCGTACCGTCGCCATGGCTCCCCTCCGTTTGACGGGTGTCGGCGCATCCCGCATGTCGTGTCCATGCCAGCCGCCGCCCCCGCCGTCACCTTCGAAGACGTCGCCCGGCGATACGGCGCGGTGGCGGCGGTCGACGGCGTGTCGTGCCGGATCGAACCGGGCAGTTTCGTCGCGCTGGTCGGCGCGTCGGGATCGGGCAAGTCCACGCTGCTGAAGACGGTGAACCGGCTGGTGAGCCCGAGTGCGGGCCGCGTGCTGATCGACGAACAGGACGTGCGCGACGAGCCGGCCCCGGCGCTGCGGCGGCGGATCGGCTACGTCTTCCAGTCGATCGGGCTGTTCCCGCACTGGACGGTGGCGGAGAATATCGGCGTCGGCCCGCGCATCGCGAGGCAGGCGCCGGCCGACGTGGCGCGGCTGCTCGACATGGTCGACCTGCCGGCAGGCCTGGCCGGGCGGATGCCCGACGAACTGTCGGGCGGGCAGCGGCAGCGCGTCGCCATCGCCCGCGCGCTGGCGCCGGGGGCGCGGCTGCTGCTGCTCGACGAGGCGTTGGGCGCGCTCGACCCGGTGACGCGCGACGCGTTGGGCAGGCGGCTGCGCGCCTTGCACGACGAACTGGCGCTGACCACCATCCTGGTGACGCACGACATGGCGGAGGCGCTGCTGCTGGCAACGCGGGTGCTGGTGATGAAGGCGGGGCGGATCGTCGCCGACGCGAGCCCGGCGGAGCTGGTGAACGGCGGCGGCGGCGCGGACGCGCAGGCGCTGGTGCGGGTGCCGCGCGATCAGGCCGAGCGGCTGCGCGAGTTGGTCGGTTGAGCGCCTTCGCCGACGCTCTGTCGCGCGTGCCGCCGCTGCTCGCCGCGCACGTGCTGCTGTCGGTCGCGGCGCTGGCGCTGGCGGTGGCGATCGCGCTGCCGCTGGCGGTGTGGTCGGCCCGGCGGCCGCGCGTCGCGCGGGTCGCGCTGGGCTTCGCCAGCCTGGTGCAGACGATCCCGTCGCTGGCGCTGCTCGCGCTGTTCTTTCCGCTGTTGCTCAGCCTGCAATGGCTGCTGCCCGTCTCGCCGCTGGGCTTCGCGCCGGCGCTGTTCGCGCTGACGCTCTACGCATTGCTCCCGCTGCTTCGCAACGGCGTCGCCGGGCTCAACGGCATCGATCGCGGCGTTGGCGAGGCGGCGGACGCGGTGGGGATGACGACGTGGCAGAAGCTCGCGCTGGTCGAGGCGCCGCTCGCCGGGCCGGTCGCCATCGCAGGGCTGCGCACCGCGGCGACGTGGACGATCGGCGCGGCGACGCTGTCGACCACGGTGGGGCAGGCGAGCCTGGGCGACCTGATCTTCGCGGGCCTCCAGACGCAGAGCTGGTCGCTGGTGCTCGCCGGCTGCCTGGGCGCGGCGGTGCTGGCGCTGTCGGTCGACGCCGGGATCGGGCTGGTCGAGCGCGGGCTGGCGACGCGGCGGCGGCGCCTGTGGCTGGGAGCGAGCGTGGCGCTCGCCGCCGGCCTCGCCTTGGCGACGATGCCGCTGTGGCGCCAAGCCTTGCGAAGTGGCGGCGAGCGGCCGGTGGTGGTCGGCGCCAAGAACTTCGCCGAGCAGTATATCCTGGCGCGGCTGATCGGCGATCGGTTGGAGCGTGCCGGATACCGCGTCGAGTACCGCGACGGGCTGGGATCGGCGGTGATCTTCGGCGCAGTGGCGAGCGGGGCGGTCGACGTCTACGTCGATTATGCCGGCACGATCTGGACCAACGAGATGCGGCGCACCGACGTGCCCGACCGCCTCGCGATGCTGCGCGCGATCGGCGACTGGACGATGCGCACCAAGGGCGTGCGGATGGTGGGGGCGCTGGGGTTCGAGAACGCCTACGCCTTCGCGATGAAGGAAGGTGAGGCGCAACGGCTGGGGATCGCGACGCTGTCCGACCTGGCGGCACGGTCGCCGACACTGCGGCTGGGCAGCGACCTGGAGTTCCTAGAGCGGCCCGAGTGGGCGGCGGTGCGGCGTGCATACCGCATGCGCTTCGCCGCGGCGACGCCGTACAGCCCGACCTTCATGTACCAGGCGCTGGCGAGCGGGCGGGTCGACGTGATCTCCGCCTTCTCGTCGGACGGGCGGATCGCGGCGGATCGGCTGCGGGTGCTGAGCGATCCCGAGCGGGCGATCCCGGGATACGACGCGATGCTGCTGGTGGCACCGGCACGGGCGAGGGACGCGCGCTTCCTGAGGGCGCTCGCACCGCTGGTCGGGCGGGTACCGGTGGCGGCGATGCGCGCGGCCAATTACCGGGTGGATCGGGCGGAGGCGAAGGAGACGCCGAAGCAGGCGGCGCGGTGGCTGGCGGCGCGGGTCGGGCTGTAGTCTACTACCTCGTCACCCCGGCGGGGGCCGGGGTGGGCGATGGGCTGTGCGGAGCGGTCGGCGAATCTTCCTTATTTGCTGAACCAGTGCTGGCGGACGAACCAGATTACCACGCCCGCCGCGATCAGCGCGCAGGCACCGGCGATCGCGTCGAAGGCCCAGGGTTCCTGCGCGTAGGGCAGGTTGGCGACGTTCATGCCGTAGAGGCCGGTCAGGAAGGTCAGCGGCAGGAACACCAGCGCGGCGATCGAGATGACCAGCGAGCGGGTGTCGAGCTGCTCGGCGCGCAGGTCCGACAGCGTCTCATGCATCAGCGCCGATCGTTCACGGATCGATTCCAGCTCCTCCGCCATGCGCGCGGCGCGATCGGCGGCGGCGGCGATGTGGAGGCGGTCGTCGTCGCCCAGCCAGTCGCCCGGCAGCGCCGCGAGCTTCTCCAGCGCGGCGCGCTGCGGCGTCAGGAAGCGGCGATAGGCGATGGCGGCGATGCGCACCTTGCTGACGGTGCGGCGCAGCTCGAAGACGCGGCTGGCGTCCAGCTGCTCCTCGCAATCGTCGAGCTGGTCGCCGAGATCGGCGACGTCGGGGTCCAGGTCGGTGGTGATGGCCGCGGCGAAGGCGGTGATGAGGTCGCCGGGATCGGCGACGTGGCCCGCGGCCACCTCCGCCTTGACGGTGGAGACGGCGATCATCGGCTTCCTCGTCACCGAGATGACGCGGCCTTTCTGCGCCCAGATGCGGACGGAGGCGAGCAGGTCCGAATTGTCGAGCTCCTCCTTCGACCGGCCGCGCAGGTTAAGGAAGGCGCCCTGGTCGATCTTCTCGCAGCGGGGCCGCGTCTCGGTGGCGGTGAGGGCATCGACGACGTACCCGTCCAGTTGCGCGCGGTCGCGCAGCCATTCCTTGGTTTCGTCGTCGATCTGCGGAAGGTGGACCCAGACCATGTCCGGCCCCGCGGCGAGCGCGTCGGCCAGATCGATCGGGGTGCCGCGACCGGCGGCGACGCGGAAGCAATAAGCCTTCATGACGCGCGCAGAACGATCGACAGGCCGGGCATGATCCTTGGGCTTCCCACGATCCGCGCGGCGTCAGCACGGGCGCGGTCGAGGATGGCGGGGGGAACGTCGGCGTCGTGGAAGACGCGGTCGGCCGAGGCGAGCAGGCGCGCCTCGCGCAGCGTCAAATCGTCGGGATCGGCGGAGCGGAGGACGATCGTCTCCGTGCGGTCGCCGGCGGGTGCGGCGGGGTCGGCGAGCCAGGCGGCGGGGTCGCCATCGCCAAGCGGATCAAGCGAACCGCCGGGGGCGAGCGCGGCGGCGATGGCGCGGCGGCGCTCGCCGGCGTCGGGGAAGCGGGCGCGCAGCGTCCCGCGCCCGGCCTGGAGCGCGTGGGCGAGCGCGCCGAGCGTCGATGGCAGCAGCGCCTCGAGCCGCTGGCGCAGCGCCGCGGCGAGACCGGCGGACACACCGCCGGTGCCGATCGCAACGATCACCGGATCGCGGTCGACGATCGCCGGCAGGGTGAAGTCGCAATGATCGGGGCGGTCGACGGCGTTGACGAGCAGCCCGCGCGCCTTGAACCGGGCGACGGCGGCGAGGGCCTCTGCCTCGTCGTCGATCGCGACGATCGCGAGCGCGGCGGGCGCGTCCTCGCCGACGATGGCGGCACCGGCTCGGGCGAGCAGGCGGCGCTTGGCGTCGGCGGCGTCGCCCTCACCCAGCAGGATCACGGGGCGGCCGTGGAGGCGGACGAAGAGGGGGAGGCTGTGGAGGAACGGCATCACGCGTCGCCTCGGCCTAAGCCGGGACTTTTCTGAAACGCCGTCGTGCCTGCTTCTTCCGTCATGCCGGGCTCGTCCCGGCATCCAAGGCCACGATCGGCAGCGCTGCTTGGCCCTGGATGCCGGGACGAGCCCGGCATAACGACGGGTTTGTCGCGAAGGTTCTGCCTTGCGCTGAAGTTCATGGCGCCGCGGGTGTGGGCGCAAGAGGCTCGAAACGCTCGCCTCGCCGCGGGATAGGCCCCGGATCAAGTGGGGGGTGACGGGGAGCGGGCGTCACCCGCCCAGCCATTCGGGCACGCGTTCCGCCGCGATCAGCGCCTCCGCCGCGACGCGGTCGGCGACCACGGCGTAGCGGTTGCCGTCGACCAGCACCTCGGGCACCAGCGGGCGGCTGTTGTAGGTCGACGCCATGGTCGCGCCGTACGCGCCGGCGGTGCGGAACACGGCGAGGTCGCCGCTCTCCACCCGGTCGATGTCGCGGCCCATCGCGAAAGTGTCGCCACTCTCGCACACCGGACCGGCGACATTGGCGGTCATCCGCTCGCCGCTGGGCTCGACCGCAGCGAAGTCATGCCACGCGTCGTAGAGCGCGGGCCGCGCGAGGTCGTTCATCGCCGCGTCGACGATCACGTAAGGGTGGACGACGCCGGGTTTCACCCACACCACCTCCGTCATCAGCACGCCCGCGTTGCCGGCGATGACGCGGCCAGGCTCGAACATCAGTTCCGCGTCCCAGTCGGCGGTGACGCGCGCGACCATGGCGCCGTAGTCGGCCGGGCTCGGCGGCGCGTCGCCGGCCTTGTAGGGGACGCCGAGGCCGCCGCCCAGGTCGACGTGGGTGATGTGGTGCCCGGCGGCGCGTAGCTCGCCCACCAGTTCGCCGATGCGGACATAGGCGGCCTCCAGGGGAGCGAGGTCGAACAGCTGGCTGCCGATATGGACGGCAATCCCGCGCAGGTTCAGGCCGCGCAGCGCGGCGAGGCGATCGAACATGGCGGGTGCCTGGTCGATCGGCACGCCGAACTTGTTCTCGCGCCGGCCCGTCGAGATCTTGGCGTGGGTGCCGGCGTCGACGTCCGGGTTGACGCGCAGGGTGGCGGGGGCGGCCAGGCCGCGCTCGGCGGCGAGGGCGGCTAGGACGACGCCTTCCTCCTCCAGCTCCAGGTTGAACTGGCCGATGCCGGCGTCGAGGGCGGCGGCCAGCTCCGCCCTGGTCTTGCCGACGCCGGAGAAGACGATGTCGGCGGGCGCCATGCCGGCGGCGAGCGCGCGCTTCATCTCGCCCACCGACACCACGTCGGCACCGTAGCCCTCGTCGGCGAGGACGCGGAGCACGGCGAGATTGGGGTTGGCCTTGATCGCGTAGGCGAGATGCTTGCGCGGCACGCCGGCCAGCCCCTCGCGGAACACGCGCGCGTGACGGCGCAGCGTGGCGGCGGAGTAGACGTAGACGGGGGTGCCGACCTCGCGCGCGACCGTCGGCAGGGCGACGTCCTCGGCATGCATCACGCCGTCACGGTAATCGAAATGGTTCATGGTCAGCCCGGTGGCAGGTCGAACTCGTCCGACCGGCGCTCGTCGGAGCGGCGGAGGAGTTCGTCGGAACGTTGTGGCCGCTGCTGTGGCGTCGGGGTGAGCAGCTCGGCGGGGGTCGGCGTGGCGTTGGCGCCGCGCGGCGCGACGGGCAGCGACTGGCCGGGCGCGGGCTGGAGCCCGGCGGCCGAGCCGCAGCCGGCGAGCAGCAGCGCGCCCGAGAGGACGAAGCGCTTCACGCGGTTTCCCCGCGTGCGGCGGCAATGGCGGCGCGGACGTTGGCGGGGGCGGTGCCGCCGAAGCTGGTCCGGCTGGCGACAGAGGCGTCGACCGACAGCACGTCGTAGACACGATCGTCGATGCGCGGATCGATCGCGCGCAGGTCGGCGAGCGGCAGCTGGTCGAGCCGGACGCCCTCCGCTTCCGCGCGCGCCACCGCGCGGCCGGTGATGTGATGCGCCTCGCGAAACGGCACGCCGCCCTCGCGCACCAGCCAGTCGGCGAGGTCGGTGGCGGTGGAGAAGCCCGATTCGGCCAGGGCACGCATCCGGTCGGGGCGGAAGGTCGCGCTCTCGACCATGCCGGTCATCGCCGCGAGCGACAGGGCGAGCAGGTCGTGTGCCTCGAACACCGGTGGCTTGTCGTCCTGCATGTCCTTGGAATAGGCGAGCGGCAGGCCCTTCATCGTCACCGTCAGCGACACGAGGCAGCCGGTGATGCGGCCGGCATGGCCGCGGACCAGCTCGGCCGCGTCGGGGTTGCGCTTCTGCGGCATGATCGAGCTGCCGGTCGACCATTGGTCGGAGAGCGCGACGAAGCCGAAGGGCTGCGACGCCCACAGCACGAACTCCTCGGCGAGGCGCGACAGGTGAAGCGAGCATTGCGTCGCGGCTTGCAGATAATCGAGCGCGAAGTCCCGGTCGCTGACCGCGTCGAGCGAGTTGCGCGTGGGGCCGTCAAAACCGAGCGCGGCGGCGGTCGCGTCGCGGTCGATCGGGAAGCCTGTGCCGGCGAGCGCGGCGGAGCCGAGCGGACAGCGGTTCATCCGCGCGCGCGCGTCGGCGAACCGAGACACGTCGCGCGCGGCCATCTCGTAATAGGCCATCAGATGGTGGCCGAGCGTGACGGGCTGTGCCGATTGCAGGTGGGTGAAGCCGGGCATGACGCTGGCGGCGTGTTCCTCGGCGCGGGCGAGCAGTGCCTGCTGGAAGGCGGTCAGTGCCGCCAGCACCTGGTCGATCGCCGCGCGCACCCACAGGCGGAAGTCGGTCGCGACCTGATCGTTGCGGCTGCGCGCGGTGTGGAGGCGGCCGGCGGCGGGGCCGATCGCCTCGGCCAGCCGCGCCTCCGTCAGCATGTGGATGTCCTCCAGCGACAGGTCGTCGGGCACGCCGTCCGCCTGATAGCCGGCGGCGACCTGCTCCAGTCCGGCCGCGATCGCGTCGGCGTCGGCGGGCGAGACAATGCCGGCGGCGCCCAGCATTGCCACGTGCGCGCGGCTGCCGGCGACGTCCTCGCGCCACATCCGCTTGTCGAAGGGCAGGCTGGCGTTTATCTCCCGCATCACCGCGGCAGGCCCTTCGGCGAAGCGCCCGCCCCACATCGCGTTCGAGGTACCGTTCATGTCGTCGCGCGTCGCGATCGCCTGTCTCCTGGCCGTATTGACCGCCGCCTGCGATAGGCAAAGCGCCGGTGGGGAGCAAGCCAACGTCGCGGCTCCCTCCACCGACGAGGCGGCGCCGGCGCCCGACGAGGCCGCACCCGCTGCGCCGGCGACCGCGCCCGCCGGCAAGATCGATCGCAGCCACAAGGGCGAGGCGGCGCCGACCGCGTCGTTCGCCGATCCGTCAGGCAAGCCGGTGACGCTGGCGGCCTTCCGCGGCAAGCCGGTGCTGGTCAATCTGTGGGCGACGTGGTGCGCGCCGTGCATAGCCGAGATGCCGACGCTCGACGCGCTTGCCGGGTCGGGCGCGGTGCGCGTCCTCGCGGTCGCGCAGGACTTGCAGCCGGAGAAGGTGGCGCCGTTCTTCGCGACGAGGAAGTTCGCGCATCTGCAACCGTATCAGGACCCCAAGCTGGGGTTGAGCACGGGACTGGGCGCCAATCTGCCGACCACGATCCTCTACGACGCGCAAGGGCGCGAGGTGTGGCGGGTGACGGGCGGGTTCGACTGGGCGTCGGCGGAGGCCAAGGCGTTGGTGGGCGAGGGGTAGGAGGGGCGGAAACCCGCCGCTGACGATCCTGCTTGCAAGGAGATTCTTTGCGAAACTCCTCTCAGCCTCCCCGGCGAAGGCCGGCGCCCAGTTGGGAAAGGCTCGTAAGTAGTTCGAACCGTTGCCCAACTGGGCCCCGGCCTTCGCCGGGGAGGCAAGAGGGCACAGGCTACGTAACGCTCCCCCGCAAGAAGAGGATTATCCCGTCGCGGTGGCCCAGGCGGCGGCGATCTCGGCCATGGTGTCGGCGGTGGAGCGGAAGGGGGCGGGATCGTCGCCGATCGAGGCGGACACCACCTCGCTCCGCGCGCCGGCGTAGAGGCGGGCGAGCGTCTTCGACACCTCGCCGCCCTGCTCGAAATCGAGATTCGCCTCCAGCGCGAACAGGATCGCCGTGGCGCGGGTCACACGCTCGCTCTTCACGCGAAACGCCCTGGCTTCGACCGCGCAGGCCGCCGCGCGGAGCGCCGCGACCAGCTCGGCGTAGAGCAGCTGGACCAGCGCCGGGCCGGTCGCGGCCTGCGCGGTGCGGCCAGCGATGTCGATCTCGCGATAGGTCGCCCACGGATCGCGCAGCAGGGTGGAGGCGTAGGCCATCAGCTGTCGCTCTTGTTCCAGGCGGCGATCTGATTGGTCAGGAACGTCTGGGTCGATTTATAGGCCGCCACCCGCGAGTCCATGCTGGCGAACTGCCGCGTCATCCGCTCGGTCGTCGCGGCGGTCGCGTCGGCGAGCTTCGCCTTGGCGGTGGCGAGGTCGCTCTGCTGCCTGGTGTAGCGCGTGGTCGCCGCATCGAGGCCGAAAGTCTTGTCGGTCAGCCGCGTCGCGATGCTCGACATCGCCGCGGACAGGCCGCCGCCGCTCGCGCCGGTGCCGTCGGCGAACAACGCCTCCACCGCCGCCGGATCGCCGGCGAGCGTGCGGGTGAGGCGGGCCGTGTCGACCGACAGCGTGCCATCGCGGTTGGTGGCGACGCCGATGTCCGCCAGCGTCTGCACCGTGCCGGCGCCGGTCAGCTTGGTGGTCGTCAGCGTAGACAACGCGCGCGCGATGCCGGTCGCGGCGGCGTCGCTGCGGAGCACGCCCGTGGTGGCGTTGGTCGCCTCCTTCAGCACGGCCTGGAGCTCGTTATAGGTGGCGACGAAGTCCGACACCGCCTGCGACAGCGCCGCGGTCGGCCGCGTCGCCGCGATCGTGGTGGTGCCGGTGCCGGTCAGATCCAGCTTCACGCCCGGCACCAGATTGTTGATGCTGTTGCTGGCGCGGGTGTAGCGGGCGCCGTCGACGGTGACCTGCGCGTCCTGCGCGACCGTGCCGATCTTCAATCCCGCATCGCCGGTCGCGAAGACCGACAGGCCGGTGCCCGCGGCGGTGCCGTCTGTGTCGGTGGCGGCGATCTCGAACGCCTGGGAGGCGCCGGTGGCGCTCTTCACCGTCAGCCGCGTGCCGTCGCCATCGGCGACCAGCGCGGTGGAGAAGCCGGTCTCCTTCTTGATGAGCGCGGCGACGTCGGCCAGGGTCGCGCCCTGCGGCACGGTGATCGACTTGGTGACCTTGGTGTCGGAGCCGGTCGTCACGTCGAGCGTGCCGCCGCGGAACGTCTCGCCCGGCACGACGATGCGCGAGGTGGCGGCCTGAGCCTGCGCGATCCTGTCCACCGTCAGCGTGGTCGCCGCGGTCGGTGCGGTCGCGCCGGCGATCAGCGAGGCGCCGAGCACGGCGGCGTTGGAACTGGTCGGCTGCGTCGCCAGCGAGCCGCTCTTGACCAGCGACTTCAGCGCCGAGTCGAAGCCGGTGATCGCGCTCTTCAGCTTGGCCACGCCGGAGATCTGCGCGGTGAGCGTGTCGGACTTGGTGGTGAACTGCTTCGTCTTGGCGGCATATTGCGCGTCGACCAGGCTGGTGACCAGCGCCTTGAGGTCGATGCCCGATCCCGATCCGAGCGTCTTGGTGATCGAGTCGACGGCCATCGTGTATCCTCGTGCTTGCCCCCGTAAACGGCCACATGGGCGCGAATTTTAGGATTGTTTCGCGCCGTTCTCGTCGAAGCGCGCGCCCGGCGGCACGTCGACCGGCGGCAGCGCGGCGGGGAAGGGCGGGGTGCCGGTGCCGCCCGCCGCGGCGTTGAGGCCGAAGACGAAGGCGAGCACGGTGGCGATGGCGACGTAGAGGTCGTCCCGCACCTCCTGCCCCTCGCGGCTGGTATAGTAGACGGCGCGAGCGAGCTGCGGATATTCGAGCACGGGCACCGCAACCTCGGCCGCGATCTCGCGGATGGCGAGCGCGGTCGCGCCGCGACCCTTGGCCACCACCACCGGCACCTGGTCGCGGCCCCGGTCGTAGCGGAGCGCGACCGCGAAATGCGTCGGGTTGGTGAGCACCACGTGCGCCTCCGCCACCGCCTTGCGCGCGCCGCCCGATAGCATGGCGCGAGCGCGGGCGCGCATATGGCCCTTCATCTCGGCATTGCCCTCGCCCTCCTTGTGCTCGTCCTTTACCTCCTGCTTGGTCATGCGCAGCTTGCTCAGGCGCTGGATGATCTGGAGCGGCACGTCGATGCCGGCGATAACGACCAGCCCGAAGCTCATCGCGAAGAGAATGCCGGTGAAGGTGCCGCCGATCTCGTCCAACGCGACTGTCAGGTTGGACGACGACAGGCCGAGGGTGGCGCGCGACGCCTTCCACAGCATCCAGCCGCCGATCGTGCCGAGCAGCACGACCTTCAGGATCGACTTGGCGAGTTCGATCCAGCCGTTGGTGCCGAAGATGCGCTTCAGGCCGGAGGCGGGATTGATGCGACTGGCCTTGGGCGCGAACAGGCCGGCGTTGAAGCCGACGTTGCCGAGCATCATGCCCGACACGATCGCGGCGGCAAGGCTGATCGCGAGGAGCGAGCCGACCGGCATCGCCAGCCGCCACCCGGCTTCCGCGAGCGGGCGCCAGGGGGAGAATTCCTCCACGTCGCCGCGCCCGAACTGGAAGCTCGCCGCCATGACGTCGCGGCATGCGGCGAGCAGCGCCGGCCCCATGAACACCAGCCAGGCGACGCCGACCAGGACGACCAGCGCCGTCGCCAGGTCGCGCGAGCGGAGGACATTGCCGTCCTCGGCCGCCTTGTCGCGGCGCTTCTGGGTTGGGGCTTCTGTCTTTTCGCCACCCTCCGACATCCTGCCAGCCCCTCAGCCGAGCACGATGGTCTGCGCGGCGCCGAGCGCCTCGCGGATGATGACGAGCATATAGTCGCCCATCGCCGGAAAGCCGATCGCCAGCGCGATCACGCCGACCGCAAGACTGGCGGGCAGGCCGACCGAGAACAGGTTCAGCGACGGGGCCGCGCGGCTCATCATGCCGACGACGATGTTGAGGCACAGCAGCAGGAAACCGACCGGCAGCGCCAGCAGCAGCCCCGCCAGGAAGGCGTAGCCGCCGAAAAAGGCGATCGCCTTCAGCCGGTCCGGCCCCATCCAGGCGGCGCCGGGGGGCAGCGCGTCGTAGCTCTTCACCAGCATGTCGACCAGGACGAGGTGCCCGTCGACCGACAGGAACAGCAGCGTCAGCATGATCGACATGAACTGGCCGAGCGCCGGGGACGAGCGGCCGTTCTGCGGATCGATCGACGAGGCGAAGCCGATCCCCATCGATCCGCCGATCAGCTCGGACGCGATCAGCGGCGCGGCAAAGGCGGTCTGGAGGATGAAGCCCATCGCGAACCCGACCAGTGCCTCCGCGGCGATGGCGATAAAGGTGGTGACGGCGAACACGGTCGGCGGCGGCACCACGGGGTGCGCGGCGAGGACCAGCACGCCGATCGCGCCGGACAGCGACACGCGCACGATCACCGGCAGCGACACCGCGCCGAACACGGGCGCCGCCACGAACGCCGCGCCGATCCGGACCATGACGAAGATCAGGGCCCAGAGCTGCGGTTCGATGGAGAGGCCGAAGCCGAGCACTAGACGTCACCCCGGGCTTGTCCCGGGGTCCAGGGCCACGAACGATGGCGCTGCTTGGCTCTGGATGCCGGGACGAGCCCGGCATGACGGTGATTCACTTCACCAAGTCCGGGATCCGCTCGAACATCGCGGTGGTGAAATCGGTCAGCAGCCCCAGGATCAGGCTGCCGAAGATCAGGATGGAGAACGCGACCACGACGAGCTTCGGCACGAAGGTCAGCGTCTGCTCGTTGATCGAGGTTGCGGCCTGCACCATGCCCAGGATCAGCCCGGCCAGCAGCGCGGGCACCAGGATCGGCGCGGCGGCGAGCGCCAGCACCCACATCGTCTGGTTGGCGATGGTCAGGAAATAATCGGCGTCCATCGGGGCTTTCTCTCAACCGTTCGTCCCGGGCGATGTCGAAGGACATGCCAGGGCAGAACCGTTCGGGGCTTGTGCTTCGACTGCGCTCAGCACGAACGGGGTGGGGAGCGACCGGGTTCAGGTCGCGAACGAGTTCGCCAGGCTGCCCATCGTCAGCGCCCAGCCGTCGACCAGCACGAACAGGAGGAGCTTGAAGGGCAGCGAGATGATCGTCGGCGACAGCATCGCCATGCCGAGCGACATCAGCACCGTCGCGACGACCAGGTCGATGACGATGAAGGGCAGGAAGATCAGGAAGCCGATCTGGAACGCCGTCTTCAGCTCGGAGGTGATGAAGGCGGGGAGCAGCACCGCGAAGGGCACGTCCTGCGGCCGGGCGAACGGGCCGGTCTTCGCCAGGTCGGCGAACATCGTCAGGTCCTTTACCCGCGTCTGCTTGGTCATGAAGGCGTGCAAGGGGGCGCCGGCGGTCTGGATCATCTGCGTGCCGGCGAGCTGCCCGGCGGCATAGGGCTGGATCGCGGTGGCGTTGATCTGCGAGATCGTCGGCGCCATCACGAACAGCGACAGGAACAAGGACAGGCCGATCAGCACCTGGTTGGGCGGCGTCTGCTGGAGGCCCAGCGCCTGGCGCAGCACGGCCAGCACGATGATGATCCGCGTGAAGCTGGTCATCATCAGGAGGATGCCCGGCAGGATCGTCAGCAGGCCCATGATGATGAGGACCTGGAGCGACAGCGACAGCGGCGCGGATTGCCCGCCCGCCTGCCCGCCGAGCTGCCCCAGCGCGCGGTCGACCGCGTCGCCGACGCCGGGGGCGGGTGCGGCCGGCGCGCCCTGCGCGAAGGCGGGCGCGGCGACGACGATCGCCAGCAGCAGCGCGAGCAGCACCCAGAGGAACTTGTACGGCGCGCCCGACGGCGCCGCGACCGGCGCGGCGTGGCCGCGGATCAGCGCGGGGCCGTGGCCCCTGCGGGTGACGGACACGTTCACGCGAGCGGCCCTTCCACCTTGTCGACCAGGTTGACGCCGCCGCGCCCGACCGAGACGAGCAGGCGCTTGCCCTCGAAATCGAGCACCGCGAGGCGCAGGCCCGGCGAGATCATCATGGTCTCGCGCACGGCGATCAGCCGCGTCGTGGTCTTGCCCGGCATCCGGCTCTCCAGCTTGCGCCACAGATACAGGCAGCCGATCATCAGGCCGCAGACGAGCGGCAGCAGCACGACCAGTTTCAGGATGTACGACCAGAGCATGTCAGCGAGCCCCGCCCGCCTTGTCGGGCGAGACCAGCTCGGTCATCTTGACGCCGAAGCGGTCGCCGACCGTCACCACCTCGCCGCGGCCGATCAGCGTGCCGTTAACGAACACGTCGAGCAGTTCGTCCGCCTGGCGGTCGAGTTCGATCACGCTGCCCTCGCCGAGCGCGAGCAGTTCGCGCAGGCTCAGCGAGGTCGAGCCGATCTCGACCGTCAGCTTGACGTCGACGTCCTGGAGCAGCCGGAAATTGGCGGCCACGGCCGTATCCACCGGAAAGGCGCCGGTCATCTGGTTCATTCGTCGAGTCCTTCGGGAACGCTGAGAGAGGTGAGGCGGATCGCGGCGCGGCCGTTGGCGGTGCCGACGGTGCCGTGCCCAAGCCGGTCGCGGCCGACCATGACCGGCACGTTGGCGTCGATCGAGATCGGGATCACATCGCCCGCCTTCAGGTCCATCAGCGTCGCCAGCGGCACGATCGGCTCGGCCAGAACGGAGCGGACGGGAAAGCGGACCTGCATGGTGGCGCGGGTCAGGTTGTTGCGCCAAACGGGATCGGGCTCGGCCTTGTCGAGCACCTTGCCGGTGAGCGACGCGCCGTGGGCTTTAAGCGCCGCGACCGAGTAGACGAGATCGACGAACACCGGCGCGGCGGTGCCCGCGGCGATGCCGAAGCGGGTGACGATCACCGCGTCGTCGCCGTCGATGTCGGCGCCCGTCTCCACCGTGCCGGGCACGAAGGAGGCGTGGGTCAGCGGTTCCCAAGCGGCGCCCAGCGGCCCCGCCACCTGCTGGCCGATGCGCGCGGCCATCGCCTCGGCCGCGGGCGAGAACTCGGCCGGCAGCGGGCTCGGCACCGCGCCGGTGCCGCCGAAGAACAGGTCGAGCAGCTCCAGCACCAGCGCGGCATCGATCACCAGCCAGGCGGTGCCGTTGGCGGGGCTCATCGCGAGCGGCACCCAGGCGGCGAGCGTGTCGCCGCGCTCGATCCGATAGTCGCCGAAGCGCTGCACGCCGAGCGGTTCGGCGAAGGAGCGCACGTCCTGGCGGAACAGCGGCTCCCACACCGCGCGCAGCGAGCGGGCGAGGCGCGCACAGACGTGTTGCAGCGTGTGGAGATCGCCGAACGGGTTCAGCTTGGTGGTGCCAAGCGTCGCCGCCTGCGCGACGGCGGGCTCGCGCTCGCGACGGCGGCGATCTCCTCCGGCAGTGTTTCGCGGCGCGTTAACCATGCCTCACTGAACAACGAAACTGGTAAAGTAAACGTTACCGATGCCGCCGAATCCCTCCTTCTGCTGGAGCGTGTCGTTGATCGCCTTGACCAGCCGGCGCTGGAGCTGCTGCTTGCCCTGGCTGGTGAAGACCTGCTCCTCCGGCGTGTCGCCGAGCGCCATCAGGATCGCCGAGCGGACCGCGATGTCGTTGGTTTTCAGGTGCTCGATCACCTTCTCGTCGTAGGGCGTCGACACCGCCACGCCGACCTGGAGGAAGTGCGCCGAATTCTGGAGGTTGGAGGTGAAATCCTTCTCCATCGGATAGTAGGTGGAGGCGTATTTGTCGCCGCCCTCGCCCTCCGGCGTCGGCTTGCCGCCGTGCGAGGCGGTTTCCTCGCCGCCACCTTCGCCGCCGCCGTGGCCGCCGCCCTCGCCACCCTCGGCAGCCGGCTTTTGCTCGCTCTTGGGGACGAGCTTGGGGGTGTCCGGGTCCTCCGTCCCGGCATGGCCGCCCATCATGCCCGACTGCGCGGCGTAGACGCCGGCGCCAACGCCGCCGCCGATCAGCACGAACAGCGCGACGGCGCCGATCATCAGTTTCTTCTTGCCGCCCTTCTTGGCGGGGGCGGGATCTTCCTTGGCGTCGCTCATTCAATTGTTCCTTCAGGCGAGGCGGGTGTCATCATCGTCGGCGAGGCCGGCGGCGGTAGGGGAAAGGGGCGCGCGGGGCGGTGCCGTGGGCACGGGCGAGCGCTGCTGCTGCTGGCCCTGGCCGGCGGTGCCGTCACCCTGGCCGCCGCCGACGCTCGACTGGCCGAGACGCAGGCCGCGCGCCTCCGCCGCCTCGGCGAGGCGGGGGGCGGCGTCGGCGAGCAGCGCGCGGGTCTGCGGCTGGTCGGCCTGGAAGCGGACGTGCAGCGTGTCGCCGTCGCGCCGCACGTCGACGTCGATCGCGCCCAGCGCGTCGGGGACGAGGCGGATGCGCGTGTCGACCTCGTTCGCGGCGTCGCGGATCATCTCGATTCGCTCGATCATCGTGTGGGGCCAGCGTTCCTGCGTCACGTCGATCGGCGCCTGGGGTGGCGGGGCAGCGGCGGCGGGGCGCTCCAGCGGCGCCGCGGCGAGCGGCGCGAGGCCGATCGGCAGCGCCGGCTCGTCGCGATCGTCCGCGGTCTGCGCCGCGAAGCGCGCGGCACCGAAGACGATCCCGGCGGGCGCCGCGGTCGGGATCGGCGCGGGCGCCGGGAGAGGTGCGACGGCGGGCGCGCTACGGGTGGGGACCGGCGCCACGTCCTGTTCCGCGGGCGAGGCGTTCGCCGACGTGGTCGCGGATTGCGGCGGCTCGGCCGGCAGCGCCGGGGCGGCGATTGCTCCGACCGGCGGCGGGGTGGTGATCGCCGTCGGAGCAGGGGCGATCGGCGGGAGTTCGCGCCGGGTAGCCGTGTCGGGTGCGACGGGCGGGGCGGCGGCGGCGGGCCAGGTCGATGCGAAACGACGCGGGATCGAGATCACGGCCGGTGTGGTCACCGCCCTGACGGCCGAGCTCGTGCCGGTGGCGAGCGACGTCGTGACGGCAGGGGGCGACACGATGACCGGTGGGATGGGACTCGCATCGGCCGGCGGTGACACCGCCGGGGCGATCGTCCGGGTCGAAGCCTTGGGCACGAAAGTTGTCGTTTGCGGTGCGGCCATCGGCGATGCGGGTGCGATCGCCTGTTCCGGCACGACCACCTCTTCCGGTGTGGCCGCCTGTTCCGTTGCGACCGCCGGCACCTCGGCCGCGGTCGTCATGACGGGCGACGTGACGGGGGCTGCGAGCGGCGTGCTTGGCGTGGTCGCGGTTTCCATCGCCGCGGCAGGAACGATGCGCGGCGCCGTCGCCGTCGTTTCCGCACGCGAGGGGGAGCGGGCAGGCGAGATGCCTGACGGCGTCCGCTCGGCAGCGGGGATGTTCGGCGGGGACGGCGGATCGATCGGCCGGTCGGCGGCGGTGATCGCGGAAGCGGGCATGACACCCGCCGGCAGCGATGCCGTTTCGATGGCGGGCGGGGTATCCTGCGCTGGTCCGTCGTCGGTCGTCGCGTCGTTCTCGGGCAACGGCGTCGCGTGGCTGGACCAGGTCGACGAGAAGCGACGCGGCACGGAGATCGCGGCGGAACGGACGGTCTCGGCAGCGACGGAGCGGGTGTCATCCCGCTGTGTCGGCTGCGTCGGCTGCGTCGGCTGCGTCGGCTGCGTCGGTGGTGGCGGCATGACGGCAGTCGGCGGAGCGGCGACGGGAGTGGTCGGGAGCGTCTGCGATGGTGCCGAACCGGACGGCGTGATCGTGGGTGTCGGCGAGCGATCCGCGGGAACGTCGATCGGCAGCGCCGGGTCCGGCAGGACAGGGGTGACCTCGCGTTCCGGCGTCCCGCTCGCGTGTGCGGTTGCCAGGGGCACGACGGAGGACGCGACCGGCTTGATCGGTGCAGCCGCGGTCTGCGCGTCGGCGATGGGAACAGCGGTACGCAGCGGCCTCGCTCCCGGCGCCGCCATCGTCGGCATGGTCGAGGGCGAGCGGGTGGGCAACGTATCGTGCGGCTTCCGTTCGGTACCGGTGATGCGCGGCGGCGTCGGGGCCGTGCTCGGCGAGGGGGCAGGCTCGATGGCGGAAGCGATGTTCCCGGCCGGTTCGTCGCTCGGGGCGGCCTCGTCCACGAGCGGCTGCTCGCCGACGAGCGCGATTGAGGCGGCCCCGACCGGGGCAGGAGCGGTGCGGGTGGGCGCGATCGGTGCGGACGGCCGCGCGTGCCCCGCCGGCGGTATCGGAGGACTGGCCGAAGGAACCGGCGCGGGCATGGGCGCCACCGGCGGGAGGAGCGGCGACGGCGCGAGCGGCGTCGCGGCGGTGGTCGGCAAGGCATTGCCGGGGGCGGCATCGTCGTGCCGCTCGCCGGTGCCATACTCGCCGCCGGCGCCGGCAAGGAGCATCGCGGCCGCCTCGCCGTCACCCGGCAGCGCGAACGCGGTGCTCTCGCCCGTCGCGCGCGGCGCGGCGCGACCGACGGGTGGGGTGAGCAGGGACGGGGCGACGGGCTGGATCATGAAGCGGGCGGTTCTCTCGAAAGGTCCGCCCGACGATTAGCAAGGATCGTGCCGGTTTCTCTTCGGCCGCGGCGGTGCATCCTCCAGCGCGCGCATCTCGCGGACCAGCGCGGTGGCGCGGGCGCGGGCGAGCAGCTTCTCGACGGCGCTCTGGTCGCGCTTGGCGGCGCGGCTCGCCTCGGCGGCGGCGTCGACGCGCGCGCTGGCCGCCTCGACACGGGCGGCGGCGGCGAAGGCGGATTGCTGGAGCCGGTCGCGGTAATGGGCGCTGGCGGCGAGGTTGTGCGCGCCGAGCAGTTCGGCGGTCGGCGCTACCGCGTCGACCAGCCCGGCGATGCGGTGGTTGAGCGCCGTCTCCTGCCCGAGCGCGTCGTGGCGGCGCATCTCCTCGGCGCGGGCGAGGCCGAGCTGGAGCGTGCGGACGCGGTGGATGCGGCCCAGCGTCCGCTCCTTGTTCACGGCTCAGGCGCTCACTGGCCGAACACCGCGACTAGTTCGGCGGTGGCGGTGTCGAGCGACACCACCTCGTCATGGTCCTGGCGGACGTAATCGGTGATCGCGCCGTGATGCGCGATGGCGGCGTCGATCGCCGCGTCGGCACCGGCGCGGTAGGCGCCCATCAGGACGAGGTCGCGATTCTCCTCGTAGGTGGCGAGGTGGCGGCGCAGCTGGCGGGCGGCGAGCTGGTGGCCCTTGGGCACGATGTCGGTCATCACGCGGCTGACCGAGGGGCCGACGTCGATCGCGGGATAGACGCCGCGCTCCGCCAGCGCGCGGCTGAGGACGATATGGCCGTCGAGGATCGAGCGGGCCGAGTCGACGACGGGGTCGTTGCCGTCGTCGCCGTCGGCGAGCACCGTGTAAATGGCGGTGATCGATCCGGTGCCGTGCGCGTCGGCGCCGGCGCGCTCGATCAGGTTGGGCAGCATGGCGATGGCGGACGGCGGATAGCCGCGGGCGGAGGCGGGTTCGCCCAGCGCCAGGCCGATCTCGCGCCCGGCGTGCGCGACGCGGGTGAGCGAGTCCATGATGAGGAGCACGCGTTTCCCTTGCGCGCGGAACGCCTCGGCGATGGCGTGGGTGCGCAGCGCGCCGCGGATGCGCAGCACGGGCGAGTGGTTGGCGGGGACGGCGACGACGACGGAGCGCGCACGCGCCTCGCCCGCCACCTTGGTGTCGAGGAAGTCGGCGACCTCTCTGGAACGCTCGCCGATCAGGCCGATTACCACCACGTCGGCCTTGGCGGCGCGGACCATCATGCCGAGCAGCACCGACTTGCCGACGCCCGAGCCCGCCATGATGCCGATCCGCTGCCCTTGGCCGACCGTCAGCAGCCCGTTGATCGCGCGCACGCCGACGTCGAGCGGCTCCAGCACGCGACCGCGGTCGAGCGGCCCTTGCAGCTTGCCGGCGAGCGGCCAGCGGTCGGCGCCGCGGATCGGGCCGAGGCCGTCGATCGGCTTGCCGGCGCCGTCGACCACGCGGCCGAGCAGCGCCTCGCCCACCTCCGCCTCGCCCGGAGGGCCGACCGGGCGGACGCAGGTCTTGGGCAGCAGCGGCGCGGGGCCGCCGAGGTTCATCAGGATGGTGCGGCCGTTGCGGAAGCCGATCACCTCCGCCTCGACTTGGTCGCCGACGCGGCAGACGGTGCCGACCGGCAGGGTGAGGCCGATCGCCTCCATCAGCAGGCCGTCATAGGAGGACAGGCGGCCGGCGACCTTGGGGGTCGGGCGGAAATCGGCGTTGGCCAGCGTGTCGAGATAGTCGGCGGTGAAGCGGTTCAGCATGGGGTGCGATCGATCTCGAAAAGTTCGTCATGCCGGACTTGATCCGGCATCCATGGAGCCGCGAATGCAGGTGTTCGTGGAGGGATGGACCCCGGATCAAGTCCGGGGTGACGACGGGGCATCACGCCGGGAGCGGCACGCGGTCGATCGCGGCGGCGAGCTGTTCCATCCACAGCGCGGGGCCGTCCTCGACGACGGTGGACGCGCTCTCCAGCACGAAGCTGCCGCGCGACACGCTGGCGTCACCGACCGCGAAGATCGTCGCGGGCAGGCGGTCGTCGAGCAGCGCCACGTCGTCGGGATGGACGCGCAGCATCGCCGATTCGGCCGCGTCGGCGAGCAGATCCGCCGCCACGTCGACGCGCGCCGCCAGCCGGTCGGCGGCGACGCCGACATCGCCGACGATGCGGGTGACGAGGAGCAGCACCGTTTGCCGCAGCTGCGCGGCCATCGCCTCGCGGTCGATACGGCCCTCGCCGAGCGCGGCGCCGATGCCGGTGAGGAGCGCGGCGTCGCGGTTGGTGCTCACCTGCGCGGCGGCGACGGCGGCGGCGAGCCCCTCGGCATAGCCCGCGGCATGTGCCGCCTCGATCGGGTCGACCGCGGGCAGCGGGTCGACGAAGGGGGAGGGCGGCGCGGCCGCGTCGAGCGGGTCCCAGCCGGCGGTGGGGTTCGCGGTGGGATCGGCGGGGCTGAAGTGCCTCGGCCCCCCGCCCGATCCGCCCCGCGGCTCGCCGACGCTGCGCGGCGCGAAGCCGGAGGGCGGCGCGAACGCCTGCTGGAGCAGCGAGGCGGCGACCGCGTGGCGCGCCGCGAAACCGGCGACGAACCCGTCAGACATAATCGTCCTCGCCCCCGCCCATCTGGATCGTGCCGTCCTTGGCGAGGGTGCGGGCGATGGCGATCATCGCCTTCTGCGCCTCCAGCACCTCGGCCATCTTCATCGGCCCGCGCGCCTCCATCTCGTCGCGAATGCCGTCGGCGGCGCGCGCCGACATGCAGCCCAGGAAGCGGGCGCGGGCGGCCTCGTCGACGCCCTTCAGCGACTTGACCAGGATCTCGCCGTCGACGTTGCGGATCAACGCGCCCAGGTTCTTGTCGTCCATCTCTAGGAGGTTGTCGAAGACGAACAACGCTTCCTCGATCGCCTTGGCCACGTCCTTGTCGATCTTGAACAGCTTGGGCATCACCCGCGCCTCGGTCGCCTTGCGCGCGCCCGACAGGATCTTGGCCGCCTCGCGCGTGCCGCCCAGCGTCACGCCGCCCTGCGGCCCGCCGCTGCGACTGGCGAGCAGGCCACGCAGCGTGTCGACGGCCTCCGGCGTGATCGGCCCCAGCTTGGCGATGCGGTGGAGGATGTCGGGCTGCGCCGCGTCGGGCAGCAGTTCGAGCACCTGGCCGCCGATCGCGGGGTCGAGATTGGCGATCAGCACGGCGGCGATCTGCGGATGCTCCTTCTCGACCATCGCGGCGATCTCGGGCGCGTCGAGCCAGTCGAGCAGTTCCAGCTCGCACGCGGCCTCCGGCGGGGTGATGCGGGCGAGCACGCTTTCCGCCTTTTCCGGGCCCAGCGCGCGGTTCATCACCGCCTCGACCTGCGGGCGCGGGTCGAAGGTGATGCCGGTCCGCTCGCGGGCGCGGCCGACGAAGTCGTCGAGGACGTCCTCGACCTCCTGTTCGGAGACGTCGGCGACGTTGAACATCGCGGCGCCCAGTTCGCGCACCTCGTCGGGCTCCAGCTTCTGGAGGATGGCGGCGGCCTCCTCCTCGCCGACCACCATCATCAGCACGGCGGCGCGCTCGATCCCGGTATAGCTGCGGGGGGAAAGCTCGCTCACTTCTCGGCCTTGATCATGTCGCGCACGGCCAGGGCGGCGCGGGCAGGATTGTCACGGGTGAAGCCGCGCACCGCGCCGATCCGCTCGTCATAGCCGCGGCTCTGCTCGAGCTGGTCGAGGCTGACGGGGGCGGCGACCTGCGGCATGCCGGGCTCTCCCCCGGCGAGCGCGGCTCCCTCCCCGTTCAGGGCGGCGTTCGCGGTCGTGCCGAGTTCGCCGGGGCTCGCCTCCTCGCGCTTCTTCATCAGCGCCTTGGCGAGCGGGCGCACGCCCAGCAGCAGGACGAGGAGCGCGATCACGATGGCGGTGGCGTTGCGCGCCAGCACGGGCAGCCAGCTGTTGTCGTACCAGGCGGGGCCGGCCTCCGCGTCCGGTGCGGCGCCGGCGAACTTGCGCGAGATCACCGTCACCTGATCCTGACGATTGGCGTCGAAGCCGACCGCGCTCTTCACCAGGTCGGTGATCTGGTTGACCTCCATCGCGGTGCGGCGACCCTTGTCGGGTTCGCGCAGCACGACGGCGACCGACAGCCGCTTGACCGATCCCGGCGCGGCGCGCGTCACCGACACCTCGCGGCCCAGATCGTAGGCGCGCTGATAGGCGTCCGACTGTTTCTGCGGATCGGGCGGGGCGGCGCCGGCGACCGGCTGCGGCGAGCCGGAGGCGCCGACCGCGGGCGTCGGCACCTGCAGCATCGAGGCGGGGGGCGGCGTGTTGGACAGCGCGCCGGGGATGCCGCCGGGGGTCGTTCCGCCGCCCTGGTTGCCGGTCCAATTGCCCTGCTCGGCACGGAGCGACCCCTGCTTGTCGTAGCTCTCGCGCGTCGCCTGAGTCTCATCGAGATTGACGTCGGCTTGCACCTCGGCGGAGAAATTGCCGGCGCCGAGCAGGGGGGTGAGCAGCTGCTGGAGCTGCTGGCGATATTTCTCCTCGACGCGGTTCTGCACGTCGAGCCGCTCGTCGCTCGCCGCACCGGCGGCGTCGCGGCCGCCGGGCTTGGTGAGGAGCGCGCCCGCCTGGTCGACGATGGTGACCGCGTCGGGCTTCATTCCCGGCACCGACGAGGCGACGAGGTTGATGATCGACTGCACCTGCGCGTCGCTCAAGCTGCGCCCGGCGTTGAGCTTGACGATGACGCTGGCCGACGGCTCCGCCTTGTCGCGCACGAACACCGATGCCTCGGGCGTGGCGAGGTGGACGCGCGCCTCGGCGACGGCGTCGATCTCCTGGATCGAGCGCGACAGCTCGCTCTCGCGCGCCTGGCGCAGGCGTTCGCCCTCCACCGCGCGGCTGACGCCCATGGGCAGCTGGTCGAGGATTGCGTAGCCGCCGGGCGCCGCCTTGGGCAGGCCTTGGCTCGCCAGCAGCATCCGCGCGCGGCTGTACTGGTCCTCGTCCACCGTGATCGAGTCGGTGGCGTCGTCGACATGGCCCGCGATGTTCGCCTGTTCCAGGCTCTGCATCACCGCCGCCTTGTCGGCGTCGGCCATGCCGGTGAACAGCGTCTTCTGCGTCGGCGTCGACAGCGTCGCATAGGCGAGGCCGGCGGCGGCGACCAGGCCGACCATCAGCGCCATGGGTGCCGAGCGGCGCACCGCCGGCTGCGCCATGACGCCGCGGATCTGCTGGAGGGGGTTGGCGAACCGCTCGGGGATCGCGCCGCCTGTGGTGGTGAGGGCTGTGCTCATGATCGATTAAACCGGCATGCTCATGATGTCCTTGTAGGCGGACAGCAGCTTGTTCCTGACCTGCAACGTCGCCTCGAAGCCGACGGAGGCCTGCTGGCGGGCGAGCATCACCTTGGCGATGTCCACCGTCTCGCCGCGCTCGTAGCTCTCGGACAGCTTGGACGCGGCGTCCTGCCCCTCGTTGACCGACTTCAGCGCGGTGTCGAGCGTGTCGGCGAAGCTGGACGGCCCCTTGGCCTCGGCCGCCGGCGTCGGTGCGGCGGAAGCGCGGGCGAGGGCCTGGTTCTTCTCCAGGATCTGCGCGCGCAGCTGCATCACGCGGTCGATGCCGCCCGCGCCACCGATGCTACCCACGCCGATCACGACGCGATCGCCCGGACGAGGTCTTCACCCTGCTCGCGCGCCTTGGCGAGGCGGTAGCGCAGCGTGCGCTCGGAGATGCCGAGGCGGCGCGCCGTCTCGATCCGGCTGCCGCCGCACGCGGCCAGCGTCTCGCGGATCGCCTGGAATTCGCTCATCTGCACGACGTTGCCCAGGGTCTGCGGCTCGACCGGCTGGGCGGCGGCCGGCGCGGGGAAGGGGACCACGGAGCGTGCGCGGGCAGAGCCCGCGTGGCCGGGCTCGAAGCGCAGCGTGACGGGGCGGTCGAAGACGATGTGGCTCGCCTCGACGCGCTCGCCGCCCGCGAACAGCAGCGCGCGCTGGATCACGTTCTCCAGCTCGCGCACGTTGCCGGGCCATTCGTGGCGCTGGAGCACCTCCACCGCCTCGCGCGTCGGCCATGGCACGATCGCCCGGTTGCCGGCGTGGCGCAGGATCATGGTGGCGGCGAGCGCGGCGATATCCTGCGGCCGGTCGGCGAGGCTGCGCGTCTCCAGCGGGAAGACGGCGAGGCGGTAGTAGAGATCGGCGCGGAAGCGACCGGCGGCAACCTCCCCTTGCAGGTCGCGGTTGGCGCAGGCGACGACGCGCACGTCGATCGGCTGCGGCACGGAAGCACCGATCGGCACCACCTCGCGCTCCTGGAGGACGCGGAGCAGCTTGGCCTGGAGTGGCAGCGGCATCTCGGCGATCTCGTCGAGCAGGATGGTGCCGCCATCGGCCGCGCGGAAGAACCCCTCGCCGCCCGACGAGGCGCCGGTGAAGGCGCCCTTCTGGTGGCCGAACAGCAGCGCCTCCAGCATCGTCTCGGGCAGCGCGGCGCAGTTGATCGCGATGAACGGCTTGGTCGCCCGCGCGGAGCCGTGGTGGATCGCGCGGGCGAGCACTTCCTTGCCGGTGCCGGTGGGGCCGTTGACGAGGACGGTGATGTCGGCCTGCGCGACGCGGTCGGCGAGGGCGAACAGCGCCAGCGTCTCCGGATCGGCGGCTGTCGGCATCGCCTCGCCGCCGAGCAGCTTGGCGACGAAGGCATTGCCGACGGCGGCATCCTCCGGCGCGAACGACACGCGATGCGGCGATCCGTCGCGGCCCGGCACGACGCGCGCGCCCTCCGCCCCGACGATCAGCGTGCGGGCGGGGGCGGCCACCGCCTCGCCCTCGGCGATCAGGAACAGGTCGCCCGACGCCGGCTTCGCGTCCTCGGCGGCGATCGTGAAACCTTGCGCGCGCAGGGACGACAGCAGCGCGTAGCGATGGCTGCGGATGGAAGAGGAGGCGTGGATGGTGCGCATCGGTGAGCAGGAACCCCGTTGAGGATTCGGGCAATGCGGCCAGGCTGGTAAACGCGCGGTTAAACCCTGCCGCCTTCCGGCAACGTTTTTCCGGGCGCGCGTTCGAGCGCGCGCGGGCGTTGCACGCGCGCCACACGGGCGGGGCGTTCCCCGCGCGCACGAGGGCGGCGGCCCCCTCGATTTTTCGCTTAAGCCACGGGCCGCATGGCCGTTCCTTGTGCTGACGGCTCGGCCCTCCGCTCCGGGGGCGGCGGGGAAGCCGTAGTTTCGGAAAGGATTTCCACCATGACCGTGATCGGAAGCAACACCTCTGCGATGCGCGCCGCCAACGCGTCGATGAGCGCCACCTCGGCGCTGTCGACCGCGATGGAGCGCCTGTCGACCGGCAAGCGCATCAACTCCGCCAAGGACGACGCCGCCGGCCTGGCGATCTCCAGCCGCATGACCAGCCAGATCAAGTCGATGGGCGTCGCGATCCGCAACGCCAACGACGGCATCTCGATGGCGCAGACCGCGGAAGGCGCGCTGGGCGAGGTCACCTCGATGCTCCAGCGCATGAAGGAGCTGGCGACCCAGTCGGCCAATGGCACGCTCGGCACGTCGGAGCGCAAGGCGCTTCAGTCGGAGGTCACCCAGCTGACGAGCCAGATTGATGACATCGCCAAAAATACAAACTTTAACGGGCAGAACCTGCTCGACGGGTCGGTCAAGAACCTGAAGCTTCAGACAGGAAGCAGTGCTAACGATACGATCAGCGTTACGGTCGGCAGCATGTCCACGTCCGCGTTGAAGCTCTCGTCTGGCGGCGCACCGGGCCAGATCACCACGGGGCGTGTCGGCGATCTCAGCAACGTCGGTGCCTCCTATGTTCAGTTGAACGGCGTCAATGCGATCGCCAAGAATTTTGATGCCGGGGTAACGACCGACACCGCAAGCAAGCTCGCCGCTGCAATCAACGAGAACAGCGACAAGTCCGGCGTGACGGCGACCGCCTCTAACAATGTTTCCAGCTCCAAGTTGACACAGGAAACCTTCAAGGCAGGTGACCTGAACATCAATGGCAAGAACGTGGCGGCTGCTGGATCAGCCGAGCAGCTCGTCGCAAATATCAATAATAACGACTACGGCGTGACCGCTGTTCTGAATGACGACAAGACGATCACGCTGTCAAACAGTGATGGCAAGGACATTACCGCCACCGGCCTCGGCTTCTCGGGCACTGCCCAGAAAGGCTTTGTATCTCTTAACCAGAAGGACGGAAAGAACATCGCCGTCTCCGTGTCCGACTTCACACCGGACGACGGCGATGCCGCAACGCCCGCGGCAGCGGGCGTGGACGATGTTGATCGTGCTGCAGTCAAGAAGTTCGGCCTCAACATCTCGGATGGAACGAGCTTCTCCGGCACAGACGTCACCGCGGCGACCGCATTGGCGGCCGGTGACCTCAAGATCAACGGCGTGGCGGTTCCCGCCACCACGGGCAAGGATGCTGGCGGCACCAATTTGACCACTGCCGCCTTGACGGCCAGTCAGATGGCGGATGCGATCAACTCCGTAAAGGATCAGAGCAAGGTCGAGGCGAGCGTTACGGGCGGGAAACTCACGCTCAAGTCGATGGACGGTTCGTTGGTTCGTCTGGAAGGCGCCAGCGTCGCAAAGACCGGTTTGACCGGCCAGGGTGGCTCACCGAACATGAATACCGGTGTCGACATCTCCAGCCAGACCTCGGCGTCGCAGGCGATGAGCGTGATCGATAAGGCGCTGGATCAGATCTCCGCCACCCGCGGCGACCTCGGTGCCGTCCAGAACCGCCTGCAGGTGACGGTCAACAACCTGACTACCACCACGACCAACCTGTCCGACGCGCGCAGCCGGATCGAGGATGCGGACTTCTCCGCCGAATCGACGGCGCTCGCCAAGGCGCAGATCCTGAGCCAGGCGTCGACCGCGATGCTGGCCCAGGCGAACCAGTCGCAGCAGTCGGTGATGAAGCTGCTCGGTTAATCAGTTCGGCGCCGGCATCGGCCCCCGAAGAGGGTGCCGGCGCCGGCCCTCCTCCTGCCTTCAGGCGGAGGGCGACGAGGACCCCGGTGGCTCTGCGAAGGGTCGCCGGGGTTTTTCGTGCGTGGTCACCATGGCGGTGGCGGATTGTCGCGCCACCGTTCGTACCGAGACCGACCCATATTCACCGATCGTCTCCGTCATGCCGGGCTCGTCCCGGCATGACGGGAGATGGAGGTCTCGGAAACCCTTGACCCGCGCACGCCGCAAGCGCGCGGCAGTGAGAGCAAGCGATCGTCGGGCTCTTCGTTTGGACCGGGCTCCATGAGAAAGGGCGCCGTGCGGGTAGTACGACGCCCTTTCTCATGGGATGGTGATGACTGGAGGTTCCTGTCTCGTCGGCATTGCCCTCACCCTTCCGCGCCCTCGGTGCTCCCTTCCTCTCCCGGTGGGAGAGGGACAAAGGGCTAGCCCGCGCGCATCGCCTTTTTCAGCCGCGCGTGCGCTGCGGCCTTGATCTGGCACACGCGCGCGGCGCCGATGCCGAAGACTTGGCCGATCTCCTCCAGGTTGAGTTCCTCGACATAGTAGAGCTGGATCACCTGCGCCTCGCGCTCGGGTAGCGAGCCGATCGCGGCGATCAGGCGGGCGCGCGTCTCGCCCTCGGCCAGTTGCGCGAAGGCGTCGGGCCCGTCGTCGGCGAACCAGGGCGCGTCGTCGGCGTAGACCTCGTCGATCGAGTCGAAGCGGATCGCCTCCGCCGACTGATAGTCGGTGCGCAGCACGGTGACGGTGACGCCGAGATGGGTGGCGAGCATGTGATCCTCCGGGGCGCGCCCGAGCTGTTGCGTCAGGGTGCGGACCGCGTCGGCGTACTGGCGGCGGCGGCGCATCGCGCCGCGCGTCGTCGTCGCCTGGCGGCGCAGTTCGTCGATCATCGCGCCGCGCAGGCGGGTGACGGCATATTGCTTGAAGCTGACCGCCCCGCGATCCTCGAACGCGGTGGCGGCCTCGACTAGCGCGACGAGGCCGACCTGGATCAGGTCCTCCACCTCGACCAGCGTGCTCATCGATCCGTGGACGTGCCAGGCGATCCGGCGGACGAGCGGCAAATGCTGGCGGACCAGCGCGTCGCGGTCGCGGCGAACGGCGGGGGAGTAGGTGAGGGGGGTGGCGTCGGCGAAGGCGGCGCGCATCGGCTCGGCGCTCATGCGGCGAGTGCCGGCTGCTGGCCGCCGATGATCGCGACGACCTCGACCGCCTTCTCTTCCGGCACCTCGAAGAAGGACAGGACCGGCGTGTCGGGCAGGCAGGTGCGCACCAGCTTCCTGATCGCGACGCGGATGCCGGGCTGGACGACCAGCGCGAAGGGCTTGGCCTCGGCGATCAGCGGTTGTGCCGCCTGTTGCAGCGCGTCGACGATGCGGCGGCCGAGGTCGGGTTCGATGACGTGGCGGCGGCCGTGATCGGCGCGCATCGCTTGCCCGAGCAATCCTTCCAATTGTCCCTCCAGGGTCATGACGCGCAGCGGCTCGCGTACGCCGCACAGTTTCTGGATGATGAGCGGCCCCAGCGTCGGACGGATCAGTTCCATGATCTCCTCGGCGTCCTGCGACCGTTGCGCGGCGACCGCGATGGCGGAGGCGATGCGGCGGAATTCCTTGAGCGGCACGTTCTCGGCGAGCAGACCTTTGAGCACCTGCGTCAGCGTGGTGAGCGGCAGCGGCTGGGGCGAGAGCGAGGCGACGAGGTGCGCGGCGCGCTCCTTCAGCCCGTCGAGCAGCGACTGGACCTCGTCGGGGCCGAGCAGTTCGGCCGCGTTGGCGCCGAGCAGGTGATTGAGGTGCGTCGCCATCACCGTGCCGGCATCGACGACGAGATAGCCCGCGCCGGTCGCGGCATCCGCGTCGCCCGAATGGATCCACGTCGCGTCGAGGCCGAAGGTCGGGTCCTTGGTGCGCTTGCCGGCGAGCGCGCCGAATGCCTGCCCGGTGTCGAGCGCCAGCATCTCGTCGGGCGAGACCTGATCCTCGCCGACGCAGACGCCGTTCACCATGATGCGATAGGTGTAGGGGTCGAGCGAGATGTCGTCGCGGACGCGGCATTGCGGCACGACGAAGCCGAGCTCCTTGGACAGTTGGCGTCGGACGCCGGTGATCCGGCCCATCAGCGGCGCACCGCGACGCTCGTCGACCAGGGGGACGAGGCCGTAGCCGATGTCGAGATTGACCTGGACCGCGTCGGTCACCTCCTCCCAGCCGATCCGCGACGGGTCGACCAGCTCGGCGGGCTCGGCGGGGGCGGCGGCGATCACCGGGCGTCGCTCGATCTGGCGCAGCTTCCAGGCGGTGAAGCCGGCGACGGCGGCGAAGCCGAGGATGATGAGGTGCGGCATCCCCGGCAGCAGGCCGAGCAGGCCGAGGATGACGGCGACCGGCGTCCAGGTGCGCGGCGACCCGAACTGGCCGCCGATCTGGCCGGCGAGATCCTTGTCGGACGACACGCGGGTGACGATCGCGGCGGCGGCGATCGACAGCATCAGGCTGGGCAGCTGCGCGACGAGCGCGTCGCCGATCGCGAGCAGGATATATCCCTTGGCCGCCGCGGCGATCGTCATGCCGTGGCTGACCGGGCCCAAAATGAGCCCGCCGATGATGTTGGCGGCGAGGATCAGCAGCGCGGCGACCGCGTCGCCCTTCACGAACTTGGACGAGCCGTCCATCGAGCCGTAGAAATCGGCCTCAGTGGACACCTCGACGCGGCGCTTCTTGGCCTCGTCCGGCGTGATGAGGCCGGCGTTGAGGTCGGCATCGATCGCCATCTGCTTGCCGGGCAGCGCATCGAGGGTGAAGCGCGCCGACACTTCCGACACGCGGCCGGCGCCCTTGGTGACGACGATCAGGTTGATAATCATCAGGATGGCGAAGACGAAGATGCCGACGACGTAATCGCCGCCGATCAGGAAGGTGCCGAACGCCTCGATCACGTGGCCCGCCGCGCTCTCGCCCTCATGGCCGTGGACCAGCACGATGCGGGTGGAGGCGACATTGAGGCCGAGGCGGAACAGCGTCGCGAACAGGAGGACGGTTGGGAAGGAGGAGAAGTCGAGCGGCTTCTGCGCGTTGAGCGCGACCATCAGCACCGCGAGGCTGATCGCGATGTTGGCGACGAAGAAGATGTCGAGCAGCGGCGCCGGGATCGGCACCACCATGACCACGACGAGGAGCAGGATGGCGAGCGGCAGCGCGGCGCCGCGCCCTTGCGCGAGGAGCTTGCCCATCTCAGCCACCCATCCGGCTGAGCATCATATAAGCGAGGCGCGCATTGTCCGGCGTCGGCCGGTAGAGCTGCTGGAGCCCGGCCCTTTGCCCAAGCTGCTGTTTCGCCCAGGCGAGCGCGTCGGTGGCGCTCTCGTTCGAACCGGTGACGACGGTGGTGTCGTCACCCATGTCCAGGGCCTGCGCGGCGAAGGAGAGGTTGGCGGCGCGTGTTTCCGACACGCTGTCGGCGCCGTTGCCGAGCTTGGCGGCGAAGCGCTGGTAGACTTGGTTGACCGAGCGGGCGTTGCCGGCGCCGTCGTAGAAGACGTTGCGGTTGGCACGCGCGGCGGAGGGAAAGAGCGCGGCGGCGCTGGTATCCGGATTGTTCTTCAGCGCCGACAGGAACTTGGTCGCGCCGCCCAGCCCCAGGAAATGCGCCATGTACAGGTCGGTGCCGGTCGCGGCGCGGCCCATCGCGCCCTCGATCGCGTCCTTGTTGTCGCTGGCGTGCTCGGCCGCCATCAGCGAGGCGGCGGCGGGATCGTTGCGCAGCGCCAGGATCGCCTGGCGCGTGCCGGCGTCCGACACCCGGTTGCCGGGACCGATCGCGTTCGCCGCCCAGCCCAGGCCGTGCTCGGCGCCGTGCTTCTTGACGACCGCGAGCCAGCTCGATTCGATGAACTGGTACAGGCCGGTCGCCGACGAGGTGCCCGCGCGCGCGGCGGCGTTGAGGCCGCTCTCCGCCTTGGCCTGACCCATCAGGTAATCGAAATCGATGCCGGTCGCCGACGACGCGTGCGCGATCGCCTGCTGGATGCGGCCGGTGGAGATGGCGTTGACGGTCACGTGATCTTCCCTGTTCGGGTCGGATCACAGCAAGGGTCGTGCCATTTTAGGAGGAGGTCCTATCGATCCCGTCACCCCGGACTTGATCCGGGGTCCATTTCGCGGCGAGGAGTGCGGCTTGAGCCTCTTGCCGCGCGCTTGCGGCACCATGGACCCCGGATCAAGTCCGGGGTGACGCAGAGTTACACCGGCACGACGACGTAGAGTTACGCGTACGCCGTCATCATCGGGCGGTGGCCGGCAAAGCCGTCGCCGGTCAGGGTTTGCAGGCGGCGGCGGGTATTTGCCGCCATCAGGTTGACGTAGATGCGGCAGGTCTCGTTCAGGCGGTTCGCCTCGTCGGCCAGCTCGCGCAGCTCGGGGCCGGCGGGACCGGTGCCGAGCTGGCTGAGCAGGTCGATACCGCCCAGCTTGTCGGCGGTGGCGCGTTCCAGCGCGGCGACGTCGTTGTCCTTCAGCGCGGCGATCTCCGCGTGCAGCGCGTCGATCACGCGGACGAGTGCGTCGCGCCTACTCATTGCCGTTCCACTCCAGCTTGAAGGCGAGCAGCCGGTCGGCGATGGTCGACGGCAGGATGGGGAACTTGCCGGCGGCGATCGCCGCCTTGATCCGCGCCACGCGCTCCCCGTCGACGGGCGCCTCGGCGGACATCTGCTGCGCCACGCTGGCGCTGGCGCTGGCGCTGGCGCCGGTACTGGCCGGGTCGATCTCCGCGGCGCGGATCGGCGTCGCGATCGATGCACCCGTTGTCGGGGCAGTCGACACGCTGCTTCGCGCCAGGGGCGCCGTTGCCTTCCATCCGATCGGGTCCACCATGGTCCGCACCTTTCGGTTCCTCGCTGACACAGGCGGAAACGACCGGCACGGAGAAGCCTTTAGGAATTTTTATTCGCCCCATCCGGGCAGGGTGGCGCGGCCCTGCGCGACCGCCACCGCCTGAACCGGCGCCCTGGCATCCTCGACCCGCACGGTGAAGCGCGCGCCCGGCGCGGCGTCGGTCAGGGCCACGCCCTCGCGGCTGATCGAGAAACCGGCGGAACCCGCCTCGATCACCACCGGGTCGCCGCGGCGGATCACCGGCTCGGCCTTCACCGCCGCGGCGAGACGGGGGGCCGTGGCGGCGGTCGGTGCTGCGACGGGTGCGAGCACGGGGACGAACAGCCGCCAGTCGGGGCCGGTGCAGCTCACCACCACCGCGTCGTGCGCGTCGGAGCGCCACGACAGCGCCACCGTCGCGCAGGTGCGCAGGCGCAGGCGCGCGTCGATCGCGGTGCGCGCGCCGCCCTCGGCCCCCTGCGGGCGGCCGGTAAAGGCGGCGACGGCGCGGTCGAGCGCGGCGATGTCCTGGAACTGCGGCACCGCCGCGGCGGCGAGAAGAAGGGCGATCATGAGCTGGTCCTTTCGCCGGCGAAGCCGAGCGTGACGGTGACCGCGCGCGCCATGGCGGCATGGGGGTCGGTCGCGGTGGCGACGCGGACGCGCGACGGGGAGAGGGGAGCGATGGTCGCGGCGACGGCGCGCGCGCGGTCGGCGGCGAGGAGCACGCCCGATCGGGTGAGGGGGTCGACGTCGCCGGCCGAGCCGTCGACGGTGCCGGTGACGGTGAGCACGACGCGCGGGTCGCGAAACTGCTCGGCGGCCCAGCGACGCAGCTGGGCGGGGTCGGCGGGGAGGGTGGCGCTGCCTGTCGCGAAGCCGGCGACGCGCTCGGCGGCGAGGGGGATCGCCTCCTCTGCGGACGCGGGGTCGCCGAACCGGGCGTGGAGCGCCTGGGCGAGGGCGCGGTGGTCGCCGCGGACCTGCAACAGCACGAAGAAGCCGACCAGCAGCAGCGCCAGGTCGGCGAGCGTCACCAGCCAGAGCGGGCGGGAGGGGTTCACGCGACGCTCTGCAACGGCCGGCGCGGCGCCTCGCGCCGGGCGAGCGCGACCAGCGGAGCGACGAGCGTCGCCCGCTCGGCCGCCTCCACCCGTGCCGCGGCGCGCAGGCGCGCGGCGATCGGCATCAGCAGCAGATTGGCGGCGAGCGCGCCGTAGAGCGTCGCGAGCAGCGCCACGCCCATGCCGGCACCGACCGCGGCGGTCGACTCCATCTCGGCGAACATCCGCGCCAGGCCGACCAGCGTGCCGACCATGCCCATGGCGGGCGCGGTCTCCGCGGCGGCGGCCCACACGTCGGCGGCGACGGCGTGGCGCGCGGCCCGCTCGGCCTGCGCGGTGTGGAGGCGCGCCTCCACCTCCTCCGGCGCGGCCCCGTCGACCACCGCGTCGACGCCTGCGCGCAGGTCGGGATCGGCGACGACGCTGCGATCGAGGGCGATCACGCCGTGGCGCTGCGCGATCCGCGACAGCGCGGTGAGCTGCGCCAGCGCGGGCGCGGCGGCGAACAGCGTGCGCGGCAGCACCTTCAGCGCCTTTCCCGCTCGTGCCAGGTCGCGCGCGGGCGTGCGCAGCGCCGCGGCGAGCAGTGTGCCGCCGCCGACGATGGCGAGTGCCGCGGGGTCGATAAAGGCGGTCGGGTCCATGCGCGGACGTTGTGCAAGAGGCGGGCCAGTTGGTTTGGGGAGCGGAGAAGGGAGGTGTTCGCGCGAGGACGCGAAGAAGATGACCTTCCATCAAACCGTTCGTGCTGAGGAGGCATTGAGCTTGTCGAAATGCCGTCTCGAAGCACCTGTCCTTCGAGACGAGGCTTCGACTTCGCTCAGCCTCTCCTCAGGACGAACGGCAGTGGGTCGACCTCACGTCATCCATCTCTAGAGTCTTCGTGCGAATGGACGTCCTCCCGGCAACCACCTTGCCGCGAACCCGGCAACGGTTTGCCGCCTCCCTTGCCGCCACCCGGCAATCGACGCCTTCGCGCCGGTCGCGACGAAACTGGCACGCCGGTTGCTTATCCCGAACCGAGCGCAATGGGGCGCATCGGAGGCCTGCCATGGCGGGAGACAGTCTGTTCGGGGTTCACGGCGCGGCACTGGCGGTGCGCTCGCAGCGCATGGGCGTGCTGGCGTCGAACATCGCCAACGCGTCAACCCCCGGCTTCAAGGCGCGCGACGTGGATTTCCAGGCGGCGCTCCAGTCGATGGAGGGCGGCGCCGACGGCGGCATCGCCGCCGCCACCAAGTACCGCGTGCCGACGCAGACATCGATGGACGGCAACACCGTCGAGCTCAGCGCCGAGCAGACCGCCTTCGCCGAGAACGCCGTCCAGTACCAGACGACGCTCTCCTTCCTGAACGGCCGCATCGGCCAGATCACCCGCGCGCTGAAGGGCGAATGATGTCCACCCCGATGACGATCTTCCAGGTGGCCGGCCGCGCGATGAGCGCGCAGCTGGTCCGCATGAACACCACCGCGTCGAACCTCGCCAACGCCGGCAACTCGGCCGGCTCGGCGGAGGCGGCGTACAAGACGATGAAGCCCGTCTTCCGCACCGCGTTCGACCAGGCGTCGGGCATGGCGACCGTCGACGTGGAGCGCGTCGTCGCCGCCGGCGAGGCGCCGGTGAAGCGCTACGACCCCGCCAATCCGATGGCCGACAAGGACGGCAACGTCTTCGACGCCGCGGTCGACGAGAGCCGCGAGCTGGTCGACATGATCGAGACAGCGCGCGGATACCAGAACAACGTCGAGGTGATGCAGACCGCCAAGTCGCTCATCATCGACACCCTCAAGATGGGGCGCTGATCCATGTCCGTCATCGACACCACCTACGCGACGCAGCCGGGCATCGACGCCTACTCGGCCAAGATGGCCTCCAAGGTCTCGTCGGCGGGCGCCAAGTCGTCGCTCGACCAGTCCGATTTCCTGAAGCTGATGACCGCGCAGCTCAACAACCAGGACCCGTTCAACCCCGTCGACAACACGCAGATGGTCGCCCAGATGGCCCAGTTCTCGTCCGTCGCCGGCATCAGCGAGATGAACGTCACGCTGAAGGGCTTGGCGACCAAGCTGGGATCGACCAGCGCCACGGATGCGATGGGCTTCGTCGGCAAGACCGTGCTGACCGAGGGCGACACCGCCTACGAGCGCGCGTCCGGCGGCATCACCGGCGCCGTCGAGCTGGACGGCGAGGCGACCGACGTCAACGTGACGATCGCCGACAAGAACGGCAACGTCGTCCGCTCCATGCAGCTCGGCAGGCAGGCCCAGGGTGCCGCGACCTACGACTGGGACGGCACCGACGGCGCCGGCAACAAGCTGAACGCCGGACCCTACACGGTCACCGTCGACGCCGCCAACGCCGGCAAGACGGTGACCGCGCGCGGCCTGGTCTGGGCGCCGGTCGACTCCGTCTCCGTCCCCGCCAGCGGCGACGCCACGCTCAACGTGACCGGCATCGGCACCGTCAAGACCTCCGCGATCCGCTCGATCGCCTGACCCCCTTCACGCAGGAGTTTCCCCAATGTCCTTCTACACCGCGCTCTCCGGCCTCCAGGCCTCGCAGACCGACATGGCGACGATCAGCCACAACCTGGCCAACGTCTCCACCACCGGCTTCAAGCGCAGCCGCACCGAATTCGCCGACGTGATCGCGTCCAGCGTGTCGACCGACCCGCGCAAGATGGTCGGCTCCGGCGTCGTGGTGAAGGGCAACACGCAGCAGTTCAAGGAGGGCAACCTCCAGACGACCAGCAACGCGCTCGACCTGGCGCTGGTCGGCGAGGGCTTCTTCATCATGAAGGGCACCGGCACCAGCGACTCGGTCAACTACACCCGCAACGGCAGCTTCTCGGTCGATTCGAACAACAACGTCGTCGACGCGCAGGGCAGCTACCTGATGGTCTACCCGGTCGACAGCGACGGCAACGTCACCGCGACCGGCAAGACCGGCCTGACCAACCTGCAGATCCAGCAGACCAGCGGCACGCCCAAGGCGACCAGCAAGGTGGAGACCGCGGTGCAGCTGTCGTCGACCTCGACCGTCAAGGGCGACGCGGCCGACTACAAGTTCGACCGCACCGACACGACGACGTACAACAATTCGGTCGCGCAGCGCGTCTACGACGCCAACGGCAACCCGATGACGATGACCAGCTACTATGTCCGCACCAAGGGCGGCACCTCGGCGGTGCCCGAGTCGGCGGGGCCGCCGCCGGTGGCGGCGCAGGCGGCGACGACCGGCACCTGGGACGTCTACACCTTCATCGGCGACCAGCAGATGTCGGTGGGCGCGGGCAAGGACCAGAAGGTCGAGCTGGTCTACGACGACAAGGGCAGCCTGAAGACGCCCGCGGCCGCCATCACCTTCAACGAATTCGCGCCGACCTCCGGCGCGGCGGCGCAGACGGTGTCGCTCAACCTCGCCGGCTCGACGCAGCTGTCGTCGGCCTTCGCGGTCAACGCCAAGAAGCAGGACGGCATCGCGGTGGGCCAGCTCGCCGGCGTCACCGTGACCGACGGCGGCCTGATCCGCGCCAGCTTCTCCAACGGCGACATCGTGCCGCTGGGCAAGGTGGCGCTGGCCAAGTTCTCCACCCCGACCGGCCTGCGCCAGACCGGCGCCGCCTACTGGGAGGCGACCGGCGTGTCGGGCGAGGCCTCGCTCGGCTCGGCGGCGGCGGACGGCTTCGGCAAGCTGATGTCGGGCACCATCGAGGGCTCCAACGTCGACATCACCGAGGAGCTGGTCAACCTGATCGCGGCGCAGCGCAACTTCCAGGCGAACGCCAAGGCGCTCGATACCGCCAGCCAGGTCTCGCAGACCATCTTTAATATTCGCAGCTGACGCTGCTGGGCTTCAACATCCGCAGCTGATGATCCTCCCCTCCCTGCAAGGGAGGGGGCGGGGGTGGGTGCCGGCGCGTCAGCGCCGGCCCGACGCCCGGAACAAGCGGTGGAGGCTCGGCTTCGCCTCGCACCCACCCCCAGCCCCTCCCTTGCAGGGAGGGGAGCCAGGAAGGACCGATGGACAAACTCGTCTATACCGCGGCGACCGGCCTGCGCGCGCACATGGCGGCGCAGGCGGCGATCGCCAACAACATGGCGAACGCGTCCACCACGGGCTTTCGCGCCGACCGCGTCGTGTTCGACCGAATCGAGCTGAAGGGCGGGGGCGCGCGCATCGAGGCGCGCTCGCCGACCTCGGAAGAGGTGACCGACGCCGACCGGACACCCGGCGCGATGCAGCAGACCGGCCGTCCGCTCGACGTGGCGGTGGCGGGGCGCGACGACTGGCTGGCGGTGCAGGCCGCCGACGGGCAGGAGGCGTATACCCGCCGCGGCGACCTGGAGGTCGCGGCATCGGGCGTGTTGCAGACGGGCGACGGCCATATCGTGATGGGCGAGGGCGGGCCGATCACCCTGCCGCCGTATCGCTCGGTGACGATCGCCGGCGACGGCACGATCTCGGTCGTGCCCGCCAGCGGCGACGCGACGCCGCAGGTGGTCGACCGGCTGAAGCTCGCCTCCGCCAAGGGGACCGACACGGTCAAGGGGCTGGACAACCTCCTCTACGTGCGCGGCGGCGGCACGCTGCCGGCGAACCTGGACGCGCGCGTCGCGGGCGGCGCGCTGGAGGGCTCCAACGTCAACATGACGCAGTCGCTGATCGACATGATCGAGAACCAGCGATCCTACGAGATCGCGACCAACATGATGAAGTCCGCCAAGGACATGGACGAGAGCGGCGCATCGGTGATGCGCCTGCCGAGCTGACCCCACCCCCGCCGTTCGTCCCGAGCCAAGGCGAGGGACGTGCCACGAACAATGGGCTGCGACTTCGCTCGGCCCGAACGGAAACAAGGAATAGACCATGAGCTATTCGGCCATGCACATCGCGCGCACCGGGCTCGACGCCCAGGACACGCGCATGCGGGTGATCTCCAACAACCTCGCCAACGTCAACACGACGGGGTTCAAGCGCGACCGTGCCAATTTCGAGACGCTGTCGTACCAGGTGGTCACCGCCGCCGGCGCGCAGTCGACCAGCGAGACCAAGTACGCGACCGGCCTGAATCTGGGCACCGGCGTCAAGGTGCAGGGCACCTCGCGCGTCGAGACGCAAGGGTCGATGCAGCAGACCAACAACTCGCTCGACCTGGCGCTCGACGGCGACGGCATGTTCCAGGTGCAGATGCCAGGCGGGACGCTGGGTTATACCCGCGCGGGCAATTTCTCGCGCTCCGCGGAAGGCCTGCTGGTGACCAGCGAAGGCTATCAGGTGATGCCCGGCATCACCGTGCCGGCGAACGCGACGCAGATCACGGTCGGCGGCGACGGCACCGTCTCCGCCACGGTGCCGGGCCAGACCGAGGCGACGCAGCTCGGCCAGATCCAGGTGGCGAGCTTTCCCAACCCCGCCGGGCTCCAGTCGGTCGGCGACAACTACCTGACCGAGACCGCCGCGTCCGGCGCCGCCAATCTGGGCGTTCCCGGCGAGGACGGTCGCGCCCGCGTGCGCCAAGGCATGTTGGAGGCGTCCAACGTCAACGTCGTCCAGGAGCTGGTCGACATGATCGAGACGCAGCGCGCCTACGAGGTCAATTCCAAGATGATCTCGGCGACCGACGACATGCTCAAATACATCAACCAGAACGTCTGAAGCGGATCATGGCCTCCAAAGCTCCCCGATCGGCCCCCTATTGGGTCGAGATCGCCCTCGCCGCGACGACCGCCGCGCTGGTCTTCGCCGCGGTGGCGCCGACCGCCGCCCATGCCGGGCTGTTCGGCAAGAAGCAGCCGGTGGAGGATTATTCCGCCGCCCGCGCCGTGCCGGCAGCACCGCGCCCGGCGCCCGCCACGGGATCGATCTTCGACGCCGGTCAGGGATATGGCGCGCTCTACGAGGGCTGGCGCGCGCGCCGGGTCGGCGATCCGCTGACCATCGTGCTGGTGGAGCGGACGGCGGCGTCGAAATCCGCCTCGTCCAAGCTCGACAGCCAGGGCAGCCTAGGCATCACCCCGCCCGCGATGGGGCCGCTGGCGCTGTTCAACCGCGTCGAGGCGACGGCGAGCGGCGACCGCGGGTTCGACGGCAAGGGCTCGACCGACCAGGCCAATTCACTGTCCGGCGAGGTGTCGGTGACGGTGGCGGAGGTCTACCCCAACGGCACCATGCTGGTGCAGGGGCAGAAGCGCGTGACGCTGAACCGCGGCGACGAGTTCGTGCGGATCAAGGGGATCGTGCGCACCGCCGACGTCGACCTCAACAACCGCGTCGCCTCGACGCGGGTGGCCGACGCGCAGATCGCCTATACCGGCAAGGGCGACGTGGCGCGGGCGAGCCGGCAGGGGTGGCTCAGCCGGTTCTTCTCGGTGGTGAGTCCGTTCTGATGGGCCGCCCTCTCGGGGAAGTTAGCGCTTCGGTAACCATGGCGCGGGTAGCAGGGGATATGCTCCGCTTTCTCATCGTCTGCCTCGCCGCGCTCGTGCTGGCGACCCCCGCCTCGGCGGACCGCATCAAGGACCTGGGCGGGTTCCAAGGAATCCGTACCAACCAGCTGACCGGCTACGGCGTGGTGGTCGGCCTGCCGGGTACGGGGGACGACAATCTCGAATACACCGTCCAGTCGCTCAAGGCGGTGGCGAGCCGGTTCGGGTTGCAACTGCCGCCGGGGGTCAATCCGGGGATGAAGAACGCCGCGGTGGTGCTCATCACCGCCGAGCTGCCGCCCTTCGCCAAGCCCGGTCAGAAACTCGACATCACCGTCGCGTCGATGGGCAAGGCCAAGTCGCTTCGCGGCGGCAGCCTGATCCTCACGCCGCTGCTCGGCGCCGACGGGCAGATCTACGCGATGGCGCAGGGCAATCTCGCGGTCGGCGGGCTGGGTGCGGAAGGGGCCGACGGCAGCCGTATCGTCGTCAACGTCCCCTCCACCGGTCGCATTCCCGAAGGCGCCACGGTGGAGCGCGCGGTCGCCACCGGGTTCGACCAGACCCCGACCCTGACCTTCAACCTCGCCCGTGCCGATTTCACCACCGCGCAGAACGTGGCGGGCGCGATCAACAAGGCGCTGGGCTTCGGCACCGCCGAGGCGACCGACGGCGTGTCGATCGCGGTGCGCGCGCCCGTCGGCGCCGACCGCCGCGCGACGCTGATGTCGACCATCGAGAATCTCGACGTCGTCTCCGCCGAGCCGCCCGCCAAGGTGATCGTCAACGCGCGCACCGGCACCGTCGTCATCAACTCCGCGGTGCGGGTCAGTGCGGCGGCGGTGACGCACGGCAAGCTGACGGTGCGGATCGACGAGAACCAGCGGATCAGCCAGCCCGCACCCTTCTCGAACGGCCAGACCGTGGTGGAGCAGCGCTCCGGCGTCGCGATCGACGAGGAGAAGAAGCCGATGTTCCTGCTCGCCCCCGGTCCCAAGCTCGCCGACGTGGTCAAGGCGGTGAACGCGATCGGCGCGTCGCCCGCGGACCTGGTCGCGATCCTGGAGGCACTGAAGGAGGCCGGCAGCCTCAAGGCGGAGCTGATCGTCCTGTGACCGAGCTTTCCGCGATCTCGTCCACGCAAGGTGTCTCGACCGACACCAGCCGGCTCGCCACCAAGGAGAATCTGGACAAGGCGGGCAAGCAGTTCGAGGCGGTGTTCACCGGCATGATGCTGAAGAGCATGCGCGCCGCCAAGCTGGCCGAGCCGCTGTTCGATTCAAAGGCGCTCGACACGTTCAAGGACATGCAGGACCAGAAGCTGGTCCAGCAGATGGCCGAGCACACGCCGCTGGGCATCGGCAAGGCGATGACCGACTTCCTCGGTCGCTCGCAAGCGCTTGCTTCGGCAGGATCGGGCGATTCATCAAACGTTGACGACTCCACCGGATAACGGCCGGTCATGAGTGACCTCCTCTCGATCGGCGCTTCCGGCGTGCGCGCGTATCAGACCGCGCTGTCGACGGTGGGCGAGAACATCGCCAACACCGGCGTCGCGGGGTACGTGCGCCGCACCACGGAGCTGCGCGAGGTCGCGGTCACCGGCGGCTCGGCGCGGTCGGTGGAGGGCAACGGCGTGATCGTCGGCGGCGTCGTCCGCCAGGGCGACGTGTACCGATCGCAGGCGGTGCGCCAGTCGAGCGCCGATCTGGGCCGCACGGAGACCAGCGCCACCTGGCTGGGCGAGATCGAGTCGGCGATGACCGGCAACAAGCTGGGCGACCGGATCACCGACTTCTTCACCGCAGGCCGGTCGCTCGCCGCCGATCCCACCTCCGTGCCGTCGCGCGCGGTGCTGCTGGAAAAGGCGCAGGGCGCGGCCACCGCGTTCCGCCAGACCGGCCAGGCGCTCGCCCGCGCGACGGAGGAACTGAACGCGAGTGCGGAGCGGTCGGTGTCGACGCTGAACTCGCTCGGCACCGCGCTCGCGCAGGTCAATGACGGGCTGGGGCGCGCGCAACCGGGGTCGAGCCAGGCCGCGCAGCTCGCCGATCAGCGCGACCAGCTGCTCGACCAGATGAGCGCGATCACCGACGTGTCGACGCAGTTCGACGCGCTGGGCCGGGTACAGGTCAAGCTGGGCGACACGTCCGGCCCCGTCTTCGTCGCTGGTACGGAGGCCGGCCGCGTGTCGTTCAACCGCAACGAGGACGGTGCGGTGTCGTTCGCGGTGCAGCGCAGCGGCGAGCCCGACGTGCTCACCCCCGGCGGCGGTGCGCTCGCCGGCGTGGTCGAGGGAGCCGCCCGGCTGGTCGCCGCGACCAAGCGGCTGGACGAGATCGCCACGAGTTTCGTGACGCAGGTCAACGCGGTGCAGCAGAACGGCGCCGACCTGGACGGCGTCAAGGGCGAAAAGCTGTTCGAGCCGGGCGATCCGCCGACCGCGATGACGCTGGCGACCACCGACCCGCGCAAGCTCGCCGCGGCGGCGCTCGGCTCCCCCGCGGGCAGCCGCGACGCCTCCAACCTTGCCGCGTTGGAGACGGCGCGGAACAGCGGCGGCTGGGAAGCCGGCATCACCGCGGTGGTCACCGACAACGCCGCCGCGCTGGAGCAGAAGAAGCTGGTCGCCGACGCGCAGGGCGCGATCCGCGACAATGCTGTGGCGGCGCGCGACTCGGCATCGGGGGTCGACCTCGACGTCGAGGCGGTGGAGCTGATGCGCTTCCAGCAGGCCTATCAGGCGTCGAGCCGCGTCATCCAGGCCGCGCGCGACATCTTCCAGACCATAATCGAGATCCGCTGATGACCTACTCGCTGGGCAACATCTCGACCACGCAGTTCTACGACCGCAACAAGGCGCGGATGGGAGCGCTGTCGTCCAGGGTGGACGAGCTGCAGACGCAGCTGGCGACCGGCAAGAAGCTGGCCGCGCCGTCGTCCGACTCGGCCGCCTATCAGCGGCTGCGCTCGATGGCGAAGGACGCCGCCAGCGACTCCGCCTATGCCGGCAACCTCAAGCTGGCGGCAAGCGGCCTCGACCAGGCCGACACCACGCTGACCGCGATCAACACCCAGATCCAGCGCGCGAGCGAGCTGGCGATCCAGGCCAGGAACGGAACCCAGAGCGACCAGACCCGCGCCGTCATCGCCGCGGAGATCGACGCGATCGGCGAGAGCCTCGCCAGCCTCGCCAACCGGCGCGACGCGCGCGGCCAGTATCTGTTCGGCGGCATCAACGGCGAGGCGGGGGCTACGCCCGAGCCCGGCGGCGGCTACACGCTGGCGACGACCACCGGCGCGTCGATCCCGATCGGCGACGGCGAGGCGGTGCAGACCGGCGAGGCGGCGGCGCGCGTGTTCAAGGTGGGCGACGGCGACGTCTTTCAGCTGCTCGCGACGCTGTCGGCCGCGCTCAAGGAGCCCGGCACCGACGACGCTGCGATGGGCACCGCGATCGACGATCTCGCCGCGGCGGGCACGCAGGTCTCGACCGTCCAGGCTTCGCTCGGCGCGCGTGCCGCGCGCGTCGAGATGGAGCAGACCCGCCTCGCCGACACGGGCGTCGAGCGCGAGGCCGACCGCATCGGCATCGAGGGAATGGACGAGAAGGACATCGCCGCCGCGGTGGTGGAGATGCAGAAGACGATGACGATCCTGTCGGCGACGCAGGCGAGCTTCAGCAAGCTCCAGGCGCTGTCGCTCTTCTCCTACCTGCGCTGACGCCGGGCGCCGCTCACCACCGTCAAGCCGGGCCCTTCGGCGAAGCTCAGGAGAGCCTCGTCCCGGCATCCAGGGCAACGAGCGCCGACGCTGCTTGACCCTGGACCCCGGGACGAGCTCGGGGTGACGAAGCGAGGGGGCGGGCCGCCAGCCCAACAATCTTCCTCCGCCGGTAACCAGTTGGCGAGGAAATCCGGTTAACCACGCAGCATAGCAGTCCGGCACCCGTGCCGGCGCGACCGGGATAGTTTCATGTTTCCTGCCATCGGCCTCGTCGTCCTGTTCGTCATGGTGTTCGGCGGTTTCGCCGTCACCGGCGGCGCGCTCGGCCCCGTCATGCACGCCATTCCGCACGAGATGCTCATCATCGGCGGCGCCGCCGCGGGCGCGCTCATCATCGGCAATTCGGGCAAGGAGCTGAAGGCGATGGGCGGCGGCCTGGCCAAGGTGTTCAAGGGGCCGAAGTACAAGAAGCAGGATTATCTCGACACGATCTTCCTCGTCTCCAAGCTGATGAAGATGCTGCGCATGGAAGGCCCGATCGCGCTGGAGCCGCACGTCGAGGACCCGCAATCCTCCGCCGTGTTCGCCGAATATCCCAAGCTGCTGAAGGACCACACGCTGATCGCGCTGATCGCCGACACGCTGCGCCTCGTCGTCGTGTCGTCGGGCACGCTGGACGTGCACGCGGTCGAGGAGGTGATGGATCACTCGATCAAGTCGCACCACCACGAGGTGGAGGGGCCGCACACCACACTGAACTCGCTCGCCGATTCGCTGCCCGCGCTCGGCATCGTCGCGGCGGTGCTCGGCATCGTCAAGACGATGGGCTCGATCGACAAGCCGCCCGCGATCCTGGGCGGCATGATCGGCTCGGCGCTGGTCGGCACCTTCATGGGCGTGCTGCTCGCCTACGGCATCGTCTCGCCGCTCGCCGGCCGGCTGAAGCAGGTGATCGACGCCGACGGCGCGATCTACGACGTGGTGAAGCAGATCATCATCGCCTCGCTCCACGGCCATCCGCAGCCGCTCGTCATCGAGGCGGCGCGCGCCGGCATCGCCCACAAGAACCAGCCTGGCTTCGCCGAAGTGTTCGACGGGCTGAGGGGCAAGTGATGTTCGATCGGTGCCGCCGCTCCGAAGGAGCACGGTAAATGGCCAAGGCCGCGCCGCACGGGGCCAACGTCCCGCCCAAGGTGATCGTCAAGAAGGTCTATATCGAGGGGCACGGCGGCCATCACGGCGGCGCGTGGAAGGTGGCCTATGCCGACTTCGTCACCGCGATGATGGCGTTCTTCCTGCTGCTGTGGCTGCTCGGCGCGACCGACGAGAACAAGCGCAAGGGCATCGCCGATTACTTCGCGCCGACCCTGATCGATTCGCATTCCAAGGGGATCGGCGGGTCGGGGCCGATGGGCGGCGAGTCGATCATGTCCAACAACAAGACCGGGCCGCAGGCGGCGGCGGCGCGCCTAGCCTCGATGGGCGTCAGCGCCTCCCGCGAGACGCAGGGGCCGCAGAGCGGTTTCGGCAAGAAGGGCTCGGTGCGTTCCACCCCCGCCAGCCGCGCGGAGGATGCCAAGTCGTTCGAGGCGATGCGCCGGCAGGTGATGGCGCAGATCGCGGGCTCCGCCCAGCTGGCCAAGCTTGCCAGCCACGTCCGCTTCGTGCGCACGGAGGACGGCATGCGCATCGACCTGGTCGACAGCGCCGATTACTCGATGTTCGCGATGGGCACGACCGCGCTCGATCCGCGCGCGGCGGAGCTGATCGGCCTGATCGCCGCGTCGATCCGCGCCACCCCCAACCCGATCATGATCCGCGGCCACACCGACAGCGTGCCGTACGGCGACCCGCGCGCGATGAACAACTGGACGCTCGGCACCGGCCGCGCCGAGGCGACCCGCCGCCGCCTGGCGCTGGGCGGCATTCCCGAAGGCCGGTTCGAGCGGATCGAGGGCGTCGCCGACCGCGAGCCGATGATCGGCGACGCGCCGATGGACCCCCGCAATCGGCGCGTGGCGATCACGCTGTTGTACCGTCGCGGCGCGTTCGGGAGCTGAGTGGGCGGGGCTCCCTCGAAACCGTTCGTGCCCGGCCATTCGACGTTGCTCGGGGCGAATGGATCGACATCACGTCATCTTGCTACGGCGATCACCGTCGCATCGGCCGTCCATACGAGAACGCCCGCGCGGTGACCCGCGCGGGCGCTGTTCCGGGTGGAAGGTCACTCTTCCCATCCGCCGTCGTGCCGACGATTACTCCGCCGTCGGCTCCGCCACCTTGCGGCTGTGCTTGCCACCGCCAGCGCCGGGCTTGCGGCCGAGGCCGATCTTCTTGGCCATCGCGCGGCGGCTCTCCGAGTAATTCTCGGCGACCATGGGATAATCGGGCTTCAGGCCGTAACGCTCGCGATATTCGGCGGGCGTCATGCCGTTGGTGGCGAGATGGCGGCGCAGCGTCTTGTAGGGCTTGCCGTCGATCATCGAGATGATGTGGTCCTTCGACGCCAGCGATTTGCGCGCGCTGACGGCGGGCGTGTATTCTTCGGTCGGCTGCGACGCGGCGGGCTGTTCACCGCTGCCGAGCAGCGCCGACACCGTCTCGTGCATCTTGCCGAGGAACGCCGGAACTTCTTCGGCCGAGATACGGGTATTGGGATTGCCCAACCACGCAATTGTCAGCTCGGTCGCCAGTTCGACTGCGTTGGTGTCGGTATCGGTATCGCTCACGCTTATTCTCCTTCTGAGCCTTTCCTACCCGTCATTACTCTCCCGTCAACAGCCAAAATGGACATAAACTGGGACAGTTCGAGGAAAGAGCTCTTCAGTGCGACGATCGAACCAGTAACGATCTTCGTTGTCAGCTGTATCGATGCCGTGATGTCCACGTGATCGTCAACGGTCGAGCCGATCGTACCGGATGTGCTGGGTAAAATGATCATTCGCGATTCTTGCATCTCTGCGCGCAGCAAGACGACGACATGGACCGGCAAATGTTCGTTTGCATTACAAAGCACCGATCAAATGAGAGCGGGTCGCAATTACCTTGTGCCGAACCGCGGGCGGCCTGATTACTGATCCGTGTTATGACTTTTCAGCAGCGCGCCGAGGCCGGCAAGTGCGCCGGCGGGACGCACCTCCTCGTCGGAGACCACGCCTGCCGCCTTCAACGTCGCGGCGGCGCCGTGCGAGCGGGGAAAGGGGTCGATCGCCAGCGCCATCGTCTCCGCCGCGGCCTCGCCCAGGTCGATCGCGCCGCCCTCGATCTCGATCGTGTCGAGCGCGTCGCCGCCCAGCTCGATCTCCTCGTCCGGATCGCCGCCCGTCTGCGGCTCGACGAAGCGCAGCGATACGGGTTCGTCGAACGCCGTCTCGACCGGTTCGGCGGTGGCGACGCAGGGCTGCACCACCCGCGCCTCGACACGGCCGGTGGCGGTGATCCCCGCCCCGTCGCGCCGGATCGCGAAGCGCGCGGCGAGGTGCTCGATGGCGGACAGGCCGAAGCGCGCGGCCAGGGCGGCGCGTTCGTCCGCGTCCGCCTCGATCGCGACGTGCCGCTCGTCGACGCCGATCGCGTCCAGCCGCTCGCGCCGGCTCCATTCGGGGGTCATCGCAGCACTCCCTGTTCCAGTTGCGCGACGGGGGTCGCGGTCGCGGCGGCGTGAACGGCGCGCAGTTGCGCGGCGACGTGGGCCAGCGCGGCGGGGGCGGGGGCGGTGCCGCGGTACAGGTTGCGGACCAGCGCTTCCTCCAGCCGGCCCGTCGCCAGGCCGTCGCGATAGGCGCCCAGCCGCCCGCCCAGCGCGGCCATCATCCGCCCCATCTGCTTGCCGACGACGATGTCGCCGATGCCGATCTGGCGCAGCTGCGGGTCCATGTCGTCGACGAACCGCTCCGCCAGGTGCACCGCCGGCTGCGCGCCCGCGGGCTCCGTCTCGAGGCGCAGCATCACCATCGACAGCACCGCGGCGATGGTGTCGAAGCGGCCGTCGAGCGTGTCGGGCACCGCCCCCTCGACGTACCAGTGCGGCTGGCGCGCGCGCGCGACCACCGCGTTGTAGAGAGGCAGCGCCTCGTCGCGCGTGTCGCGCCCCAACAGCCTGTCGATCCAGCCCAATCCGTCGCTTCCCGCCACTTGTGATAGGTGGGCGGCTTGTGCGCCGCCGCGCCCTCGCATATCGAGCCGAATGGCGGCCGATGCAATCGCGGGCGGGCCGCCCCGGTGTGACCGGTCGACCAGCGTTTCCGCGAGGAGTTCACCGTATCATGCGTCATGCTGCCCTCTGCCTCGCGCTGATCGCGGGTATCGGCGCCGCGGGCTGCGCGCCGCTCCGCTCGCACCAGGGCTATATCGTCGACGCGGATCTGGTGAATTCCGTCCAGCCGGGTGTCGACACGCGCCAGTCGGTGCAGCAGGTGCTGGGCACGCCCACCCTCGCCAGCCAGTTCGGCGCGGGCGGCGGCGACTGGTATTACGTCGCGCGCGACAACCGCAACTACGGCTTCCAGACCCCGCGCGTGCGCGAGCAGATCACGTTGCAGATCAGCTTCGACCCGGCCGGCACGGTGACGGCGGTCAGGCGATCGGGCGTCGACCAGGTCGCGCGGGTCTCACCATATGGCAAGACGACACCGACGCTGGGTCGCCAGCGCGGTTTCTTCGAAGATCTGTTCGGCAATATCGGCACGGTCGGCGCGGCCGGCGGGCCGGCGGGCGGCGCGGGCGGCCGCACCGGCCCTTGACCGGTCGTGCGGCGGATTAGGACGGATCGACGTTCAGCATTTTTTCACCCCGGCGAAGGCCGGGGTCCAGTCGGGAAGGTTGTGAAAGAGGCGCAACGACCGACCGTTCGCGTCTCCCCGCTGGCCCCCGGCCTTCGCCGGGGTGGATGATGAGGCGTAGCGTTGAATACCAACCCGGCGAGACGCGGCGGCGTCGCATCGACGGATTTGGCCGCGCCGCGTGCTACGCATCGGCGCGGCCGGGCCGTGCTTGGGTCGGCTCCGATCCCGAAAGGGGAAAGGGATCGGCGGTCAAACGCATGACCGTCCCATTGGGTTCGCTGCCAAAGTGGACCTAATTCCACCCGGTTTCGACGAGAATTTTTAATGTGAAACCCTTCATTTCGGACGCGAAAGGGGAGGGGCATGCTGGCAATCGTGGATGTGCTCGCGTTCGAGGCGATGTTGTTCGCCGCGGTGGGACTGCTGATCGGCGGGCTGGACGATCTCGGCATCGACCTGCTGTTCCTGATGCGACACGTCCATCGGCGCGGCATGGGGCGCTGGAGCGTCGCGAACCTGCCGAACTGGACCAACAGGGGCACGGTGGCGGTGTTCGTACCCGCCTGGGACGAGGCGGCGGTGATCGGCGGCATGCTGCGCGCGGCGCTCGCTCGCTTCGACCATGCCGATTACCGCATCTATGTCGGTCTGTATCCCAACGACCCCGATTGTATCGCCGCCGCCCGCGCCGTCGCCGACGGCGACCCGCGTGTCCGGCTGGTGATCGGCCCGCGCGATGGCCCGACCACCAAGGCGGATTGTCTCAACACGCTGTGGCGCAGTGAACCGCGCCGGGTTTGTCGGAGGTCCCAACTCCTGAGAGGAAGGGGCTATGACGAGCAAGACGACGAATAAGTTTTCGCCTGAGGTGCGCGCCCGGGCGGTACGGATGGTGCTGGATCACGAGAAGGATCACCCCTCCCGCTGGGCAGCGGTCGTGTCGATCGCGGCGAAGATCGGGTGTGCGGGCCAGACGCTGCACGAGTGGGTGAAGAAGGCTGAGGTCGACAGCGGCACGCGTGCCGGGGTGCCGAGCGATGTCGCCGATCGGATGAAGGCGCTGGAGCGGGAGAACCGCGAGTTGCGCCAGGCCAACGAGATCCTGCGCAAGGCGTCGGC
>NZ_FOXP01000020.1 GCF_900115745.1 Sphingomonas rubra | reverse complement strand
GCGCAGGATCTCGTTGGCCTGGCGCAACTCGCGGTTCTCCCGCTCCAGCGCCTTCATCCGATCGGCGACATCGCTCGGCACCCCGGCACGCGTGCCGCTGTCGACCTCAGCCTTCTTCACCCACTCGTGCAGCGTCTGGCCCGCACACCCGATCTTCGCCGCGATCGACACGACCGCTGCCCAGCGGGAGGGGTGATCCTTCTCGTGATCCAGCACCATCCGTACCGCCCGGGCGCGCACCTCAGGCGAAAACTTATTCGTCGTCTTGCTCGTCATAGCCCCTTCCTCTCAGGAGTTGGGACCTCCGACAAACCCGGCGCGGTTCAACCCGCCGAGATCGTGGACGATGTCGCCAAGGCGAAGGAGCTGTGGAATGCCGGCATCTCAGCCTGGTTCCCGGACGGGCCCGGGGATCCCGAGATTGTCCTGGTCAAGGTTCATGCGGATGGCGCGGAGTACTGGGACAGCCCCGGTGCAGGCGTCGTATCGGTGCTGTCCTTCGTGAAGGCGCATCTGACCGGCAAGCCGTACCATATCGAGGACGTGAAGGTTGATCTCTGAAGAGACGCGAACATCGTCCGAGCGTCAGCGATCTGCGATAGGGCGGCGATGAGCGGTTGTGGAACGTCGCGGTCAAGAACGGCCTAAAAGCCGTCAGCGGGGATCGCGCGGGGTAGTTCAATGCCGCTGACCCTGGTGCACTCTGCCAGTAGTTGATCCTGCAGATCCGTCCGGCTTGCCGCCGGGTGAAGGCGAGCGGTGCGCTGATGGAAGAAGTAGCCGCCGCTGGCCGTGGCTCCACTATCGTTACTCGTGGCGAGCCACGCCTGCGTCGCCGCGCCTGCCTGAAGATCGCCGCTCGCGCGCTGTCCGCCCATGCGAGTCGGCACCCAGCCAGGCTCGACGGCGTTCGACAGCACTTCTGGCCAGGCTCTCGACACGGCGAGGGCAAGCAGCGCGTCCTGGAACTTGGTTTCCGAATAGGCACGGTTGCCGTTCCAGAAGCGATCCCGCCATTGTAAGTCGTCTAAGTTGCCGTCGACACGGCGGTGTAGTTCCGAGCTGAGATACACGAGCCGGCTCGGCCGGCGCATGAGCGCGGTCAGCACGTAGGGGGCGAGCACGTTCACCGCCCAGAGCTGCGAAAGTCCGTCGGCCGTCTGCACTCGCCGCTTCTCGCGGTAGCCGATCGCGACGTTGTGGATCACCGCGTCGAAGCGGCCCGACGCGTTCGCCTGCTCGGCGAGCGACCTCATCGCGGCGAGCGTGGATACGTCGGCGATCAGGACATCAGCGGCGTTCGGCAGCGCTCGCCGCGTCTCGGCTGCACGCGTCTCGTCGCGCGCGTGCAGCACGATCTCGTGCCCTTGCTCGGCGAGCATCCGTCCGGCGAGCAGACCGAGTCCTTGCGACGAGCCAGTGATGAAGACCCTCACTTCCTGACGCTCCGATGATGGCGCGTGGCGCGCCTCACGCCGGCTTGACCGTCCGGATGACGTCGAACCCTTCGAAGCGGGGTGGCCCGAGATAGAGCGGCCGGTGATTGCCGGCGCCACGGTGTGCGGCGCGGAACGCGTCCGACCGCGTCCATGCCTCGAAGTCCTCGCGGGTGCGCCAGACCGTGTGCGATGAGTAGAGGACGTGGTCGTCGGCTGTCGGTCCACGCAGCATGTGAAACTCGACGAAGCCCGGCACATCGGCAAGATGCGAGTCGCGCGACAGCCACACGTCCTCGAACGCGGCTTCCTCACCGGGTATGACCTGGAAACGGTTCATAGCGATGAACATCTTGATCGAAACTCCTGCCTGACTGCTGCGAAGGGGCGACTTCCGCTCGCCGCCGCGTTGTCGCTGGAGCAAGGAGAACGCTCAGTGGCCGCCGATGTCCTCATCACCGACTGGAAGGAGGCGCCACGCGTGCGGCTGCTCGCCGATCACCCTGTGGCGCAAGGCGGTCGCTACGTGCTTTGCTGGCTTCAGCAGGCGTTGCGCGCCCGCGACAACGCGGTGATCGACGCAGCCGTCCACCTCGGCAATGCGCTGAACCTGCCCGTGCTGGTCTACCACGGCATCCGAGAGGACTACCCTTACGCCTCCGACCGGCTGCACCGCTTCATTCTTGGCGCGAGCGTCGACCTTGGCATCAGCTGCCGCGAGCGCGGACTCGCGTGCGTGCAGCACGTCGACCATGCCGAGCGTCGGGAGAAGGGGCTCGTCCACCGCCTCGCCGCCGACGCTGCAGCGGTGGTGCTGGAGGATCAGCCGACCTTCGTCGCGCGCTGGCAGGCGCAGCGCGTCGCCGAACGAGCGCAGGTGCCCGTCTTCGCGGTAAACGCTGCCTGCCTGGTGCCGCCAGCGCTGATCGGCGACGGCGTGCGGGGTCGCTCCGGCTTCCTCCGGCGGCACGAGCCCGAGCGTACCGCCTGGTCGCAGTGGAAGGACGAGAGGCCCGACGTGACGCCGTATGCCGGCGAGCTGCCGTTCGCGCCCGACCGGCTCGAGGAGCTCGACCTCGACGCACTAGTCGCCGACCTCGCCATCGACCACTCGCTTCCCGTCAGCACGATGCACCCGCCCGGACGCGCCGCGGCTGAGGAGCGGCTCGCGCGCCTGGTCGCCGACGTGCTGCCCGGCTACGCCTCCGCCCGCAACGATGCCACGCGGAGCGAGGGCGCGAGCGGCCTCTCGCCCTACCTGCACTTCGGCGTGCTTGGCCCCCGCGAGATCATGGCGGCGGTGAACAGCGCAACCGCGGGCGGACAGCATAAGCGCAAGCTCGCCGACGAACTGCTCGGCTTTCGCGAGTGGTTCCACTACCAGGCGACGCAACTGCAGGCGCCGGAGCAGTACGACCGGATCGCCAGCTGGGCTCGCCAGACGCTTGCCGATCATGCCAGCGATGCTCGGCCTGAGCAGGAGACGCTCGCCGCCATGCTGGCGGGCGAGACGCGCGACGAGACGTGGAACGCGGGCCAGCGGCAATTCCTGGTGGACGGCTGGATGCACAACAACCTGCGGATGTACTGGTGCAAGCGGATCATCGCATGGACGCCGACCCCGGAGGCAGCGTGGGCGACCGCCTGCTACCTCAACGACCGCCTCAGCCTCGATGGCCGTGATCCAAGCACCTACGGCAACATCGCCGCGATGTTCGCCGGATCGCCGTCTGAGCGCGAACGGGCAATCTATGGCCGAGTGGCGACGCGCGGCGATGGCTCTACGCGGAACAGGGCAGGTGGCGAGGCGTGGCTCGCAGCAGCGGCGTCGCGGCCAGCGCCGCAGCTGTCGGTTCCCGCGGAGGTGCCGGTCGATCCGTACCTGACCGGCGAGGCGACCGTTTAAGTTGGCCGACACCCGGCGCCTCGAATTATGCAACCGGAACGGCTGAACGGACGTCTGCTTTCGAAAACGCGTTTAGCGCGGCTGAACGACCGCTTCTGGGTCGACTTGATCCCGGGCCGGCGCCGATGGAGGGTCGGCTTAGGAGCGCGTCGTCGCGATCTCGGGCGCCAATCGGTTGATGACGCTGTAATTCAGCGCCGTCCACCATTCTGAGCCTTTGCCGGCCAACGCCTGTTCGGAGGTCTCGATCGCGGCATGATCGGCGTGGACGAGGTAATCCTCGACGTCGTTCATGCAGGCGAATGACAGGATCGAGATCGCGTCGATCTTGGAGCCTTCCGGATCGGCCTGCGTCGACCCGATGTTGTGGAGCTGGGCGTAGCGACGGACCAACTCGCCGGTCGCACCTTGCGCCAGGACAACATCCGCATGGTCGTCCAGTAAGCGAGCCTGGAACGCCTCACGTGACAGTTCCGGCCGGCGCATATGAATTTTTACCAGGCTGATCGGATCGCGATGCCGCTCGCTGGGGATGAGGATATGCTCGCGGGTGATCTCGCGCGTCACCATCCGAAACGCGGTCTGTTCGTCGGCGATTATGCGCTTGGCGAACTTGTCCTGCCCTAGCGTCGCCTCAATGTCGTCCTGATCGGCATAGGCGATGTAGGCGAGGCCGTCCCAGCGCGGGCGCCGGAACTCGGGCACCCGCTTCCACGGATCGGAGGGGAGCCGGCCGCTCTCGTCCACCATCGCGCGATAGGGCGGCGGGAAGCCGGAGGAAGGGCCGGAGGCGATGCGGTGCACTTGGTCATAGCGCAGCACCTTGGCGGACGAGCTGCCGGGCTCGTCCCAAGCGAACTTGGGGCCGTGGACCTTGCGCCAATACTCGTCCCAGTGCTCCAAAGCGATGTTGGGGTCGCCCTCCAGTGCCAGCGCGCCAGCGCGCCAGTTTGGGAGGTGTACCTCGTGCCCGTGCCGGCTCTTTGCCGAGCCGCTGTCCTGCGGCCGCTCGGAACGTGGCGTGTCATCCACCCGGCTGACGAATGTGGGAGTCACGATCAGCGGCTTGCCCGTGGGTGGCTGTGTCTTGCCCAGCGGCGGACGGTGAAGATTGTCGGTGCGGTCAAAGTCGGTCATCGCAGGCCTCACGGGATCAGACGGTTGGCACGCAGCCGCTGGAACAGCGCGAAGAACGCATCGTCAGTCGGCTGATATCCGGTGAAGCCGAGCCGCCGGCTCTTGCTCATGTCCGTGACCACTTCGATGGGCCGGCCAAGGTCGGCGTCGGTGTGCCAGGGTGAGGCGAGGCGGTTGAGGTCGGGCTCCGCCAATCCCTCACGCATCGCAATGTCGCGCCACAGCCTGGCGTCGTCCGCCATCTCATGCTCGAGCGGCCGGACGGTGCCGTCGAACGGCGCCGCCCGTACCCCAAACCATTCGGCGATGCGATTCCACATCCACTGCCAGCGGAAGACGTCGCCATTGACGACGTTGAACGCCTCATCGTGCGCGGTCTCGGTCTCCGCCGCCCACAGCAGGTGCTGCGCCAACTGGCCAGCGTCAGTCATGTCGGTGAGCCCCGACCATTGGGTCGCCGAGCCGGGAAAGATGAAGGGCCGCCCTGTCTCGCGGCAGAGTGTCGCGTATGCGGCTAACGTCGTGCCCATGTTCATCGCATTGCCGACGGCAAGGCCGATCACGGTATGCGGGCGGTGCACGCTCCAAGTGAAGCCATCTCGCGCCGCGGCGGCGAACACCTCGTCCTCCTGCGCGTAGTAGAAGTTCTCAACATCGAGCCGCCCCTGTTCTTCGCGGAACGGCGTCTGCGGCAGCGTGCCCTTGCCGTACGCCTCAAACGGCCCGAGGTAATGCTTCAGGCCGGTGACCAGCGCGACGTGTCGCGGCCTGGTGGGCGTGGGAAGGCCGTCGAGCAGATTACGCACCATCGTCGAGTTGACGCGGATATTCTCTGCCTCGCTGTCCTGTCGCAGCCAGGTGGTGATGAACACCGCGTCCGGATCCAGATCACGCAGTGCGGTCGCGGTCGCTGCCGCATCCTGCAGGTCGGCCGCGACCGGCTGCACACCCGCCTGCGTGGTTGGCCGCCGGGCGAGGCCGTGCACCGTCCAGCCCTGTTCCACCAGGAGCGCCGCCGTCGCGCTGCCGACGATCCCGCTCGCGCCCACCACCAATGCCGTCTTCGCCATGAAGGCCTCCTTGTCTTCGCCAGAGCTAGGCACGGGCATGCAGCGCTTCTAGACGGCACCATTCAGGCCCCCAGGCACCAAGAGGTAACCACATGCAGCCCGGAACACCGGACGAAGAATGGCGGGAGGACTGCGCGCCGCGCCGCGTTCTGGAGCTGTTCGCGACCAAGTGGACCAGCATGGTGCTGCACACCCTCCATGCACGTCATGACGGTGTTGCGCGCACCGGCGTGCTCCAGCGCAGTCTGCCGGGCATTTCGAAGAAGATGCTGACCCAGACCGTACGGGACATGGAGGCCAGCGGACTGCTGAGCCGGCATGTTCAGAGCACCATTCCGCCGATCGTCGAATACCGCTTGACCGAGCTTGGCCAGCGCTTCGTCGAGCCGGTCGAGCTGCTCTACGGCTGGGGTCGCGACAACGCTGATGCCCTCGACCGCCTCGCACCTCGCCCGAGTTCACGCCGCGCGTAGCTGATCCTGCGGCCTGCGCCGATGAACAAATGGCGGGAACGGAGGAAGGGCAAACAGGCGAGAATGTCCGTTTGTGGGTCCGCTCAGACCTCAGTGCGTTCGGCCAGTTCCAACGCGTCCTCCACGTCAACGCCTAAGTAGCGCACTGTGCTGTCGATCTTGGCATGGCCGAGAAGAATTTGAACGGCGCGGAGGTTGCCAGTTGCCTTGTAGATGATCGATGCTTTCGTGCGCCGAAGCGAATGCGTCCCATAATCTTGAGCCGGAAGGCCGATGCCGACCACCCACTCGTGCACGAGGCGGGCATATTGCCGGGTGCTCATGTGGGCCATGTAGTCGTTCCGGCTCGGAAAGACGAAGTCGTTCAGTGTCCCGCCGCGACGCTCCAGCCATGCCCGCATCGTCTTTCGTGCCGTGTCCATCAGCTCGAACTGGACCGGCCGTCTGGTCTTCTGCTGAACCACTACAGCGCGGTCACGGACGCGGCCGCCAGAAACTACATCTCCGATCCGCACCCTGACCACGTCGCAGCCGCGCAGCTTACTGTCGATGGCGAAGTCGAACAGCGCCCGGTCGCGCAGTCGTCTATGTTGGTCGAGCCAAAAGCGAATGGCCCAGACCTGTTGCTGTTTCAGCGCGCGCTTCGCACCGATCAGCCGGCCTTCGTTCCAAGGTCGAAGTTCGTGGAAGGCGGGATCCATCGACGAGTGACCCATTGATCATCTCCATCGGGCCGAACTGCCAAACGAGTATACGCAGGCGCGGTAAACTGGCGGTTCCGAAATGTGGTTGATCGGTCCTCGGTGACACTGAACGAGCGGCCGGTTTCGGGTACCGTCTCACAATCGATGAACGACCAAACCTGGGTCATCTTGCCTGTAAGCGGACAGGTCGCGCTTTGGCAGAACCAACTGACTGGCACTAGCGATCACGTGAAGCCAGCGCCTCCCTCCGCCACTCAAATTACCTTGTCGAGGGTAATTGGTAGATCACGAACACGAGTGCCGGTGGCGTCATAGATCGCGTTGGCGACTGCGGCGGCGACGCCGGTGATGCCGATCTCGCCAATGCCGTGCGCTCCCATCGGGGCGTGGGGATCGGGAATATCGGTCCAGATCACGTCGATCTCGGGCACGTCGAGGTGCACGGGGATGTGATATTCGGCGAGGCTGGGGTTCATGATCCGGCCGTTGCGCTCGTCGAACTGCGTCTCCTCCATCAGCGCCATGCCGAGACCCATGATGATGCCGCCGCGAAATTGACTGCGCGCTGTCTTGAGGTTGAGGATGCGGCCGCAATCGAATGAGCCCAAGAACCGGCTGACGCGCGTCTCACCGGTGACGGTGTTGACGCGAACTTCGCAGAACAGCGCGCTGTGCGAGTGCATCGACCAGTGCATCGTCTCCAGTGGCAGCGACCCCGCCTTGGTCGCCGATACGCTGTCTCTCTGCGAACGGCCGAGGATCGAGGCATAGCTCTCCCGCCGCGTCGGGTCGGCGAGGCTGCCTAGCCCGCCGTCGTCGCAGCCGACCTCGTCCGGCGACAGGCCGGCGAGCGGGGAATCGTTGCCCGCGAGCTTGATGAGGTCGCCGACCAGCGCAGTCTGTGCGGCGATGACCGCCGCGCCGATCGCCGCGGTCTGCTGCGATCCGCCGGCCATGATCGCGCCGGGAATGGCGCTGTCGCCGTATCCTACCTCGACCCGGTCGAGCGGCAGGCCCAGCCGCTCCGCCGCAACGATCGCGGTGGTGGTGGACGTGCCCATGCCCATCTCCGCCGCCGCGACCTCGACCAGCGCCTTCACCCCGTCGCCATCGCGGGTCAGGGTAATGCGCGCCTCCGCGCCGGGCATCCGGTAATAGGGATAGGTGCCCGTGGCGCAGCCGACGCCGACCAGCCATTCGCCCTCGCGCCGCGTGCTGCGCGGCGGGCGGGCGTGCCAGCCGAAGCGCTCCGCCCCGTCGCGCCACGCCTGCGCGATATGGCGCGAGGAGAAGGGCAGGCCATTCGTCGGGTCCTTGTCGGGCTCGTTGCGCAGCCGCAGCTCGACGGGATCGATGCCGAGCTCCACCGCCAGCTCGTCGATCGCGGATTCGAGCGCGAAGGTGCCGACAGCTTCGCCCGGCGCGCGCATGAAGGTGTTGGCGAGCATGTTCATCCGCGCCACCTCCACCTTCAGCAGGATGTTGGGCGCGGCATAGGCCGCCTGGGTGCCGAGGATGAACGGCTCGGGCATGCTGTTTTGCGGCGTCATGACCGACAGGCCGGTATGGATCAGCGCCTGGAAGCGTCCGTCCGCATCGGCGCCGATTGCGACGCGCTGTTCGGTTAGCGTGCGCCCGCCGACGACGCGGTAGACGCCCTCGCGCGAGAGGGCGATGCGCACCGGGCGGCGCGCCAGCTTCGCCGCCGCGGCACCGATCACCTGATGGTCCCACAGCCCCTTGCTGCCGAATCCGCCGCCGACATAGGGCGAGGTCAGCCGCACCTTGTCGGTCGCCAGGCCGAAGGTGTCGGCCATCGTCTGCGCCTGCTGCGTGACCATCTGGCTGGCGTCGTGGATCGTCAGTTCGTCGCCGACCCAGGCGAGGGTGGCGGCATGCGGCTCGATCGGATTGTGGTTGTGCCGCGGGGTGCGATAGGTGCGGTCGACCTTGTGCGGCGCTGCCGCGAAGGCCGCCTCCGCATCGCCGATCTCGTTCAGCAGCGGCTGCCCCATGAACAGGCCGGGCTCGATGCCGTTCGCCTTCGCGCCCGCCAGCGTCGTGGTGGAGGGCTCCGCCCCATAGGTGATGCGCAGCAGCGAAGCGGCGTGATCGGCCTGCTCCTGCGTCTCGGCCAGGACGCAGGCGATCGGTTGTCCGTTCCAGTGGATGCGATCGTCCTGCAGGATCGACAGGTCGGCCGGGCCGACCGCGGACGGCGAGGAGCCGAAAACCGGCGGCGTCGCCATCCGCGGAGCGTTTAGATGAGTCATCACCAGCACGACGCCGGGCGCGGCCTCCGCCGCCGCGGTATCGATCGCGGCGATCCGCCCGCGCGCGATCGTGGCGTAGGCGAGTGCGGCATAGGTCATGTCGGCGAAGCGATGCTCCGCGGCGAAGGCGGCGTCGCCGCGCACCTTCAACGCGCCGTCGAGCCGGGAGACGGGCTTGCCGATCAACCCGTGCTTGCGCGCGATCAGCGGATCGGGAACGCCGCCGGGGATCCAGCTATCCGGGGCGAGCGGCACCAGCTTCGTCATGGCGCCCTGCACCAGTCCCTGCGCCGCCTGCTTGGCACTGTCGATGATGCTCATGCCGCGTCTCCCATCGCCAGTTCTTCCAGAACCGCTGCCAGCGTGCGGCTCGCGAGCGCCGGTTTGAAGGCATTGTCCCGCAAGGGGCGTGCGTCGACGAACTCCGCCGCCGCTGCATCGAGGAAGGCCTGGTGCGTGGCGGGGCGATCGAGCAGGGCCGCCTCCGCCCGCATGGCGCGCCACGGCTTGTGCGCGACCCCGCCGAACGCGATCCGGACCTGCTTGATGCGATCGCCCTCCAGCTCGAGCGTCGTCGCGACGGATACCAGCGCGAAGGCGTAGCTCGCCCGGTCGCGCACCTTGCGGTAGGTCGATCGCGTCCCCGCCGGCAGCGGCGGCAAGGCTACCGCCGTCACGAGGTCGCCGAGTTCGAGGTTGGTGTCGCGATCGGGTCGGTCGCCGGGCAGGCGATGGAAGTCCGCGAAGGGGATCGTGCGCGGTCCCGCGGGGCCGTCGACGTGCACCGTCGCGTCGAGCGCGGCGAGCGCGACGCACATGTCGGACGGATGGGTCGCGACGCAGGCGTCGGAGCCGCCGAGGACAGCGTGGATGCGGTTGAAGCCTTCGCGTGCGTCACACCCCGAACCCGGCTGCCGCTTGTTGCACCGCGATCCTTCGGTGTCGTAGAAATAGGTGCAGCGCGTGCGTTGCAGCAAATTGCCACCCACCGTCGCCATGTTGCGGATTTGCGCCGACGCGCCGGCCAGGATCGCGCGCGACAGCAGGGGATAGCGCGCGCGAACAATGCGGTGCTCGGCGAGCGCGGTGTTGCGGACCGCGGCGGCGATCAGCAATCCGCCATCCTCTGTCTCCTCGATCGCGGCGGGCAGGCCGCTGACGTCGACCAACCGCTCCGGCCGGGCGACCGTCTCGCGCATCAGGTCCACCAGGTTGGTGCCGCCGCCGAGATAGGCGGTGCCGGCGATTGCGCCCCGGCGCAGCGCATCGGCGGCGTCGATGGGGCGAGCATAGTCGAAGGGGGTCATGCCGACGCCTCCGTCGCGAAGGTGGCCCGGATCGCGTCGACGATGCCGTTGTGCGCGCCGCAGCGACACAGATTGCCACTCATCCGTTCCTGGATTTCCTCGCGCGTCCACTGCGCGTCTGCGGCGAGGTCGGCGCTGACGTGGCTCGGCACCCCCCGCTCCAGCTCACTCGCCATCCCGATCGCCGAGCAGATCTGCCCCGGGGTGCAATAACCGCATTGAAAGCCGTCATGCTCGACAAACGCGGCCTGGAGCGGGTGAAGTGCGTCGCCGCCGGCCAACCCCTCGATCGTCGTGATCGCGCGCCCGTCATACTGCACCGCGAGCGCAAGGCAGGACAGTATCCGCTCGCCGTCCACCAGCACCGTGCATGCCCCGCACGCGCCTTGATTGCAGCCCTTCTTCGTGCCGGTGAGGTGCAGGTCCTCGCGCAGATGGTCGAGTAAGGACACGCGAGGATCGGCAGGGCCGTGCACCTGCTTTCCGTTCACGATCAGCGACATGGCAGGTCCCTTCTCATTGGCTTGCACCAGATAAGTAGCAGTCGAACCAACGACATGCTAACTCCGCGCCGCCCGACCCTGCTCAGCGAGGTCGCGACCTGCCTTATAAACCACGGCGGCGGAAAGCCGGTCGGGTAGGCGAAAACCCGTAGCAGGCGGCATGCCACGACGTGAATGAACGGCGAGTTCCGAGATGCGCGGAGTCGGACAGGAATGTCCGTATCTGGGTC
>NZ_FOXP01000018.1 GCF_900115745.1 Sphingomonas rubra | reverse complement strand
TCCTCCATCAGCGCCATGCCGAGACCCATGATGATGCCGCCGCGAAATTGACTGCGCGCTGTCTTGAGGTTGAGGATGCGGCCGCAATCGAATGAGCCCAAGAACCGGCTGACGCGCGTCTCACCGGTGACGGTGTTGACGCGAACTTCGCAGAACAGCGCGCTGTGCGAGTGCATCGACCAGTGCATCGTCTCCAGTGGCAGCGACCCCGCCTTGGTCGCCGATACGCTGTCTCTCTGCGAACGGCCGAGGATCGAGGCATAGCTCTCCCGCCGCGTCGGGTCGGCGAGGCTGCCTAGCCCGCCGTCGTCGCAGCCGACCTCGTCCGGCGACAGGCCGGCGAGCGGGGAATCGTTGCCCGCGAGCTTGATGAGGTCGCCGACCAGCGCAGTCTGTGCGGCGATGACCGCCGCGCCGATCGCCGCGGTCTGCTGCGATCCGCCGGCCATGATCGCGCCGGGAATGGCGCTGTCGCCGTATCCTACCTCGACCCGGTCGAGCGGCAGGCCCAGCCGCTCCGCCGCAACGATCGCGGTGGTGGTGGACGTGCCCATGCCCATCTCCGCCGCCGCGACCTCGACCAGCGCCTTCACCCCGTCGCCATCGCGGGTCAGGGTAATGCGCGCCTCCGCGCCGGGCATCCGGTAATAGGGATAGGTGCCCGTGGCGCAGCCGACGCCGACCAGCCATTCGCCCTCGCGCCGCGTGCTGCGCGGCGGGCGGGCGTGCCAGCCGAAGCGCTCCGCCCCGTCGCGCCACGCCTGCGCGATATGGCGCGAGGAGAAGGGCAGGCCATTCGTCGGGTCCTTGTCGGGCTCGTTGCGCAGCCGCAGCTCGACGGGATCGATGCCGAGCTCCACCGCCAGCTCGTCGATCGCGGATTCGAGCGCGAAGGTGCCGACAGCTTCGCCCGGCGCGCGCATGAAGGTGTTGGCGAGCATGTTCATCCGCGCCACCTCCACCTTCAGCAGGATGTTGGGCGCGGCATAGGCCGCCTGGGTGCCGAGGATGAACGGCTCGGGCATGCTGTTTTGCGGCGTCATGACCGACAGGCCGGTATGGATCAGCGCCTGGAAGCGTCCGTCCGCATCGGCGCCGATTGCGACGCGCTGTTCGGTTAGCGTGCGCCCGCCGACGACGCGGTAGACGCCCTCGCGCGAGAGGGCGATGCGCACCGGGCGGCGCGCCAGCTTCGCCGCCGCGGCACCGATCACCTGATGGTCCCACAGCCCCTTGCTGCCGAATCCGCCGCCGACATAGGGCGAGGTCAGCCGCACCTTGTCGGTCGCCAGGCCGAAGGTGTCGGCCATCGTCTGCGCCTGCTGCGTGACCATCTGGCTGGCGTCGTGGATCGTCAGTTCGTCGCCGACCCAGGCGAGGGTGGCGGCATGCGGCTCGATCGGATTGTGGTTGTGCCGCGGGGTGCGATAGGTGCGGTCGACCTTGTGCGGCGCTGCCGCGAAGGCCGCCTCCGCATCGCCGATCTCGTTCAGCAGCGGCTGCCCCATGAACAGGCCGGGCTCGATGCCGTTCGCCTTCGCGCCCGCCAGCGTCGTGGTGGAGGGCTCCGCCCCATAGGTGATGCGCAGCAGCGAAGCGGCGTGATCGGCCTGCTCCTGCGTCTCGGCCAGGACGCAGGCGATCGGTTGTCCGTTCCAGTGGATGCGATCGTCCTGCAGGATCGACAGGTCGGCCGGGCCGACCGCGGACGGCGAGGAGCCGAAAACCGGCGGCGTCGCCATCCGCGGAGCGTTTAGATGAGTCATCACCAGCACGACGCCGGGCGCGGCCTCCGCCGCCGCGGTATCGATCGCGGCGATCCGCCCGCGCGCGATCGTGGCGTAGGCGAGTGCGGCATAGGTCATGTCGGCGAAGCGATGCTCCGCGGCGAAGGCGGCGTCGCCGCGCACCTTCAACGCGCCGTCGAGCCGGGAGACGGGCTTGCCGATCAACCCGTGCTTGCGCGCGATCAGCGGATCGGGAACGCCGCCGGGGATCCAGCTATCCGGGGCGAGCGGCACCAGCTTCGTCATGGCGCCCTGCACCAGTCCCTGCGCCGCCTGCTTGGCACTGTCGATGATGCTCATGCCGCGTCTCCCATCGCCAGTTCTTCCAGAACCGCTGCCAGCGTGCGGCTCGCGAGCGCCGGTTTGAAGGCATTGTCCCGCAAGGGGCGTGCGTCGACGAACTCCGCCGCCGCTGCATCGAGGAAGGCCTGGTGCGTGGCGGGGCGATCGAGCAGGGCCGCCTCCGCCCGCATGGCGCGCCACGGCTTGTGCGCGACCCCGCCGAACGCGATCCGGACCTGCTTGATGCGATCGCCCTCCAGCTCGAGCGTCGTCGCGACGGATACCAGCGCGAAGGCGTAGCTCGCCCGGTCGCGCACCTTGCGGTAGGTCGATCGCGTCCCCGCCGGCAGCGGCGGCAAGGCTACCGCCGTCACGAGGTCGCCGAGTTCGAGGTTGGTGTCGCGATCGGGTCGGTCGCCGGGCAGGCGATGGAAGTCCGCGAAGGGGATCGTGCGCGGTCCCGCGGGGCCGTCGACGTGCACCGTCGCGTCGAGCGCGGCGAGCGCGACGCACATGTCGGACGGATGGGTCGCGACGCAGGCGTCGGAGCCGCCGAGGACAGCGTGGATGCGGTTGAAGCCTTCGCGTGCGTCACACCCCGAACCCGGCTGCCGCTTGTTGCACCGCGATCCTTCGGTGTCGTAGAAATAGGTGCAGCGCGTGCGTTGCAGCAAATTGCCACCCACCGTCGCCATGTTGCGGATTTGCGCCGACGCGCCGGCCAGGATCGCGCGCGACAGCAGGGGATAGCGCGCGCGAACAATGCGGTGCTCGGCGAGCGCGGTGTTGCGGACCGCGGCGGCGATCAGCAATCCGCCATCCTCTGTCTCCTCGATCGCGGCGGGCAGGCCGCTGACGTCGACCAACCGCTCCGGCCGGGCGACCGTCTCGCGCATCAGGTCCACCAGGTTGGTGCCGCCGCCGAGATAGGCGGTGCCGGCGATTGCGCCCCGGCGCAGCGCATCGGCGGCGTCGATGGGGCGAGCATAGTCGAAGGGGGTCATGCCGACGCCTCCGTCGCGAAGGTGGCCCGGATCGCGTCGACGATGCCGTTGTGCGCGCCGCAGCGACACAGATTGCCACTCATCCGTTCCTGGATTTCCTCGCGCGTCCACTGCGCGTCTGCGGCGAGGTCGGCGCTGACGTGGCTCGGCACCCCCCGCTCCAGCTCACTCGCCATCCCGATCGCCGAGCAGATCTGCCCCGGGGTGCAATAACCGCATTGAAAGCCGTCATGCTCGACAAACGCGGCCTGGAGCGGGTGAAGTGCGTCGCCGCCGGCCAACCCCTCGATCGTCGTGATCGCGCGCCCGTCATACTGCACCGCGAGCGCAAGGCAGGACAGTATCCGCTCGCCGTCCACCAGCACCGTGCATGCCCCGCACGCGCCTTGATTGCAGCCCTTCTTCGTGCCGGTGAGGTGCAGGTCCTCGCGCAGATGGTCGAGTAAGGACACGCGAGGATCGGCAGGGCCGTGCACCTGCTTTCCGTTCACGATCAGCGACATGGCAGGTCCCTTCTCATTGGCTTGCACCAGATAAGTAGCAGTCGAACCAACGACATGCTAACTCCGCGCCGCCCGACCCTGCTCAGCGAGGTCGCGACCTGCCTTATAAACCACGGCGGCGGAAAGCCGGTCGGGTAGGCGAAAACCCGTAGCAGGCGGCATGCCACGACGTGAATGAACGGCGAGTTCCGAGATGCGCGGAGTCGGACAGGAATGTCCGTATCTGGGTCACCTTGGCGCGTTTTACCCTCAACCCAGCATTGTGCGAGGTCAGTCATGCTGACCTAGCTGCTGGGACGCGACTTGCTGCAGCCGCACGGCGTCCGCTGGCGAGAGTCCAAGCGCATCGGCGGCCTTCTCGTCGCGGCCGAGCGTCGCCGGATCTACCCCTGTGATCGCCCCGAAGACGACGAGCGCCTCCAGGTAATAGCCCGCTACGCTGGCGTGATACTGGTCGTAGGTCCACAGATCGAGCTGGTCGAAGGCCGTGCCGTCGTAGGGGTTGGGGTCGGCGACGCCGCGCTCGAACGCTAGGTTCCACGCCACGCCCACGGGGATAATCCCGCGCACTGTTGGATTGGCAGCACGCGCGGTTCGAGCGGCCTTCTGCAGGTCGCCGGCCATCGCCGCGATCGGCTTGCCGGCCCATGGGCCCTTGCCGCGGTACGTCGCGTCCGCCCGGCTCCAGGTCGCCATCAGCTCGATCCTTACCGCGGGATTGCGCGCCTGGAGCAGACGGCTGATCCGACCGACGTCGCGGACGTAGTCGGTCGGATCACCCGGCCGCTCGCGACTGAGCGTGCTGAACTCCTGCAGCACGACGACATCCCAGGCGCGGTCAAAGCGCGCGCGTCGCTCGTCGTAGTGGAAGCCGAGAGACTTGCCGCCCTGAGTCTCAAGGCTGACTTGATAACTGAGTCCAGCCTGTTCGGTGAACGCCTTGAACAACGCCGGCACGCCGCCGTAGCCGTTGCCGTTCAGGTCAGCGACGCTGTCGGCTCGCCAGTTACGTACGGCCGAGTGCGCGCCCTGGGTGAAGCTGTTGCCGATGAACAGGATAGAGGTAGGGGTGCCACGCCTCGCCGCGACCACGGGCGGTCGCGAGGGAGCGGGTGGTGTGGGGGCGGCACGTTGCGCCTCGCCGCCATTCGCAGCAAGCAGCAGGCACGAAGCGAACAGGACTTTGCCGGATAGCATCAGAAACGCTTCCCAATCGTGAGGTACCAGTAGCGCGCATAGGGCACGTAGAGCGACCCAAGATAGCCGTCTGCGGTGATTGGCGGGTCCTTGTCAAACAGGTTGCGCACGCCGACGCGCAGCCGCGTGTCGTCCATGAAGCCTCCGCGCACCCGATACTGTCCGTAGAGGTTGAAGGTCGTCGTGCCGCCGATCGGGTAAGGAATGCCGTCGGTGCTGAGAAAGGCGGTGTCTTCCACCGGGCCGATGTAGTTGGCGAAGCCGCCGACCTGCCACTGATCCAGCGACCAAGTAAGGGTGCCCGTCACCCGCCACTTGGGTCGGCCGCGGTCCTGGAGGAGATTGCGCGCGTCGGTGAGCGGCGTCGCCGCGTTGATCTGGCCGGCCGACCGTGCGTCGAACAGCGCCTGAACCGCCGGCGGCGTGTCGCGGCTGAACTTGGTCAGGCGTGCGGCATTAACCGCAAGGTCGAACTTACCAGCGTCAGTGCGCACGTTGTAGAGCAACGACAGATCGATGCCGCGCACGGTCTGCGGCAGCAGGTTGGTAAACTGATCGTTGATCTGCACGACCTGCCCGGCCGGCGCAATGTTGGTGCCGGCGAACAGCGGCGTGTCGTCCGCGGTCGGCGCTGCGCGCACGACGTTCGGATTGCTCGAGCCCTGCTGGCGGAGCAGATAATCGAGCACCAGCGCGTTCTGTGGGCCGAACTGGCCGACGATGCCGACCTGGCGAATCGTCCAGTAATCGGCAGTCAGCGTCAACCGGCCGTATTGGCGGGGGATGAAGGCCGGCTGGATCACCGTGCCGACTGTCCAGTTGGTGCTGTCCTCCGGCTTCAGGTCCTCGTTGCCCGACACCGCGATTTGATAGCTGATAGCGCGTCCGCAGGTGGTGAAGTTGGCAATGCGCCTGGCGCGCAGGTCTGCCTCGCAGCGGATGAAGTCGGTATTGGAGCCGAGGCGCGAGTAGCGAACGGTGTTAATCTGCTCGAGGTTGGGAGCGCGGAAGCCCTTCGACGCCGAGGCGCGGAAGCGGAGCCCTTCGATGAGATCCCAGGCGGCGGCCACCTTCGGTTTGGCGACGGAGCCGAAGTCGCTGTAATGCTCGTATCGGCCGGCGATCTGCATGTCGATGCGATGAACCAGCGGGATGTTCATGTCCGGCGACACGACGGGCAGCGCGATCTCGCCGAACGCGGAGACGACGGTGCGCCGGCCGCGCGTGCTCGGCGTCGGGCTGACAGCGGCGACGTTGGACAAGTTACGCTCCCCGGTCACCAGGTCGGTGAAGGTGTTGGTGCCGTTCAGGTTATCGTCTCGGATGTCGGCCTGCGTCTCACGGCGGCCCTCGATGCCGAGCGCCACGCCGACGTCGCCCCCCGGTACCGCGACCAGCCGCGCGTTGGACAGCTTGAAGTCGCCCAGCGCCAGCGTCGTCTTGCTGCGGCGGGTAAGGCGGAACTGGAAGGCATCGACCGTCGCCTGGCTGGCCGGCGAACAGTCGCCGACCGACGGCGTCGCCGAGCATCCGCCGGAGAAGGGATTGTACGCGTCGGGCGTTGACAGTGCGAGGTTTTGCTGGAGCAGCGTCATGTTGATCGCGTTCGACCGGTCGGTCGACTCGGCCTCCGAGTAGAGGAGCGCACTATCAAAGTCGAAATTGCCGATCGTGCCGCGGGCGCCGCCCAGGAAGCGCGACTGCCAGTTGTCTACGTCGACGACCTGCTGGCCGGTATCGACGTAGCGATAGGTCGACAGGCGGACTGGCAAGCCGGTCGCGGGCACGTTGGTCAACCCGGGAATGCGGTTCGGATTTAGCGTACCGTCGGCGAAGCGGACCGGGCCGAACGGATTCCAGTAGTTGGAAGCCGGGATGACGATGGTGTTAAGGTTGATCGTCGGCGGCTGGATGCGCTGCGTGTCCGCACGGTAGTAACCGACCTCGCCATAGAGGGTGAAGGCGTCCGACACATCAAAGTGCGCAGAGCCGAAGGCGTTGTAGCGGTTGAACTCGGGCGTGGTCGTCGTACCGGGACGCGTATCGAAACGCTCGTTGCGTAACGTCGTGCCGGTCGCGCGGGTGCCGGTCCCGTAACAGACGTCTCCGTTGACGACGAAGGCGCAGCCCGGATTGGCAGACGACTGGGTGTGGAACGCACCCGCCGCCGAGGTCAGTGCGGTCGTTCCGCGACGGATCGTTCCAGGGCCGCCGACTACGGCCAGGTTGGCCCATGGCGACTGGGTCGCGCGCCCATCGGGTGTTAGGCTTGCCGAGAAGTCTGGATTGTCGGCGAAGAATGAGCGGAGGTCGTCTGTGGCCGTATAGTCGTTGTCGGACGAGCGCTGTGCCGTGCGCCGCGTATAGTCGAGGAACACCGACACATTGCCGCGCGCCTCGGCGAAGTTAATCCCGTACGTGCCGGTGAACTGAAGCTCCTTACGGCTGGTGCCTTCGGCAAAGCCGAAACGATAGTCGAGGCTGGCGCCGTCGAAGTCGGTCTTGGTGACCGTGTTGACGACGCCTGCAACTGCGTCAGCACCGTAGATCGCCGCGGCGCCGTCCCGCAGGATCTCCAACCTTTGCAGGCCCGCGATCGGCAGCGAGTTGGAGTTGTAGCCGAGCACGGGCACGTTGCCGTCGCCGGCCTGGCTGGTCGGATGCTGGACGAGGCGCCGACCGTTGAGCAGAACCAGCGTGTTGCCGACGCCCAGATTTCGCAGGTTGATGGAGTTGACATCGCCCCGCGCGGCGTTGCTCGTCTGCGCATTGTTGGCCTCGTTGAAGGTGACGTCGCCTGCCTGCGGGATGGCGCGGAACAGCTCGTCGCCGGACAGCGCACCGGTGGCGGCGATCTGATCCTGATCGACGACGGTGACGGGCAGCGCGGCGGTAGAGCTGGCACCTCGGATCTGCGTGCCGACGACGGTAATCTCCGCAGGCGCCTCCGGCTCCTGCGGCGCGGTGACGCCCGTGGAATCTGCCTGCGGCGTACCTTGCGCGAGGCCGGGCACTGTTTCGGTCGCTGGCTGCGACGGCGGCGTGGCCGCGGGTGGTGTTGGCGCGACCTGCGCGGCGGCGTCCTGGGTCGCCAGGACGGAGGCCAGCGCGGTGCCGGCCGCGAGCAGCGGACGAATACGGATCATGGTCACTCTCCCTGTATTGTGGTGGCGGGGGCTAGGTCGGCGGCGCGCGCTGCCGGCCCCTCGTTGTTGAGCGTCTCGTGCAAGCGCTGGCGGTCGAGCTTCCCCTCCCACCGTGCGACGACGATCGCGGCGACGGCGTTGCCGATGAAGTTGGTGAGGCTGCGGCACTCGCTCATGAAGCGATCGACGCCCAAGATCAGCGCCATGCCCGCAACTGGTACCGTAGGCACGATCGACAGCGTCGCGGCGAGCGTGATGAAGCCCGCGCCGGTCACCCCAGCCGCGCCCTTCGACGACAGCATCGCGACGGCGAGCAGCAGCAGTTGCTGTCCGAGCGTCAGGTCGACGCCCGTCGCCTGCGCGATGAACAGCGCCGCCAACGTCATGTAGATGTTGGTGCCGTCGAGGTTGAACGAATAGCCGGTCGGCACGACGAGCCCGACGATGCCGCGGTCGCAGCCGGCCTCCTCCAGCTTGACGATGAGGTTAGGGAGCGCCGCCTCCGACGAAGATGTGCCCAGCACCAGCAGCAGCTCTGCCTTCAGATAGGCGATCAGGCGCAGGATCGAGAAGCCGTGCGCTCGCGCGACGGCGCCGAGTACGACCAGCACGAACAACGCCGAGGTCAGGTAGAAGGTCGCGACCAGCCCGCCCAGATTGACGAGGCTGCCGACACCGTACTTGCCGACGGTGAAGGCGATCGCGCCGAACGCACCGATCGGCGCGGCGCGCATCAGGATGCCGACCAGGCGAAAGACGACTTCACCGAGCTGCTCGATCATCGTCAACAGCGGCGCCCCCCGCTCGCCGGTCAGGCTGAGCGCGACGCCGAACAGGATGGCGACGAGCAACACCTGCAGGATGTTGCCTTGCGTCAGCGCCGAGACGAACGTGTCGGGGATGATGGCTAGGAGGAAACCGGTCAGCGTCGTCTCATGCGCCTTATGCGCATAGTCAACGATCGCGCCGGCATCGAGCGTTGCCGGGTCGATGTTCATGTCCGCGCCGGGCTGGACGACGTTCGCGACGACAAGGCCCACGGCTAGTGCCAGCGTCGAGAAGAACAGGAAGTAGCCGAACGCCTTGGCAGCGACGCGGCCGACTGTGCGCAGCTCGCGTAGACCTGCGATGCCGCTGACCAGCGTGAGGAAGATCACCGGTGCGATCACCATCTTAACGAGCTTGATGAACCCGTCACCCAGCGGCTTCAGCGCCTCGCCGGTCGCCGGCCAAACATGTCCGACCACAGCCCCCAACACGATGGCGGTCAGCACCTGTGCGTACAGGTGGCTCCAGAACGGCCTGTGCGGCACGATCGTGGGAATGGCGTCCCCCCGCATATCCTCTCCCCGTGGCGCGTTCCCATGGCGGAACGTCGAGGGCAGTGTAACAACGATGCAGACGCGGACCAGCGCGACAGGCGGGAGGCGGCAAGTGGTTGATTTGGTTGATGAAACGGTGCCGTTTAGGTGACGGGAACGATCGCGCCGCTGCCGGCCGGCAGGCCGTTGCCGGCTTTGGTTGTGCGGAAATCCACACACCGCTCTGCGCCGCGGCGCCTGCTCGCGGCGGTTGCGGGCGCGGCGATCGTCGTCGCTGTCCTCGTTTGGGCTGGACTGCGATGGTCGGACGACCAAGCCGCGGCAGTCGCCGACGACCTCGCCTCGGCGGCGGCCACAGGTCACGCCAACCTGCTTGCGAGCGAGCTCGGAAAATTTCGGCTGCTGCCGCTGGTGCTCGCCGAATATCCAGAGCTCGCTGCCGCCTTTCGCGGCGAACCAGCGGCGCGGCGGCTCGACCGTGACCTCGAACTGCTCGCCGACCGCACCGGCGCGGCTGTCATCTACGCAGTGGATGCGAGCGGCCGGACGGTGTCGGCGAGCAACTGGCGGCGTCCAACCAGTTTCGTCGGGCAGCGCTACGGTTTCCGCCCTTATTTCATCGATGCCATGCAGCGCGGCGCAGCGGAGCTGTTCGCGCTGGGGACGGTGAGCGGTCGCCCGGGCCTCTATCTCGCGCGACGCATCGAAAGGCAGGGTCGTGCGCTCGGCGTCATCGTCGTCAAGGTCGAGTTCGACCGACTGGAGGCATCATGGCGGCGCACGCCGGGGTTCACGCTGGCCATGGATGCGGACGGGATCGTGCTCGCGACCAGCCGGCCCGGCTGGCGCTTCGCGGCGCTAGTCCCGCTGAGCACGCGGCGCCTCGCCGATACTCGGCGTACGCTGCAGTTCGGACCCGCGCCGCCCCGGCGGGCACCGGTGACGATCGCGGGCCGGTCGGCACAGGTTCAGGAACCGGCGGCGATGGATGGGACCGTCTTCCGCGTCGCTCGGACCGCATCCCCGCTCGCCGGTGGCGTGGTGCTGCACTTCACGCCGCTGGCGCCCGCTGCGCTCGCCGCGAGGAGCCAGGCGCTGCTCGTCGGCTTGGCGGCGTTGCTGGTGCTGGCGATCGCGGGCGCATTGGCGCTGCGATCAGTGGAGCGGCGCCGGTTGCAGGTCGCCGCGCGCGAGGAACTCGAGCGGACGGTGGCCGAGCGGACCGCCGAACTCCGCGAGAGCAACACCCGGCTCGGTCGCGAGTCGGAGGAACGGCTTGCAGCCGACCGCCGCTACCGCGCGGCGCGTGAGGAGCTGGCACAGGCGAGCCGGCTCGGGTCGCTCGGCCAGATCACCGCCGGCGTCGCGCACGAGATCAGCCAGCCGATCGCCGCGATCCGCGCCTATGCGGAAAACGGCCTCGCCTTCCTCGATCGCGCCTCGACCGGCCGTGCGCGAGACAATTTCGACCGAATCGTTGGCTTGACCGAGCGGGTCGGCGTCATCACGGGCGAGTTGCGAGCCTTTGCGAGGCGTCGCCCGGGGGAGGACACGACGACCACGGTGGGCCGGGTGCTCGACGGCATGCTGCTGCTGACGCCGGAACGCACGCGTGCCTTGTTGCGCCTGCGCGTTGACGACACGCTTAGGGACGTAGCAGTTGTCGGTGATCGGATCCGGCTGGAACAGGTGCTCGTCAATCTGCTCACCAACGCGGCCGACGCGGCGGCGGATATCACGTCCCCGGTAATCGCGATCGATGTCGACGACTTGGTGGATCGGGTGACCATTCGAGTCCGCGACAATGGACCCGGCGTGGTTGCGGCGCTGCGCGAATCGCTGTTCGAACCGTTCGTCACGGGACGGGCTGACGGCCTAGGCCTAGGTCTCCCGATCGCGCGTGAGATCGCGCGCGACTACGGCGGTGATCTCGTCATGGTCGACGTTCCCGAAGGAGCTGAATTCGTGCTGATGCTGACGCGCGCATGAGCGGTGTTGTGATCCTGGTGGAGGACGACACGGCCCTTCGCGAGGCGACAGTTCAGACTCTGGAGCTGGCCGACCTGGCGGTGCTCTCCTTCTCGCGAGCGGAGCCTGCGCTGGCGGAACTCGGCCGGGGTATGGCGGGAGCGGTCGTGACCGATGTCCGCATGCCAGGTCTGGATGGCTTCGGCATGCTGGCGCGGGCGCGGGACATCGATCCCGACGTGCCCGTACTCCTCGTCACCGGCCACGGCGACGTGCCCATGGCCGTGGCCGCGCTGAAGCAGGGGGCGTTCGACTTCCTGACCAAGCCGTTCGCCGCGGACCATCTGGTCGCCGCAACGCGGCGGGCACTGGAGCGGCGCGCGTTGATGCTGGAGAACCGTCGGCTTCGCGCGGCAGCAGCGGAGAGCGAGACCGAGAACCCACTAATCGGAGTCTCGCCGCAGGTGGCGCGGCTGCGCCGCTCGATCGATCGCCTAGCCGCGGTCGATGTCGACGTGCTGATCGAGGGAGAGACGGGAACGGGCAAGGACCTCGTCGCGTTACTGCTTCACCGCCGCAGCCGCCGCTCCGCTCGTCCCTACGTCGTCATCGACTGTGCGGCGCTGCCAGCAGACCTGGCCGAGGCTGAGCTATTTGGCCACATGTCCGACAGCGTGCCTCACAGCCGCGCCTCCAAGGTGGGCCGCATCGCGGCGGTGGCAGGCGGCACGCTGCTCCTCGACGGCATCGACGCGCTGTCTCCGGCATTGCAGTCGAGACTGCTGCGCGTGATCGAGGAGCGCGAGGTGGTGCCCATCGGGGCGACTCGCCCGGACACAGTTTCCCTCCGTGTGGTGGCAACGAGTACCGCTAAACTCGAAGAGGCGGTTCGCACCGGCGCCTTCCGGGCCGATCTCTATCACCGCATCGCACGAATCCGGCTGAAGCTGCCTGCACTGCGCGAACGTCCCGAGGATGTTCCGCTCCTTTTCGCCCACTTTTTGGCCGATGCGGCGGCTACCCTCCGCCTCGCAGCGCCGGTGCCGGACGAAGCGCAGCGCCGGTACCTGTTCGCGCATGGCTGGTCGGGGAACGTCAGGGAACTGCGTAACCACGCCTTCGAATTGGTCCTCGGCGAGCGTGACGGCGGCGGCGCGACGCACAGTATCGCTCGACCCTTGCGGGACCGGGTATCCACATTCGAGGCACAGGCGATCATCGAGGCGCTAACGACGGCGCGCGGTCGTGTCACGATAGTTTGCGAGCTACTCGGCGTACCTCGTAAAACGCTTTACGAGAAAATGGATCGGCACGGTATCGATCCATCACTCTACCGGGTGCCAGCGAGCGACGTTCCGGATGACTCATGATACTCGAGACGTGAACGAACGACCGAACCTGAGCAATCAAAAACGACGTGCAGATGTCGGTAACTGGGTCTTCGCGGCTGGCTAGCTAGACCTCCCCTACTGCGTCCTGCAATTCTAGAGGCGTCTGCCGCCTCCCGATCAATGCGGTTCTCGTCTGAGAACGCCTACCGCAGACGGTCGTGTTGTTGCCCCCTAAAGGCCTGACGGGTCCTCGCGGGTTTGCGCGATGTACTCGCGGGGTGATCGATAGCCCAGAGCGCGATGCGGATGCACCTCGTTGTAGTGGGCGAGCCAGCCTGGCAGCTGCTTGATGACGGTCTGGGCGTCCGGCCTGGGGTTCACGCGGACATAGTCGCGCTTGAGGGTGCGGACGAACGCTTCTGCCATGCCGTTCGACTGCGGGCTGCTGACCGGGGTGGTGCGCGGGATCAGCCCGATGTCGCGGGCGAAGGCTCGGGTGTCGCGCGCGACGTAGCAGCTGCCGTTATCGCTCAGCCACTCGATCGGCTCG
>NZ_FOXP01000005.1 GCF_900115745.1 Sphingomonas rubra | reverse complement strand
GTGCATCCGCATCGCGCTCTGGGCTATCGATCACCCCGCGAGTACATCGCGCAAACCCGCGAGGACCCGTCAGGCCTTTAGGGGGCAACAACAGCTCCAGAACGCCCGCTCGATCGAGGATCAGGTCTCGTTACTGCGACAGCGCATTGAACGAGAAGGCTGGGAGGAGGTCGACCTCTACACGGATTATGCGATCAGCGGCGCCGCCGGGGTAGGGGAGGCGCAGCGTCCCGGGCTCCATGCCATGCTCGCCCGCGTCGAGGCGGGCGGCATCGACCAGGTGCTGACTGAGTCGACCGACCGCATCGCGCGCCACCAGGGCGACGCCTTCCAGATCCGTGAACGGCTGCGCTTCGCCGGGGCCCGTTTGTTCACGCTGCTCGACGGCGAGGTCGACGAGATTACCGGCACCATCAAAGGGCTGATGGACGCGCGCATGCGCGAAGATCTGGCCGCCCGGGTTAGGCGGGGACAACGCGGCGTGGTCGCCAAGGGTCGGTCGCCGAGCAGCGTCGCCTACGGCTATCGCCGAAAGCCTGTGCTCGACGAGGCGGGTAATCTGGTCCGCGGCTTGCGCGAGATCGAGCCTGACGAGGCGGTGATCGTCCAGCGCATCTTCCGCGAGTTCGCGGCCGGGCGCAGCGCTCGCGCGATTGCGTCGGCGCTGAACGAGGGCGGCATACCCGCACCCCGCGCCCGGTTCTGGCGGGCAACGACGCTGCTCGGCGCGCCCGCGCTCGGCAACGGCATGCTGCGCAACCGCCTCTATGTCGGCGAGATCGTCTACGGCCGCACCACGGGCGTCCAGTCGCCCGCCACCCGGCAGACGGTGGTCCGCGCGTCGGACGAGCAAGTCACCGTCGGTGCCGTGCCTCACCTCCGGATCATCGACGACGCCCTGTGGGAGGCGGCGCAGCAACAACTGCTCGCCATGTCCGCCATGCGCCCCGAGCGAGCGCGCCGGCCCAAGCACGTCCTGTCCGGGCTGGGCGTCTGCGGCGTCTGCGGCGGGCCGTGGATCATCGTCGGTGACAACGGCAAGGCGCGCCAGCGCATCTGGGGCTGCGCCCGCGCGCACGAGAAGGCCTGCACCAACCGCCGGATGATTACCGGCCACCGCTACGAGGCGCGCGTTCTCGCCGAGCTAAAGGGCCAGATGCTCGCCCCCGACGTCGTCTCGGCTTACGTCCGCACCTACCATCGCGAGCATGCGCGCGAGACGCAGGCGCTGACGCGCGATCGAGATCGGCTGGAGCGACGCCTCGCCGAGGCCGAGCGCAAGCGCGACCGCCTGGTCGCCGCGATTGCCGAGGGCGGCTCCAGTTTCGCCGAGGTGCGGGCCGCCTTGGCGACCGCGCGGGACGATCACGAGCGCATCCGCCGCGAATTGGCGTCCATGAACGCGCTGCCGGTCCTCACCCTCCACCCTGGCCTCGCCGACGATTACCGTCGCCAGATAGAGGGACTGGAGGGGCTACTCGCCGATCCGGAAGCCCATCTGGAGGCAATCCCGCAGATCCGCGCGCTGATCCAGCGGATCGAGCTGGTGCCTGCCAAAGGCAAGCTGCGTGGCGTTGATCTGAAGGTCGTCCGGCGGATCGACGAGGTGATGGCCCTGACCGGCTTCACTCAAGCCGCGTCTAGCTGATCGCTGTCGGCTGGGTTCACTCCGCATCGCCTAGAAACTGCTTCATGCGCCGATGCCCCTCATCGGCCAGCATGAGACTTTCGCTAGTCGAGGACGGATCAACTAAATTCATCTGCTGAAGCGCAGCAATCCACCGGGACGCGGTCTCCGTCGTGCTTTGTATCGCTCGCGCGGCTTCGGTAATTGATACGCGACGACCGCGTTCAGTTTCAATGAAGAGCCACAGCAGCAGGTCCCATCCTTGATCGGAAAACAGCTTGCGAGGAAAGAAGTCACTTCTACGTCTGCGGTCATTGTAAAGGCGTACTGCGTTGCACGCAGAGCTGTCAGCCATTGAAGGTGCTCCAAGAGCGGTCAACGCCGAATTGGCTGACGCGTCGGCGGTGACGAATGGTGCCGATGACCAAGGTCAGCAGCATGGGATATGCCCACAGCTTGAGCAGGAAGGCGTAGCCCCAGCCACCCATGCTATAGTCAAGCAGCTTCCCGAAGTGAGCGACAAGCGACGCCAGGTGAAGCGAGGCAAGGGCGAGTGGCCAATAGCGATTTGCGTGAAGCGCGATCGCGACGAGCACTACCAGTAGCGCCGAGTCGACTACGAGAACGCCGTACTCGACGCCTACAAACCGGGTCGAGTAGGGCGAGATCGTGACCAGCGTAGCCATGGCCGCAACAAACAGCGACGCTGCGACATACCTCTCCGGTAGGCCACCTCGCCACGCCGCGTAACCGCAGGTGGCGAGAAGCAGACTGTTGAAGAAGAGGATGTTGAGCGGCATGGCCGAGGCTGATCAGGCGGCGTCGCGGACGACGGTCAGGTTCGTCGCAGCTGCCGGGGGCTTGGCGAACTCATCGCCGAAGTTCACGACCGGCATGCGGAGGTACTCACGCGTTCGATCAAGGCCGTTGTGCGCCTCCACGATCTTGCGCCGTGCTTCGAAAAGCGCCGCCATGGCATGCCCAAGGCTTTCGAAAACGTCCTGACCCATCGCAGCGGGCAGCTTGGCGGCTGTTCGGCCTTGCGCCATCGCGGTTGCCATCGTGCCGGCCTGCGCAAGCGCTTCGTCGATCGCGCGCTCAGTGGCGATCAGCGGCTCTGCAATCGTGCGGGCAATTGCCTGTCGGGTGTGGTGCAACTCAGGTCTCCCGCGACGCTCCGGCACGGGATGACGTCGCCTCGGCGTTGGTCGGATGGCTGTAGGATCTCGCCATCCTGGTGAGGACCTCGGCTCCGACGATGATCAGGACCACCGCGTAAACCAAGGCAACGGCGCCGCCGGCGATAATCACCAGCCGCGTCCAGCGTGGCAACGTTACCTGTCTTCCGACGGGCGCCGCTACCAGCTGGCTCGACGGCTCAGAAGGTATAACTGCTGCCTCTGCCACTGGCGGAGATTGATCGGTCAATCGTTCGGGAGGGTTTGGCGACGCCTCTACCAGGAGGCGCGCCGCCTCCATGCGGCTGGAGACGCCGAGTTTGCGCACCGCATTGGAGAGGTGCGTATCGACCGTATGCGACGAGATGCCGAGCAGCTCGCTGATCTGCTTGGACGTCCGCAGATCGGCAACAAGGCGGAGACAGGCAATCTGTTGAGGAGAAAGAGATTCGATCAACGTGGCATCAGCTGGCATCGGTTTGCCCTACCTAGGCGACCCGATTGGCTCCGCGAGTTGATCCAGCGCGGTTGAGAGGAGCGCGCCAACCAGAAGCTCATCGAGCTCGTCGGCCATCGTCAGCGCGTTGCGAATAAGTGCTTCCAGCTCAGCAACCGTCGGCTCTGCCATGTTCGTGCCTCCCGACATAAGGCGCCCTGCTTAGCCGAAGTTGAGGCAGCGACCAATTAGCCGAAGCGCATGTGAAGCAGATGGTCGTCCGCACCGCGCTCGGCGCGGGGATGCCGCTGGCGGGAACGGGATGCGCGATGGCGCCCGACATGCTGCGGCGGATCGCGGCGGCGCGCGGCGGTGACCCGTTCGACTCGGACAGCCTGGTCGAGGATTACGAACTGGGCCTGCGCATCGCCGAATTCGGCGGCCGCGCCTTGTTCGCGCGGGTCGACGATGCGAGCGGCGCGACGGTCGCGGTACGCGCCTATTTCCCCGACACGGTCGATGCGGCGGTCAGGCAGAAGGCGCGCTGGATGACGGGCATCGCGCTCGCCGGCTGGGACCGCACCGGTTGGGCACGACCGCTGGCGCTGCCCGACCATTGGATGCGCGCGCGCGATCGTCGCGCGCCGCTCGCGGTGCTGGTCCTCGCCGCCGCCTATCTCGCGCTCGTTCTCTGGGGCGTGTCGGCCGTGTCGCACTGGCTGGCGGGCACGCAGGCGCAGGAGCCGAGCGACGGCGTCGCGGCGCTGCTCCCCGGCAATGCCGTGCTGCTGTTGTGGCGGATCGGCATGCGCGCCGCGATCACCCGCCAGGTCTATGGCTGGCGGGAGGCGTGCTGGTCGGTGCCGCGGCTGCTGGTCGGCAACTATATCGCGCTGCTCGCCGCGCGCCGCGCCGTGTGGCGCTACGTCACCATGCTGCGCGGTGGCGCGGTGACATGGGACAAGACGCAGCATCATTTTCCCGACGTCGCCGCGATCGACGCGACGAAGCGGCCGACCTTATGATCCGCGCAGGTCGCCCGCTCCAGTTCCTGGCGATGGCGCTGGGCGGCTGGACGATCGCGCGCGTCGCGCTGCTATGGCCGACGATCGATACGCTGCCGGACCTCGTCCGCGCGATCGCGCCGCCCGTCGCGGCGGCGACGCGGCCGCCGGGCGCCATCGCCGCGGCACCCGTCGCTGCCGGGCGGCGGGAGCGTTCCCGCATCGCCGCCGTCCATCGATCGGAGCCTCGCCCCGATAAGCCGCCAGTGCAGCCGCAGAGGATCGTGGTGTCCAGCGCTCCTGCCGCGGCTGTCGGCATCGAGCCGTCGTCGCCACCGCGCCAGCCGCCGCCGCTGCGCCCCGCACCGCTCGCCACGCCGCCCGATCGTTGGGCCGGCAGCGCCTGGCTGATCGCCCGCGGCGGTCGCGCCGATGCGCTGGCGAACGGCCAGCTCGGCGCCTCGCAGGCGGGCGCGCGGGTGACCTACGCGCTCGGCCACCGCGTCGCGCTCGCGGCCCGGCTGTCGGCGCCGTTCGCCGGCCGCGGTGCCGAGGTGGCGCTGGGGTTCGACTGGCAGCCGACGCGCGCGCCGATCCACCTCGTCGCGGAACAGCGGCTGGCGATCGACGGCGGCCGGGGCGGCACGACGCTGATGGCGATCGGCGGCCTCGACCCGACGCCGGTGGCACTCGGTTTCAGCGTCGACGCCTACGGGCAGGCGGGCGGCATCCGTCGCCGCGACGGCGTGATCGGCTTCGTCGACGGCGCGGCGCGGATCGCGCGAACGGTGGCGCGGCGGGGATCGACGCGGGTGGAACTCGGCGCCGGCGCATGGGGCGGGGCGCAGCCGGGCGCGGCGCGGCTGGACCTGGGGCCGAGCGCGGCGCTGGTCACGCCGATCGCCGGCCGCGCCGTGCGCCTGTCGCTCGACTGGCGGCAGCGCGTCGCCGGCCGCGCGCGGCCCGGATCGGGGCCGGCGCTGTCGATCGGCGGCGACTTCTAGGCCGACACGCGGTACGGGGTGGCCCCGTGGACCTCTACCTCCCCGTCGCCAACCTGTCGGTCAACGCGCTGGTCATCGTGCTGCTCGGCGCGGGTGTCGGGTTGTTGTCGGGCATGTTCGGGGTTGGCGGTGGGTTCCTGACGACGCCGCTCCTCATCGTCTACGGCATCCCGCCGACCGTCGCCGCCGCCTCGTCGGCGAGCCAGGTGACGGGGGCCAGCGTGTCCGGCGTGTTCGCGCACGTCCGCCGCGGCGGTGTCGATTTCAAGATGGGCGGCGTTCTGGTCGGCGGCGGCGTGCTGGGCACCGGCGCCGGCGCCTGGGCATTCCGGCGACTCCAGGAACTGGGGCAGATCGATACGGTGATCGGCGTCGTCTACGTCGCCATGCTCGGCTGGATCGGCAGCCTGATGCTGCGCGAGGCGCTGGCCGCGATCCTGGTGTCGCGCCGGGGAGAAGCGCTGCGCGCGGCCAAGCGGCGGCACCACCCGCTGGTCGCCAGCCTGCCGTTCCGTACCCGCTTCTACGCGTCGGGCCTCTACATCTCGCCGCTGGCGCCGCTGTTGCTCGGCTTCGCGACGGGCATCCTGACGATGCTGCTCGGCATCGGCGGCGGCTTCATCCTGGTGCCGGCGATGATCTACCTGCTGGGCATGGCGACCGGCGTGGTCGTCGGCACCAGCCTGTTCCAGACGCTGTTCGTCACCGCGGTCGCCACCATGGTCCACGCCACCACCACGCGCGCGGTCGACATCGTGCTGGCCGGGCTGCTGCTGATCGGATCGGTGACGGGCGCGCAGATCGGGGCGCGGCTCGCCAACCGGGTGAAGCCCGAATATCTTCGCCTGGCGCTGGCGCTGATCGTGCTGGCGGTGGGCGTGCGCATCCTGCTGGGGCTGGTGTGGCGGCCCGAGGAAATCTTCACGGTAAGTGCCGGATGAGAAGGCGCATCGCCCCGCTGCTCCTCGTGCCGCTGCTGACCGGGCAGGCGCCGGTGCTGGTGCCCGACGTGTCGCAGCGCGCGATCGACATCGCCTATTCCTTCACCGGAGCCGAGCTGCTGCTGTTCGGCGCCATCCTCTACCCCGGCGGCCGCGTTCCGGCGGGCGAGAAGCCCGCCGACATCGTCGTGGTGGTGAAGGGTCCCACCCAGTCGATCCTGCTGCGCGAAAAGGAGAAGGTCGCCGGCATCTGGGTCAACGCCGCGCATGCCCGATACCGGTCGGCGCCGTCCTTCTACGCGATCGCCTCGTCGCGCCCGATCGGCCAAATCGTCGACGAGCGGACGCGCGCCATCTACGAACTGGGGCTCGGCAGCCTGCAGCTGTCGCCGACCTCCAGCGACGCGCCGGAGGTGCAGGCGCGCTTCGGCCGCGGCCTGGTCGACCTGCGCCAGCGCGCCGGGCTGTACCTGGAGGACCCGCACGCGGTTCAGGTCACTGACGGCGTGCTGTACCGCGCGCGCGTCGGCATCCCCGCGCGCGTGCCCGTCGGCCGCTTCACCGCGGAGACCTTTCTGATCCGCGACGGCCGCGTCCTCGCCGCCGCGGTGCGCGACATCGACATCCGCAAATCCGGGTTCGAGCGGTTCGTGGCGCGCGCGGCGGAACGGTCGGAGATCGCCTACGGCCTGGTCGCGGTCGGCCTGTCGGTGGCGCTCGGCTGGATCGCCGGCTGGGTGGCGCGACGGTTATAGGCCCGCCTACCATATATTTACGCCTGCCGGGCTAGATCCGCTCCCCATCAGGAGAGCCTCGTCGACATGACCCATATGCCCGCGCCCAGCGCCTTCTCGCCCGCGATGACGAACGCGCTGTCCGGTGCCTTCGCGCCGATCGGCTGCGTCCTGCGCGTCGCCGGCGCATCGAGCCGCGTGCTCCTCGACCGGGCCGCGGTGGAGGCGCTGGCGGGCGACGCCGATCCCGTCGTCGGCAGCGGCGGGCAGGTGGGCAGCCAGATCAAGATGCGCGTCGGCGGCGCCTGGCTGATCGCCAACGTCCGCGCGCTCGGGCTGGAGGACGATGCGGGCACCTGCATCGGCGCCGACATCGATTTCCTGGGCGAGGGCGACGAGGAGCGACTGACCGGCAAGCTCTATCATTTCCGCCGCGGCGTCACCCGCTACCCGATGCCCGGGTGCGAGATCTTTCCCGTCACCACCGCCGACCTGCAGCAGATCTACGCCGCCGACGACCGGGCGCATATCGGCATCGGCGCCATCTATCCCACCGCCGACATCCGGGCCGCGCTCTACGTCGACGCGATGCTGGGCAAGCATTTCGCGCTGGTCGGATCGACCGGCACCGGCAAGTCGACCGCCGCCGCGCTGATCCTGCACCGCATCTGCGAGATGGCGCCGCAGGGCCATATCGTCATGATCGACCCGCACGGCGAATATGCCTCCGCCTTTCGCGGCACCGGCGCGCTGTACGACGTGTCCAACCTCCAGATGCCCTATTGGCTGATGAACTTCGAGGAGCATTGTGAGGTATTCCTGACCACGTCAGGCTCGCAGCGGCAGATCGACGCGGACATCCTCGCCAAATGCCTGCTGATGGCCAAGGGCAAGAGCCGCATCGGCCAGGAGATCGCCAAGCTGACGGTCGACGCGCCCGTGCCCTATCTGCTGTCGGACCTGACCAACCTGATCGGGTTGGAGATGGGCAAGATGGACCGTGCCGGCGACACCGCGCCCTATCTGCGCCTCAAGACCAAGATCGACGAGATCAAGGCCGACCCGCGCTACGGCTTCATGTTCTCCGGCATGCTGGTCGCCGACACCATGGCCGACTTCCTGGCGCGCATGTTCCGCCTGCCGGGCGACGGCAAGCCGATCTCGATCGTCGACGTCTCCGGCGTGCCGTCGGACATCACGGCGGTGGTGGTGGCGGTGCTCAGCCGCATGACGTTCGATTACGCCATCTGGTCGCGCAACGAGCCGCAGCGCCCGATCCTCCTCGTCTGCGAGGAGGCGCATCGCTACGTTCCCGCCGGCAGCGATCAGGCGAACTCGGTCGGCCGCATCCTCGGCCGGATCGCCAAGGAAGGGCGCAAATACGGCGTGTCGCTCGGCCTCATCACCCAGCGCCCGTCCGACCTGGCGGAGGGCGTGCTGTCGCAGTGCGGCACGATCATCGCCATGCGCCTCAACAATGACCGCGACCAGGCATTCGTTCGCGCCGCGATGCCGGAGGGCGCGCGCGGTTTTCTCGACTCGATCCCGGCGCTGCGCAACCGCGAGTGCATCATCTGCGGCGAGGGCGTCGCCATCCCGATCCGGGTGTCGATCGACGCGCTCGACGAGAACAAGCGCCCGGCCTCCGGCGACCCGCTCTTCTCGCAACTGTGGCGCAACACTGGCGGCGAGGATCAGATCATCGGCCGCACCATCCAGCGCTGGCGCGCGCAGGGCAAATAGCCGCGAACGCACCGTTCAGGTCCCGAGCCGGCCGGAAAAAGGCGGCAGAGACACACAGTGTCGTCGCGGCAACGCCACGGCGTTGCCCGATTTCCGTCATTCTTGGTTCATGTGCCCGACAGGAACCGTGTCGTTCCGGCAACAATGCCGGAAAAGCCGATCGATCGGTCCGCCGACGTGCAACGAAGTGTCCGCCGCTTCGTCTTCCGGTCCTCGCCGCCTCGGCAGCGAACTCAACGTCGATCATAAGGTTCTGTCACATGCGTTCTGCTTTCCTCGCCACCGCGGCGCTCGCCGCCGTCGCCTTCGCCGCTCCCGCCCTCGCGCAGGACGCCGGCGGTGAGCCGCTGCCCGCCGGCACCGCCACCGCGCCCGACGGCACCCGCGCGTTCGGGATCGAGCCCTACGTCGCCGTCCTCGGCGGGTACGAGAAGTTCGACCGCAATCCCGGCCACGGCATCCCCGCAACGCCGATCGGCGGCAACAAGCTGGACGGCGGCCTGGTGCAGGGTATCGTCGGCGTGAACGTGCCGCTCGGCCCCGTGTTCGTCGGTGCCGAGGGCAACGTGACCAAGGGCTTCACCGGCGACATCGACTGGCAGTACGGCGCCGCCGGCCGCTTCGGCTTCCGCGCGGGCGAGAGCGGCCTGTTCTACGGCAAGGTCGGCTACCAGTGGGTCAATTTCGACCGCTTCGGCAACAACAGCCGCGACTATGACGCCGTGACCTACGGCATCGGTGCAGAGGTCGGCCCCAAGGACATCGGCCTGGGCGGCATCACCGGCAATTCGGGCGTCCGCTTCCGCATGGAAGTGTCGACCTTCGGCAGCGCCGACAGCTTCCGCCCGATGGCGGGCGCGGTGTTCCACTTCTAAGGCAGCGGCCTTCGGGAACCATGAGCGGGGCGGCAGGCGAGGAGTCTGCCGCCCCGTTCTCGTTAGCGGCCCGGCCGCACCGCCAGCAGCGATGCCACCCGGCGCTTGAACGCCGCCAGGTTCCCGCCCGACAATCGCGCGACGCTGGCGAAGGAGATCGATCGCGGATTGATCGACCGGCCGTTGCGCCACACTTCCCAATGCAGGTGCGGCCCCGTCGACATGCCGGTGGAGCCGATATAGCCGATCACCTGCCCCTGGCGCACGCGCGTTCCCGCCGACACCGCGATGCGGCTGAGATGGCCGTAGCCGCTGGCGAGGCCGCCCGCGTGCGCGAGCTTGACGAAATTGCCGTAGCCCGCGTTGCGCCCGGCCGACCGGACCACGCCGCCCATCGTCGCCAGCACCGGCGCCCCGTAGGGAGCGGCGATGTCGATCCCCTTGTGCATCCGCATGAAGCCGAGCAGCGGATGCACGCGCATGCCGAAATTGGAGGTGACGCGGCCGGCGACGGGCATCCCCATCGTGCCGCGCCGCTCGCTGCCGCCACCGGCCGCGTCGAACCAGTCGCTCGCCCGCTCGCCCGCCGCCTGCCAGCGGACCAGCCGAACCGCTTTCCGGCCCTGGTCGAGGCCGGCGAACTGGAGGTCGCCGAGCCGCGTCTCGCCGGTGGCGGCGCGCTCGCGCTCGATCACCATGTCGAAACTGTCCGCCGCGCCGACGTCGCGGCCGATCGACAGTCGCGTGGCGAGCGCCTTGATATAGGCCTCGACCGCCCTGGCCGGCGCGCCCGCAGCGCGCGCGGAGCGGTAGAGGCTGGACCCCACCAACCCTTGCAGGCGCAGCGGCGTGGCGTCGACCGCGATCGGCCGCCGCGTCAACACCAGCGCGTCGCCGACCCGCGCCAGCGACACGGCGAGGTCGAACCGCGCGCGCAGCGACATGGCCTGGAGCGGGCGCGGCTGCGTACGGGCCGGGCGCCGGCCGAGCGTCAGCGCGATGCGCGTGCCCGACGGGATCGCGTCCAGCGTCGTGGTGGCCGCGACCAGCCGCGCCGCTTCCTTGGCATCCTGGCGCGACACGCCCGCGCGGGCCAGCGCCCGGTCCAGCGCGTCGCCGTCGCCCAGTGTCGCAGTCAGCTCGATCTCGGGCCGCTCGGGCGCCTCGGCGAGCGGGCGGACGAGGTCGCTCGCCGCCATCCGCCGCCCGGTATCGCCGCCCAGGCCGAGCGGGGCGATGCTCTGCGCGCGCGCCGCTTGCCAGTCGCTGCCCGACAACGGCGCCGACGTGGCGCCGGTCATCGGCGGGGCGAGCGGGGGCGCGAGGGCCCAGGTCGCGGCGCACAGGGCGGTGCAGGTGGCGAGGCCGCGCCACCAGGTACGCGAGCCGATCTGCGCACCGAGATCGGGCACCCAGTCGATGCCGGCCGCGCGTGCGCGCCAATCGTCACCGGCGGCGCGCGGGGCCGGTCGCGCGGGCGTGCGCAGGCCGCGCGCGCTGGTGCCGCCGGCGAACTCCAGACCCTGGTCGGTTTTCAGGAACAACGGCGCTCTCGCAAACAGTCGCCGATCTCCCCCCGGCGCAGGTCGGATCGTTGTGGAGGCGAGGTGCTAAAGTCAAATTAACCGGCCCGCCGCGCCCGTGCACTTGCGACGAACGGGCGCGCCTGCGCGGCGGAGTGTTGTTGGCGGCGGAACGCGCTTAAATCATTGCGTTCGCGCGCGTCCGCCCCGATGTTCCCCCCATGAAGTCCTGCGCCTCCGGCAGCGTGACCGCCGTCCTCGGCCCGACCAACACGGGCAAGACGCACCTGGCGATCGAGCGGATGTGCGCCCATTCCAGCGGCATCGTCGGCTTCCCGCTGCGCCTGCTCGCCCGCGAGGTCTACGACCGCGTCGTCGCGCTGAAGGGGCCGGAGCGGGTCGCGTTGGTCACGGGCGAGGAGAAGATCGTCCCGCCGGACGCGCGCTGGTTCCTGTGCACGGCGGAGTCGATGCCGCAGCATGACGCCGCCTTCGTCGCGCTGGACGAGGCGCAGCTGGGCGCCGACCTGGAACGCGGCCACGTCTTCACCGATCGGCTGCTCCACCGTCGCGGGCGCGAGGAGACGATGATCCTCGGCTCCGAAGCGCTGCGCCCGATGGTCAAGGCGCTGGTGCCGGACGCCGAGATCGTCAACCGCCCGCGCTTCTCGACGCTCACCTATGCCGGCGCGCGTAAGATCAGCCGGTTGCCCAAGCGGTCGGTGATCGTCGCCTTCTCCGCCGAGGAGGTCTACGCGGTGGCCGAGATGCTGCGCCGGCTGCGCGGCGGCGCGGCGGTGGTGATGGGCGCGCTGTCCCCCCGCACCCGCAACGCGCAGGTGGCGATGTTCCAGGCGGGCGAGGTCGATTACCTCGTCGCCACCGACGCGATCGGCATGGGGCTGAACATGGACGTGGCGCACGTCGCCTTTGCGTCGCTCCACAAGTTCGACGGTCGTCGCCAGCGTCGCCTGACGGTGGCCGAAATGGCGCAGATCGCCGGCCGCGCCGGTCGTCACCAGCGCGACGGCACCTTCGGCGCGCTCGCCGAGGAGGGGCCGGGCGCCTTCCTGCCGGAGGAGGTACTGGCGATCGAGGAGCATCGCTTCCCGCGGCTCGACCATCTCTACTGGCGCGAGGGCGATCCCGACCTATCGTCAGTCGACGCGCTGATCCACGACCTGGAGCGCCGGCCCGAGCCCGGCGTGCTGCGCGCGGCGCCGCCCGCCACCGATCTGCTGGTCCTCAAACGCCTCGCCGAGGAGGGCTGGGTGCGCGACCGCACCCGCAGCCCCCGTATGGTGGCGCGGTTGTGGGCGGCGTGTGGCGTGCCTGATTTCCGCAAGCTCGGCCTCGACCCGCACGCCCGCTTCGTCGAGCGGGTGTTCCGCTACCTGTCGGAGGGCAGAGGGCATCTGCCGCACCAATGGTTCGCCGACGAGATCGCCCGGCTCGACACCGTCGCCGGCGACGTCGAGACGCTTGCCGGTCGCCTCGCCGCGATCCGCAGCTGGGCCTATATCGCCCAGCGTCCCGACTGGCTCGCCGACGCCGCCCACTGGGCCGGGCGCACGCGCGAGATCGAGGAGCGGCTGTCCGACGGTCTCCACGCCAGTCTGACGCAGCGCTTCGTCGACAAGCGGACGACCGCGCTGATCCGCCGCATCGGCGCGGACGCCGGGGCGCTGCCCGTGGTCGTCGGCCCCGCGGGCGAGGTGACGGTCGAGGACCACCCGATCGGCCGCCTCGACGGATTCCGCTTCTCGGTCGAGCCCGGCGCGCGCGCGGGCGACAAGCGCATGCTGCTCGCCGCCGCCGAGAAGCGGCTCGGCGCCGAGCGGGCGCGCCGCGCGGCCGAGCTGGTCGCGGGCGCCGATACCGCCTTCGCCTTGGCCGTCGACAAGGAGGTGGCGATCGTCTGGTCCGGCCATCCGGTGGCGACGCTCGCGTCCGGCGCCGCGCTGGCGCGCCCGCGGATCGTGCTTCACCGCGATCTCGACTGCCTCGACGCCGCCGCTCGCGCCCGCGTCGCCGATCGGCTGTCGCGCTGGTTGGCGGCCGAGGTCGAGCGGCGGGTGCCCGTGCTCGCCCGCCTTGCCGATGCCGCGCGCGACGCCGTCGCGACGCCCGCCTGGCGCGCTGTCGCCGCCGCGGTGGAGGCGGCGGGCGGCCTCGCTCCCCGGCTGCCGCTGCGCGCGCTGCTCGACGCGCTATCGCCGGACGAGCGGCGCGCGTTGCGGCAGCTGGGCGTCACCGTCGGCGCGCTCGACCTGTTCGATCCGCGCCTGCTGAAGCCCGCGCCCGCCCGGCTGCGCGCGGCGCTGCTCGCGGTGCGAGGAACGCCGCCGGCGATGCCGCGCGAGGGCGCCGCCGTGCTGCCGCGGGGGGCACCCGGCGCCGAGCTCGCCGCCGGCTTTCGTCCACTCGCCCATCAGGCCGTGCGCGTCGACCTGGTCGAGCGGATCGCCCGCGCCGCACACGATGCCCGCACCGGCCGTGCGCCCTTCGCGCCCGACCCCGCGCTCGCCACCTCGATGGGGCTGGAGCCGGAGACGATCGCGCGGCTGATGGCCGAACTCGGCTTCCAGCCGGTACGCGGGGAGGAGGCACGCTGGGTGTGGCGCGGTCGCCCGCCCGCGCGCCGCGCGCCCGTCAAGCCGGCGAGCGACAACGCCTTTGCCGGCCTTTCCGCGCTGCTCGGCCATGGCTGATCCCACGCCCGCGGCGATGCGGCTCGACCGCTATCTCTGGTGGGTGCGCCTCGCCAAGACGCGCAGCGCCGCGCAGGCGATCGCGGTCGACGGCCGGCTGCGGCTCGACGGCCGGGCGATCGACCGCGCCCATGCCGGCGTGCGACCGGGCAACGTGCTGACCTTCGCGTGCAACGGCCGCATCCGGGTGATCCGTGTCGAGGCGCTGCCCCATCGCCGCGGCCCGGCACCGGAAGCGCGCACCTGCTACACCGATCTACAGAACCCCCAGGACGAGCTCGATTGACGAAGGGACGGTACAGCGCCTAGTCGCCCCCCAAAGAATTCCCGGAGTTCCCCATGACCTACGTCGTCACCGACGCGTGCATCCGCTGCAAGTACATGGACTGCGTCGAGGTGTGTCCGGTGGACTGCTTCTACGAGGGCGAGAACATGCTCGTCATCAACCCGTCCGAGTGCATCGACTGCGGCGTGTGCGAGCCCGAGTGCCCGGCCGAGGCGATCCTGCCGGATACGGAGAACGGGCTGGAGAAGTGGCTGGAGCTGAACACCACCTTCTCCGCACAGTGGCCCAACGTCACGCGCAAGCTCGACCAGACGCCGCCCGACGCCGACGAGATGAAGGGCGTCGCGAACAAGTTCGACCAATATTTCTCGCCGGAGCCCGGCGCCGGCGACTGAGGCGGGTCCACCAGGGGGCGGGGCAGCGACGCTGACGCAAGGCTGGTAATTTTATTGCCGATCTGTTAGGAACGTCCGCATCGGGCGCGGCCGTGTTGCTGCCTGCGTCCATGATCCTCCGTACCCGGCCCGGCACTGGCCTCGTCGCCAGCCGCCCGGCCACGACCCGAAAGGCTCCCCATGGCTGCCAAGGCGCTGTTCTTCGACGTCGGCGACTACGTCGTCTATCCCAAACACGGCGTCGGCCGCGTGATTGAACTGCAGAAGCAGGAGATCGCGGGCACCAGTCTCGAACTCTACGTGCTGCGTTTCGAGAAGGAGCGGATGACGCTCCGCGTGCCGACCAACAAGGCCGAATCGGTCGGCATGCGCAAGCTGTCGTCCGACAAGACCATGAACGAGGCGATGGAGACGCTGAAGGGCAAGCCCAAGATCAAGCGGACGATGTGGTCGCGTCGCGCGCAGGAATATGAGGCGAAGATCAACTCGGGCGACCTCGCCTCGATCGCCGAGGTGACGCGCGACCTGTTCCGCGCCGACGACCAGCCCGAGCAGAGCTATTCCGAGCGCCAGATCTTCGAGGCCGCCGCCAGCCGCCTGGCGCGCGAGCTCGCCGCGATGGAGCAGATCGACGAGCCCAAGGCGCTGGAGAAGATCCTGGAGATCCTGCGCGCCGCCGCGGCGATCTACAACAAGGACAAGCCGGCGGCCTAAGCCGGCCGGCCGTGTCGATGCGAGGGGCGGTCCGGCGACGGGTCGCCCTTCTCGTTTCCGCTTTCCGTCATGCCGGGCCCTTCAACGAAGCTCAGGAGAGCCCCGTCCCGGCATCCAGGGTCACAGGCGTTACGCTGCTTGACCCTGGACACCGGGACGAGCCCGGTGTGACGGCATTACTCCGGTCACCGGTCGCGCAATTCCTTGACTGACCTTCCGAACCGTTCGGCCGCCTCGCCGATCGCGGCATATACCCGGTCGAGATCGTCGTCGCCGATGCAATAGGGCGGCATGACGTACACCGTATTGCCCAGCGGCCGGACCAGCAGGTCGTGCTCCCGGAAATGCGCCATCAGCGTCGGCCCCAGCGCGGACAGGTACGCGCCCCCGCCCCCACCGATCTCCATCGCCGCGATCGTGCCGAGCGCGCGCGGGTTGTGGATGCCCGGCATCCCGGCGAGCGCGTCGAGCCGCGTCCGCTGGCGCCGCGATAGATCGGCGACCCGCTCCAGCACCGGCTCCTCGCGCCAGATGGCGAGGTTCGCCGCCGCCGCCGCGCAGGCGATCGGGTTGGCGGTGTAGCTGGACGAGTGGAAGAACATGGTCGCCCGATCCTGCGACCAGTGCGCCTGGAAGATCGCCTCGCTCGCCATCGTCACCGCCAGCGGCACCGCGCCGCCGGTCAGCCCCTTGGACAGGCAGAGGATGTCGGGCACCACGCCCGCCTGTTCGCAGGCCAGCAGCGTGCCGGTGCGGCCCCAGCCGGTCATCACCTCGTCGGCGATGAACAGCACGCCGGCCCGCGCACAGATCGCCCGCATCTCGGCGAGCACCCGTGGCGGATAGAACAGCATCCCGCCCGCGCCCAGCACCAGCGGCTCGACGATCAGCGCCGCCGGCCGCGCGCGGCACGCCGCCTCTAGCGCGTCCAGCGTCGCCTGCTCCGCCCCGGCGGCGGGGAAGGGGAGCGTCTCCACGTCGAACAGCAGCGGCTCGTAGGCGGCGTTGAACGCCCCGCGCGCGCCGACCGACATCGTGCCGATCGTGTCGCCGTGATAGCTATGCTCCATCACCAGCAGCCGATGGCGCGGCTCGCCGCGGTGCAGCCAATATCCCAGCGCCATCTTCAAGGCGACCTCAACGCTGGTCGATCCCGAATCGGAGAAGAACACCCGCGTCAGTTCGACCGGCATGATGTCGAGCAGCCCGCGCGCGACCTCCTCGGCCGGCTCGTGCGTCCAGCCGGCGAAGATGATCTGGTCCAGCCGCTGCGCCTGTTCGGCGATCGCGGCCACGATCCGCGGATGGCCGTGGCCGTGCGTCGTCACCCACCAGGACGAGATCGCGTCGACGATCCGTTGCCCGTCGGCGGTGTGGAGCACCGCACCCTCCGCCCGCGTGACGAGCGGGATCGGCTCGCCCAGGCCGTGCTGCGTGAAGGGATGCCAGATCGGCGAGTTCACGCGAACGCCTCCAGGTCGAGATGCGCGTCGATCGCCGCTGCCAGCGTGCCGGCGTCGAGCGGGTCGAGCCGCGGCAGCCGCCCGATCCGGCGGACGCCGCCGATCCGCGCGATCGTCGTCTCGCTGTCCTCTTGCCGCTCGCCGACGAAGACGACACCAAGGATCGCCAGCCCGCGCGCGCGCAGCGCCTCGATCGTCAGCAGGCTGTGGTTGATCGTGCCCAGTGTGGTGCGCGCGACCAGTACCACCGGCGCACCCCAGCGCGCGAACAGGTCGGCGAACAGCAGGTCGTCGGCGAGGGGCACCAGCGCCCCGCCCGCGCCTTCGACGATCAGCGTGCCGTCGACCGCGGGCAGCGACAGGCGGGCGGGATCGATCGCCACCCCGTCGATCGCGGCGGCGCGGTGCGGCGAGTAGGGGGTGGTCAGCCGGTACGCCTCCGCCACGATGCGGTCCGTGGGCACGCCGAGGCGCACCGCCGTCTCGCGGTCGCTGCCGTCGTCGAGCCCCGCCTGCACCGGCTTCCAGTAGAAGGCGCCGAGCCGCGCGGCGAGGCCGGCGGCGACCACCGTCTTGCCGATCTCCGTATCGGTGCCGGTCACCACGATCGCACGCCTCATGCCCGCGCCCTCGCCAGGGCGGCGGCGAGGGCATCCACCTCGTCCGCGTCGATGTTGAGGGTGATCGACAGCCGCAGCCGCGCGGTGCCCGCCGGCACCGTCGGCGGGCGGATGCCGCGCACGTCGAACCCCGCGGCCTGCACCGCCGCGGCCAGGCGCATCGTCTCGACATCGTCGCCGACGATCAGCGGCAGGATCGGCGTGTCCGTCGCGCGCACGCCGAGAGGGGCGAGCACCGCCTGGGCCTGCGCGACGAGGCGGTGGAGCCGCTCGCGCCGGTCGGGCTCGCCGACGAGGCGCAGCGCCGCGCGCAGCGCCGCCGCCATCAGCGGCGAGGGTGCGGTCGAGAAGATGAACCCGCGCCCGCGGTTGACCAGATGGTCGCGCAACGTCGCGGGCAGGCAGAGCAGCGCCCCCTCGCAGCCCAGCGCCTTGCCCCCGGTGTGCAGCGTCACCACCCGGTCATGGCCGTGCAGCCCGCCGGCCAGCCCCTCGCCGCGGGTCCCAAACACGCCGGTCGCGTGCGCCTCGTCGATCAGCAGAAAGGCATCGTGCCGCTCGGCGACCGCCATCAGGTCGGGCAGCGGTGCGCGGTCGCCGTCCATGCCGTACAGGCTCTCCACCGCGATCCACACGCGGCCGCGGCCGCCGTCGCGGCGCCAGTGCGCGATCACGTCGTCCAGCGCGGCCACGTCGTTGTGCGCGAAGGCGCGCACCTCCGCGCGGCCGAGACGCATGCCGTCGTGCGCGCTGGCGTGGACCAGTGCGTCGTGGACGACGAGGTCGCCGACCTGCGGCAGCGTGGCGAACAGCGCGAGATTGGCGACGTAGCCGGACGACAGGAACAACGCCGCCTCGCTCCCGAACAAGGCGGCGGCCTCCGCTTCCAGCGCCTCGTGCTCGGGATGGTTGCCGCGCAGCAGCCGCGACCCGCCCGACCCCACCGGCACGCCGCGCGCGAGCGCGTCAGCGGCGGCCTTCGCCAGCGCGCCCGACCCGGTCAGGCCGAGATAGTCGTTCGACGCCAGGTCGACGCCGCGGCGCGGCGCCAGCGCGCGCAGCCGCCCGCGCGCGGCGAGTTGCGCCAGATCGCGGGCGTGGACGTCGAGCATCCCCGTCACCGCGGCGTCGCGAACCAGATGACGTGGCGCGGCCCCTTGCCGTTCGACCGCGCGCGCACCGCCACCTCGTCGACCGCGAAGCGCGCGCGTTCGAGCCGGCGGCGGAACGCGTTGTCGGGACCGGCCGACCACACCGCCAGTACCCCGCCGGGTGCCAACGCCGCGCGCGCCGCCGCGAGCCCCGCCTCCGAGTAGAGCCGGTCGTTCGCCGCCCGCACCAGCCCGTCGGGCCCGTTGTCGACGTCGAGCAGGATCGCATCCACCCCGCGCGCCGAACGGATCGCGTCGGCCACGTCGCCCATGTGCAGAATGGTCCGCGGATCGTCCAGGCAGTTGCCGGTCATCGCCGCCATCGGCCCGCGTGCCCAAGCGACGATCTCCGGCACCAGCTCCACCACCGTCGCGCGGCCGTCCCCGGGCAGGCGGGCGAGCGCGGCGCGCAGCGTGAAGCCCATGCCGTAGCCGCCGATCAGCAGATGCGGCGCGCGAACGTGCCCGAGCCGGTCGAGCGTCATCGTCGCCAGCGCCTCTTCGGACCCGCTCATCCGGCTGGACATCAGCTCGTTGCGATCCAGCGCGATGACGAAGTCGCCGCCCTTGGCGAACAGGCGCAGGTCCTCGCCGCCCGGCACGCGGGCGGTGCCCAGCAATTCGCGCGCCTGCATCAGCCGCCACTCATTCCTGGGTGGCGGCCGCGGTCACCGCGTCGCAGATCCGCGCCACCGCGCGCTCGACCTGCGCGGCGTCGTCGCCCTCCGCCATCACGCGGATGACCGGCTCGGTACCGGAGGGACGAATGACCAGGCGGCCGCGGCCGCTCAGTTCCGCCTCGACCTCGGCGATCGCCGCCCTGACCGGCGCGGCGTCGAGCGGCTTGCCACCTGCGAAGCGGACGTTGCGGAGCAGCTGCGGCAGCGGCTCGAACCGGTGCAGCACCTCGCTGGCCGGCGCGCTGGCACGCTTCACCTCGGCCAGCACCTGCAGCGCCGCGACCAGGCCGTCGCCGGTGGTGGCGTAGTCGGACAGGATGATGTGGCCCGACTGCTCGCCGCCGACATTGTGGCCGCGCGCGCGCATCGCCTCCAGCACGTGGCGGTCGCCGACCTTGGTGCGGACGAGGCCCAGGCCCTGCGCCGCCAGGTGCCGCTCCAGCCCCAGATTGGACATGACGGTGGCGACCAGCGCGCCACCCTTCAGCCGGCCCTGGCGCGCCCACCCGGCGGCGATCGTCGCCATCAGCTGGTCGCCGTCGATCACCCGCCCGCGCTCGTCGACCACGATCAGCCGGTCGGCATCGCCGTCCAGCGCGATGCCGATATCGGCGCGGTGCGCGACCACCGCCTCGCCCAGCGCCTTCGGCGCGGTGGAGCCGACGCCGTCGTTGATGTTGGTGCCGTTCGGCGCGACGCCGATCGCGACGATGTCCGCCCCCAATTCCCACAAGGCGGCGGGCGCGACCTGATAGGCGGCGCCGTGCGCGCAATCGACCACGATCCGCATCCCGTCCAGCGTCAGGTCGGAGGGGAAGGTCGATTTGGCGAAGTGGATATACCGGCCCGCGGCGTCGTCGATCCGCTTGGCGCGGCCGATCTGCCCGGACGGCACGAGCGGGACGTCGCCGTCGATCAGCGCCTCGATCGCCTCCTCCGCCTCGTCGGACAGCTTGTAGCCATCGGGGCCGAACAGCTTCAGCCCGTTGTCGGCGAAGGGATTGTGGCTGGCGGAGATCATCACGCCGATGTCGGCGCGCATCGACTGGGTCAGCATGGCGATCGCAGGCGTCGGCAGCGGCCCGGTCATCACCACGTCCATGCCCACGCTCGTAAAGCCCGCGACCAGCGCTGATTCGAGCATGTACCCCGACAGTCGCGTATCCTTGCCGATCACCACGCGGTGCTTGTGGTCGCCGCGCAGGAAGTAGGCGCCGGCCGCCATGCCGACCTTCATCGCCATCGCCGCGGTCATCGCGCCCGCGTTGGTCAGGCCGCGAATCCCGTCGGTGCCGAAATATTTTCTTGCCATGCCGCGTCGATCGGTCCGTCTAGAGGGGAAGGGACCGCCATAGCGCGGCCGTCAACGAAGGGCGAGCATGTCGCAACCGATCCGTCTTCTCCTCTCGCTCGTCGTCGGCCTGGTCGGCGGCGTCCTGCTCGGGCGTTTCGACGCGGGCGCGGCGGACGTGGCGGTACTCGTCGCCCAGCCGGTCGGGACCGCGTGGCTCAACGGCTTGCAGATGACCGTGGTCCCGCTGGTGCTGTCGCTGCTCGTCACCGGCGTCGCCTCCACCGCCGAGGCGGCGAGCGCGGGCAGGCTGGCCGCGCGCACGATCGGGCTGGCGCTGGTCTTCCTCACGGTGGCGGCGACGGCCGCGGCGGTGGCGATGATCGCGCTGCTCGACCTCCTGCCCATCCCGGTGGAGGCGGCGCGGCAGCTGCGCGCGGCGATCACCGGCGATGTACCGGTGCCGACGCCCCCGCCGCTCGCCGAGCTGCTCGCCGCGATCGTGCCGACCAACGTCGTCGGCGCGGCGGCGAGCGGGGCGCTCCTGTCGCTGATCGTGTTCACGCTGGTCTTCGCCTTCGCGTTGACGCGGATCGAGGCGGGCGCGCGCGATCTGCTGGTTCGGTTCTTCGCCGGCATCCGCGACACCATGCTGGTGGTGGTCGGCTGGGTGCTGTGGCTGGCCCCGCTCGGCGTGTTCGCGCTGGCGCTGGCGGTCGGCGCGCGCGCCGGCGCGGCGGCGTTCGGGGCACTGGTCCATTACATCGCGCTGGTCTGCGTCACCGGCCTCGTCGTGGTGGCGATCGCCTATGTCTTGACGGCGGTCGCCGGCCGCGTGCCGATCGGCCGCTTCGCGCGGGCGGCGCTGCCGGCGCAGACCTTCGCCGTTTCCACCGCCTCGTCGCTCGCCAGCCTGCCGGCGATGCTGAAGGCGGCGGGCGAGATGGGCGTGTCCGGCTCGGCGGCGGGCGTCGTGCTGCCGCTGATCGTGGCGATGTTCCGAGCGACCCAGCCGGCGATGAACCTCGCCATCGCCATCTATATCGGGGCGTGGTTCGGCGTGGCGACGCCGCCCGCGGCGATCGCGGCGGGGATCGCGGTGGGCGTCATCACCTCGCTGGGCTCGGTCAGCCTGCCCAGCCAGATCACTTTCTTCGCCTCGGTCGCCCCGATCGCGAGCGCGATGGGCGTGCCGCTGACCCCGCTCGGCCTGTTGTTGGCGGTGGAGACGATCCCCGACATCTTCCGCACGCTGGGCAACGTCACCTCCGACCTGGCGCTGACCACGGTGGTGACCCGGGGCGAGCCGGCCGACGAATGATCGAAACGCGGCCTTTCCCGCCGCGCACCCGGTTCCTAGATGCCGGTCATGCTCAACGACCGTTCCACCCCGGCGACGCTGCTCGCCACCCGCCGCTCGGGCAAGCCGCGCGACATGGTCGCGCCCGGGCCCGACGCCGCGACGCTCGACGCGATGCTGGCGATCGCCGCGCGCACGCCCGATCATGGCAAGCTGGCGCCGTGGCGCTTCGTCGTGGTCGAGGATCGCGACCGGCTGGCGGCGCTGCTGACTCAGGCCTACCGCGCCGAGAAGCCGGGCGTGACCGAGGCCGAGCTGGCCAATGTCGAGCAGTTCGCGCGCCAAGCGCCGACCCTGGTGGTGGTGCTCTCCTCCCCCCGGCTCGACAGCGGCATTCCGCGCTTCGAGCAGGAGCTGTCGGCCGGCGCGGCGTGCATGAACCTGCTGCACGCGGCCGCGGCGCACGGGTTCGTCGGCGGTTGGCTGACCGGATGGGCGGCGCAGTCGGACGCGGTGCTCGCCGGCTTCGGCACCCCGCCCGAGCGGATCGTCGGCTTCGTGTTCGTCGGCACCCCGTCGCGCGCGCCCGAGGAGCGACCACGTCCCGATCTCGAACGCGTCGTTTCGCGCTGGCGCCTCGACACGGTGGAAGCTTAGTGTATTAAGGCAGCATGGCAGCGTTCAACGGCGAAGACAGTCCGGTCTACCTCCGCCTGCGCGGCGCGATCGCGATGGGCATCCTGCGCGGTGAGTACCGGGCGGGAGATCAGCTCCCCTCCGTCCGCGCCTTCGCGGCCGAGCACGGCGCCAATCCGCTGACCGTCGCCAAGGCTTATCAGGGTTTCCAGGACGACGGCACCATCGAGGTGCGCCGCGGCGTCGGCATGTTCGTGCTCCCCGGCGCCGGCGAGCGGTTGCGCGCCGCCGAGCGCGAGACGTTCATGACGCAGCACTGGCCGCGGATCGTCGAGGCGGTCGACCTGCTCGGACTGGACTGGGACGAGTTGCTGGAGCGCGAGAAGGCGTAGGATACTGGTCGCTTGGCGAGCCTTCCGCGAGGCTCCTTACCTCGCTCTCCTTCGTCACCCCGGACTTGATCTGGGGTCCATCTCACCGCAGGAGCCGCCGTCCGTTCACTCGCGGAACCATGGACCCCGGATCAAGTCCGGGGTGACGGCATCGGCGATGATTGGGCGCCTCTACCGCGCGAACAGCGCCCCGGCTTCTTCCGCCGACAGCTCGATCCCGAACAACAGTCCCAGCCGCATGCGATAGACCCGCGGATCGGTGATCTCGCCCTCCGCCTCCTGCCCGGCGGCCGAGCGGCGGTAGCGATGGTCGGTCAGGCTCGCGAAGCCGTGCGGCAGCACGACGCTGGCGATCGCCACGCGGGTGAAGCGGCTGGCCGGATGGCTCTGCGACCACCAATTGCCCATCTGCAGGTCGGCGTCGTACACCGGCGCCAAGGTGAAGCTGTACTGCGGCTGCCAGCCGTCCTCCTCCCCCGCGATCCGGCCGTCGGTGGTGGCAACGGGGCCGCGGCGCGACAGCGTCCAGCCGTGCGGCCCGGCATGCGACAGGCGAAAGGCGGCGCCGTCGGGCGCCTCCGCCTCCGCGCCGTCCTTCAGCGGCATGACCGGCGCGTAGCTGCCGCCGAAGCCCGGATCGGCGATCCAGGCGCGGCCCTCCGCCTCGACCAGGCTGAGCACGTGGGTGAGCGGCGGCACGCCGTCGGCGCCCAGCCAGACGCGCGCGAGCAGCGGCCGCGCCTCGAACCTGAGCGCTGCCAGCGCGTCGCCGAACAGCCGGTTGTGCTCGAAACAATAACCGCCGCGCCGCGCGCCGACCAGCTTGGCGAACACCGCCGCGCCGTCGATCGCGATCCCGCGTCCGAGCAGCACGTCGAGATTCTCGAAGGGGATCGCCAGCCGGTGCTGCCGCTGCAACCGGGCCAGGCCGGCGGCGTCGACCGTCGGCCGCGCGGGCATGTCGATGCGGGCAAGATAGGCGTCGAGGTCGAAGCTCACGCCGCGAACGCCTCCGCCGGCACTGCGTAGAGGACCTCCGCGCTCGCCGTCGCCGCGGCGCGCAGGCCCAGCGCCTCCGGCACGATCTGGTCGAGGTAGAAGGCGACCGCCGCGCGCTTCATCGCGGCGAACGCCTCGTCGCCGGTCGCGAGGCGGCCCTGCCGCTCCATCAGCCAGCCGCAGGTCGCGACCGACAGCATCATCAGGAACGGGTAGCTGCCCGCCAGCCGATCGTCGTGCCCCGCCGCCGCCAGATGCGCGCCGACCGCCTCGCAGGCGTCGACCAACGCGCGCAGGGTGGGATGTTCCGCCTCCGCGCGGATGTCGGCCAGCAGGCTCGCGAATGCCGCGCCGCCCGACAGGCCCAGCTTGCGGCCGACCAAGTCGGCGGCCTGGATGCCGTTGGTGCCCTCGTAGATCGGCGTGATCCGCGCGTCGCGGAAGAACTGCGCCGCGCCCGTTTCCTCGACATAGCCCATGCCGCCGTGCACCTGGATGCCGAGGCTCGCGACCTCGTTGCCGAGGTCGGTGCCGTGCGCCTTGGCGAGCGGCGTGGTGATTTCCAGCCGGTCGCGCGCGTCCGCGTCGCCCAACCCGGCGCGGTCGACCTGGCCGGCGGCGTAGTAGACCAGCGCGCGGGCGGCCTGCGTCTGCGCCTTCATCCGCAGCAACATGCGGCGCACGTCGGGATGCTCGACGATGCGGACCGAGTCGCGGCTGGCCGCACCCGCGCGCGCCGACTGGACGCGTTCCAGCGCGTAGGCGACGGCCGCCTGCGTCGCGCCCTCCGCCACCTGCACGCCCTGCAGCCCGACGTTGAGGCGGGCGTTGTTCATCATCGTGAACATGGCGCGGATGCCGCCGAACTCCGGGCCGATCAGTTCGCCGACGCAGTCGTCCTCGTCGCCGAACGACAGCACGCAGGTCGGCGAGGCGTGGAGGCCCATCTTGTGCTCGATCGACACCACGCGCACGTCGTTGAAGGCGCCCGGCTGCCCGTCCGCGTCGAGCCGGTACTTGGGGACGAGGAACAGCGAGATGCCGCGCGTGCCCGCCGGCGCGCCGGGCGTGCGGGCGAGGACGAGGTGGACGATGTTGGGCGCCATGTCGTGGTCGCCGAACGAGATGTAGATCTTGGTGCCCTTGATGCTCCACGTGCCGTCGTCGCGCGGCGTCGCGGTGGCGCGCAGCGCGCCGACGTCGCTGCCCGCCTGCGGCTCGGTGAGGTTCATCGTCCCCGTCCACTCGCCGGTGGACAATTTGGGGAGGTAGGCGGCCTGCTGCTCGGCGCTGCCGTGATGCTGAAGCGCCTCGATCGCGCCGACGGTGAGGGTTGGGCACAGCGCGAAACCCATATTGGCGCCGCCCAGCGTCTCCAGCACGGCGGTCTGGAGCGCGAAGGGCAGGCCCTGGCCGCCCCATTGCTCCGGCGCGCCGATCGTGCCCCAGCCGCCCTCCACGTAATCACGATAGGCCTGCGCGTAGCCGGCGGGCATCACCACGCCCTCCGGCGTCCACTTGGCGCCTACCGTGTCACCCACCCGCGCGAGCGGCGCCCACTCGCCCGCCGCGAACTGGCCCGCGCCCTCCAGCACCGCGTCGACCACGTCCGGCGACGCGGCGGCGAAGCGGTCGACAGCGGCGAGGTCGGGCAGGCGCACGACGGTGTCGAGAACGAAGCGCTGCTCGGTGACGGGGGGCGTGAAGGGCACGGTGTCTCTCCTGTTCGCGCACGGCTATAGCGGGGTCGCATGACCGCGACACTCCCCTACGGCCCCGACGCCATCGCCCGCGCCGCCGACGTGATCCGGTGCGGCGGCATCGTCGCGGTGCCGACCGAGACGGTCTACGGCCTCGCCGCCGACGCCGGGAACGCCGACGCCGTCGCGCGCATCTACGCCGCCAAGGGGCGGCCGAGCTTCAACCCGCTGATCGTCCACGTCCTTGACCTGGCGGCGGCGGAGGCGCTGGCGGTGTTCGACGACGACGCGCGCGCGCTGGCGACGGCGTTCTGGCCGGGCCCGCTGACGCTGGTGCTGCCGTTGAGCGACGGTGCCCCGGTCGCGTCGCTCGTCACTGCCGGTCTGGTGACGGTCGCGATCCGGGTGCCCGCAGGTCGGGCGATGCGCGACCTGCTCGCGGCGAGCGGACGGCCGCTGGCGGCACCCTCGGCGAACCGTTCCAATGGCTTGAGCCCGACGCGGGCGGAGCATGTGGTGGCGAGTCTGGGCGAGGGGGTGATGGTGATCGACGACGGCGCCTGCGCGGCAGGTGTCGAGTCAACGATTGTTCGCGGCCCGGACGTGCTTCGGCCCGGCCCGATCACGGCGACGATGGTGGCGGAGGTGCTCGACTCATCCGACCCGTCACCCCGGGCTCGACCCGGGGTCCATGGTTCCGCAAACTCCTCCGCGGTTGCTCCCGCGGAGGTATGGACCCCGGATCAAGTCCGGGGTGACAAGCGGGGGGTGACCGCCCCCGGCCAACTCGCCACCCACTACGCGCCGAACAAGCCCCTCCGCCTCCACGCGACCGACGCGCGCGAGGGCGAGTGGCTGATCGGCTTCGGCGCGGTCGCGGGCGACGATACGCTGTCGGCTGCTGGCGACCCGATCGAGGCGGCCGCGCGGCTGTTCGATGCGCTGCACCGCGCCGACGCGAGCGATCGTGCGGGGATCGCCGTCGCACCGATCCCGACGGCCGGTATCGGCGAGGCGATCAACGATCGCCTCGCCCGCGCGGCGCACCGGTAGGTCAGGCCGCCGTCTGCGCCCGCGACCGCGCCGCGAAGCTCTTGCGCAGTTTCTGGAGCTTGGGAGGGATCACGGCCATGCAGTACGGGTTCGACCGGCCCGACGTCTCCCAATAGTCCTGGTGATACCCCTCCGCCGGGTACCAGGTGTCCATCGGCTCCACCGTGGTGACGATCTTCCCGCCCGTCTCACCCGCGCGCTCGATCGCGGCGCGCATCGCGGCTTCCTGCTCGGGCGAGGCCGGGAACACGGCGGAGCGGTACTGCGTGCCGACGTCGTTGCCCTGCCGGTTCAGCTGCGTCGGATCGTGCGTGGCGAAGAAGATGTCGAGCATGTCGGCGAGCGACACCTGTGCGGGATCGAACCCGACGCGGATCGCCTCGGCATGGCCGGTGTCGCCGCCGCACACCTGGCGGTAGGTCGGGTTGGGCACGTGGCCGCCGATGTAACCGCTCTCGACCGATTCGACGCCGATCACGTCCTTGAACACCGCTTCCGTGCACCAGAAGCAGCCGCCGGCCAGCGTCACATATTCCGTCATGTCGATCTCCTTTCCCGTCATGTAGGAAGCCGCTACCGGACCCGCAAAGGAGCGCACGGATGATCGACGGCCCAATCGACGGCAAGGTAATGGTGACCGGCGGCGCCGGTTATATCGGCAGCCACGCGGTGCTCGCCTTGCTCGACGCGGGCTACGAGGTGGTGGTGGTCGACAACCTCGTCACCGGTTTCGACTGGGCGGTCGATTCTCGTGCCGAGCTGGTCGAGTGCGACGTCGCCGACGAGGGGCGGGTACGCGCCGCCATCCGTGGCCACCGGGTGCGCGCGGTCATGCACTTCGCCGGATCGGTGGTGGTGCCCGAATCGGTCAGCGATCCGCTCAAATATTATCGCAACAATACCGCCGCCTCGCGCTCGCTGATCGAGAGCGCGGTGGCGGAGGGCGTGCCGCACTTCATTTTCTCCTCCACTGCCGCGACCTACGGCACGCCGGCCAAGGTGCCGGTGGCGGAGGGCGACCCGACGGTGCCGATCAATCCCTACGGCACGTCCAAGCTGATGACGGAGGCGATGCTGCGCGACGTCGCGGCGGCGCACCCGATCAACTATTGCGCGCTTCGCTACTTCAACGTCGCCGGTGCCGATCCGCAAGGACGCTCGGGCCAGTCGACCGCGGGCGCGACGCACCTCATCAAGGTCGCGGTGGAGGCCGCCACCGGCAAGCGCGACGGCGTGTCGGTGTTCGGCACCGACTTCGACACGCCCGACGGCACCGGTGTGCGCGACTATATCCACGTCTCCGACCTGGCCGCCGCGCACGTCGCCGCGCTGGAGCTGCTGGTCGCCGAGCCGACGCGCAGCCACACGCTCAACTGCGGCTACGGACGCGGTTTCTCGGTGAACGAGGTGCTCGACGCGGTCGACCGGGTGACCAACGTGACAGTCGAGCGCCGTTATGAGGGTCGCCGGCCGGGCGATCCCGCCGCGCTGATCGCCGACAACGCGGCGATCCTGGCCGCGCTACCCTGGCGGCCCGAGCGCGACGACCTGGACGGCATCGTCCGCGACGCGCTCGCCTGGGAGCGGGCACTGGCCGAGCGCGCGTCGTGAGGCTGCGCTCGCTGCTGTTCGTGCCCGGCGACCGGCCGGAGCGGTTCGCCAAGGCGGCTGCCTGCGGCGCGGACGCATTGATCCTCGACCTGGAGGACTCGGTCGCGCCCGCCGCCAAGGCGTCCGCGCGCGAGGCGGTGGCGGCGTTCCTGGCGGGGCCGCGTGCGCTGCCGCTGCTGGTGCGCGTCAATCCGCTCGACTCGGAGCTGATCGGCGACGATCTCGCCGCGGTGGCGGCGCACGCGCCCGACGCGCTGGTGCTGCCCAAGGCGGAGGGCGCAGCCTCGATCGAGGCGCTGGTCGCCCGAGCGGCGCTGCCGATCCTGCCGGTCGCGACCGAGACGCCGGCGGCGGTGTTCCTGCTCGGTGGCTACGCCCCCGTCGCGCAACACCTGCTCGGCCTGACCTGGGGGGCGGAGGACCTGCCCGCCGCGATCGGCGCGGCGACCAGTCGCGAGGCGGACGGCCGCTACACCGCGCCCTACGAGATGGTGCGCAGCCTGGCGCTGTTCGGCGCGCACGCGGCGGGGGTGCCGGCGATCGAGACGGTGTATCCCGATTTCCGCGATCTCGATGGCCTTGCCGCCTATGCGGCGCGCGGCCGGCGCGACGGTTTCACCGGCATGATGGCGATCCACCCCGCGCAGGTTGCCGTCATCAACGCCGCCTTCACGCCGAGCGCCGAGGAGGTCGCGCACGCCCGCGCGATCGTCGACCTGTTCGCCGCCCATCCCGGTGCCGGCGCATTGCAGCTGGACGGGCGGATGGTCGACGCGCCCCATCTGAAACAGGCGCGCGCGCTACTGGCGCGGGCTGCGGAGTGACGCGCGCGCCCGCGCGGTGAGCCACCACCAGCCGAGCGCCCATAACGTTCCGAAACTCCAGCCGGCGACCACGTCGGACGGCCAGTGAACGCCGAGATAGACGCGACTGGCGCCGATCGCTCCCGTCGTCAGCACCGCGAGCGTGAACAGCGTGCGGCGGGTGGCGCGGTCCGTGGTGAGCTGCGCGGCGAGCGCCGCCAGCGTCAGGTACACGATCGCCGAATTGGCGGCGTGCGCGCTGGGGAAGCTGGCCGAGGTGACCGGTACCAGCCGATCGGCGAGATCGGGGCGAGCGCGCGCGACGAGGTCCTTCACCAACTGCACCACGCGTCCGCCCGACCAGCAGGCGAGGACGAGCGCGGCGGCGACGAGCGGCTGGCGGCGGACGAGGAGCAGCGTCGCGGCGGCCAGCACCGCCAGGGTCAGCACGGTGCCGCCGCCGAGCGCGGTCAGGTCGATCGCCGCGCGGCGAAGCCACGCCGGGCCCGCGCCGCGCACCGCACTCAGCACCGCCCGGTCGAACGCGAACGGCAGCCGCGCGACGAGCAGGCCCGTCGCGAGCACCAGCAGCGTCGCGGCGGCGATGACGGCGGCACCGGCGAGCGGGCGGGGCGGGCGGCGGAGGGCGATGGTCATCGCCGCTCCCTAGCCGATCCGGCGCGGCATCGCGACGCGAGGGTGATGGCCGCGCCGCGCGTCTGCGGTATAAACAAATGGTGAGGAGCCTGTGGTGAACGATGTCGATACCCTGTTGGCGCGGATGGCGGCCGTTCCCGCGCCGCGATCCCTCGGCACCGATCCGGCCTTCGTCGATCGGCTGGACGCCAGCGCGGCGCGCGGCGAGGTGCTGGGCCTGATGCGGTCGCTGGCGATCGGCGTGGCGGTGGCCGCGCTGATGGTCGCCACCCAGCCTGGTCCCAGGGTGCACGGCGGCGGGTTCCTGCTGGTCACCGCGGACGGCGAGGTGCTCTGAGGGTGGGCGCGCGGTTGTGGAGTGATCGACGGTGGCGATTGCTGCTCACCGCGCTGGTCGCCTTCGCGGCCGCGTTCGCCGGCGTGAGGCTCGCCGATGCCTGGCGGCCCGCACCGGCCGAGCAGCGGTTGCTCGACCGGATCAAGCCGCAGCTCGATCTCACCCCCGCGCAGGTGGCGCGCATCGCCGCGCGCCAGCGCCTGTTCGAGGCGCGACGCGCGGCGCTGGAACGGGCGATCACGCGCGGCAATCGCGACCTCGCCGACGCGATCGACGCGGAGCATGGCCGCGGGCGGCGGGTGCGCGCGGCCGTGCGCGCGGTGCAGGAAGACATCTTCCGGTTGCAGGACGAGCAGATCGCCACGCTGCTCGACGCGCGAACGGTGCTGACGCCGACGCAGGCGGCGACCTTCGATCGACTGGTCCGGCGCGCGCTGACCGCGGAGTGACGGCGACACCCGGTTCGATGATGGCGGAAACGACGGAGGCGGACCTGATCGCCGCCGCGTCCGGCGACGCGCCCGCCTTCGCGCGGCTGGTCGCCGCGCACGAGGACGCCGTGTACCGCCTGATGCTGGGGCAGACCGGCGGCGCCGCCGACGCGCACGACCTGACGCAGGAGACCTTCCTGCGCGCGTTCCGGCATGCCGAGCGGCTGCGGGAGGTGCGCAGCCCCCGCGCCTGGTTCTCGCGCATCGCCCTCAACGTGGCGCGCGACTGGCGGCGGCGGCGCTTCGTGCGGCGGCTGGTGGGGCTCGCCGCCGACCGGCCGGGCGACGAGGTGCTGGCGGTGCGCGTCGACGAGCCGGAGATCGAGCGGGTGCTGGACGCGCGCGCGACGCTCGCCGACGCGTGGCGACAGATCGCGCTCCTACCCCGGTCGTTGCGCGAGCCGCTGGTGCTGTGCGCGGTGGAGGGATTGAGCCAGGCGGAGGCGGCCGAGGTGCTGGGGATCAGCGCCAAGGCGGTCGAGATGCGCGTGCGCCGCGGCCGGCAGCAGCTCGCCGCGCGGATCAGGCCCGAGAACAGGTGATCGAAAAAAAGCGTGAGGGCCGTCGCGGTCGCGCGCGTCTGTGTTCCGGAGCGACGACCTCGGAAGGCGTCGGTGGGGGACGATCATGCGCGAAGGGGTTTATGGATCGTGGCGGCCGTTGCTGGCGGAAGCCGGGACGTTGCGGCTGATCGAGGGCGGGCAGCAGGGCAACGGCGCACGGGCGGCGAGCGTCGAGCCGCCGGCGGACAACGAGCTGGTCACCGCGGCGCGCGAGGAGGTGCGGCGCCGCACCGACCGGCGGCTGGTGCTCGGGCCCGAACTGCTCGCCGAGCCGGCCTGGGACATGCTGCTCGACCTGTATCTCGCGCAGGTCGCCGGGCGGCACGTCGCGGTGTCCAGCCTGTGCATCGCCTCCGGCGTGCCCACCACCACGGCGCTGCGCTGGATCCGGATGCTGGAGCGCGACGGATTGCTGGTTCGCGAGCGCGACCGCGACGACGGGCGGCGCAGCTTCATCAAGCTGAGCGCGCCCGCGCGCGAGAAGGTCGAGCTGCTGATGCGCCGGATGATCGACCGCGCGGCCTGACGCGTCAGGTCGACGTGTCCAGGCCCGCCCGGCCGAAGCGCGGAAAGAGCGGGCTGTCGGGAAGCCCGTCCTTCAGCGCGGCGGGATCGATGCCGGGTTCCAGCACGCTGTACATGTCGGGCGCGTAGCGCGCGTCCCGGCCCAGCCAGCGGCTGACATAGGCGATGCGCGGCGTCTCGGCACGGTTGGGCAGCGAGCCGTGGACGGTGTAGGGGTGAAAGCCGAGCGCGGTGCCCGCGCGCATGGTCCAGCGATCGATGCGGCAGCGGCCCGCCGCCGCCTCCGCGTCGAAATCCGGGATCGTCCGGTACGCGCTGCCGTCGTCTCCGGCCGCGGGCGAGCGGGTCGGCGGGCGGTAGCGGAAGCCGGTGTCGCGGTGCGTATCGGCAACGGTCAGCAGCGGCCCGCTGTCCGGCCCCACATCGGTCAGCGGCAGCCACAGCGTCAGCGCGTCCTCTCCCTTGAACGGGAAGGAACCGACGCCGTGGTGCCACGGCGTCGCGTTGCCGCTGCTCGCCGGGTTCTTGTAATGGATCTCGTCGCGCCAGAACATGACCTCATCGCAGCCGAGCAGCTCGCACGCGAGCGACGGCAGCGCCGACTCGCCGAGCAGCGCGGCCAGCCGCGGCGCGTTGCGCGACAGGTACTCGACGTAATAGCCGCCGTCATAGGCGACCGCCTGCGTCCCGTCGGCGGCGAAATAGGGGGTGACGCCGTCGCGGACCACGGGCGCCTGCGCGACGATGTCCTCCACCGCGGCGCGCAAACGCACGATCTGCGCGGGCGCGAGCACTTTTGGCACGACGCGGACGCCATCGGCGACGTAGCCGGCGCGGTTGCTGGTCTGGTCAAGCATGTCGGGGTTCCTCCAGGTCGTGTCGGATGCGGGCGGCGTCCGCCATCGCCGCGTCGGCATAGGCGGTGACGGTGGCGGCGAATTCGGTGCGATCGGCCTCGCCGCGGGCGATCACGGCGGCGACCAGCGGCGCGGTGTAGGCGACGTGGCGCCACTCGTCGTCGAAGATCCGCTCCAGCGAGCGGCGCACATAGGGTTCGGCGTCGGCGGCCTCGGCGGCGCGGACGTAGAGGCCGAGCAGCACCAGGTTGCGCAGTTCGGCGATGTGCGTGTCGCACAGGAACCAGTCGACGTCGCCGCCGAAGCTAGCCAGAAACGCGTCGTTGTCCGCGTGCAGGTCGGCGAAGCGGTTGGGTTCGGCCGGCGCCAGGTGGCGCGCCAGGGCGTCGAACATGCGGCAATGGCGCTCCTCGTCGCGCGCGTGCGCGGCCATGGCGGCGGCGAGCGCGGGATCGGCACATTGCCCGGCGACCAGCGCGATGGTGGAGGCGCCGATGCCCTCCGTCGCGGAATGGCGGTAGAATTCGGCGGCGAGGATCGCGGGGCGCGCGAACTGCGCGGCGATCAGCGGCGCCCAAGCGGCCTGCCAGTCGGGCGCGGCGGCCAGCGCCTCGCCCAGGCAACGGCGATAGGCGTCGCCCGCCGGCCCCGCAGGCGCGGCCTCCGCCAGCCAGGCGGCCATCGGATCGTCGTGGCGCTCGGGCGCGGGTGGCGGTGCGGCGTACATGGCGAAACTCCGTCGGTTGGACGGCACCGTGTGCGCGGTGCCGCCCGGTCGGTCAGAAGGGCCAGACCCAGCGCGTGCGTGGCAGGTTCTGGTCGTTGGCATCGGTCATGATGGTGCTCCTCGATCGACGGACCCGCTGTCCGCCGCCCGCCATGTTAGGGTCGAGGCGATGGCGGTCGATCCGAGAAACCTCGATTTTCGAGGCGACTAGGAAGGCTCAGGCGGCCTGTTCGCCGCCCAGCTGCGTCGCGACGCGGGCGATATCGGCCCACCAGAAACGGTCGTACGCCGCGGCCAGCGCATCCACCTTGGCCTGGTCGAACAGGCCCTGGTCGAGAAAGCCGTTCACGATGCGCGAGAGATAGCGGATGTGCTCGATCTCGTCGGCGCGGATCGGCAGCATGGCGGCGCCGATCCGGCGGCGACCCTCGTCCTCCGCGGCGAGCAGCGGGGGGATCATCAGGTCCATGTTCATCAGGTTGCGCAGCTCGCCCAGGTGGATCGACAGCACCAGCTCGTGCAGCTCGGCGTCGAAATCGATGCCGAGATCGGCTTCCGGATCGGTGTCGTGCAGGCGCGGCGCGGGCGCACCGACGCGCGCCGCCAGCTCGACGGCCAGCCCGGCGTAGCGGCGCTGGTGCGCGATCTCGTCGTCGGCGTGGCGGTGGAAGCCCTTGGCGTAGGCGGCGAGCGGCGGCCGGTCGGCGAAGCCGCGGATGATCTCGGCACCGCAGCCCTCCTCGTTCGACAGATGCTCCAGACGGCGGAGCAGGGCGGTGTCGTCGTCGATCATCGCTTGGGTGAGCGACTGGAACAGCTCGGGATAGACGAACCGGCGCCAGCGGCCGACGGGTTCGGAGAGGCGTGGGCCGATCAACGCCACCGCCGCGCGCGTTTCGGCGTGGAGGGCGGCGGCGTCGATCGGGAGAGGCACCGCGGCAGGCGCGGCGAGGTGGGTCTGGGTCATGGCAAGGCTCCGGCTGAGAAACGCCGGATCGATCGTCGGTGCACCGCCGCGGGCAAGCACGGGTTGATCCAATTTCGAGCCGCTTCGCCGCCGTTCCGAATGCGTCGCCGCATATTGACTGCCCAGGCAATGGTTGCCAAAGCAGCTTAATGGGCTTCTACGACGAATCGGATTTCCGCCCCGATCGCTCGATCGGCTATCTGGTGCGTCGCGTACACCAGCTCGGCATCGCGGGGATTGAGTCGGTGTTCGCGGCCGAGGGGCTGACGGGAACGCAGTGGCAGGCGCTGGTGTCGATCTGGTTCGGGCGCGGCGGCACCGCGGCCGAGCTGGCGCGCGACCTGGGGCACGACAAGGGCGCGATGACGCGGCTGGTCGACCAGTTGGCCGAGCGCGGCTGGATCACCCGCGAGCGCACCACCGAGGACCGCCGCTGCATCCGTCTGGTGCTGACCGAAGAGGGGGTCGCGGTGGCGCTGCGCTGCAAGGCGCGGGTGGTCGCCTGCTGGAACGAGTGGCTGGCCGACTGGCCGGAGGGCGAGGTGGAGCGGTTGATCGACCTGTTGCAGAAACTGCGCGGCACGCTCGCCGCGGCGGAGGTTCCGTGCGCCTGATCGTGTCCGCCTCGCTCGCCGCGCTGGTCGCCGGTTGCGCCGCGCCCGCGACCCGGCAGGCGGTGACGCCGGTGCAGCCGGCGGCGCTCGGCCTCGTCGCCACCACCCCCGCGCCCGCCGTGGCGCCGGCATGGTGGCGCGGTTTCGGCGATCCGCAGCTCGACCGGCTAGTGGCCGACGCGGTGGACGGCAACCCGACGCTCGACGCCGCGCTCGCCCGCGTCGCGCAGGCGCAGGCGGTGCTGTCGACCAGGCGCGCCGCGACCGAGCCGGAAGCGACCTTCGACGCGCAGGGCCAGCTTTCCCGGCTCAGCGGCCGTTACACCATCCCGCCGCCCTTCGCCGGGTCGACCCGCTTCGTCGGCACCGGGCTGGCCAATCTCAGCTGGAACCTCGACCTGTTCGGCCGCCAGCGCGCGGCGATCCGCGGCGCGCGCGCATCGGCCGCGGCGGCGGCGCTGGACCTGACGGCGGCGCGCCTCGCGCTCGCGGGATCGGTGGTGTCGACCTATCTCGATCTGGTCCGGGCGGAGGCGCAAGCCGGCATCGTACAGCGCACGATCGAGGCGCGTGTCGGTTCGCTGCGGCTGGTCGACGTGCGTATCCGCAACCGCCTCGCCAGCCAGCTCGATCGGCAGGCGGCGGCGACGCTGCTCGCCCAGGCGCGGCAGTCGCTCGTCCGTGCGCGGAGCGACGCGGTGCTGGCGAAGAACGCGCTCGCCGCGCTGGCTGGGCGCGGCGTCGATTATCCGGCCACCATCCGGCCGACCGCGGTGCGGCTCGACAATGGCCTGCCGCTGCCCGCCGCGGTACCCGCCGACCTGCTCGCCCGGCGCGCCGACATCGCCGCCGCGCAGGCCCGCATCGTCGCCGCGGGGGAGGGGCGAGAGGTCGCGCGCCACGCCTATTATCCCAACGTCAACCTCGCCGCGCTCGCCGGATTGCAGGCGGTCGGCATCGGCAATCTGTTCTCGCTCGACGCCGGCACGGTCGGCGTCGGCCCCGCGATCAGCCTGCCGCTGTTCGACGGCGGTCGGCGCCGTGCCGACCTGGAGGGGGCGGCCGCCGCGCTCGACCTGGCCACCGCCGACTATAACGACCGCGTCGTCGGCGCGGTGCGTGAGGCGGCGGATGGCATCGCGCAGGTGCAGGCGCTCGCCGCCGACCGCGCCCGCCAGCGCGAGGTGGTGCGCGGCTATGCCGAGACCGGCCGCCTTAACGCGATCCGCGCGTCGAGCGGGCTCGATAGCCGGCTCGACCTGGTCGACAACGACATTCGCACGCTCGACGCCGAGCAGACCGATGCCGCGCTCGCCGTCGCCGCCGCGCAGGCGCGCGTGCGGCTGGCGGTGGCGCTCGGCGGCGGCTTCGACGCTTCACAGGACCTTGCACGATGACCGACACGCCCGCCTCCGACGCTTCCGTGGCGCCGCCCCCGGCCGGCAACCCGCGCGCGCGGCGTCGCGGGCTGCTGATCCTCGGGCTGGTCGTGCTGGTCGGTCTGGCGGTGTGGGCGGTGTTCCACTTCCTCCTCGCCACGCCGGAGGAGGAGACGGACGACGCCTATGTCGCGGGCAACGTGGTGGCGATCACCGCGCGCGATCCCGGCACGGTGATCGCCATCCAGGCCGACAACACGCAGACGGTGCGCGCCGGCCAGCCGCTGATCGAGCTGGATGCGGCGACCGCCGATGTCGGCCTCGCCACCGCGGCGGCCGACCTGGCGCGTGCGGTGCGCGCCACCCGCAGCAGCTTCTCCGCGGTGGACGAGACGGGCGCCGCGGTGACGCAGGCCGAGGCGCAGCTGGCCGAGGCGCGCGGCGACCTCCAGCGCCGGCGCGGCGCCGCGGCGGAGGGGGCCGTGTCGGGCGAGGAACTGAGCCACGCGCAGGACCAGGTCCGCGTCGCCGCCGCCAACCTGGCACTCGCGCGCAGCCGCCAGGCCCAGTCGCGCAACACGGTGCAGGGGACGACGGTCGACACCAATCCGCAGGTGCTCGCCGCCATCGCCACCTATCGCCGCGCGGCGATCACCGCCGGCCACATGCACATCACCGCGCCGGTCGGGGGCGTGGTCGCGCAGCGCACCGTGCAGATCGGCCAGCAGGTCGCCGCCGGCACGCCGCTGATGGCGGTGGTGCCGCTCGACCGGCTGTGGGTCGACGCCAATTTCCGCGAGACGCAGCTGAAGGACCTGCGCATCGGCCAGCCGGCGACGATCACCGCCGACATGTACGGCGGCGAGGTCGTCTATCACGGCCGCGTCGTCGGCCTGGGCGCTGGATCGGGCAACGCCTTCGCGCTGCTGCCGCCGCAGAACGCCAGCGGCAACTGGATCAAGATCACGCAGCGCGTGCCGGTCAGGATCATGCTCGACCCGCGCGAACTGCGCGCCAATCCCTTGCGCATCGGCCTGTCGGTGACGGCGGTGGTCGACACGGCCGACCGGTCGGGCACGCGGATCGGCCAGCCGGGACGCCGTTTCGCGCCGCCGCTGGCGACCGCCGCCAACGACCCGCAGGTGGAAGTGCGCATCCGCCAGATCGTCGCGGCGAACCGCTGATGGCCGGCCCCGCCGCGGCCGAGGGCGGTCCGCCGCCGCTGGCGGGCGGCGCACTCGCCGTCACCGCGGTCGCGCTCGCCTTCGGCACCTTCATGCAGGTGCTCGATTCGACCATCGCCAACGTTTCCCTGCCGACGATCGCGGGCAATCTCGGCGTGTCGAGCGACACCTCGACCTGGATCATCACCGCCTTCGCCGTGGCCAACGGCGTCGCGGTGCCGCTGACCGGCTGGCTGATGGGGCGGTTCGGGGTGGTGCGCACCTTCGTCACCTCGGTGCTGCTGTTCACGCTCGCCTCGTTCCTGTGCGGGATCGCCTGGAACCTGTCCTCGCTGATCTTCTTTCGCGTGCTGCAAGGTGCGGTGTCCGGGCCGATGATCCCGGGCAGCCAGGCGCTGCTGATCTCGATCTTCCCGCCGCAGAAACGCTCCACCGCCCTCGGGATCTGGTCGATGACGACGCTGGTCGCGCCGATCATGGGGCCGATCCTGGGCGGCTTCATCTCCGACAATTACCATTGGAGCTGGATCTTCCTCATCAACCTGCCGTTCGGTGTCGCCTGCGCGTTCCTGTGCTGGACCAACCTTCGGGACCGCGAGACGCCGACGCGCAAGCTGAAGATCGACACGGCCGGGCTGATCCTGCTCGTCTTCTGGGTCGGCTCGCTCCAGGTCGCGCTGGACCTCGGCAAGAACGACGACTGGTTCAATTCCACCCGCATCGTCGTGATGTTCGTGCTCGCCGCGATCGGCTTCGTCGCCTGGGTGATCTGGGAGTTGACCGACGCCAATCCGACCGTCGACCTGTCGCTGTTCAAGGGCCGCAACTTCATCTTCGGCACGGTTGCCTTCTGCGCCGGCTACGCGGTGTTCTTCGCCAACACGCTGGTGCTGCCGCTGTGGCTGCAGACGCAGCTCGGCTATACCGCGACCTGGGCGGGGCTGGTGGCGGCGCCGAGCGGCCTCGTCGCGGTGGTGCTGACGCCGTTCGTCGCGCGCCTGTCGGGCAAGGTCGACGCGCGTATCTTGGCGACGGTGTCGTTCCTGGCGTTCGGAGCGAGCTACTGGATGCGGTCGGGCTACACCACCTATGCCAGTTTCACCGATTTCATGCTGCCGCTGCTGGTGCAGGGGATCGCGATGGCGACCTTCTTCCTGTCGATGGTGACGATCTCGCTGGACGGCATCGCCCCCAACCGCATCCCCTCGGCGACCGGCATCTCCAACTTCGCGCGGATCACCGCGGGCAGCTTCGCCGCCTCGATCATCACCACGTCGTGGGACCGGCGCGAGGCGCTGCACCAGAGCCGCCTGTCGGAGGCGGTGGGCAGGGGCGTGCCGTGGCAGATGGCGCGCGACGGGCTCGCCGGGCTCGGTCTGAACGAGACGCAGGCGGCCGCGACGGTCACGCGGCAGATGGTGGGGCAGGCCTATCTGCTCGCCTCGACCGACCTGTTCCGCGTCTCGGCCTGGCTGTGCCTGGGGCTGATCGTGCTCGTCTGGCTGACGCGGCGGCCGAAACCGCCGAGCGGGCCGATCGCGGCGGACTGAGGCACCGCCGCGGGAGGGCCGTCAGCGGCGCTGCGTCGCCAGCCGCGCGGCACCGATGCTGTCGGCGACGCTCTCGTACTGGTCGGCGGTGAACCCCGCGCGCAGGAACGCGGCGACCTCGTGCGAGGGCACGGTGTAGCCGTGATGCCAGGTCAGCACCGCCATCCGGCGCAGCGCCTCCAGCCGCGCGTCGGCGAGCATCGGGTTGGGCTGCTTGAACAGCGCGCGGAGCAGGAGGCCCCAGCGTCCCGGCTGCTCCAGCGTCGCCAGCCGATCGCGCCGCGCCACCGTCACCACCGACCATTCGAGCGGATCGAGCCGGTCGCGGGGCGGTGTGGTGTCGTGCACGGGTGCCGGGACGACGGGCACGGCCGCGCTGCGGATGGCGGAAGCGCCGCCGATGTCCTGAAAGGCGAGATAGGCCATGGCGATGCTCCCCGTTCGCGCGACCTGCCGATGGCTCGGCCGGTGCGCCTGATCGAAGAACACTCCTGCGCTCTTCCATACCGGCTGGTATAGAACTACCGGCGGTGCGTCAACGCTTTCTGTTCCGAGCGGTATGATTTACCGGCCGGGCCACATCGCCAGGCTGGTCTCGACCACCCGGTCGAGGTCGGCACCGCTCGCGCCGCTGCCGGCCTGCACCGCGATCCCTTGCAGGATGGTGAAGAGATACTGCGCCAGCGCCTCCGGATCGACGTGCGCGGGCAGGTCGCCCTCGTCCTGCGCGCGGCGGAAGCGCGCGACCAGCGCCGCCGCGGACGAGGCGCGCCGCTTGATGACCTCCGCCCGGATCGTCTCCGCCTCCGCGCCGCAGGCGGTGGCGCCGATCACGCCCAGGCAGCCCTTGGGATCGCAGGTGCTGGTCTGCGCCCGGATCGCGCCGCGCATGAAGAATTCGGCGACGGCGCGCGCGGTCGGCTGTTCCAGCGCCTCGCGGGTATAGGACAGCTTCTCGCGCTCGTAGAGATCCAGCGCCTTGCCGAACAGCTGCTCCTTGTTGCCGAACGCGGCGTACAGGCTGGGCTTGGCGATCCCCATCGCGGCGGTCAGCTCCGCCATCGACGCGCCCTCATAGCCCTTCGACCAGAACACGCCGAGCGCCGCGGCGAGCGCCGCCTCGGGACAGAAACCACGCGGGCGACCGCGAGGGGAGGGGGCGAGCGCCGTGTCCATAACGGTCGGTATATAATGACGGACGCCGTTCGCGTCGAGGGCCCGGCGGTTTCCGCATCGGCTTGGGGGCGGCGGAACTCGGAAGAACGGCGTCGACTATCCCGCCTGACCAGATGGCCTACGCAGCATCGCGCCGCGCAGGCCATCGTGGTTGCTATCCAGCGGGTATGACTATTTCCCGCGCAGCGTGTTCAGCAGCGCCAGACCGACGACGCCGACCAGCGCCGCCGTCGCGTAAGGCCGTGCCTGGGCGAAACCCTTGGCCTTGGCGACGACGGGTGCGGGATCGGCGATCGCTTCCCTGGCGGCTCCGGCGATCTGCTTGGCGTTGCCGGCGAGTTGATCGACGATGCCTTCGCCGCGCAGCGACTGATCGCCCGTGGCCGTGCCCACCGCTTCCTTGACGTTGCCGCCGAGATCCTGACCTTCGCCCTTAGTGCTGGTGCTGTTCATCGTTCCTGTCTCCTGTCGCGCGCCCGATACCGGGCGCGATGCCCGCGACAACGCGCGCTGAACGACAAGGTCCCCAGCCCGGGTGGATTACGCGCGACAGGCCGCGACGCGCTGATCGAGATCATCGGCTTATCCGCCCGCCCGCCAGGAACATCATCCATGGCGGGGCGCTCTTCCCGCGTGCCGGGCAGTTCGCCCGAGCGATGTCAGGAGCTTGCTATGTCGACCCCCGAGAATCTGAAGGACGTCTACGTCGACGAGCTGAAGGACCTGTGGTCCGCCAACGACCAGATGCTGAAGGTGTTGAAGAAGATCACGCCCAAGGCGAGCGATGCCAAGCTGAAGGAGATGCTGGCCGCGTCGTACGAGGGCATCACCAAGCACACCGCGGTGCTGAAGGAGCTGATCGCCGGACAGGACGAGAAGGTTTCCAAGGAGCATTGCAAGGGCATGGAAGGCCTCGTCGCCGAGGCGACCAAGCACGTGCTGGAGGAAGGTCCGGAGAAGGGGCCCGTGCTCGATGTGCTGATCGTCGCCCAGTACCAGCGCATGACCCATTACGGCATCGCCGGCTTCGGCACCGCCGCGGCCTATGCCAAGGCGCTCGGGCTGAAGGACGACAACAAGAAGCTGCGCGACGCCACCAAGGAGATCTACTCCGGCGACGAGTATATGACGCAACTGGCGGAGACGTCGGTCAACATGCAGGCCGAGGACGCCTGATCGATCCTGCCGCCGAGAGCGAACCGTCCGGTCAGTCCGGGCGGGTGTCCCCTGTATCGAGGAAGACGATCATGACCGTGATGCTGAGTGCGACCTTTGACACGCGCCGCGAGGCCGAGATGACGGTCGAGCGGCTGGTCCAGCAGTTCGACCTGGATCGAGCCGCCATCTTCATCACTGCCGAGGGTGACGAGAACAGCGCCGGTGAGGAGAAGGCGGGCTCCGATACCGAAGCCGGCGAGCCCAGTGCCGAGGCGCGTGACGATGCCCCGCTGAACGGTGCCGTCGCCGTCACGGTCGAGGTGTCGGGCGAGGAGATGGCGGAGAAGGTCCGCGACGCCTTCGGCGAGTTCGATGCCGCCGGCGTCGTCGAAACCGATCCGGCGATACAATGACGGGCGGTGGCTCTCCGGCGCGATGCGTCGGAGAGCCACCGCTACCTACATTGGTCGCTCGCCAACGCGCGCGACACGATGGGGAAGGCACACTTTGTCAGCGCGCGAGCGTTGAGCACCAGCCGACCGACCTGAATGGTGAGGAGACCGTGCATGCGTATCCACCATCTGAATTGCGGCACCGACTGTCCGCTGGGCGGCGCGCTGTTCGACGGGCGCAGCCTGGGTCCGTTCGGGCGGATCGTCTGCCACTGCCTGCTGATCGAAACGGACGCGCACGGGCTGGTGCTGGTCGACACCGGCTACGGCCTGCGCGACGTCGCGCACCCGCACCGCCACCCGCAGCCGCGCATCACCCTGCCGTGGCGGATGATGCTCAACATCAGGCTGCACGAGCGCGACACGGCGATCCGCCAAGTCGAGGCGCTTGGCTACAAGGCCGGCGACATGCGGCACATCGTCGCGACGCACCTCGACTTCGACCACGCCGGCGGGCTGGAGGATTTCCCCAACGCGGCCGTGCACGTCATGCAGCGCGAGTATGACGATGCCACGGGCCCGCGCGCCGGCGTGGTGGCGCGCAACCGCTGGCGCCCGCGCCAGCTCGACGACGTGCAGCATTGGCGTCGCTACGGCGCGCACGGCGAGCCGTGGTTCGGCTTTGACGCGGTTCGCGACCTCGACGGCTTGCCGCCCGAGATCCTGCTGGTGCCGCTGCCGGGCCACACCTGGGGCCACGCCGGCGTCGCCATCCGCCAAAATGACGGGCGTTGGCTGCTGCACGCCGGCGACGCCTATTTCTACCGCGGCGAGATGCGCGGGGCGCGGCGGCGATGCACGCCGGGGCTGCGCGCCTATCAGCGATTGATGGAGGTCGATGCTGTCAGCCGCATGGCCAATCAGGAAAGGCTGCGCGCGCTGTCGATCGAGCGGCGCGACGCGGTCACCGTCACCTGCACGCACGATCCCGTCGAGCTGGAGCGATGCCGCGCGGGATCGCCGCTGTGATCGACCGTCTGGCCGGTCACCGGATCGCGCTGGTACTCGCGGGCGGCAACGCGCTCGGCGCCTATCAGGCGGGGGCGTATCAGGTGCTGCACGAGCACGGGATCGAGCCGGACTGGATCGTCGGCACGTCGGCGGGGGCGATCAACGGCGCGGTGATCGCCGGCAACGCGCCGCGCGATCGGGTGGCACGCCTGGAGAGCTTGTGGCGTCCACGCGCCGAAGGCGGTTGGCCGATGTGGTGGGAAGCGATCCCGGAGACGTGGCGGCGGACGGGAGAGGCGCTGACGACGATGCTCGCTGGACGGTCCGGATTGTTCGCGCCGGCGGGTAGTGCGGCGCAAACCGCCGCGACGCCCGCGATCTACGACACCGCGCCGATGCGCGGTTCGCTCGCGCATCTCGTCGACTTCGAACGATTGAACGCCGGCCATGTGCGCTATGGCGCCCTGGCCGTCGATCTCGGCAGTGGTCGGGAAACCTTGTTCGATACGGCCGAGCAGAGGATCGACGCCGACCATATCCGCGCGAGTGCCGCGATGCCCCCGACCTTTCCTGCCGTGCCGATCGGCGGACGGCTGTTCGTCGACGGCGGCCTGTCGGCGAACCTGCCGATCGATGCGGTGCTCGGCACGGCTCGCGAAAGGCCGGTGCTGTGTATCGCCATCGACCTGTTACCCGATGCGGCGCCGCTGCCGCAGACGCTGGGAGAAGTAATCGGACGTACACAGGACCTGCTGTTCAGCGGTCAGTCGCGTCGCGCAGTCGATCGCTGGCGAGACGCGTACGCGACCGATCCGGATGCTGCTTCACGCTCGGTCACGCTGGTCCGGCTGTCCTACACGGATCAGCGCCAGGAAGTGGCGGGCAAGGCGATGGATTTCTCCCCGGCGACGATACGAGCGCGCTGGAACAGCGGGATGCGCGACGCAGCGGCACTGGTCACCCATCTCACGAGCGGCGTCGTGCCGCTCGGCCGGCCGGGGCTCTCCATCCATGACATCGTTCCGGCGACCTGATCGAACCATATTCGGACGTTCATGATTGCATCGGCATCGCGGTCGATCGGACCGGGGAGGGACACGACGTCAACTCCTGCGTTGTTCGACCCGATCTCGATCAAGGCGGTTCATGTCCTGGATGCGTACGTCCCGCTTTCGCGGGAACAACGGAACGTGACGAAGTCAGTACAAGCTCGTAACGGCATCGGCATGGAGGGGGGATCGATCGCCATCGCATCGGATCGGCGCCGCTGGACCGAGCGGCTTCCGATCGCGCGCGATCGGCCGCTGCTGGGCTCGCTGACGACCATCGCCATCGTGGCGCTCGCATGGGCCGCCCGGACGATCGCCGACCCCCTGCTTCCTCCAGGCTTTCCCTACATCACCTTCTTCCCGGCGGTGATCGTCACCTCCTTCCTGTTCGGCGTCTGGCTGGGAAGCGCATCGGCGATCCTGTGCGGGCTGCTCGCCTGGTACTTCTTCATCCCGCCCCCAAACAGTTTCATGCTGACCGGAACGACCGGCATCGCGCTCTGCTTCTACCTGTTCGTGGTCGCGACCGATCTCGCCCTCGTCCACTGGATGCAGAACGCGAACCGGCAGCTCGCCCGCGAGCGGGAACGGAGCCAGTCGCTCGCGATGACGCGGGAGTTGCTGTTCCGCGAGTTGCAGCATCGCATCTCGAACAACCTCCAGGTCGCGGCGGCACTGCTCTCCATGCAGAAGAGACGACTTGCCGACGCGGATGCCCGAGCGGCGCTGGAGGAGGCATCCGGCCGCATCGCGCTGGTCGGCCGGATCAGTCGTCGGCTCTACGACCCGTCCGGCGCGGCGCAGCCGCTTCTTCCGTTCCTGGAGGTCCTGTGCCGCGACGTCGTGGAGGCGAGCGGACGCGACGACGTCGCCCTGACGATGCAGGGTGACGAACGCCTGCTGCTCCAGCCGGACGCCGCGGTGCCGACCGCGCTGATCGTGGCCGAGGCCGTCGCCAATGCGATCGAGCATGGCTTCGCCCGGGAGCGAAGCGGCCGAATCATCGTCACCGTGGCGGGAGACGGGGAGAACGGCCTGGCCGTGACGATCGACGACGACGGTCACGGATTGGCGGAGAATTTTGACGGGAATTCGACCACCAGCCTCGGCCTCCAGATCGCCACTAGCCTGGCGCGAGGTCATGGCGGCGGCTTCGCGCTTGAACGCCGGGGCGGGACGCGGGCGACGCTGACCCTCCCGCCCCACTTGCTGGGCCAACCCTCGACGGAGCGCCTTTTCGCCACGTCTGGCGTCTAGTTTCGCGGATGCGGCAAGCGCCACTCCCGGTCCGGCGGGTGCGACCAGCAGGCGATCGACGCGTTCGAACAACGCCGCACAGGCGTGGCGGATGAGGAGAGCAGCATGTCCGACAATGACGACAATTTCGGAGGCACGAAGCTGGTCGCGGAGAACGGCGACCATTTGGACCCGGCGATGGCCGGCATGTCGCCGCCCACCAACCCGACGACGCGGGGCGAGGCCGCAGGCGCGGCGACCACGGCGGACTTGGAGGATGATGACGCCGGCGAGGCCGAGATGAAGGCGTTGTCGGACGAGGACGCCACCGACGCGAGCCCCACGGAAGGCGGCGACGCGGCGGACGAGAGCGAGGCGCAGCCCAGCTGATCCTGTTCGTCGTCCATCATGATCCGCGCGTTTCCCTGGCCGACCGGGACGCCACGCCAGATCGTACGTCATAGGCGTGCGAAACTGCGCATCGACGGCGAGGTGACCGGAGGCGGCACGCTCCGTTTCGGGATACAATGGCCCGGCCGCTTCCACCGCGAGTCGCATCTCGTGCTGCGGGAAGGCGGGACGCTCAGGGTGGATGGCGACTTCAGCATCCATTCGGGTGCGACCGTCACCGTCGACCATGGCGCGATGCTGATGCTCGGCAGCGGCTACATCAACGGCGACGCCTCGGTGTCGTGCTTCCTCGACGTGCGGATCGGGCACGGTGTGGCGATCGGTCCGGAACTGATGCTGATCGACGACGACCGCCACCGGCTGTCCGGTGCGCGGACGACCGCCGGACCGATCGTCATCGGCGATCGCGTCTGGCTCGGCTCACGAGTCACCGTGCTCAAGGGCGTGACCATCGGCGACGGCGCGGTGATCGCGGCAGGATCGGTGGTGACCAAGAACGTCCCGCCGGGTGAACTCTGGGGTGGGGTGCCCGCCGCGTTCATTCGCGCGGCGACGTGGAGCTAGATGGCGGTCACGACCGATCGGAAGCGGTCAGGCGATGAGGAGCGCCAGCTCGCAAATAGGATACCTGTGCGACGATCCGCGGCCACCCTTACTCAGAACCATTCGCCTGAGGGCAAATCAGCAGATCAGGGGTAAATGGCGTCTAGGGGCAAGTTAACGCGCCGTTTAAGCGGAGATCGGCGGAAGATGGTGCCCAGGGACGGGATCGAACCGCCGACACTGCGATTTTCAGTCGCATGCTCTACCAACTGAGCTACCTGGGCGCGATCGGCTGGCGATCGGAAGCGCGTCCCTAGTCGCGGTCGCGGGGCTTGTCCAGCCCGTCCTCGCGCTCGGCGTCGAGGGCGGGGCCACCGGGCAGCCGATATCCCTCGCCCAGCCATTGCAGCAGGTCACGGTCGCGGTGGCGGGCCGAGCAAAACGGGCGGACATCGGGGGCGGCGGGTTCGCCGCAGATCGGGCAGGCGGTGGCGGTCATGCGGGTTCCAGCTGGTGAACGACGCCGGTGCGCCGCGCGAGCTCAGCGAGCCAGTGCGGACGCGCGAGGAGCGCGGCGTGGACGGGGGCGGGCAACGCGTGCGCGCGCGGCGCACCGGCGGGCTCGCGCTCGATCCGGCGCAGCGCGGCGCGGGCGGTGGCGAGGGTGGGAGTGGCGCGCACCCTCTCCGGCAGGGAGGCGCGCGGGCGCGGGCGGACGATCTGGAGGAAGCCGAAGCCGTTCATCGCGGTCCGCTCGAACGGCGGCGGCAGGGCGGCGTCGATCGCGGCGGCGACCGCCAGCCGCGCGGCCTTGCCCTCCACCGTCGGGAAATCGACGCCGATCGAGCCGCCGATGCCGTGACGCAGGATGGCGGCGGCGACGACCGGTGCCGCGGCGAGCGCGAGCGCGTCGACCGGCGGCGCGCCGTCGACGTCGAACAAGGTCATCGCCGGCGTCGGCGACATTCGCAGCGCGCCGCCCGCGAACGCGATGTCGCCGGTCGCCGCCTCCTCCAGCAGTTCGGACCAGCCCGCCCGTTCGAGCAGGTCTGGCTCGTGCGCGCGCAGGTGCCGCACCGGATGGCCGGTGGCGACGAGGCGCGCCAGCAGATCGGGAGCGGGGGCGGGAGGCGCATCGCTCGGCCGGCCCTGCGGCGGTTTGGCGCGACCGGCCTCGAAAATTGCCTCGCGCGTGATCTCCACCATGAGGGCAGCGCCCTGGGTCAGCGCGGGCGGCAGGTCGGACACCAGGATCTCGGCGCCGTTGTCCAGCGTCGCACGCCCGCGCCGCGCCGGTAGCCGCTCGACCAGCCGGGCGCGCGACACCAGCCCGACCAGCGGGCCGGCATCGTCGGGCTCGATCGCGGCGACCAGGATGCGCTCGCCCTCGACCAGTGCGGCGCGCGCTTCGCCGATTCCGGCCTCGAACAACCATTCGATCATCGTCATTCAGGCAAGCGGCAGTCCGGCCCAGCGCAGCAGCGTGCGCGTCTCGGTCAGCGGCAGGCCGATGACGCCGGAATGGCTGCCGTGGAGGAAGCGCACGAACGCCTCCGCCCGGCCCTGGATCGCGTAGGCGCCCGCCTTGCCGACCCACTCGTCTGTGGCGAGATAGGCGTCGATCTCGGCCGCCTCCAGCGGGCGAAAGGCGACGATCGTGTCGGACAATCGCGTCCGCTCCGCCCCGTCGGCGCCGATCACGCAGATCGCCGACAGGCAGCGGTGGCGACGGCCGGAGAGCAGGCGCAGCATCGCGCGCGCCTCGTCGGCGTCGGCGGGCTTGCCGAGGATGCGCGAGCCGGCGGCGATGGTGGTGTCGCCCGCCAGGATCACCTCGTCCGGCGCACGCTCCACCGCGGTGGCCTTGGCGCGGGTGATGCGCAGCACATAGGCACGCGGCGGCTCGGCGCGGCGCGGTGCCTCGTCGATGTCGGGCGCGGCGAGGCGGTCGGGCACGACGCCGAGACGGCCGAGCAGCTCCAGCCGGCGCGGCGAGGTGGAGGCGAGGACGAGGGAGAAAGCGGACGAGTCCGTCATGCCGGGCTCGTCCCGGCATCCAGGGTCAAGCAGCGGCATCCCTCGTGGCTCTGGATGCCGGGACGGACCCGGCATGACGGGGGATCAGAGTCCAAACGTCACCAGCTTACTTGAAGCGGTAGGTGATGCGGCCCTTGGTCAGGTCGTAGGGAGTGAGTTCGACGAGCACTTCGTCCCCGGTCAGCACGCGGATGCGGTTCTTGCGCATCTTGCCCGCGGTGTGCCCCAGGATCTCGTGATCGTTCTCGAGCTGCACACGGAACATCGCGTTGGGGAGCAGCTCCACCACGCGGCCACGCATCTCGAGCAGTTCTTCCTTGGCCAAACAAATACCTCGTCGGATTAGCGAATCGGGAGCGCCATAGTCGACAGGGCGCAAAAAGGAAAGGAACCGCCGCATTCGCAGACGCTGCCGGCTCCGTTTCTGCAATAGGAGATAGGATCACGTCGGCTCTCCGGCAATGTCGCGCGCGGCCGTCATGCCGGGCTTGTCCCGGCATCCAGGGTCGCGAACGACAGCGCTGCTTGGCTCTGGATGCCGGGACGGGCCCGGCATGACGAGGAACACGCGACAAACTGCGACACAAAAGCGCTGGACTAGAGCGGGTGTGTTGGTCATCCGATACAGCCATGACGCGCGCCCTCATCCTCCTGCTCGCCGGTACGGCCGTGCTGGCGGGATGCACCGTCGGTCCGGACTACCGCCCGCGCACGGCGACCGAGCTGGGCGTGCCGGACGCCTGGTCGGTCACCGCCGCGCCGACGCGCGAGGATCTGACGCGCTGGTGGGATCGGTTCAACGATCCGACACTCGGCCGCCTCGTCGAGCAGGCAGCGGCCAACAACACCGACGTGGCCCAGGCCGTCGGCCGCCTGCGCCAGGCGCGCGAGGCGCTGGTGCAGAGCCGCGCGACGCTGTTCCCGACGCTGTCGGGCTCCGGCGGCTATCAGCGCAACGAGAACCTGCGCGGCGGCGGCCGATCGTTCACGCTGCCCGACGGCACGGTGGTCGACACCGGCGGCGGCGGCGCCAACAATTTCTCGGTCGGCCTGTCGGCGAGCTACCAGGTCGGCATCTTCGGCGAGGTCCGCCGCACGGTGGAGGCGAGCCGAGCACAGGTCGAGGCGTCCGGCTACGATTACGCCGCGGTGCTGCTATCGGTGCAGAGCGAGACGGCGCGCAACTACGTGCTCGCCCGTGGCCTACAGGCACAGATCGCCAACGCGCGTGCCTCGCTGGGTTTGCAGGACGACAATCTGGAAATCGCGGGCTTCCGCGTGCAGGCGGGCCTCGTCTCCAGCCTGGACAGCGAGCAGGCGCGCGCGCAGCGGGCGCAGACTGCCGCGACCATTCCCTCGCTGGAACAGCAGCTCAACGCCGCCCTGTCGCGCATCGGCGTGCTCACCGGCCAGGCGCCCGGCGCGCTGAAGGCGGAACTCGCGCCGGTGCGCCCGATCCCGATCGGCCCGGCGGCGATCGGCGTCGGCATCCCCGCCGACGCGCTGCGCCAGCGGCCCGACGTGCGTGCGGCCGAGCGGACGCTCGCGGCCGCCACCGCGCAGATCGGCGTCGCCAAGGCGCGGCTCTACCCTGCGCTGGCGATCAGCGGCAACATCAACACCAATGCCGCCTCGCTGTCCGGCATCGGCGAGGCGATCACCGGCAGCCTGTTCGCCGGGCTGACCCAGGCGATCTTCAACGGTGGCCGGCTGCGCAGCCAGGTGCGCGCGCAGGAGGCGGCGGCCGACGTCGCGCTCGCCGCCTACAAGGGCACGGTGCTGCTCGCGCTGGAGGATATCGAGAACGCGATCGTCGCGCTGCAAACGGCGCGGGCGCGCGAGCGGGAGTTCGCGGTGGCGCTCGACGCCGCCAACAACTCCGCCGTGCTCAGCCGCAGCCAGTACCGGTCGGGCCTGACCGACTTCACCACGCTGAACCAGCAGGAGGCGGCGCTGCTCAACGCGCGCAACGGCCTGACCCAGGCGCGCGCCGACGCGGCGGCGGCGCAGGTGGCGCTGTTCGTGGCGATTGGCGGCGGCTGGGACGCGAGCACCGTGCCGGAGGCGCCGCCGCGCGTCGCCGCGCCGGGCACCAACCCGGCGCCGGTCCCCGTTTCCACCACCCCTCCCTCGGGCGAGATGCGCTAGATGGCCGACCAGAGCACCCCTGAGAACCTCGACGCGTTCCTGGGCGTCACCCCGCCGCCCGCGTGGCGGCGCTGGGCGAAATGGGCGCTGGTCGCGGCCGGGCTGCTGCTGATCGCCTTCACCCTCGCGCGCTGCTTCGGCGGCAGCGACGCGGTGGAATATGCGACGCAACGCGTGCGCCGCGGCGACCTGACCGTCAGCGTGTCGGCGACGGGCAAGCTGGCGCCGACCAACCAGGTGACGGTGGGATCGCAGCTGTCGGGGCTGGTCACGCGCGTGGTGGTCGACGTCAACGACCGCGTCACCGCGGGGCAGCCGCTGGCGCTGATCGATCCCGAGCAGATCGACGACCAGATCAGGGCGGCCCAGGCGACGCTCGCCGCCAACCAGGCGCAGGTCGGCCAGGCGCAGGCGACCGTGGCGGAGGCGAACGCCCAACTCGCCCGGTTGCAGGAAGTGTACCGCCTGTCGAACGGCCGCGTACCCTCCGCCACCGAGTTGCAGACCGGCCGCGCCAACGCGCAGCGCGCGGTCGCGGCGCTCAGGGTCGCGCAGGCCAATGTCGCCGCGGCGCGCGCGCAGCTGGCGCAGTCGCAGACGCAGCGCAGCCGCGCGATCATCCGCAGCCCCGTGTCCGGCGTCGTGCTGGCGCGCCAGGTCGATCCCGGCCAGACGGTGGCGGCGTCGTTCAACACACCCACCCTGTTCGTGATCGCCGAGGACCTGACGAGCATGAAACTGGAGGTCGCGATCGACGAGGCGGACGTGGGCGAGGTGAAGCTGGGCCAGAAGGCGACCTTCACCGTGGATGCCTTTCCCGGCCAGACGTTTCCCGCGACCATCACCCGCGTCGACCTGGGATCGAACCAGACGGTGAGCAGCGCCACCGCCTCGTCCTCGTCGACCAGCGGCGCCGCGGCGACGACGGGGCAGGTGGTCAGCTACGCCGCCGACCTGAGCGTCGCCAACCCGACCGGCCGGTTGCGGCCGGGAATGACCGCCACCGCCGACATCGTCACCTCCGATCGCCAGAACGTGCTGCTCGTTCCCAACGCGGCGTTGCGGTTCAAGCCCGCCGCCGCCGGGGCCGGGCAGGGCGGCGGCATCGCCGGCTCGCTCACCTTCCGCCCGCGGCGGGACCGGCCGGAGCGAACGGCGACGCTGGCGCGCGGCGCGGCGCAGACGGTGTACGTGAAGGGCGCCGACGGGCAGCCGACGCCGGTGCAGGTGACCACCGGCGACACCAACGGCACGGTGACCGAAGTGATCGGCGGCGACCTGAAGGCCGGGCAGGAGGTCATCACCGGCCAGCTGGCGGGCGGCGACGCGGGCGACGGATCGTCGCGGCGGAGCGGTGGCGGCTCGCGGCGGCAGGGCGGCGGCGGTGGGCAGTAATCCCCTGCCGCGTCACCCCAGGCTCGTCCCGGGGTCCAGAGCCACGAACGACGGCGCTGCTTGGCCCTGGGTGCCGGGACGAGCCCGGCATGACGGGAACGCTGATGGCTGATCCGCTCATCCGCCTTCGCGACGTCACCAAGGTGTACGGCAGCGGCGCGACGCAGTTCCAGGCGCTGAAGGGCGTCGACCTCGACATCAAGGCGGGGGATTTCGTCGCCGTCATGGGCCCGTCGGGATCGGGCAAGTCGACGACGATGAACATCCTCGGCTGCCTCGACGTGCCGTCCGCCGGCGAGTTCCTGTTCCGCGGCCACCATATCGAGCGGCTCGACCGCGACCAGCGCGCACTGCTCCGGCGGCGCTATCTCGGTTTCGTGTTCCAGGGGTTCAACCTGCTCAGCCGCACCTCCGCGCTGGAGAATGTCGAGCTGCCGCTGCTCTATCGCGGCGACGACAAGCGCGCGCGACGCGAGGCGGCGATGGGCGCGCTGGAGAAGGTCGGGCTCGACCGCTGGTGGGACCATACGCCCGCCGAACTGTCCGGCGGCCAGCAGCAGCGCGTCGCCATCGCCCGCGCGATCGTGACCAGCCCGGACGTGCTGCTCGCCGACGAGCCGACCGGCAATCTCGATTCGGAACGGTCGGTGGAGATCATGGAGCTGCTCACCGACCTGAACCGCACCAACGGCATCACCGTGCTGATGGTGACGCACGAGCCCGACATGGCCGCGTTCGCGCGCACGGTGGTGCATTTCAAGGACGGGCTGGTGGAACGGATCGAGGCGCGCCACCGGCAGGGACAGGCGGTGGAGGCGTGACCCCTCATCCATTCACTCCGTCATCCCCGCGCAGGCGGGGATCCAGAGCCGCCGACGTGCCGGGTAGAAAGCGGAACGTCGCGCGTCTGGGTTCCCGCCTTCGCGGGAATGACGAACGGGAATGGGCGGGGAAGGAATAGCATGTTCGGCACCACCCTGGTCCTCGCGCTGCGCTCGATCCGCCGCCACCTGCTGCGCTCGTTCCTCACCATCCTCGGCATCGTCATCGGCGTCGGCGCGGTGGTGACCATGGTGACGCTGGGCAAGGCGACCACCGCCGCCGTGCAGCAGCAGATCTCCGCGCTCGGCACCAACGTGCTCCAGGTGCGGCCCGGCCAGGGCTTCGGCCGCGGCGGCGGCGGGCCGCGCCCGCCGGAGTTCGACCAGGCGGACGTGGAGGCGATCGCCAACCAGGTCGCGGGCGTCACCGCGGTCGCGCCGCAGGCATCGACCACCGCCACCGCGATCTACGAGGGGGCCAACTGGTCGACCTCGATCAACGGCACCACCAGCGCCTTTCTGACGGTGCAGCCCTGGCCGCTCAGCGCCGGCCGCTACTGGACGGCGGCCGAGCAGGAGGCGGGCAAGGCGGTCTGCCTGATCGGCAACACCGTGCGCCAGAACCTGTATCGCGGGGGAGACGCGGTCGGCACGCGGATGCGGCTGGGCAACATCAGCTGCGACGTGATCGGCACGCTCAGCAAGCGCGGGCAGGGCGGGTTCGGCGACCAAGACGACGTGGTGGTGATGCCGATCAAGGCGGTGCAGCGCCGCTTTACCGGCAGCCGCGACATCCGGCTGATGCTGGTCGGCGTCGACAGCGCCTATTCCACCGACACGGTGCAGGCGCAGATCGCCGACCTGCTGCGTCAGCGGCGGCGGATCACCGACGGCAAAGATGATGATTTTAACATCTTCGACACCGCGCAGATCCGCGACACGCTGACCGGCACGACGACCCTGCTGACCCGCATCGTCGCGGCGGTCGCTGGGATCAGCCTGGTGGTGGGCGGCATCGGCATCATGAACATCATGCTGGTGTCCGTCACCGAGCGGACGCGCGAGATCGGCATCCGCTTGGCGATCGGTGCCGTCGCGCGCGAGGTGCTGCTGCAATTCCTGGTCGAAGCGGTGGCGCTGTCGTGCCTGGGCGGCATCATCGGCCTGATCCTGGCGCAGGGGGTGATCTTGGCGCTCGTCCCCTTGATGCAGGTGCCGTGGACGTTCGACCCGCAGATCAACCTGATCGCCTTCGCCATCTCGGCGGTGATCGGCGTCGTCTTCGGCTATTTCCCCGCCCGGCGCGCGGCGGCGCTCAATCCGATCGACGCGCTCCGGCACGAGTGAGCGCCTCCGGTGCGTGGACGAGTTCGCGCAGTCGGTCGAGTTGCTCGCGCGTATCGACGTCGATTAGCTCGGCCGGGCTGGTGATGACGTGGCGACCGCCCTCGACCAGGTCCTTGGCGCCCGCCTCACCGGTCAAGGTGAGGAGAAAGTCGAAATGGTCGGCGCCGAACAGGACGGGCGGCATCGGCGCGCAGCCGTCGCTCGACGCCACCACGGTCAACCCGCCGTCGGCGGCGTCGAACACGCGCTGGATGTGCGTGGCGGTGACGCGCGGCATGTCGGCGAGCGCGATCATCACCGCGCGCGCGCCCGCTTCCTTGGCGCGCGCGACGCCCAGCCGGACCGAGCGCGACATGCCCTCGCCCGGATCGTCGTTGTGGATCTGGGTAAAGCCGTAGGGGCGATAGTCGAGCCGATCGCCGTCGACGATCGCCAGCCGTTCCTTGAAGGGCAGGCTCTCCAGCGCCACCGCCACGTGCAGGCCGAGCGGCCGGTTGAGGAACGGCTCCGTCAGCTTCGACCCGACATCGCCGAACCGCTGCGACCGGCCCGCCGCGAGCAGGATGAGGACGGTGTCTTCCGGCCGGATCGGATCATCTGGAACGTGGTTCATCGTGAAACGCCCTCACCATCGCCGCGGCGACCGACAGCGCGATCTCCGACGGGCCGATCGCGCCGATATCAATGCCCACCGGGCCGTCGATCCGGTCGATCCTCTCCGGCGCAACGCCTGCCGCGGCCAGACGCTCCCGCCGCGCCGCATGGCTGCGCCTGCTGCCCAGCGCGCCGACATAGGCGGTGTCCGCCGCCAGCGCCGCGACCAGCGCGGGATCGTCGATCTTGATATCGTGGCTGAGCGTGACGACCGCCGTGGCGGGCCCGGGGCGATAGGCGGCGACCGCCTCGTCCGGCCAGCGGTCGTCCAGCGTGACACCGGGGAAGCGCTCCTCCGTCAGGAAACGCGCGCGCGGGTCGACCACCACCACCTCGATCCCCAGCGTGCGGGCGAGCGCGGCCAGGCTCTGCGCGATCTGTACGGCGCCGACGATGATGAGGCGACGCGGCGGATCGTAGCGGTTGGCGAACACCTCGCCGGTTTCGATGGGCCTGAGGTCGGCATGGCCGGTGGCGAGGTCGGTGTGGACGGTGAGCGCGCGGCCATCGTCACGTGCCTCTGCGATGCGATCGAACAGTTCGGGGTCGAAGCCTTCCGCCGACACCGGCTGCACCATCACCGCGATCTCGCCGCCGCAGGGCAGGCCGACCTCCCACGCCGCGTCGTCGGCGACGCCGTAGCGTTTCACCTGGAAGGGCGCGCCCGCGATCACCTCCGCCGCGGTCTGCAGGATGTCGCTCTCGACGCAGCCGCCCGACACCGATCCCTCGAAGCGGCCGTCGGCATGGACCAGCATGTGGCTGCCCTTGGGGCGCGGTGCGGAGCCCCAGGTGGAGACCACCGTGGCGAGGGCGAGGGGTTGGCCGCGCCATTCGCGGGCAGCTTGAAGGACGCTGTCGTTCTCGGCCATTCTTCTTTTCCTTTTACCTCCCCGGAACGGGGAGGGGAACCAGCGCAGCTGGTGGAGGGGCAGTTATGGGCGGGGGCGTGCGGGGCTGCCCCTCCACCACTCGCTGTCGCGAGCGGTCCCCCTCCCCGTGCCGGGGAGGTATGGAGTTATACCGCCGGCAGGCCGGGCAGCAGTTTGTCGAGCGTCACCGGCATGTCGCGCACGCGTACGCCGGTGGCGTTGTAAATCGCGTTCACCACCGCCGCGCCCGCGCCGGAGATGCCGAGTTCGCCGACCCCCTTGGCGCCCGCCGGATTGGCGGAGGCGTCGACCTGCTCGACGAACCACGCCTCCAGCTGCGGCACGTCGGCGTTGGTGGCGACGTGATATTCGGCGAAATCGGGATTGACGAAGCGGCCGTCGCGCACGTCGACCACGCCGTCCTCGTGCAGCGCATAGGCGAGGCCCCAGGCCATGCCGCCGATCGCCTGGCTGCGCGCGGTCTTGGCGTTGAGGACGCGGCCGATGTCGAACACGCCCAGCATCCGCCGCACGCGCACCTCGCCGGTGACGGCGTTCACCGCGACCTCGCAGAACTGCGCGCCGTGGCTCGCCTGGCTGGTCGCCTCCGTCTCCTTACCGGGCTTGGTATGGCCGCGCCCGACGATCGGTTCCCCGCGCACGAGGTCGGCGAGCGGCGTCTCGCGGCCGCCCGCGCGGACGCAGCCATTCTCGAACGCGAGCTCCTCGGGCGCGGCGTTCATGCGGCGGGCGAGTTCGGCGCGAATGTCCTCGCAGGCGAGCACCACGGCGGAGGCCGAGCTGTTGGCGCCGAACGAGCCGCCGGAGCCCGCCGTCGGCGGTAGGTCGGTATCGCCAATCACCACGTCGACCCGGTCCAGGCCGAGCCCCAGCATCTCGCCCGCGACCTGCGCCAGGATCGTGTAGGTGCCGGTGCCGATGTCGGTCATGTCGCACTCGACGCGGGCGCGACCGCCCTCGTCCAGTACCACCCGCGCCTGCGCCTCGACGGTGAAATTGCCGCGCAGCGCCGCCGCCATGCCGATGCCGATCAGCCACTCGCCCTCGCGCACCGAACCGGGATCGGGCACCCGCTCCGGCCAGCCGAAGCGGCGCGCGCCCTCGTCGTAGCAATCGATCATGCGACGGGTAGAGAAGCGCTTGCCCGTCGTCGGGTCGACCGGCGGCTCGTTGATCCGGCGCAGCTCCAGGGGATTGATGCCCAGCCGCTCGGCCAGCTCGTCCATCCCGCACTCGACCGCGAAGGTGCCGACCGCCTCGCCCGGCGCGCGCACCGCGCCCGTCTCGGGCAGGTCGACGCGGACGAGGCCGGTGGTGAAGCGCCGCGCCTCTCCGGCGTAGAGCGGCAGCGTGCCGAAGGGGACGGGTTCGAGGAAGCGGCCCTGGTCGTTCTGCGCGACGACGCTCTCGTGCGCGATGGCGCGGAGCCTGCCGTCGGTATCGGTGCCCAGGCGGATGCGCTGCACCGTGTCCGACCGGTGATGCGTCATATAGGCGACCTGCCGCCGCGGCAGCGCGACTTTGACCGGGCGGCCGACCCGCTCCGCGGCGATCGCGGCGAGGATCGCCTCCGCGCCCACGCCGGTCTTGCCGCCGAACCCGCCGCCGACATAGGGGGCGAGCACGCGCACCCGCTCGGCCTCGATCCCCAGCGCCCGCGCCACCGTCTTGCGCGCGGCGCCGATCACCTGGTTGCTCGATCGAAGCGTCAGCCGGTCACCGTCCCACCAGGCGGTGGTCGCGTGCGGCTCCAGCGCGGCGGGGAAGTGCACGGGGGTGGTGTAGGTGGCGTCCACCGTCACCGCGGCATCCGCCATCGCGGCGTCGACATCACCCATCTCGACGGGCGGCAGGAAGCCTATCCTGGGCTCGTCGATCACCGGCTCGCCCCGTGGGTCGAAGCGGCCCGTCGCCGGCGTCACCTCGACGCGGACCAGCGCGGCGGCCTCGTTCGCCACCTGCTGACTCTCCGCCACGACGATCGCGACCGGCTGGCCGTAGTGGAAGATGCGGTCCGTACCCTGCTGCGGCAACGCGCCCGAACTGGCCTGGCCCGCCGGCATGCGCGGATCATCGACGATCACGGCCAGCACGCCGGGGAGCGCCGCCGCCGCCGCGACGTCGATCGCGACGACGCGGCCGGCCCCGACGGGCGCGCCGACGATCGCCGCCACCGCTGCGCCCTTTGGCGCCCGCTCGAAGGCGTAGGGTGCGCCGCCGGTCACCTTCGACAGACCGTCGACCCGGTCGATCGGTCGCCCGAGCAGCCCACCGCCCCGATCCGTACCCGGATCGGCCAGCCCCGACGGCACGGCCGCCGCATCCATCGTCATCTCGGTCATGCCGGGCGATATGGGGCGCAGGCCAGCCGCAACCAAGCGCCGGTCACATCGGGGGCAGGCCGGCGAGAAGCTTGTCGCAGGTGATCGGCATGTCGCGCACGCGCACGCCGCACGCGTTGTAGATCGCGTTGACCACCGCCGGCGCCGCGCCGGAGATGCCCAGCTCGCCGATCCCCTTGGCATGGATCGGGTTGGCGTGGATGTCGCGCTCGTCGATGAAATGTACCTCCAGCTGCGGCACGTCGGCGTTCACCGGCAGGTGATATTCGGCGAGGTCGCGGTTAACGAGCTTGCCGGTGCGCTGGTCGTGGATCAGATCCTCGGTCAGCGCCGCGCCGATGCCGAAGGTCATGCCGCCCAGGCACTGCGACCGCGCCGTCTTGGCGTTGAGGACGCGGCCGGCGGCGAATACGCCCAGCATCCGCCGCACGCGCACCTCGCCGGTGACGGCGTTCACGCCCACCTCGGCGAAGTGGCAGCCGAACGAGGCTTGCGTCGTCTGCTTCTCCTGGCTTCCCGGCTTGATCTCGCCGGTGACCTCGATCCCGCTGCCGACGAGTTCGCCGATCGGCACCTGCCGGTTGTCACCGATCGCGTAGCCGTCCTTCAGCGTCAGCTCCGCCTCCTCGACGCCCATCGCCGCCGCCAGTTTCTTGCGCGCCTGCTCGGCGGCGAGATAGACCGCGGAACCCGCCGACGCCGCGCCCCACGAGCCGCCCGATCCGGCCGCGGGCGGATCGATCGTGTCGCCCAGCTTCATGGTGATCTTGTCGAGCGGGATGCCCAGGATCTCCGACGCGATCTGCGCCAGGATCGTGTAGCTGCCGGTGCCGATGTCGGTCATCGCCGAGGCGACGGTGGCGGTTCCGTCCGGTCGGATCTCGATGCCCGCCGCCGATTGCTGCAACTGGTTGCCGCGCACCGCGGAGGCGACGCCCATGCCGATCAGCCACTCGCCCTCGCGCCGCTGCCCCGGCATGGCGTTGCGCTTGTTCCACCCGAACAGCTCGGCCCCCTTGTCGAGCGACTGCGTCAGCGCGCGCGACGAGAAGGGCACGTCCTTCTCGGGATCGACGGCGGGATCGTTGATCCGGCGCAGCTCGATCGGGTCCATGCCCAGCTTCTCGGCCAGCTCGTCCATCGCGCATTCCAGGCCGATCATGCCCACCGCCTCGCCCGGCGCGCGCATCGATCCCGACAGCGTCAGGTTGAGCGGCACCAGCTGGTGCGTGATCGACCGGTTCTCGCCCGCATAGGCCAGGTGGGTGCCGATGCCGACGGGCTCGAAATAATCCTCGCCCGGCAGGTTGGAGGTGAGCGAATCGTGGCCGATCGCGGTGAGGCGGCCGTTGCGATCGGTAGCGAGCCGCATGTGCTGCTCGGTGTTGGAGCGGCGCACGGTGGCGTCGAACACTTGGCCGCGCGCCATCACCGCCTTGACCGGGCGGCCGAGCTTCTTGGCCGCCACCGCGGCCGCGACGCTCTCCGGCGCGATGCCGAGCTTCGATCCGAACCCACCGCCGATGTAGCGCGCGATGATGCGGACCTTCTTGTCCGACACGCCCAGTGATTTCGCCAGCTGCTGCGCGTCCGACGTCGGCATCTGATAGGCGCCGTAGAGCGTCAGCGCATCGTCGTTCCAGACCGCGATCGACGCGTGCGGCTCCATCGCCGCGGAATTCTGGCTGGGGGTGACGTAGGTCACGTCGACCGTCACCGCCGCGTCGCGCATCGCCTGGTCGATATCGCCCTGCGTGAACTTGGCCGGGGTGACGCTGTCGGGCGGGGTCTCGCCCTCGGTGCGGTGCGCCTGAAAGGCGTACTGGCCCTCCTTCTTCTCATATTCGATCGGCAGCGCGTAGGCGGCAGCGCGCGCCTCCTCGAAGCTTTCCGCCAGGACGATGGCGACGATCTCGCCGAAATAATCGACGTCGCGCACGCCCTGCGTCGGCGCGGTCGTCTCACCGCCCTGCTGCGCGTTGCGCAGGAAGGTATCGAAGTCGGTGACCACGTCGATCACGCCGGGCATGCCCAGCACCGCGTCCGCGTCGACCGAGACGATGCGCCCCTTGCCGACCGTCGAGCCGACGAGCACGCCGTGGGCGAGTCCGTCCAGCTGATACTCGGCCGCGTAGGTGGCGGTGCCCGATACCTTGAGCGGCCCATCCACCCGGTCGATCGGCCGCGAGATCACGCCCTGCACGCCCGTGTCGAGCAGGCTGTCGGGATGCGGCTTGTTCATGGTCAGGCTGTTGGTGTCGCCCGCGCCGAAGATCTTCTCGAACATCAGTTGGTCCCCGTCAGTTCGCGGAGCGACGCGATCAGCGTGCGCCGCGCGAGCGGAATCTTGAAATCGTTGCTGCCGTACCCGCGCGCGTCGGCGAGCAGTGCGTCGGCCGCGGCCTCGAAGCTGGCGGTGGTCACGGGCTTGCCGACGATCGCGGCCTCCACGGCGGGGTTGCGCCACGGCATCGGGCCAAGGCCGCCGAACGCCAGCGAAGCGCTCTTCACCGTGTCGCCGTCCATCGCCACCACGCCCGCGACCGAGACCAGCGCGAAGGCGTAGGAGGCACGGTCGCGCACTTTGCGGTACAGGTGGCGCGCGGCCTCGACCGGCGCGGGCAGTTCGACCCCGGTGATTAGTTCGCCCGCCTCCAGCACGTTCTCGATGTGCGGCGTGTCGCCGGGCAGGCGATAGAAGTCGCCGATCGCGATCCGCCGCCGGTCGCCATCCGCCTTCTGCGTCACGATCGTCGCGTCCAGCGCCCGCATCGCCACCGCCATGTCGCTGGGGTGCGTCGCGATGCAGTGCTCGCTGGTGCCCAGCACCGCCAGGATGCGGTTGAACCCGCCGATCGCCGAGCAGCCGGAGCCCGGCTCGCGCTTGTTGCACGCGGTGGCGGTGTCGTAGAAATAATAGCAGCGGGTGCGCTGGAGCAGGTTGCCGCCGGTCGACGCCTTGTTGCGGAGCTGGCCGGAAGCGCCGGCCAGGAGCGCGCGGGACAGTACCTCGTACCGCTCGATTACGCGGGCGTCGGCGGCGAGGTCGCTGTTCGGCACCAGCGCGCCGATCGTCAGGCCGCCGTCGTCGCGCTCCTCGATCTTGTCCAGGGGCAGGCGCGAGATGTCGACCAGCTTGGTCGGCGTCTCCACCTGCAGCTTCATCAGGTCGAGCAGGTTGGTGCCGCCCGCGATGAACTTGGCGCCAGCGGCGGCGGCGTCGGTCGCGGCGGCCTGCGCGCTGTCGGCGCGCTCGTAGGTGAACAGCTTCACGCGCCGATCTCCTTGGCTGCTTCGAGCACCGGCTGGCGATCACCCTTGCCCGCCACTTCGCGGATCGCGTCGACGATGTTGGGATAGGCGGCGCAGCGGCAGATGTTGCCGCTCATCCGCTCGCTGATCTCCGCATCGGTCAGCTCGCTGTCGGTCAGCGACTCGGACACGTAGCTGGGCCAGCCCTTCTTCTGCTCGTCGAGCATCCCCACCGCCGAGCAGATCTGCCCCGGCGTGCAATAACCGCACTGATAGCCGTCATGGCGCACGAACGCGTCCTGGAGCGGGTGGAGGTTGCCGACCTGGCCCAGCCCCTCGATCGTCACGATCTCGTCGTCCTGGTGCATCACCGCGAGGCTGAGGCAGGCGTTGATGCGGCGTCCGTTGACCAGCATCGTGCAGGCGCCGCACTGGCCGTGGTCGCAGCCCTTCTTGGACCCGGTGAGCCCCAGATGCTCGCGGCACAGGTCGAGCAGCGAGGTGCGGAGGTCGACGTCTGCCTCATGACGTTGTCCGTTGATCGTGAAGTGCATGCAAACGGCCCCGTGGTTCGGCTATGATATGGGCACACAACGCGAGCGGTTGGCGGCGTTTCCTGTTGCGAACCGTTTTCACGCGGAGCACGAGCGCGATATCGAATGAAATACAACGTTTTGGAGGATCGCGTGCTGGTCATCGCGCATCGCGGCGCGAGCGGCGAGCGGCCGGAACACACGCTCGCCGCCTACGAGCTGGCGATCGACCAGGGCGCCGACGTGATCGAGCCCGATCTGGTGCCCACCGCCGACGGCGTGCTCGTCGCACGGCACGAGAACGAGATCGGCGGCACCACCGACGTCGCCGACCGGCCTGAATTTACCCGCCGCCGCACCACCAGGACGATCGACGGCGCGGCGGTGGAGGGGTGGTTCACCGAGGATTTCACGCTGGCCGAGCTGAAGACGCTGCGCGCGCGCGAGCGTATCCCCGCACTGCGCGCCGCCAACGCCGCGCATGACGGCCGCTATCAGGTGCCGACGCTGGCGGAGGTGATCGCGCTCGCCAAACGGCGCGGCGTCGCCATCTATCCCGAAACCAAGCACCCGACCTATTTCGCAGGGATCGGCCGCGGCACCGATGCGCCGCTGGTCGCCGAGCTCCACGCCGCCGGCTGGCGCGACGCGACCGCGCCGGTGTTCATCCAGTCGTTCGAGGTGGCGAACCTGCGCGCGCTCGCCGGCATGACCGCCCTGCGGCTGATCCAGCTGATCGACGCGCAGGGCGGGCCTGCCGACGGCGCGGTGCCGCGCTACGCCGACATGCTCACCCCGGCCGGGCTGGCGGAGGTCGCGCGCTACGCCTGGGGGATCGGCCCGGCCAAGTCGCTGCTCGGCGCCGGGGTTGACGGGGGCGCGCTGGTCCAGGACGCGCACGCCGCGGGGCTGCGCGTCCACCCCTGGACCTTTCGCGCCGAGAACGGCTTCCTGGCCGAGCCTTTCCGCCGCGGCGACCATTCCGCCACGCACGGCGACCTGCACGGCGAGATCGCCGCCGCGCTGGCGCTGGGCATCGACGGATTCTTCACCGACTATCCGCTAATCGGCGTCGAGACCCGCGACGCCGCGGCAAGAGGTTCCTGATGCGTATCGTCCTTCTTCCCCTTCTCGCCTTGCCGCTGCTCGCCGGCGGCTGTCTCAGCACCGCCGCCGCGGTGGTCAAGGCGCCCTTCCAGGCCGCCGGCCAGGTGGTCGACTGGAGCACCACCAGCCAGGAGGAATCCGACCGCAACTACGGCCGCAAGATGCGCAAGGCCGAGGCGCGCGACGGCAAGGAACGCCGCGAGTTCGAGAAACACTGCCGCCGCGAGCCGGACAGCGACACCTGCCGCCGCGGCTATCAGGGCTACGTGGCCGGGCGGGACTGATCCCCGTCATGCCGGGCTCGTCCCGGCATCCAGAGCCAAGCAGGACGACGTTCGTGACCCTGGATGCCGGGACGAGCCCGGCATGACGATAGCCTAGAACCACCACAGCACGGTGTTGGGGAACGGCGTCCACGCGCCCACCCGCACGCCCGCCGCCGCCAGCGCCTCGCCCGTCCAGGCGTTGCAGTCCCGCACCGCGCTGTAGCGTCCGTTCGATTCGTAGAAGGCGTCGTACGGCCCATAACCGCGGTGCACCCGGCCGCCCGGCACCACGAACGCGCGGATGTACGCCGCCAGCCGGCGATACTCCGCCGGCCGCAGCACCACCCGCCGCACCGCCGGCTCCTCCGCCGGACGCGGCACATGGTCGACATGGACGAGCGTGTTGCGGCTGCCGATCGCCCCGGCCAGCACCGTTGTCGGCCGCACGTCCCACCAGGTCGGCGTTTCCAGGTAGAAGGCCCGCTCGCCCCAGCCGAACGACAGGTGGTCGTATCCGGCATAGCGCGGGTCGGCGAGGTGCTCGGGCCGGGCGAGGGGGCGCCAGTCCACCCCGGCGGCGACCTTGGGCACGACGATGCCGGTGTGGACGCCGTTCGATTCGACGAAGATCTCGATCCCGTCCGCCGGTTCGCGCCAGCCGGCGTTGACGGGCACCGCGCCGCCGACCAGCCCCGCCGTCCCGAAACAGATCACGGCCAGCACGATCGCCCAGCCGACGATCGCAACCACCCTCCCTACGCGCCCGTTTCGTGTCCTCACCCGATCATGCTAGGGCAGTCCCATGGCCGACACCAACACCATCGACGCACCCGCCTCTCCCGACTGGACGATCGCGCAGAACTGGGACCGGTACACGGCGGAGGAGCACGCCACCTGGGACACGCTGTTCGCGCGCCAGGCGAAGCTGCTGCCCGGCCGCGCGTCGAACGCGTGGCTGAAGGGATTGGACGTGCTGCGCCTCGACAAGCCCGGCATCCCCGACTTCGCCGAACTGAGCGAGCGGCTGATGAAGCTGACCGGCTGGCAGGTGGTGGCGGTGCCGGGGCTGGTGCCGGACGACGTGTTCTTCGACCACATGGCCAATCGCCGCTTCGTCGCGGGCAATTTCATCCGCCGCCCCGACCAGCTCGATTATCTGGAAGAGCCGGACGTCTTCCACGACGTGTTCGGCCACGTGCCGATGCTCGCCGACCCGGTGTTCGCCGATTACCTGGAGGCGTACGGCCGCGGCGGCCAGCGTGCGCTGGGGCTCGACGCGCTTAAATATCTGGGCCGTCTCTACTGGTATACGGTGGAGTTCGGGTTGATCGCCGAGCCGGAAGGCCTGCGCATCTACGGCTCGGGCATCGTGTCGAGCTTCTCGGAGAGCCGCTTCGCGCTCGACGATCCCAGCCCCAACCGGATCATGCTCGACCTCGCCCGCGTGATGCGGACCGAGTACCGGATCGACGATTTCCAGCAGAACTATTTCGTCATCCCCAGCTTCGACGAGTTGCTGCGGCTGACGGTGGAGACCGACTTCGCGCCGCTCTACGACGAACTGAAGGCATTGCCCGACATTCCCGTGGCGGAGATCGTCGACGGCGACGAGGTGCTGACGCGCGGTACGCAGGCATATGCGGCGTCGAAGAAATAGGGCGTCCGCGCGGAGAGGCTAGATTCGGCTTGGATCAGCTTTAATCATCCGTTCGTGCTGAGCGCAGTCGAAGCACCTTGTGGAAGCGTGCCCTTCGACTTCGCTCAGGGCGAACGGAAGTGAATACACCTGATCGAATTTGGGCCTAAAAACGCGAAAAGGTTTTCGGGTACGCTGAGGCGCGGAGATGATACGCGTTGGTTGACCGATGCGCGTTCTCACCGGCGGTTGATTGATGACGGGCGGACGACTGCCGGAAACGCATCGCCTCCGCGCCTCCGCATCTTCGCGAGACAATTCTCCTAAAGATCGAGCGCCCACCCGTCGCGGCCCTTGGGATCGAACGGCCCGCTCGGCACGAACCGTTCCGCCCCGGCGGTGAGGCGCAGGACCGACCAGTCGCCGCGCCGGTCCACCTCGGCGAGCGCGCAGCCGCATGCCTGGTAGGCCGCGACCACTGCGGCGCGCTGCGTCTCCAGCAGCCCGGCTAGCACGATCGTCGCGCCCGGCGCCGCGATGGCGGCGAGTTCGGGCGCCATCGACACCAGCGGCCCGGCCAGGATGTTGGCGATCACCAGTTCGTACGGCGCCGGCCCGACCACCGCGGGGTCGAGCGTGCCGTCGGCGACCACCAGCGCGATCCCCTCCACCCCGTTGGCCGCGGCGTTCTCGCGCGTGACGTCCACCGCCACCGGATCGATGTCCGTCGCGACGATCGCCGCCCCCGGCCACAGATAAGCGGCGGCGAAGGCGAGCAGCCCCGTGCCGGTGCCGATGTCGACGACGCTCGCGAACGCCGCGCCGTCGCGCTCCAGCGCGTCGAGCATCGCCAGGCAGCCGCTCGTCGTCTCGTGATGTCCCGTCCCGAATGCCCGCCCGGCCGCGATGCGGAGCGCGCGCGTGCCCGCCGGCGGCGTCTCGTCACCGGCGTGGACGAAGAAACGGCCGACATGGAGCGGCGCCAGCCCGGCCTGGCTGATCGTCACCCAATCCTCGTCCGCCAGCCGCTCGACCAGCGGCGCGGCGCCCGCGCTCGGCGCCAGCGCGGCGATCGCGGCGATCGCGTGCGCCGACGGCTGCTGCGCGAAATAGGCGTCGAGCCGCCACGCCTCCGCGTCGTCGAGCACCTCCTCGCTGGTCGCCAGCGTCGGCGCGGGATCGAGCGGCAGTTCCGGGCCGGCATCGATCGCCTCCGCCTCGGCGCGCGTGCAGGGCAGGGTGACCTTCCACGACCCCGCCGGTCCGCCGCCGACGTCAGCGGACATAGCTGGCCCCATTCACGTCCAGCACCGCGCCCGTCATCGACGGCGGCGCCTCCAGCGCCAGGAAGCGCACCGCGGTCGCCACCTCCGCCGGATCGGCGACCTTGCCCAGCGGAATGTCGGCCAGCAGCTTGTCGCCGCCGCGGCTCGCCAGGTAATCGTCGGCCATGCCGGTCATGGTGAAGCCGGGACAGACGGCGAAGGCGAGGATGCCGCCCTGCGCGTAGCCGCGGGCGATCGTCTTGGTCATCGCCACCATGCCCGCCTTGGACGCGGCATAGTGCCAGTGCGCCGGGCTGTCGCCGCGATGGGCGGCGCGGCTGGCGACGTTGACGATCCGGCCGCCGACCCCGCGTGCCTGCCAGTGGAGCACGGCCAGCCGGCATAGTTCGGCCGCGGCGGTCAGGTTGATCCGCATCGTCCGTTCCCAGCCCGCGGTCCAGTCGTCGGCCGCCAGCGGATTGGCCTCGAACACGCCGGCATTGTTGACCAGCACGTCGATCGCGCCGCCACTACGGTCCAGCGCCTCCGCCCACAGCGCGGCGGCGGCGCCGGGCTCGTCGAAGTCGGCGGGGATGCCGCTGCGCGTGCCGTGGCCGATCACGGTGGCGCCCGCGTCGCGCAGCGCCTGGTCGATCGCCGCGCCGATGCCGCGGCTCGATCCGGTGAGGAGGATGGTCATGCCCGGCCGTCTAGGGTTCAAACTCCATCAGGCCAATGGTCGTGATCGTCCGGAGAAAGGCACTGGCAAGGAAGGTTGCGCCGTCGCGTGGCGGCGCCACGCGCAAGCGGCCTGACGCCGCCAGTGCCTTTCTCCGGACGACCGCTTCGCGGCGGGTCCAAACCGGCGCACAGCGTCGTCGCGCGTCGATCACGATGCTTCGGCATCGCTCCCTTCTTGCTCCTACCTGTGCGCCGGTTTGGGCTCCGTCCCGACCGTTGTCCTGATGGAGTTTGAACCCTGGCGCGCCGGCGGCGGGTGCGTCACCCCGTCAGGCGGCGACCTTGGTGACGAAATCGCCCGCACTGTTCTTCAGATTGCCCAACCGGTCGTCGAGCACGTCGAAGCCGCGGCCGACGCCCTCGATCTTGCTGGCCACCGTCTCGGTGTCCTCGCGGATGGCGGCGATCGTGCCCGACATCGAATCGGCGGCGAGTGCGGTTTCGTCGACGGCGGCGGTGATCGCCGTCACCGTCTGCGCCTGTGCCTCCATCGCGTAGCGGATGCGCTCGGCGCTCTCCTGCACCTCGGCGACCGTCGACTTGATCGACGCGTTGGTGTCGACGGTGGAGCGCGTGGCGGCCTGGATCGCGGCGATCTTGCCGGCGATGTCGTCGGTGGCGCGCGCGGTCTGGTTGGCCAGGCTCTTCACCTCCTGCGCGACCACCGCGAAACCGCGGCCGGCGTCGCCCGCGCGCGCCGCCTCGATCGTGGCGTTGAGCGCGAGCAGGTTGGTCTGCCCGGCGATGTCGCGGATCAGGCCCAGGATCGATTCGATCGACTTGGCGTGCTCGGACAGGGTCTGCGACATGCCCACCGCCTCGCCCGCCTGGTGGCTGGCGCGGGTCGCGATCTCGGCCGCGGCCTCCACCTCGGTGCGCGCGTCCTCGATCGCGCGGATCAGCCCGGCGGCGGTCTGCGCCGCCTCGCGCATCGCCACCGCCGACTGTTCGGCCGCGGCCGCCACCTCGGAAGCCTTGCCCAGCATGCCGCGCGCGTGGGTGGAGGCGCGGCTGCTCTGGTCGCGCAACTGGCGGCCGTCGTCCGTCGCCGCCTCGACCGCGCCGGCGATGCTGTCGCGGAAATCGGAGGCGAGGCGGTCGCGCGCGATCTGCGCGCTGTACGCCTGATGCCCGGAATAGAGTTCCACGGTCAGCTCGGTTTCCATCCCGAACATCCGCAGCAGCGTCTCGACATAGACGGTACGCAGCGGATCGTCGGCGGGAACGCGCGCCATCAGCAAGCGCAGCGCGGCGCCGTCGCTGGCGCAGGACATCGCCAGCACTTCCATGATCGGCACCTTCGCCGCGTAGGCGGAGGCGACCGCTCGCTCCAGCGATTCGATCCAGGCGCGCCCCGCCATGTCGCAGAAGCGATTGCGCAAATAGGCCTTCCCGGCCTCGCGCCGTTGTGCCTGGTCGAGCGGCGAGAACTCCGGTTCGCCGGGGTTGGACTTGCGCCAGCTGCCCCAATACGCCTCGACGATCTCGTCGGCGCCCTCCTTCAGCACGTCCCACAATGCGCGCGCGTTGGCGACGAGCGACTCGTCGCTGCCGAACGCGACGATGCGGGTGTCGATGTCGATGCCCGCCGAAATGCTGCCGGGCACGGGAAGGTCGATGCTGCTCGCGGGCATAGTGGTTCCTGATTGCTTGGCTGCCACGGGTTAAGACGCACAGGTTAACGGCCGGTTAGGGGCGAGCGGCGCGGCTTGCATCGCGCTGCCCCGCGTCTCATAGGGCAGGGGACATCCGCCTTTCCCCGCGACGAGGACATCCCTTGGCATCCCGCAATCCCGCCCGGCCGCTCAGCCCGCATCTCCAGATCTGGCGCTGGGGCCCGCACATGCTGGTCTCCATCCTCCACCGCGCCACCGGCAGCGGCATGGCGACCGTGGGCACGCTGCTGCTCGTCTGGTGGCTCGCCGCGCTGGCCGGCGGGGCGGAGAGCTACGCCACCTTCCGCGACGTATTCACGACGGAGGCCGGCCATCTCAACGTGATCGGCCTCGTCGTTGCGGTCGGGCTGACGCTGTCGCTGTTCCAGCACATGATGACCGGCATCCGCCATCTCGTGCTCGACACCGGCGCCGGTTACGAGCTCAAGACCAACAAGACCTATGCCATGGCGACGATGGTCGCCTCGGTCGCGCTCACCGCGATCTTCTGGCTCGTGATGGGGTTGAACTGATGCGCAGCGCGATCGGACGTGTTCGGGGCCTCGGCTCCGCCAAGGAAGGCACGCACCATTGGTGGTATCAGCGGCTGACCGCCGGCGCCAACCTCCTCCTCATGTCCTGGCTGCTGATCTCCATCGCCCGGCAGTCGTCGTTCGACTATGCCGCGATGCGGATGTGGATGGAGAGCGGCTGGGTGGCGATCCCGATGGCGTTGCTCGTGGTCTCCGTCTTCTACCATTTCCGCCTGGGCCTCCAGGTGGTGATCGAGGACTATCAGCATGACGAGAGCCGCGTCGTGCTGATGGTCCTTCTCAACTTCTTCGTGATCGCGACGGGCGCGGTCGCCCTCTTCTCGATCATGAAGATCGCCCTCGGAGCCGCCGCGTGACCTCCTACAAGATCATCGACCACACCTACGACGCGGTCGTCGTCGGCGCAGGTGGCTCGGGCCTGCGCGCCACCATGGGCATCGCCGAATCGGGCCTCAAGACCGCCTGCATCACCAAGGTGTTCCCGACCCGCAGCCACACCGTCGCGGCGCAGGGCGGCATCGCGGCCAGCCTCGGCAACAACTCGCCCGACCACTGGACGTGGCACATGTACGACACCGTCAAGGGGTCGGACTGGCTCGGCGACCAGGACGCGATCGAGTATCTGTGCCGCGAGGCGCCGCAGGCGGTGTACGAGCTGGAACATGCCGGCATGCCGTTCAGCCGCAACGAGGACGGGACGATCTACCAGCGTCCCTTCGGCGGCCACATGCAGAACATGGGCGAGGGGCCGCCGGTCCAGCGCACCGCCGCCGCCGCCGACCGTACCGGCCACGCGATGCTTCACGCGCTCTACCAGCAATCGCTGAAGTACGACGCCGACTTCTTCGTCGAATATTTCGCGCTCGACCTCATCATGGAGGACGGCGCCTGCCGCGGCGTCATCGCCTTGTGCATGGAAGACGGCTCGATCCATCGCTTCCGCGCGCACCAGACGGTGCTGGCGACGGGTGGCTACGGCCGCGTCTATTTCTCCGCCACCTCCGCGCACACTTGCACCGGCGACGGCAACGCCATGGTGCTGCGCGCCGGCCTGCCCTTGCAGGACATGGAGTTCGTGCAGTTCCACCCGACCGGGATCTACGGCGCGGGCGTGCTGATTACCGAGGGCGCGCGCGGCGAGGGCGGCTACCTCACCAACTCCGAGGGCGAGCGGTTTATGGAACGCTACGCCCCCTCCGCCAAGGATCTCGCCAGCCGCGACGTGGTGTCGCGGTCGATGGCGATGGAGATGCGCGAGGGGCGCGGCGTCGGCAAGAACGGCGACCACATCTTCCTGCACCTCGACCATATCGATCCCAAGGTGCTGCACGAGCGGCTGCCCGGCATCACCGAGACCGGCAAGGTCTTCGCCGGCGTCGACCTGACGCGCCAGCCGCTGCCCGTCACGCCCACCGTCCACTACAACATGGGCGGCATCCCGACGAACTTCCACGGCGAGGTCGTGCGCCTGAAGGACGGCAACCCCGACAGCGTCGTCCCCGGCCTGTTCGCGGTCGGGGAGGCGGCGTGCGTCTCCGTCCACGGCGCCAACCGCCTGGGTTCGAACAGCCTGATCGACCTGGTCGTGTTCGGCCGTGCCACGGGCCTGCGCATCAAGGACATCCAGAAGCCGTCGACGCCGCACAACCCGCTGCCCAAGGGCTCGGAGGAGCTGGCGCTCACCCGGCTCGACAAGTTCCGCCACGCGTCGGGCGGCTCGCCGACCGCGCAGATCCGGCTGGAGATGCAGCAGACGATGCAGAAGCACTGCGCCGTCTTCCGCGACACCGAACTGCTGACCGAGGGCGTCGGCAAGATCGCGCAGACCTACAAGCGGATGACCGACGTGTCGGTGAAGGACCGCTCGCTGATCTGGAACACCGATCTGGTCGAGACGCTGGAACTCGACAATCTGATCGGCCAGGCGGTGGTGACGATGAACTCGGCCGCCAACCGCACCGAGTCGCGCGGCGCCCACATGCACGAGGATTTTCCCGAGCGGAACGACGCCGAGTGGATGAAGCACACCATTACCACCTTCACTGGCTGGGGCGGCGAGGGCGGCGCGACCGCGATCGATTACCGCCCGGTCCACGACTACACGCTGACCGACGACGTGGACTACATCAAGCCGAAGAAGCGGGTGTATTGAGCGAATTAACAATATGGGCCACTTACGCAGTGGCTATATTGCCGGCTTATTTGCTGCGTCGTTTCTGGAATATGTCTTTAGCTGTATGTTTGATTGCGGGTGCGAGCATCGCAGTTATCATTTGGACAATCGGATCGCTTCTCTCAGGTGCGAACATGAGTGATCCATGGCTGGGCATTGGTGCCTTCATTGCCGCGGGTTTTGGTGGTATGTTTGCCTTAGCCGGTGCTGGTGCCGCGATTTGGTTTGAATAGATGTCGCTCTGGACTCTTCATGCTGCATATGACCCGGAGGCTCGGGTCTGGTACACGATGGATTGCGACGTTCCTGGACTCGTAACCGAAGGCGAGACCTTAGAGAAGCTTCGCGACCGAGCTGCCGCAGTGATGCCGGAATTGTTGGCGGATAATGCCGCGTTGATTTCGGACGATCGCCGGCAAGGTCCGCATCAACTGCGGCTGGTCGCTTTCCACGAGAGCACCATCCCGGTCGCCGCTTGATGGGTGGCGCGTATGGGCGGGAGTTGAAGCGCATCCTCCTCGACCACGGTTGCCGCTTCGTCCGCCATGGCAAGGGCGATCACGAGATCTGGTTTAGTCCGATTACCAACCTGACCTTCACCGTCGATGCCGGCACCCGCAAGCGTTTTACAGCGGAGGCGATCCTCAAGCAGGCTGGGATCAAGGTGCGAGTCTGATGCGTCGGATCACGCGGCAGGTGTCCGTTGCGCTGCTCCTCGCCATTACTCCCGCCGCCGCACAGCGCCCCATCGTCACCGCGCCACCCGCAAAATGGGCGACCGACCCCTTTTACGCGCGCTACGCCGATGCGGACGGCATTCCGATCCTCGCCTCCACCCGCACGCCTGACCGCGCAATCCTGCTCGCGCGCGAGATCGTGCGGTCGATGCTCTCCGCCCGGCCCGACCTCGCCGCCGAGCTCGTTCGCCAGGGTCAGCGCGTCGCGATCATGGCGCCGGACGAGACGACGCTCGACATCCCCGAGCAGCGCGACTGGAAAAAGCCCGCCGCCACTGATCCACGCCTGACACGGTGCGAGCGCAAACATTATGCGACACGGATCGGCGCCCTCACCGACCGCACCTACTGGGACGCGCGCGCCCGCGGCATGGGCGGCCCGCTCACCTCGGTCGGCGCGGAGAATTTGCTCGCCGGGCCGAACGATCGCTATCACGGCTCCAGCATCCTGGTGCACGAGTTCAGCCACGCCATCCTGCGCGCCGCGCTAGCGGTCGATCCCGCGCTCCACGCCCGCGTCGCAGCCGCCTATGCCCGCGCCATGGAGAAGGGCTTGTGGGCCGGCGAGTACGCCTCCACCACCGTCGACGAATATTGGGCGGTCGGCACCCAATACTGGTTCAACACCGCGCGCATCGCCAGCTTTGGCGAAACCCGCGTCCTGTCGGATGCGGATCTGCGCGCCTACGATCCCGGCCTCTACGCGGTGCTGAGCGAGGTATATCGCGGCCACCAGGCCGCGGGCGACCTGTTCCACAACCACCCCGACCGCGTGCCGCCCGGCCCGCTCCCCGCCTACACCGCCGAGGTCTGCTAGAACGGATTGACATTCGACATTTTTCCACCCCGGCGAAGGCCGGGGTCCAGTCGGGAAGGTCGTGGAAGAGGTACGACGACCGACCGTTCGCGTCTCCCAACCGGACCCCGGCCTTCGCCGGGGGTGGATGATGAGGCGAAGCGTTGAATGTCGATCCGCTTTAGGCGTCCCGTCGCCGCGCGATCAGCAACCCTGCCGCAAGCGCCAGGCCGCCCAGCCCCAGCGCCGTCGTCTTCGGATGCAGCGCGGCGGTGGTGTAGAGACTGGTTTTCCGCGCGTGCGGATGCTCGCCGGATCGCTCGCGCCCGGCGCCGACACCCCATTTCAGGTTGGACGGCCGCGGCTGCGGCGTGTTCGGCGCGTAGGCGCCCTTGGCGACGCGCGGCGCCAGCCACTCGTACAGGCCGGGGAAATGCTGCGAGAACAGCACCTGCGCGCGACCGCCGCCGCCCACCGTCACCTCGGCCCGTGGATGGACCGCGCAGTCGAGGATCGCGTCCGCCACCAGCTGCGGGTCGTAGATCGGCGGCGGGATCTGCGCCTCGCCGTCCGACCCGTGGTTCTCCGCGTGCTGGCCGATCGGCGTGTCGATGCCCGACGGCTTCACCAGCGTCACCGATATCGGCACCTGGTCCGCCGCCAGCTCCATCCGCAGCACCTCGACATACGCCTTGGTCGCGTGCTTGGTCGCCGAGTATATCCCCATCGGCGGCGCCGGCATGTCGGAGGCGAGCGACCCCACCGTAATCAAGGCGCCGCCCTGCTTCTTCAGGTACGGCACCGCTGCCACGCAGCCGTTGACCGTGCCGAAGTAATTGGTCCGGAACAGCCGTTCCTGCTCGTCCAGCGGCGTGTCGAGCACGGCGCCGAAGATCGCCGAGCCCGCGTCGTTGACCCAGGTGTCGATCCGCCCGAACACCTCCACCGCGTAATCCGCCGCCGCCTGCACGCCCGCGGCGTCGCCGACGTCCGCCGCCTTGGCCTCCACCCGGTGCCCGGCGCCCTGCATCTCCGCGACCAGCCCGCGCAGCACGTCTTCCGACCGGGCGACCATCAGCACCTTGGCGCCCTTCGCCGCCGCGGTGCGCGCGGTGACCAGGCCGATGCCGGAACTGGCGCCGGTGATGACGATCACCTGATCGCGGAGGGGTTTCAGATGGATGCGCATGGTGCAGGGTCCCGAACAAGAGGTCGCGGCTGCAACAGGGGGCGGGGCGCCCAAGTTCCGGCAACCGCTTGACGGTGGCCGAAGATCACCGAAGGCAGGGCAGGGGGCACGGGGTAACAGGACGCTGCGGACACTCGCCTTGCTGCTCGGCCTGCTGATTGCCGTGCCCGGCCGCGCCCGGCAGGAAGTGCCGCCCGCCCACCCGCCGGAGTAACCGCGGTCTGGACCTTCTTCGGCGACGCGCTGGTCAACCGTGCGCTGCGCAAGCGCCAGCCGCTCGGCGCGTCGGTCTGTCGCCCCGCCGTCAGCCTGCTCGACGACGGATCGCGTCCGCTTCGGAACCATGGTCGCGGCGAAGCGGTTGCCGCGCCATGACCGACACCTCCCCCGTCAGCAACGCCCGCAACTATCCGCTGCTCGCCCAGCCTCATATCCAGCTGCACGGGCCGGTCGACGGGCTGATGTACGCCAATTTCACCGCCCAGCTCCAGAACGCCTCGACCGAGGGGCCGCTGGTGGTGTCGCTGACCACGCTCGGCGGCGATCCGGAGATGGCGCGCGCGATGGGCGATTCGATCCGCCTGTTGCGCGAATATACCGGCCGCGAGACGCTGTTCCTGGGCAAGGTCGCGGTTTACTCGGCCGGCGCCACCTTCATGTCGGCCTTTCCCGCGCATAGCCGCTTCCTGACCAAGGAAAGCCGGCTGATGATCCACGAGCGCAAGATGAACGCCACCGTCGAGCTGGACGGTCCGCTCAACACGCTCCGATACAAGCTGGAAGCCAAGCTCAACGAGATCGAGGATTCGATCCGCATCCAGAACGAGGGGTTCGCCGACTTGGTGAAGGGCACGCAGGTCAAGCTGGACGACCTGATCCAGAAGGCACCCTCCAACTGGTACATCGAGGCGCAGGAGGCCAAGGAGCTGGGACTCGTCCTCGACGTGATCTGAGTTGCGTCGGCGCGGCGCAAGGGTTGCGTCGCGGCGACGACGGGCCTAGCCGGAACGGCAAACCTCCTCGTCGGAAACCCCCATGGCCGAATTCGCGCTCCCCAAGAACAGCAAGATCGGGAAGGGCATCCACCATCCCGCGCCCACCGCCTCGGCGGAGAAGGGCCGGATGCGCAAGTTCAAGGTCTATCGCTACGATCCCGACAGCGGTGAGAACCCGCGCTACGACACGTTCGAGCTGAACCTGGACGAGACCGGGCCGATGGTGCTCGACGCGCTCATCAAGATGAAGTCGGAGCAGGATTCGTCGCTCACCTTCCGCCGCTCGTGCCGCGAGGGGATCTGCGGGTCGTGCTCGATGAACATCGACGGCCGCAACGGCCTCGCCTGCACCACCGCGATCGAGGACGTGAAGGGCGAGGTGCGGATCACGCCGCTGCCGCACATGGACGTGGTCAAGGACCTCGTCCCCGACTTCACCCATTTCTACGCGCAGTACAGCTCGATCAAGCCGTGGCTGCAGACGGTATCGCCGCCGCCATCGGGCAAGGAGCGGCTCCAGTCGCCCGACGACCGCAACAAGCTCGACGGCCTCTACGAGTGCATCCTGTGCGCCTGCTGCTCGACCTCCTGCCCCAGCTACTGGTGGAACAGCGACAAGTTCCTGGGCCCGGCGATCCTGCTCCAGGCCTATCGCTGGCTCGCCGACAGCCGCGACGAGATGACGGGCGAGCGGCTCGACGAGCTGGAGGACCCGTTCCGCCTCTATCGCTGCCACACGATCATGAACTGCGCGAACGTCTGTCCCAAGGGCCTCAACCCCGCCAAGGCGATCGCCGAGATCAAGAAGATGGAAGCCGAGCGGATCGTCTGAGGTCGGGCCAGCGGATCAGCGTTCGCTGATCCGCGTCGCGGGTCCGACCTCGGCCGGCCTCGCACCAGCGAGGACCGACGGCGTGGCTTTGCCACGTCGCTACTGCACGAACCACGAGCGCCTATCGCATGACCGACCCCTTCACCGAGGAGGAGGTGCCCGGCCAGCCCGGCTGGCGTTACTGGCACCCCACCGACCCGACCCGCTTCAACTCGCTGCTCGGCCCGATCAGCTACCGCGTCGACGTCGACGTCGCGCGCGTGCGCCTGACTCCGCGGCATCAGCACTCAAACGTCCGCGACCGCGTCCACGGCGGCGTCACGCTCGCCTTCATCGACGTAGCGCTGTTCGCCGCCGCGCGCGGCTTCGGCCTGGTCACCGCCGGCACCGCGGTGACGCTCGGCCTGGACACCCAGTTCATCGGCGAGGGCCGCATCGACGAGCCGCTGGAGGCGGAGGTCGAGGTGCTGCGCGAGACCGGCCGCCTCCTCTTCCTGCGCGGCCTGGTGGTCCAGGGCGAGGAGCGCGCCAAGGTCGCCGCCTTCTCCGCGACGATCCGCAAGCCCTCGCCCCCGACGCTCCACCCCGGCGAAGGCCGGGGCCCAGCTGGGAAGGCCTGAGTTGGCGATCGCTACGCCTCTTTTCCGACCCGCTTCCACCTGGGCCCCGGCCTGCGCCGGGGTGAAAAGAAGGTGAGCACCGTCCTCGCCGCCTACGACGCGCTCGTCGCCGCCGGCGAACTGCGCCCCGATCCCGAGCAGGCCGCCGCCGCCCGCCGCCTCGACGCGCTCGCGGCCGAACTGGAGCACCCGCATACCACCGGCTTCTTCCGCCGACGCCCGGTGCCGGCGCGCGGCGTCTACCTGTGGGGCGATGTCGGCCGCGGCAAGTCGATGCTGATGGATCTCGTCTACGACCACGTCGCCATCGACCGCAAACGCCGCGTCCACTTCGCCGAGTTCATGTTGGAGGTCCACGCCCGCCTCGGCACCGAGCGGCAGCGCCGCACGCCCGATCCCGTCCCGGTCGTGGCCGCCGCGATCGCCGGCGAGACCCGGTTCCTGGCGTTCGACGAGATGATGGTGACCAACAGCCCGGACGCGATGATCCTGTCGCGGCTGTTCACCGCGCTGATCGAGGGCGGTACGACGATCGTCACCACGTCCAACCGCCCGCCGCGCGATCTCTACAAGAACGGGCTTAATCGCGAGCATTTCCTGCCATTTATCGCCCTGGTCGAGAGCCGTCTCGACGTGCTCGCCCTGAACGGCCCCGTCGACTATCGCCGCGACCGTCTCGGCAGCCAGGACACCTGGCTCGTCCCCAACGGCCCTGCCGCCACTGCAAACCTCTCCGCCGCCTTCTTCCGCCTCACCGACCATGAGGTGACCGAGCCGATCCCCTCGGAGGATCTGACGGTCCAGGGCCGCACGCTTCACGTGCCCAAGGCGCTCAAAGGCGTCGCCGTCTTCTCCTTCAGAAAGCTGTGCGGCGAGGCGAGGGGGGCGGCCGACTATCTCGCCGTCGCCCGACGTTTTCACACGGTGATACTCGTCGGCATTCCCCGGCTCGGCCCCGAGAACCGCAACGAGGCGGCGCGCTTCGTGTCGCTGATCGACGCCCTCTACGAGCACAAGGTAAAGCTCCTCGCCGCCGCCGATGCGCCGCCCGACCAGCTTTACCCCGCTGGCGACGGTCGCTTCGAATTCCAGCGCACCGTGTCGCGCCTGGAGGAGATGCGCGCCGACGATTACCTGTGCGAAGGCCATGGCGCTGCCTAATGATGCTGCGAAACAATATCATTAAACGTATTTAGCGGTTGCTCCGCAGCGTCAACAAGCGTACGCGCCACTGCCAATCACCGGCGACACGGAGAAGGATTGGATGGCTAGAGCGAAGATCGCGCTGATCGGCGCCGGAAATATCGGCGGCACGCTCGCGCACCTCGCGGCGCTGAAGAACCTGGGCGACATCGTCCTGTTCGACGTGGCGGAGGGCATCCCGCAGGGCAAGGCGCTCGACCTGTCGCAGTGCGGCCCCGTCGAGGGCTTCGACAGTACCATCACCGGCTCCAACGATTACCATGACATCGCGGGCGCCGACGTCATCATCGTCACCGCCGGTGTCGCCCGCAAGCCGGGGATGAGCCGCGACGACCTGCTCGGCATCAACCTCAAGGTGATGAAGGCGGTGGGCGAGGGTATCAAGGCGCACGCCCCCGACGCCTTCGTGATCTGCATCACCAACCCGCTCGACGCGATGGTCTGGGCGCTGCGCGAATTCTCCGGCCTGCCGCACCACATGGTCGTCGGCATGGCGGGCGTGCTCGACAGCTCGCGCTTCAGCCACTTCATCGCCGACGAGTTCAAGGTCGCGGTGAAGGACGTCAACACCTTCGTCCTCGGTGGCCACGGCGATACGATGGTGCCGGTGGTCCAGTATTCGACGGTCGCCGGCATCCCCGTGCCCGACCTGATCGCCATGGGTCGCTCGACCAAGGAGCGGATCGACGCGATCGTCCAGCGCACCCGCTCGGGCGGCGGCGAGATCGTCGCGCTGCTCAAGACCGGCTCGGCCTATTACGCGCCCGCCACCAGCGGCATCGCGATGGCGGAGGCGTATCTCGACGACGCCAAGCGCCTGCTGCCCTGCGCCGCGTACGTCGAGGGCCAGTACGGCGTCGACGGCCTCTACGTCGGCGTGCCGGTCATCATCGGTGCCGGGGGAGTCGAGGAGATCGTCGAGGTGAAGCTCGACGACGAGGCGAAGGCGAACCTCCAGGTGTCGGTCGACGCGGTCAAGGAACTGCTGGTCGCGTGCAAGGGCATCGACGAAACGTTGAAGTGAATACCACCCCGGCGAAGGCCGGGGCCCAGTAGCGGAGTGCCTGCGAGTGAGCGAACAGGCCTGCGTCTACATGATGGCGAGCGGCAGGAACGGTACGCTGTATCTCGGCTCGACGGGGAATCTGGCGAAACGCGCGTGGGAACATCGCAACGGCGTCGTCTCCGGGTTCACAAAGAAGTACGGCTGCAAGGCCCTCGTGTGGTACGAGGTACTCGGTAGCTGGGAAGCCGCACGGCAGCGCGAGCTGCAGATGAAGGAGTGGAAGCGAAGCTGGAAGGTGCGGGAGATCGAAGGGCTCAATCCCGATTGGGAAGACCTTTACGACCGGATCGCGCAGCCATGATCGTTTCCCGACTAGACCCCGGCCTTCGCCGGGGTGGTTCAAGAACGGAGAACCAATGAGCATCCTCGTCGACCGGAACACCAAGGTCATCACCCAGGGCATGACCGGCGAGACCGGCAGCTTCCACACCAAGGCGGCGCTGGAATACGGCACGCAGATGGTCGGCGGCGTCACGCCGGGCAAGGGCGGCACCGAGCATCTCGGCTTGCCCGTCTTCAACACCGTCGCCGAGGCCAAGTCGAAGACCGGTGCCGACGCGAGCGTCATCTACGTGCCGCCGCCGTTCGCCGCCGACTCGATCCTGGAGGCGATCGACGCCGAGATCCCGCTGATCGTCACGATCACGGAGGGCATTCCGGTGCTCGACATGGTCAAGGTCAAGCGCGCGCTGTCGGGCTCCAAGTCGCGGCTGATCGGCCCCAACTGCCCCGGCGTGCTGACGCCCGGCCAGTGCAAGATCGGCATCATGCCCGGCTCGATCTTCAAGCAGGGCTCGGTCGGCGTGGTCTCGCGCTCGGGCACGCTGACCTACGAGGCGGTGTTCCAGACCTCCAACGCCGGGCTCGGCCAGACCACCGCGGTCGGCATCGGCGGCGATCCGGTCAACGGCACCAACTTCATCGACGTGCTCGAGCTGTTCCTGGCCGACGACGCGACCCAGTCGATCATCATGATCGGCGAGATCGGCGGCTCGGCCGAGGAAGAGGCGGCGCAGTTCCTTCGCGACGAGGCGAAGCGCGGGCGTTCCAAGCCGATGGCGGGCTTCATCGCCGGGCGCACCGCGCCCCCGGGCCGCCGCATGGGCCATGCCGGCGCGATCGTGTCGGGCGGCCAGGGCGGCGCCGAGGACAAGATCGCGGCGATGGAAGCCGCCGGCATCAAGGTCGCGGCGAGCCCGAGCGAGCTCGGCTCGACGCTGCTGGAAGTTCTGAAGGGCTGATCTCCAACCGCCCCGGCAAAGGCCGGGGTCCGGTTGCGAGCGGCCCGATGCTGGACCCCGGCCTTTGCCGGGGTGGTGGCGGAGGTGATACGATGGGCTACGAAGGCCAGGATTTCAGCGACATCGCCGGCGGCGTCAGCCCGGCGTTCATCGAGGCGCTGTACGCCAAGTACCAGACCTCGCCCGGCTCCGTGGAGCCGGCGTGGCAGAGCTTCTTCCAGGGCCTCGAAGCAGGGCCGCAGGGGCCGAGCTGGGAGAGCGACCGCTGGCCGCTGACCTCCACCGACGACCTCACCGCCGGGCTCGACCCGACGCAGATGGAGCCCGCGCCCAAGCCCGCCAAGGGCAAGCCCGCGCCCCCCGCCGCCCCCGCCGCGAGTGAGGCGGACGTCGTCCGTGCGGCCTCCGACGCGATCCGCGCGCAACTGCTGATCCGCACCTACCGGGTGCGTGGCCACCTCGCCGCCAACCTCGACCCGCTCGGCCTTGCCCGGCGCGAGATGCCCGAGGATCTGCGCACCGAATATTACGGCTTCACCGACGCCGACATCGATCGCCCCGTCTATCTCGGCGGCACGATGGGGTATGAGTGGGCGACGATTCGCCAGCTCGTCGACACGCTGCGCCGCAATTATTGCGGCAATGTCGGCCTCGAATACATGCACATCGTCGACGTGGAGGAGCGCCGCTTCCTCCAGGAGCGGATGGAGGGCCAGGACAAGGCGATCGAGTTCACCGCCGACGGCAAGAAGGCGATCCTGAACAAGGTCGTCGAGGCCGAGCAGTGGGAGAAGTTCCTGGGCCGCAAATATGTCGGCACCAAGCGCTTCGGCCTGGACGGCGGCGAGTCGATGATCCCCGCGCTCGAGTCGGTCATCAAGTATGGCGGCGCGATGGGCGTCAACGAGATCGTCTTCGGCATGGCGCATCGCGGCCGGCTCAACGTGCTCGCCAACGTGATGGGCAAGCCGCTGCGCGTGATCTTCCACGAATTCGCGGGCGGCTCGGCCAACCCCGACGAGATCGGCGGCTCGGGCGACGTCAAATACCATCTCGGCACCTCGTCCGATCGCGAGTTCGACGGCCATCACGTGCATATGTCGCTGGTCGCCAACCCGTCGCACCTGGAGGCGGCCGATCCGGTCGTGCTCGGCAAGGTGCGCGCGATCCAGACGATCGCCAGCGACCTCAAGGACCACAGCCGCGGCCTGCCCGTGCTGATCCACGGCGACGCCGCCTTCGCGGGCCAGGGGATCGTGTGGGAATGCCTCGGCTTCTCCGGCATCCGCGGCTACAATACCGGCGGCTGCGTCCACTTCATCATCAACAACCAGGTCGGCTTCACCACCAGCCCGCAGTTCGCGCGCTCGTCGCCCTATCCGTCGGACGTGGCGAAGGGCGTGCAGGCGCCGGTGTTCCACGTCAACGGCGACGATCCGGAGGCGGTGACCTTCGCCACCAAGATGGCGATCGAGTTCCGCCAGAAGTTCCACCGCGACATCGTCATCGACATGTGGTGCTATCGCCGCTTCGGCCATAACGAGGGCGACGAGCCGGGCTTCACCCAGCCGCTGATGTACAAGGCGATCAAGGATCACCCGCCGGTCAGCGCGATCTACGCCAAGCGCCTCGCCGCCGAGGGCGTGGTCGACCAGAATTGGCTCGACGACAACGTCCACCAGTATGTGACGCGGCTGGAAGGCGAGTTCGAGGCGGGGGCGTCGTACAAGCCCAACAAGGCCGACTGGTTCGCCGGCCGCTGGACCGGTCTCAGCGCCCCGACCGAGGGCGAGGCCGCGCGCCGCACCGCCGAGACCGGTATCGCGCCCAAGTTGTTCGACGCGCTCGGCCGCACGCTGACGACGGTTCCGGACCATCTGTCGGTGCACAAGACGCTCGCCCGCGTGCTCGACGCCAAGCGCCAGATGTTCGCCGGCGGTGGCAATTTCGACTGGGCGACCGGCGAGGCACTGGCCTTCGGCTCGCTGTTGTCGGAAGGGTACGGCGTTCGCCTGTCGGGCCAGGATTCGGGCCGCGGCACCTTCTCGCAGCGTCACGCGGTATGGGTCGACCAGACCGACGAGCACAAATACGTGCCGCTCTCCACCAGCGAGCATGGCCGCTTCGAGGTGCTCGACTCGCCCTTGTCGGAGTACGGCGTGCTCGGCTTCGAATACGGCTACGCGCTCGCCGATCCCAAGACGCTGGTCATGTGGGAGGCGCAGTTCGGCGATTTCGTCAACGGCGCGCAGATCATGATCGACCAGTTCATCGCATCGGGCGAAGCCAAGTGGCTGCGCGCTAATGGCTTGGTCATGCTGCTGCCGCACGGTTACGAGGGGCAGGGGCCGGAGCATTCGTCGGCACGGCCGGAGCGGTTCCTGCAATTGTGCGCGGGCGACAACATGCAGGTCGCCAACTGCACCACGCCGGCCAATTACTTCCACCTGCTGCGCCGGCAGATGCACCGGTCGTTCCGCAAGCCGCTGATCGTGATGACGCCCAAGTCGCTGCTCCGGCACAAGCTGGCGGTCAGCCAGGCAGCCGACTTCCAGGGCGAGACGCACTTCCAGCGCATCCTGTCCGACACCAACGGCGCCGCCGACGAGGCGACGACGCGGCTGGTGCTGTGCACCGGCAAGGTCGCCTACGACCTGATCGAGGCGCGCGACGCGGCGGGTGACCCGAAGGTGGATGGGGGCACCCAGATCGTCCGGATCGAGCAGCTCTACCCCTTCCCGGGCGAGCCGCTGACCCAACGCATCGCGCGCATGCCGAACCTCCAGGATGTCGTCTGGGCGCAGGAGGAGCCGAAGAACCAGGGTTATTGGTTCTTCGTCGAGCCGCTGATCGAGGAAGCGCTGGGGCAGGCGAAGGCGGGCGTGTCGCGTGCCCGCTACGCCGGCCGCGCCGCCGCCGCGTCGCCCGCCACCGGCCTGATGAAGCGCCACCAGCTGGAGCAGGGCGCGCTGGTCGCCGACGCGCTCGGCCATTCGGTGCGCGAGGAAGTACGCCGGACCCGCGAATCCGACCAGAAGGGCGGCAAGGCGGGCAGCTGACATGAGCGGCTGTTCCCCGGCGAAGGCCGGGGTCCAGTCGGGAGAATGGTAGTAATCACGCGCAACGATCGATCATGATCGTTCCGCAACTGGGCCCCGGCCTTCGCCGGGGTACGAGGGCAGAGAAGATGGCAACCGAAGTTCTGGTCCCCACACTGGGCGAATCGATCACCGAGGCGACGCTCGGCGAGTGGCTGAAGCAGCCGGGCGACGCCGTCGCCGCCGACGAGCCGATCGCCAGCCTGGAAACCGACAAGGTCTCGGTCGAGGTGCCCAGCCCGGTGGCGGGCGTGATGGGGCAGCACGCCGTTGCGGTCGGCGACACGGTGCAGGTCGGCGCGATGCTCGCGACCGTCGACGCGGGCGGCAGCGCCCCGGCGAAGACGGACGCGCCGCAGCCGGCCGTGACCGAGAGCGCGGCACCTGCGAAGGACGAGCCACAGGGCGACACCGCGGCGGCACTGTCGCCGTCGGTCCGCCGCGCGGTGCTGGAGCACGGCGTCGACCCCGCAACGATCAAGGGCACCGGCAAGGACGGCCGCCTGACCAAGGAGGACGTCGCCGCCGCCGCTAGCGCCAAGCCTCAGGCACCCGCCGCGTCCGCCTCCGCGAACGCGCCGTCGGACGGCGCCGCCGCCGGCCGGGCGGACGCGGACTCCGCCCCCGCCCGCCGCAAGGAAGAGCGCGTCAAGATGACGCGCCTGCGCCAGACCATCGCGCGCCGCCTGAAGGAAGCGCAGAACACCGCCGCCATGCTGACGACGTTCAACGACGTCGACATGACCGCGGTGATCGAGGCGCGCGCCAAGTACAAGGATCTGTTCGAGAAGAAGCACGGCGTTCGCCTCGGCTTCATGGGCTTCTTCGTGAAGGCCGCGACGATGGCCTTGAAGGACATTCCCTCGGTCAACGCCTCGATCGAGGGTGACGAGATCGTCTACCACGACTACGCCGACATCTCCGTCGCGGTCTCCGCGCCCAACGGCCTCGTCGTGCCGGTCATCCGCGACGCCCAGGACCTGTCCGTCGCCGGTATCGAGAAGACGATCGGCGACTTCGGCCGCCGCGCCAAGTCGGGCGAGCTCAAGATGGACGAGATGAAGGGCGGCACCTTCACCATCTCGAACGGCGGCGTGTTCGGGTCGCTGATGTCGACGCCGATCATCAACCCGCCGCAGTCGGCGGTGCTCGGCCTGCACCGCATCGAGGATCGGCCGGTGGTGGTGAACGGTCAGGTCGTGGTACGCCCGATGATGTATCTCGCGCTCAGCTACGACCACCGCCTGATCGACGGTCGTGAGGCGGTGACCTTCCTGGTCGCGCTCAAGAACGCGATCGAGGACCCGACCCGCATCCTGATCGACCTATAAATCCGGAACACCACCCCGGCGGAGGCCGGGGTCCAGTTGGGAAGGGGGCGGTGACGACACGCCACACTCTTCCCATATGTCCCCCAACTGGACCCCGGCCTCCGCCGGGGAAGTGAGAAGAACCATGGCAGACCAATACGACTACGACGTCCTCGTGATCGGTGCCGGCCCCGGTGGCTACGTCGCCGCGATCCGCGCCGCGCAGCTCGGCCTGCGCACCGCCTGTGCCGAGGCGCGCGAGACGCTGGGCGGCACCTGCCTCAACGTCGGCTGTATCCCGTCCAAGGCGCTGCTCCACGCGTCGGAACTGTACGAGGAAGCGACCGGCGGCCATCTCGCCAAGTTCGGCGTCGAGATCCAGGGCGCGACGCTCAACCTCGACCAGATGCATTCTGAAAAGGCGAAGGCGGTCAAGGAGCTGACCGGCGGCATCGAATTCCTGTTCAAGAAGAACAAGGTGACGTGGCTGAAGGGCCGCGCCGCGTTCCAAGACGGCCACACGGTGAAGGTCGGCGACCAGACCGTCACCGCCAAGGACGTGGTGATCGCCACCGGCTCGGTCGTGACCCCGTTGCCGGGCGTCGAGATCGACCAGAAGGTGGTGGTCGACTCGACCGGCGCGCTGGCGCTGCCCAAGGTGCCCGAGCATCTGGTGGTGATCGGCGGCGGCGTGATCGGGCTGGAGCTCGGCAGCGTCTGGCGGCGGCTCGGCGCCAAGGTAACGGTGGTCGAGTATCTCGATCAGATCCTGCCCGGCTTCGACGGCGAGGTCCGTAAGGAATCGGCCAAGCTGTTCAAGAAGCAGGGCTTCGAGCTGATGACCGGCACCAAGGTCACCGGCGTGACGGTGGACGGAGACCGCGCCACCGTGTCGGTGGAGCCCGCGAAGGGCGGCGAGGCGACGACGTTGGCGGCGGACGCCGTGCTGGTGGCGATCGGCCGCAAGCCCAACATCGACGGGCTCGACCTGGAGGCCGCCGGCGTGAAATTGACCGAGCGTGGCCAGGTCGGCATCGACCACGATTTCCGCACCAACGTGCCCGGCATCTGGGCGATCGGCGATGTCGCGCCCGGCCTGATGCTCGCGCACAAGGCGGAGGACGAGGGCGTCGCCGTGGCGGAGAACATCGCCGGCCAGACGGGGATCGTGAACCACGACGTGATCCCGTCCGTCGTCTACACCATGCCCGAGATCGCCGGCGTCGGCCTGAGCGAGGAAGCCGCGAAGGAGAAGGTCGGCGAGATCAAGGTCGGCAAATTCCCCTTCGCCGCCAACAGCCGCGCCAAGACCAACCGCGACACCGACGGCTTCGTCAAGGTGATCGCCGATGCGAAGACCGACCGCGTGCTCGGCGCCTGGATCATCTCGTCGCTCGCCGGCACGATGATCGCGCAGGTCGCGCAGGCGATGGAGTTCGGCGCCACGTCGGAGGACATCGCCTATACCTGCCACGCGCACCCGACGCACTCGGAGGCGATCAAGGAAGCGGCGATGGCCGTGACCGGCAAGCCCATCCACGTCTAGCCTCCGGCTAGACGCAGGGCTTGCCGGTCACGGCCCGGCCGGCGGCGCTCCCGCGCGGTCCGACGTCATGGGGATTTACTCCTAATGACGGGCCGTCGAGCGAAACGACCATAGCCAGTCGCGTTCATAGCCATCCAAAAGACCACCGCGCTTTGCTTCCGCAGCACCCCGGCGAAGGCCGGGGCCCAGTTGGGCAGCGTTCATGATTAATCACGACGGCTTTCCCACCCAGGCCCCGGCCTTCGCCGGGGTGCATCACGAGGGTGCAAGGATGTCGCCGCGTACCGACGATCGCACCGCCCTCGAAGCCGCCTGGCTCCACCTGACCCGGGTCGAACTCCCCGCCCTCGCCGCCGAGCGAGAATGGCCCGTCCGCGCCGACCATTGCTTCCAGCGCATCCTCCTCGACCACGCCGTGAACGGCCGCTGGTACGACCACATCGCCGATCGCCCCGCCTATCGCCACCTCGACGCCGTCCGCCTCGCCGCCGCCATCGCACTCGGCCGCGACGTGATCGCCGGCCGTGCCGACCTTGCCGCACTCAACCGGCAATCGCTCCGCTGGCGCGGCAAATGATCGCACCGGATCAATTCTGTTGCAAAGCAGCACGTCGCCCCTCCATCTAGGGCGCGTGCTGCGCCAATATGAACTCGTCGATCGCGTCCTCGACTACGATCCGAACGCCGACGAGGCGCTGCTCAACCGCGCCTATGTCTTCTCGATGCACGCGCACGGCAGCCAAAAGCGCGCGTCCGGCGATCCGTATTTCAGCCACCCGATCGAGGTGGCGGGCATCCTCACCGACCTGCGGCTGGACGACGAGACGATCGCCACCGCCATCCTCCACGACACCGTCGAGGACACGGTGGCGACGCCGGAGGAGATCGAGCGCATCTTCGGCGCCAACGTCGCCCGCCTCGTCGAGGGCGTCACCAAGCTGTCGAAGATCGAGGCGCAGACCGAGAGTGAGCGCGCCGCCGAGAATCTGCGCAAGTTCCTCCTTGCCATGTCCGACGACATCCGCGTGCTGCTGGTGAAGCTGGCCGACCGGCTCCATAACATGCGCACGCTCCACCATATCGGCAAACCCGAGAAGCGCCGCCGCATCGCCAAGGAGACGATGGACATCTACGCGCCCCTCGCCGAGCGGGTGGGCATGTACGAGTTCATGAAGGAGATGCAGACGCTCGCCTTCCAGCAGCTCGAACCCGAGGCGTACGAGAGCATCACGCGTCGGCTGGAGCAGCTGAAGGTCGGCGGCGGCGATCGCATTTCGCGCATCTCGTCGGGGCTGAAGCTCCTCCTCAGCCGCGCCGGGATCGAGGCGGAGGTGTCGGGCCGCGAGAAGCATCCCTATTCGATCTTCCGCAAGATGACCGAGCGGCACGTCAGCTTCGAGCAGCTGTCCGACGTCATGGCCTTCCGCGCGATCGTGCCGACGGAGGAGGATTGCTACCGCGCGCTGGGCGTCATTCACCGCCGCTGGCCGATGGTGCCGGGGCGGTTCAAGGATTACATCTCGACGCCGAAGCGCAACGGCTATCGCTCGCTCCACACCACCATCGTGACGGGCGACCAGAACCGGATCGAGGTCCAGATCCGCACGCCGGACATGCACGCGGAGGCGGATTTCGGCCTGGCCGCGCACTGGAGCTACAAACAGGCGACCCGCCACGACGCCAATGTCAGCTGGATTCGCGATCTCGTCGAGATTCTCGATACCGCCGACAGCCCGGAAGAGCTGCTCGAACACACGCGCATGGCGATGTACCAGGATCGCATCTTCGCCTTCAGCCCCAAGGGCGAGCTGATCCAGCTGCCCAAGGGCGCGACGCCGGTCGACTTCGCCTATGCCGTCCACACCGATCTCGGCGACCAGGCGGTCGGCGCCAAGATCAACGGCCGCGTCGTGCCGCTGTCGACGGTGATCGAGAACGGCGACCAGGTGCAGATCCTCCGCTCCGCCGGGCAGAGCCCGCAGGCCAATTGGCTCACCCTGGCGATCACCGGCAAGGCGCAGGCCGCGATCCGCCGCCACCTGCGTAGCGTCGAGCGGGCCGAGCAGCTCGATCTCGGCCGCAAGCTCTATGCCGACATCGTCCAGCGGCTGCCCGCGCAGCTCGGGCAGGATGCGCTGACCCACGCGCTGAAACGGCTGAAGCTCGCCGACGAGGCCGCGCTGATGGTGGCGATCGCGCGGCGCACGCTGTCGGACGCGGCGGTGATGGAAGCGCTGATGCCCGGCTCCGCCGGCGCCGACGTCGCCGCCGCGGCGCCGCAGTCGAGCGCCTTGTCGATCAAGGGGCTGACCGCCGGCGTCGCCTACGACCTGGCCGACTGCTGCCGCCCGGTGCCCGGCGACCGCATCGTCGGCCTGCGCCGCCCGGACGCGGGGATCGAGGTCCACGCGATCGACTGCGCCGTGCTCGCCGAACTCGCCGAACGCTCGGACGGGGAAACCGACTGGGTCGACGTGCAATGGGGCGAGGACACCGCCGGTGCCACCGCGCGCATCGCGGTGACGGTGAAGAACGAACCCGGCGCGCTGGGTGTGCTGGCGACGGTGATCGGCCAGCACAAGGCCAACATCATCAACCTGCGTCTCGACACCCGCGACGCCCGCTTCCACAACAACGTCATCGATGTCGAGGTCCACGACGTGCAGCAACTGATGCGCCTGCTGGCGGCGCTACGGGCGCTGGAAACGGTGAACGCCGCCGAACGGGTCTAGTCGAACCGTTCCGTCATGCCGGGCTTGTCCCGGCATTCAGGTAAAGCAGCGTCAGCCTTCGTGGCTCTGGATGCCGGGACAAGCCCGGCATGACGAAGGCAAGCTGGCGAACGCCCGCCGAGAGATCGCTCGCGCGCTTACCCCGCCGCTTTCCCCAGCGGCACGTTCACCCCCATCGATTGCAGATACCGTTTCACGTTGCGCGCCGCCTGGCGCAGCCGTTGTTCATTCTCGACCAGCGCGATGCGCACGAAGCCTTCGCCGTTCTCGCCGTAGCCGACGCCCGGCGCCACTGCGACTTGCGCCTGCGTCAGCAATTGCTTGGAGAATTCCAGACTGCCGAGATGCGCCAGCGCGGGCGGCAGCGGCGCCCAGGCGAACATCGACGCGGCAGGCGAGGGGATGTCCCATCCCGCGCGGCCGAAGCTCTCCACCAGCACGTCGCGTCGCTTGTGGTAGAGTTGGCGATTGCGCGCGACGATGTCCTGCGGCCCGTTCAGCGCCGCGCACGCCGCCGCCTGGATGGGCGTGAACGCGCCATAGTCGAGGTACGACTTCACCCGCGTCATCGCCGCGATCAGCTTGGCCGATCCCACCGCGAAGCCGATCCGCCATCCCGCCATCGAGTAGGTCTTGGACAGGCTGGTGAACTCGACCGCCACCTCCTTGGCGCCCGGCACCTGGAGGATCGAGACGGTCGGCTTGCCGTCGTAATAGAGCTCCGAATAAGCGAGGTCGGAGATCACCCACACCTCGTTCTCGCGCGCCCAGGCCACCAGCCGCTCGTAGAAGGCGAGGTCGACCGTCTCCGCCGTCGGATTGGACGGATAGTTCACCACCAGCACCGAAGGCCGCGGCACGGTGAACGCCATCGCCCGCTCCAGCGACTCGAAATAGGCCTCGTCGGGCGTCGTCGGCACCGCGCGGATCGTGGCGCCCGCGATGATGAAGCCGAAAGTGTGGATGGGGTAGGACGGGTTGGGCGCCAGCACCACGTCGCCGGGCGCGGTGATCGCGGTGGCGAGGCTGGCGAGCCCCTCCTTCGATCCCATCGTCACCACCACTTCCGTCTCGGGATCGACGTCGACGCCGAACCGGCGGCCGTAATAGTTCGCCTGTGCGCGGCGGAGGCCGGGGATGCCCTTGGACTGCGAGTAGCCATGCGCGTCGGGCTTGCGCACCACCTCAACCAGCTTCTCCAGCACGTGGTCGGGTGGCGGCAGGTCGGGATTGCCCATGCCGAGATCGATGATGTCCTCGCCGCCCGCCCGCGCGGCTGCCCGCATCGCGTTTACCTCGGCGATCACGTAGGGGGGCAGGCGCTTCATGCGGTAGAATTCGTCGGACATCGGCGGGCCTTTCAGTCTCGCGTCGTTCTTAACGGCGACACGGTCGCGAAGCCAACCGGGATCGGCTATGGCAGCGTCGAGGAGAGCGCCATGGCAGACCGTTCCGACCAGACCGACCCGCATCCGCCCGGCATGGGCGGCTGGCCGCTGGTCCCCGGCCTGACCGATCCGGACACGCTGGAGCGCGCCCGCGCCTGGTACATGGAGGGGCTGTCGCTGTGGGGCCGCGCGCTCGACCCCGCCGTGCCCGCGCGCGAGGAAACGCCCGCCGAGGCCAAGGACAAGCGCTTCGCCGACCCGCGCTGGCGCGAGGACCCCGGTTTCGACCTGATGCGCCGTTCCTACCGCTGGTGGGAGGAAGCGATGATGCGCGGCGTCGACGCGGTTCCCGGCCTGGACGAGCAGCAGCGCGAGCGGATGCGCTTCGCCGCCCGCGGCCTGATCGACGCGATGAGCCCGACCAACTTCCCGCTCACCAACCCGCAGGTCATCGACCGCGCGGTGGAGACGGGGGGCGAGAGCTTGGCCAAGGGTTTTGGCCACCTCCTCAACGATCTGAACCGCGGCCAGCTCAGCCATGTGCCGGAAGGGGCGTTCGAGCTCGGCCGCAACCTCGCCACCACGCCCGGCCAGGTGGTGAAGCGCACGCCGCTGTACGAACTGATCCAGTATACGCCCGCCACCGACGACGTGCTGGCGACGCCGCTCGTCATCTTCCCGCCCTGGATCAACCGCTTCTACATCCTCGACCTCACGCCGGAGAAGAGCCTGATCCGCTGGGCGGTGGAGCAGGGCGTCACCGTGTTCATGGTGTCGTGGAAATCCGCCGATGCCGGCATGAAGGACGTGACCTGGGACGATTACGTCGCCGCGCAGCTCGACGCGGTGGACACGATCCGCGACCTGCTCGGCGTGCCGGCCGTCCACACCGTCGGCTACTGCGTCGCCGGCACCACGCTGGCGGCGACGCTGGCGGTGCTCGCCGCGCGCGGTCAGGCGGACAGGGTCGCCAGCGCCACCTTCTTCACCGCGCAGGTCGATTTCGCGGAAGGGGGCGAACTGCTCCACTTCGTCGGCGACGAGCAGCTCGCGCTCCTCGAGCAAATGTCGCCGCAGGGCTTTCTCGACGGGCGGGTCATGGCCGCCACCTTCAACGCGCTGCGCGGTCGCGACCTGATCTGGAACTACGTCGCCGACAACTACCTGCTCGGCAACGATCATCGGCCGTTCGACCTGCTTCACTGGAACGGCGACGTCACCAACCTGCCGTCGGGGTGGCACCTGTCCTACCTGCGCGACCTGTACCGCGACAACAAGCTGGTGGTGCCGGGCGCGATGTCGGCGCTCGGCGTGCCGCTCGACCTCACCCGCGTGGCGACGCCGACCTACGTCCAGGCAGGACGGGAGGATCACATCGCCCCCGCCGCCAGCGTGTGGAAGCTGACGCATCACTTTGCCGGGCCGTTGCGCTTTGTTCTCGCCGGATCGGGCCATATCGCCGGCGTCGTCAACCCGCCCGCCGCCGGCAAATACCAATATTGGACCAACGACGGCTCTCCGGCGACGCTCGACGAGTTCGTCGCCGGGGCGACCGAGACCAAGGGCAGTTGGTGGCCCGATTGGCTCGGCTGGCTGCGCGGCCGCGACGCCGCCACCGTCGCCGCCACCGGCGCGCGCGTGCCGGGGGAGGGGGCGTTGCCCGCGATCGAGCCCGCGCCCGGCCGCTACGTCCGCGCCCGCTGACATTTTTGTTGCGGTGCAACAAAGAACCGCTTGAAACTATCTCCGTCGCCGCTTATTGTGCAATGCAGCATAGGCGGAGATGAAGCATGTCGACTTCCGGCAACAAGGGTGCGCGGCGCAAGCTGCCGACCGCGGCGACGCAGTCGATCCCCACGGCACCGGCGACGCCCGTCGAACCGATGACGGCCGAGGAAGCCGCTCCCGCGATCGAGGCCGCGCACGACGCCGCCGACATCGCGGCGGCGCCGCTCGTCGCACCGGCCGATCTCGCCCCCGCGCCCGTCACCATCGAAACTACCCCCGCAACCGTAGCCGAGGACAAGACCATGGACGTGAACGCCACCATCCAGAACACCGCTGACAACACGACCGACAAGGCGAAGGCGATGTTCGCCGACGTGCAGGATCGCACCAAGGGCGCGGTCGAGAAGGGCCAGCAGTTCCTTGCCGAGCTGACCGAGTTCAACAAGGGCAACATCGAGGCGCTGGTCGAGTCGTCGAAGATCGCCGCGCGCGGTTTCGAGTCGATGAGCCAGGACGCGATGGCCACCGCCAAGTCGTCGTTCGAGGACGCCAGCCAGGCGATGCAGACGTTCGCCACCGTCAAGTCGCCGACCGAGTTCATGAAGCTCCAGGCCGATTTCGCCCGTTCGGCGTTCGACATGCTGGTGCAGCAGACCTCGCGTCGTACCGAGGCGTCGCTGAAGCTCGCCGGTGAAATCGCGCAGCCGATCTCCAACCGCGTCGCGATCGCCGCGGAGAAGATCAAGATCGCCGCGTAAGCGCGAGCCCGATCCAACAAGGGGGCGGCCGCAGCGATGCGGCCGCCCTTTTCGTATCCGACCATTTTCCGCGATCCGGCCCTTGCCGACACACCCCCCGCGGCATTATTTCCGAAGCCTCATGCACATCGACACCACCATGGCCGAGCGACGCGGCGACGACAGCGATGGAACGGGCGCCGGCCTCGCCACGAAGACGCGGGCCAAGACCAAGCAACCGACACCGTACCGCGTGCTGATGCTCAACGACGACTACACCCCGATGGAATTCGTCGTCCTTTGCCTGCAACGCTTCTTCCGCATGGACATGGAACAGGCGACCCGCGTCATGCTCCACGTCCACCAGCGCGGCGTCGGCGTCTGCGGCGTGTTCTCCTACGAGGTGGCGGAAACCAAGGTGGGGCAAGTCGCCGACTTCGCCCGCCAGAACCAACATCCGCTCCAGTGCACGCTGGAAAAGGCCTGATCCGCGTTCCGGTGGTGGTGAACTCACCTGATTAGGTCGTGCCAAGCACGTCGACCGGCTGGCCCTTAGGATGAAGCCGACGCCCATCCAACTCAGCGAGTACCCCGGCAAAGGCCGGGGCCCAGTTGGAGGACGGCGGTAGCGAGCCCGGCACTCCCGCCACATCGACCTCCGCGACTGGACCCCGGCCTCCGCGAGATCCCTGCGAAACTCCTCCAAAAGCATCTTTTCTTTCGTCACCCCGGACTTGATCCGGGGTCCACGGTTCCGCGAAATCAACAGCTTATTGGCTTGCGGCACGGTGAATGCCGGAACAAGTCCGGCATGACGAAGTAGTTTCGCAGAGGTCTCGCCTCCGCCGGGGTCGATGCGTTGGCTGAACGGCATCGGCGTCGATCGAGCCCGACGCAATCGATCAACTCCAGCTTTCGTCGATCTTATCGCGCCGGCGGCAACCATCCCAGGTCGAACCCCGCGTACCGGTTCACGTAGCTCGAGATCCGCGCCAGCGTCGGCCCGTCGAGCAGCGTGATCCGCCCGCCCTCGCGCGCGATCAGCCCGTCGTCCTCCAGCTGGCGCAGCATGCGGTTGACGTGCACCGCGGTCAGCCCGGTCGCGTCGCCGATCTCCTCCTGCGTGATGCCGGGCGCGAAGGTGTCGACGATGCTGGCGTCCAGCTGCCGCAACCGGTCGCGTACCTCCAACAGCAGCGCCGCGACGCGCGCCTTGGCCGTCGTCCGGCCGATCGCGGCCAGCCGGTCGGTGCATACCACCCGCTCCATCTGCGCCAGCGCCAGCAACAGCGCGCCCAGCCGCGGATGCTTGTCGACCAGAATGCCGAGCAGCGCCCGGTCGAACGGCGCCACCGTGCAATCGGTCGACGCCGTGATCGTCTCGGGCGATTGTTGGTAGATCACGCCCGCCATCCCGACCAGGTCGCCCGGCAGCAGGAAGCGCACGATCTGGCGGCTGCCGTCGTCGAGCAGGACGTAGCTCATCATGGTGCCGCGCGTCAGCACATACAACTCGCCCGGGCGATCGTTCTCGCGCAGCAACGTCGCGCCGCGACGCAGGCGCAGCTCCCGCTCGGTAAGGCGATCCACCGCCGTCCGCTCGTCGGACGTCAGGTCTATATAGTCACCGAGCCGATCGGTGAGGCGACATTCTAGCACTGACGACAGTCTCCCTGCCGTGACGGCTTAACCAACAGGCGGAAAGTCTTGCATTAAAGTCGATCAAGCGCCCGCTTGCGGAGGGTCGGTCTTGCACGGCGGCACCGAGGCGATAGAGCCTTCACCATGGATCGCATCATTATTCGCGGCGGCAACCGCCTGTCCGGCCGCCTGCCCATTTCCGGCGCCAAGAACGCGGCGCTGACGCTGATGCCCTGCGCGCTGCTCACCGACGAGCCGCTGACGCTGAAGAACCTGCCGCGCCTCGCCGATGTCGACGGCTTCGGCCATCTGCTCAACCAGCTCGGCGCCTCCACCGCGATCGAAGGAACGCGACCGGAGGAGTTCGGCCGCACCATGACCATTCAGGTCAAGGAACTCACCTCGACCGAGGCGCCGTACGACATCGTGCGGAAAATGCGCGCGTCGATCCTGGTGCTCGGCCCCATCCTGGTGCGCGCGGGCGAGGCGCGGGTGTCGCTGCCCGGCGGCTGCGCGATCGGCAACCGCCCGATCGACCTCCACCTCAAGGCGCTGGAGGCGATTGGGGCGGAGCTGGAGATGGCGGCCGGCTACGTCCGCGCGGTCGCCCCCGACGGGCGGCTGGCGGGCGGCAATTACCGCTTCCCCGTCGTCTCGGTCGGCGCGACCGAGAACGTCGTCATGGCGGCGGTGCTGGCCCGCGGCACCAGCGTCATCGAGAACGCCGCGCGCGAGCCGGAGATCGTCGACCTGTGCCGCTGCCTCGTCGCGATGGGTGCCTCGATCGAGGGGATCGGGACGGAGACGCTGACGATCGAGGGCCGCGACCGCCTGCACGGCGCGACCTACTCGGTGATGCCCGACCGGATCGAGGCGGGCTCCTACGCCTGCGCCGCCGCGATCACCGGCGGCACGCTGGAGCTGACCGGCGTCAGCGCGGACGACATGGGCGCGACCCTCTCCTCGCTGGCGGACGCGGGCGTGCTGGTCGAGTTGCGCAAGGACTCGGTTTGCGTCTCCGCCAGCCACGCACCGCTGCGCCCGCTGACGCTGTCGACCGCGCCCTATCCCGGCTTCGCCACCGACATGCAGGCGCAGTTCATGGCGATGCTCTGCCTCGCCGATGGCGCCAGCGTGCTGACGGAGACGATCTTCGAGAACCGCTACATGCACGTGCCCGAACTGGCCCGCATGGGCGCCGACATTCTCGTCCAGGGCCGCACCGCGGTGGTGCGCGGCGTGCCGAAGCTGGTCGGCGCACCCGTGATGGCCACCGACCTGCGCGCCTCGATGAGCCTGATCCTCGCCGGCCTCGCCGCGGAAGGGCAGACCGAAGTCAGCCGCATCTACCATCTCGACCGCGGCTACGAGCGTCTGGAGGAGAAACTGTCCGCCGTCGGCGCCGATATCGAACGCGTCGGCGGGGGGTGAGGCCTGGACGGGTAGGCTCCCGTCATCCCGGACTTGATCCGGGGGCCATCCGTCCGCGAGAGCAACGCTGTCCGCTCTGGCGGAACCATAGACCCCGGATCAAGTCCGGGGTGACGAAGGGAGTGAGGCGAGCCGTCCTCCACCGTCGCCTTCGCTAGTCCAGACACTCGCTGTCCTACAAGTCGGGCGACTGCTATGATCCTGCCGAACCGCCGCCGGACACGCTCTTTCTCATTGCCGCTTTCGGAAACGATCGGCCTCGATCGTTTTGTTCTGGGGGTCAATCGAGTCAAGCAACCGTGAACTTTGACGTGGTCAGGCAAGCCGCTCCGGCACCGCCGCCGCATCCTCCGCTATCGAGGTCGCCGGCGCCACCGCCTCCCACGGGAACACGAACCAGTCCTTCGTCACCGCCCGATCGATCGTGCGGTGCCGATAGTCCACCCGCTCCGCCGATCGTTCGTTGTCGATCAACGTCGCGAACCGCACCGCTCCGTCCACCGCCCCCGCCGCGGCGAGTGCCCTCCGCAGATGCGTGATCGTCCGTCCCGAATCGTTGATGTCGTCGAGAAACAGCAGGCGCTCGCCCGCGCGGGTGCGTGTGGCGAGCTTCACCAGCGGCTCGTCGGCGAAATCCTTCACCTGGCTCGAATAATCCACCGACAGCATCGGCAGCCCGCTCGCGTGGCTCAGGAACACCGCCGGCACCAGCCCGCCGCGCCCGACGCCGATGATGAAATCGGGCGTCCAGTCGTCGGCGGCGAGCTGCGCCGCCAGGTCGCACACCGCCGCGACGAACGCGTCGTGCGCGATGTTGGTGAAATTCGGCATCAGATCGCGGCCAACGCCTGGTCGAAATCGGCGATCAGGTCGTCCGCATCCTCCACCCCGATCGAGATGCGCACCAGATTGTCGGTGATCCCCAATGCCTTCTTGCGCGCCTCCGGCACCGACAGGTGCGTCATCGCCGCCGGATGGCTGGCCAGCGTCTCCGTCCCGCCCAGCGACACCGCCAGCTTGGCGATCTTGAGCGCATCGAGGAACCGGAACGCTTCCGCCTCGCCGCCCTTCACCAGCAGCGAGAAGGTGGAACCCGCGCCGGTGCAGTGGCGGTCGTAGATGTCCTGTTGCCGCGCGTCGGTGATGAAGCCGAGATAGCCCATGCTGTCGACCTTGGGGTGCTGGCGCAGGAACTCGCACACCTTGACCGCATTCTCGCCCGCCCGGCTCATCCGCAATTCCAGCGTCTCCAGCGAGCGCAGCAGCATCCAGGCGGTATTGGGGTCGCAGATCGTGCCGATCGTGTTCCGCATCGATCGGATCGTGTTGATATGCTCCTTCGATCCCAGCACGCCGCCCGCGACCAGGTCCGAATGGCCGCCCGCATATTTGGTCAGCGAGTAGACGACGATCTCCGCCCCGTGTTTCAGCGGCTGCGACCAGAGCGGCCCCAGGAAGGTGTTGTCGATCGCGATCGGCGGCTTGGTCGGGCTGTTCGCGAAGATCGCGTCGCGGCTGGCGCGCACCGCCTGCACGTCGACCAGCGCGTTGGTCGGATTGGCGGGCGATTCGAGGTAGATCAGCGCGACGTTGCCGGTCGCCGCCTTGGACAGCACCGCGTCGATCTCCTCGCGCGTCGCGCCCGCCGGGAAGTCGAGCCAGTGGACCCCGAACCGGCCCAGGATACGCGCGATCAGCGTCTCGGTCGCGGCATACAAAGGCCCCGAGTGGACGATGGTGTCGCCGGGCTTGACCATCGACAGGAACAGGGTCGCGATCGCCGCCATGCCGCTGGAGAAGGCGAGCGCGTCCTCCGCCTCCTCCCAGATGCCCAGGCGATCCTCCAGGATCTCCTGGTTCGGCCCGTTGAAGCGCGAGTAGACCAGCCCGTCCGCGCCGCCCGGCCGCTTGCCCGTCACGCCCTCGAAATGGCGCTTGCCCGCGGCGGCGTTGGGGAAGACGAAGGTCGAGGTGAGGAAGATCGGAGGCTTCAGCGACCCCTCCGACAGCGCCGGGTCGAAGCCGTGGCCCATCATCAGCGTCGACGGCTTGAGCTTGCGATCACCGATCCGCTTGGGCGTGTCGTCCTTCGGCGCGGTGGCCGCGACGCCGGTCACGTCGGCTTCGGTCTCGTTGTCGATATCGGCCATGCTACTCTCCTTGAGCGAAGGCTCTAGCCGATCCGCTCCGCTGGTGGGAGGCCGATCAGGGCGATCTGTCTCCCGTAATCCGGTTCGCCGCGGTGCGTCGCGCGGCGATAGGAGTAGAAACGCGCCGGCGCGGCATAGGTGTCGAGGCCGAGCGCCTCGATGCGGCCGATACCCGCTCGGGCGAGGCGGGCGGCGACATAGGCCTCCAGGTCGAAGCGGTGATGGCCGGCGCGTCCCGGCGCGAAGAAGCGGTCGCTCTCGGCATCGGCCTCGCAGAATCGCGTCAGGAAGGCGTCGTCGACCTCGTAGCTGGCGCGCGCGATGCACGGTCCGATCGCGGCGGCGATGCGGGAACGGTCGGCCCCGATCGCCTCCATCGCGTCGATCGTCCGGTCGGTCACGCCGGCGAGCGCACCCTTCCACCCCGCGTGCGCGGCGCCGACGACGCCCGCCGCCGGATCGGCGAACAGTACCGGCGCGCAGTCCGCGGTCAGGATGCCGAGCAGCACGCCCGGCCGATCGGTGACGAGCGCGTCGGCGTGGGGCCGCGCGTCCTCGTTCCACTCGGCACCGACGGTGACGACCTCGGCGGAATGGACCTGCCACAGGGTGCGAAGGTCGGCGCCCGGCAGCACCGCGGCGACCGCGCGGCGGCGGTTCTCGGCCAGTTCCGGCCCGATCAACTCCGCCCCGCGCCGCCCCATGTCGAGCCCGGCGGTCACGCCGCTCGACGCGCCGCCGCGCCGGCCGAGAAAGCCGTGCGGCACGCCGCCGAGCGCCGCGGAGCGGATGACGTCGACGCCCTCGCTCACAACACCAGCCGCATCAGGTCGTCCTGGTCGACATGGTCGCCGACGGGGAACTCGTAGCGGCCGATCGCCTCGAATCCTCGTCGCGCGTAGAAGCGCTTGGCGCGGGTGTTGTCGACGAAGACCGAGAGGAACAGCTCGCCCGCACCGCGTGCCCGGCTCGTCTCGATCGTCCAGTGGAGCAGCGCGTCGGCGATGCCCCGCCCTTGCGCGGCGACGTCGAGGTAGAGGTGGCGCAGTTCGACCGCGGCGCCGATGGGTTCCACCGGCAGTTTCTGGTCGCCGATCTTGGCGTAGCCGAGCAGCACGCCCTCCTCCTCGGCGAGGCGGATCGCGACGCCGGGCTGGGCGAACTCGTCGGCCCATGCCGCGGCCGAGAAGCCGGCGAGAAAGGTGGCGAGGTCGGCGGGCGCGTAGAGCGTGCCGAAGGTCGCGACGAAGCTGCGGCGGAACAGCGCGTCGATGGCGGGCAGGTCGGCGGCGGTGGCGTCGCGATAACGGATCATGCGAACCCTGCGGGATGTGGCCAGGCGGGGGCGGTGAGCGCCAAGGCCTTGAAGAGCGCACCCATGCCCTGCACCAGCCGGGCGCGATCGGCGACCAGCGCCTCCGAACGGTCGGGGGCGGCGCGGGCGAGTGCGGCGGCACGCGCGTCGATGCCGAGCTTGACCAGCCACTCGCCCTGCTCGACCGGCCCCCAGGCGACCGCGCCGCCCGCCTGACCCGCGGCGGCGAGGGTGGTGAAATCGACGTGTGCGGACAGGTCGACCTCGCCGGGCGTCTCGTACGGATTGGCGAAGCCGTGGCCGCGCACCGCCTGCAACGTCTCGCCGAGCAGAGGGCCCTCATGGCCGTAATCGATCGCGAGCAGCGCCCCGCCCTGCGCCGCCAGTCGCGCGGCGAGCGTACGGACGACCGCGACGGCGGCGGGCGATACCTCCAGCACGCTGCCGGGCGCCGCCTCGCGCAAGGGCGCGGGCACGACCTCGTCCGGCACCGGCCTGCCCGCGATTGGCAGGAACAGCGTGTCCTGACACGCTACCAGCCGCTCGCGCCAGCCGGCGGGCGTCGCCACCAACTGACGGATCGGCAGCGCGTCGAAGAACTCGTTGGCGACGACGAGGAGCGCGCCGTCGGTCGGCAGCGTGTCGACCGTGTCGTGCCAGGTCGCGTCGGGAACGCGTTCGGCCTGCGCGGTGCGGAGGGTGGGACTGGTCTCGACCAGGTGGATCGTCGGCTCGAACCCCGCCTTCGTCATCGCGCGCCGCGCGTCGGCGGCGAGCGTGCCGCGGCCGGGGCCGAGCTCGACCCAGTGGCACCGCGGGCGGCCGGCGCGGTCCCACAGGTCGGCGCACCACAGGCCGACCAGCTCGCCGAACATCTGGCTGATCTCCGGCGCGGTGACGAAGTCGCCCGCGGTGCCGAGGGGATCGCGCGTGGCGTAGTAATGCGCGTTGGCGGCGGCCATGAACTGCGACACCGGCATCGGCCCGGCGAGCGCGATGGCGCGGGCGAGCCGCTCGGGCAGGGCAGGATCGCTTCCGCTCACGCGACGCTCTCGGTCCCCGCGATCGGCTCGACGCGCACGCGCCGCTTGGGCGCGGTCGCCATCAGCCAGGCGCCGCCCAGGATCATCGGCACGCACAGCCACTGGCCCATGTGCAGGCCGGTCGCCTCGGCGAAGGCGCGCAGCTGCTGGTCGGGCTCGCGAAAGAACTCCACGGTGAAGCGGGCGATGCCGTAGCCGACCAGGAACAGGCCGGTGAGGCGGCCGGGCTGATAACGCGCGCGGGTGCGCCAGAAGGCGTAGGCGAGAAGGAGGAACAGCAGCACCCCCTCCAGCGCCGCCTCGTACAGCTGGCTGGGATGGCGCGCGGGCTCGATCAGGCCGAACGGCACGGTACGCTCGAAGACGATGCCCCAGGCGACATCGGTCGGCTTGCCCCACAGCTCGCCGTTCACGAAATTGGCGAGCCGCCCGAAGAACAGGCCGAAGGGGACGCAGCAGGCGACATAGTCGTGGATGCGCAGCCACTGGAGCCTGTTGTTGCGCGCGAACAGGACGATGCCCAGCGACGTGCCGATCACGCCGCCGTGGAAGCTCATGCCGCCGTCCCACAGCCGCAGGATGCGCAAGGGATGCAGGATCATGTCGGGCGCGTAGAACAGCACGTAGCCCAGCCGCCCGCCCAGGATGATGCCGAGCGTCGCGTAGAAGACGAGGTCGTCCGCATGGCGCCGGGCCATCGGCGCGCCGGGCTGGGCCAGCAGCTTCAGCAGGTACCACCAACCGACCAGGATGCCGGCGATGTACGCCAGGCTGTACCAGCGCAGCGTGAAGAAGCCGATCGTGAACACGTCGGGATGCAGGCCGACATCGGCGAAGCGGACATGGTCCGCCATGGGCACGGCGGTGGCGGCCGCGGCGAGATACTGGATCAAGGCTTTCCCCCGTTGGTCGCCGCCTGCATAGAGGGGGCAGTGGCGTAGACCAAGCGGAGAGACGGATGCGGACCGAGCTGGACGGGCGCATGGACACGGTGATGGCGGCGGTGACGGCGCCGGGCGGCCCGCTGCCGCTGTCGTCGATCACGCGATGGGGTGCCGATCTGCCGACGATCGCGGCGGCGCCGCCGTCGATTCCGGCCTATTTCGCGCATTTCAGCGCCCTGCACGCCGACGCGACCTTCCTGGTGGCGGGCGAGGAGCGGCTGACCTTCGCGCAGGTCCATGCGCAGGCGACGCGGGTCGCGCACGGGCTGGTCGCGCGCGGCATCCGCGTCGGCGACCGCGTGGGCATCGCCGGCCGCAACTCGCCCGCCTGGATCGCGACGTACATGGGCACGCTGATGGCGGGCGGGGTCGCGACGCTGCTCAACGGCTGGTGGCAGGCGGAGGAGTTCGCCACCGCCATCGCCGACGTCGACTGCGCGCTGATCGTCGCCGACACGGCGCGGGCCAGGCGGCTGACGGGCGTGGCCAATGTCGTGACGCTGGACGAGACGCTGCCGCTCGCGGAGGCGATCGCGCCGCTCGCCGGAGAGGGGCAGGCGCTGCCCTCGCCCGGCCCCGACGACCTGGCCACGATCCTGTTCACCTCGGGCTCGACCGGGCAGTGCAAGGGCGCGGTGTCGGATCATCGGGCGGTGATGCAGGCGGTGTTCAGCTACCTGGCGCAGGTGATGATGATGGTCGGCATCGCCACGCAGGACGGCAACCCGCCCGAGGGGCAGCCGTCGACCATGCTGACGATCCCGCTGTTCCACGTCACCGCCGAGGTGCCGGTGTTCCTGCAGAGTTTCGCGATGGGCCGGAAACTGGTGCTGATGCCCAAATGGGATGCGCGCGAGGCGATGCGGCTGATCGAGGCGGAGCGGGTGACCTATTTCGTCGGCGTGCCGCTGATGAGCTACGAGATGCTGACCCATCCCGAACGCGACCGGTACGACCTGTCCACCGTCGCCGATTTCGCGGCGGGCGGCGCGCCGCGGCCGGCCGAGCACGTGCGGCGCATCGCCGACGAGATGGAGGGGGCGCCGCTGATCGGTTACGGCCTGACGGAGACCAACGCGGCGGGCGCGGGCAATTGGCGATCCAACTACGTCGCCAAGCCGCTGTCGGCGGGGCGGCCGTCGGTGCCGCTGATCGACCTCGCCATCGTCGACGATGCGGGTGTGAAGCTGGCGCAAGGCGCGCGGGGCGAGATCGCGATCCGGTCGGTCGTCAACTTCCGCGAATATTGGAACAACCCGGCCGCGACGGCGGCGGCGTTCACCGCCGACGGGTATTTCCGCACGGGTGACATCGGTTACCTGGACGAGGACGGATACCTGTTCATCGTCGATCGCAAGAAGGACATCATCATCCGAGGCGGGGAGAACATCAGCTGCCAGGAGGTGGAGGCGGCGCTCTACGCGCATCCGGCGATCCGCGAGGCGGCGGTGTTCGGGCTGGCCGACGAGCGGCTGGGCGAGCTGCCCGCGGCGGTGGTGTGGGCGGACGGTGCGGCGCTCGACGAGGGAGGCGTGAAGGCGTTCCTCGGCGACCACATCGCCGCCTTCAAGGTGCCGCACCGCGTCTGGTTCGCCGAGGCGCCGTTGCCGCGCCTGGGGACGGAGAAGATCGACAAGGTCGGGCTGAAGGCGGCGTACCGCGCACGCTACGCCGCCGAGGGCTGAATTGGCGACGATCAACAGGCGCCGGCTGCTGGTCGGCGGCGGGCTGGGCGTGGGGCTGGTGGTCGCCTGGGGACTGTGGCCGCGCGCCTACGCGCCCACGCTGGTCGCGGGACCGGGAGAGCACCGCTTCGGTGCGTGGCTGAAGATCGGCGAGGACGGACGCGTGACCGTCGCAGTGCCGCAGGCGGAGACGGGGCAGGGCAGCTGGACCGGCCTGGCACAGGTCGTCGCGGACGAGCTGGGCGCCGACTGGCGCACGGTGGGGGTGGAGCCGGCGCCGCTCAGCCCGCTCTACGCCAATCCGCTGGGGCTGGAGGACCTGCTGGAGGGGATGCCGGCGGTGCTGCCCGATGACCTGCGCGGCGGGGTCGGGGCGTTTCCCGCGCCGATGCTGACGGCGGCGTCGAGCAGTGCCCGGATGTTCGAGGAACCGGCGCGCGTCGCGGCGGCGTCGGCGCGCGCGTTGCTGTGCATGGCGGCCGCGGCGCGGTGGGACGTGGCGTGGCAGGAATGCGCGGTCGCGGCAGGCTTCGTCACCCACGCGGGCAAGCGGCTGCGCTTCGCTGCGCTCGCCGCAGAGGCCGCCGGCCTGACCCCGCCCGATCGGCCACCGATCGGCCTGGGCGGTGCGGGCACGCTGATGGGCGAGGCGCTGCCGCGGATCGACGCACCCGCCAAGGTCGACGGATCGGCGGCCTATGCCGGCGACATCCGCCTGCCCGACATGGTGCAGGTGGCGGTGCGGCAGGGGCCGCCCGGTACCGTGCGCTTGGTGTCGATCGACCGGACGGCGGCGGAGCGGGTGAGCGGCGTCGTCGCGGTGATCGAGGAGGACGGCTGGGTCGCGGTAGCGGCGCGCACCTGGTGGGCGGCGCAGCGCGCGCTCGACGCGGCGGCACCGCGGTTCGAGGTGAACGGCGTGCTGGACGATGCTGGGATCGAGCGGGCGCTGATCGCGTCGCTCGACGGGCCGGGGCAGCGGATCGTGGAGGAGGGCGATCTGGCCGCGGCGTTCCGCGACGCGACGCTGGTCACCGCCCGTTACCATGCGAGGCCCGCGGTGCACGCCGCGATCGAGACGCCGAGCGCGGCGGCGGCCTTCGCCGACGGGCGGTTGTCGCTGTGGCTGTCGACCGAGGCGCCGGGGCTGGCGCGGGCGGCGGCCGCGCGCGCCGCATCGCTGAGCGAGGGCGACGTGACGGTGCACCCGATGCCGGTCGGCGGCGACTTCGGCCAAGGACTGGACCACCTCGTCGCCGAGCAGGCGGCGCGGATCGCGATGCGGCTGAAACGGCCGGTGAGCGTGACCTGGTCGCGCGGCGAGGCGCTGCTGCACGACCGTTATCGCCCGCCCGCCGAGGCGAGAATGGCGGCCCGGCTCGCCACCAACGGCGCGATCCTGGGCTGGCAAGCCAGGATCGCGAGCCCGGCGACCGGGCGCGCCCTGGTCCGCGCCCTCGCGCCGGCGCTGGACCGGGCCGGGCTGCGCCTGGACGCGGCCGATCGCTACGCCGTCGGCGGCGCCCGCCCGCCGTACCGGGTGCCGGCAATGGCGATCGACCACCATCCGGCGGAGATCGGCCTGCCGACCGGGCACCTGCGCGGGGGCGCCCATGGCTATACCTGCTTCTTCACCGAATCGTTCGTCGACGAGCTGGCGCAGGCCGCCATGTCGGAGCCGATGTCGTACCGGATCGGCATGCTCGGCGGGCAGCCGCGGCTGGCGCGATGCCTGTCGACCGCGTCGTCGCTCGGCGGTTGGGAGGGCGGGGTGCGGGGCAGCGGGCAGGGGATCGCGGCGCACGCGTTCCGCGGCAGTTTCGTCGCGGTGATGGCGGAGGCGCATGTGGAGGGTGGGATGCCCAAGGTCGACCGGCTGGTCGCGGCGGTGGATTGCGGCCGCGTGATCAATCCCGAACTGGTGCGCCAGCAGGTCGAGGGCGGGCTGATCTTCGGGCTCGCCCACGCGCTCGGCGCGGCGACCGGCATGCAGGGCGGGCTGGCCACGGTGCGCGGGTTCGACCGGCTGTGGCTGCCGCGTCTGGCCGACACGCCCGACATCACGGTGGAGCTGATCCGGTCGGACGAGGCGCCGGGCGGGGTGAGCGAGCTGGGCGTGCCCGCAGTCGCGCCCGCGATCGCCAACGCCTTGTGGACGGTGACGGGGCGGCGGATCAGGTCGCTGCCGCTGGTGTGATCCGCGGCACGCATCGCTTTCCCGGCCGCCAGCCCCTAAGTCCGTCCGATGAACCTGCCTGCCGACCACCCGTCGATCCCGCGCCCCAAGGTGGGCGTGCTGCTGATGAACCTGGGGACGCCCGACGGCCCCGACGCCCGATCGGTGCGGCGTTACCTGGGCGAGTTCCTGTCGGATCGCCGTGTAGTGGAGATCCCGCCGATCGCCTGGCAGCCGATCCTGCGCGGCATTATCCTCAACACCCGGCCGAAAAAGTCGGCGCACGCCTATGGACAGGTCTGGCGCGAGGACGGGTCGCCGCTCGCCGCGATCACGCGCGCGCAGGCGGTGGCGCTGGAAGGCGCGTTCGGTCCCGACGTGCTGGTCGACTGGGCGATGCGCTACGGCAATCCGTCGATCGCGTCGCGGCTGGACGCGATGAAGGCGGCGGGATGCGAGCGTATCCTGCTGGCGCCGCTCTACCCGCAATATTGCGCCGCGACGACGGCGACCGCCAACGACAAGGCATGGGCGCACCTGGCGACGCTGCGCTGGCAGCCGGCGATCCGGACGCTGCCGCCCTATCATGACGATCCGCGCTACATCGCCGCGCTGAAGGACTCGGTGGAGACGTCGCTGGCGGAGCTGCCGTTCGTGCCCGACGCGATCGTGGCCAGCTTCCACGGCATGCCCAAGCGGACGCTGGAGCTGGGCGACCCCTATCATTGCCACTGCCAGAAGACGGCGCGCCTGCTGTCGGAGGCGATGGGCCGCGAGCTGGTCGTCGCCTTCCAGTCGCGGTTCGGGCCGGCCAAGTGGCTGGGACCGGCGACCGACGAGACGCTGGTCGACCTGGCCCGGTCGGGACGGCGCAAGGTGGCGATCGTCGCGCCCGGCTTCTCGGCCGACTGCCTGGAGACGCTGGAAGAACTGGCGATCCGCGGCCGGGAAAGCTTCCTGGAGGCGGGCGGGACCGACTTCGCCTATCTGCCGTGCCTCAACGACGAGCCGGGCGGCGTGGCGATGTTGCGCGGCATCATCGCGACCGAACTTGAAGGCTGGGTGAGGCTGCCGTAGCGTCCGTGCCGGATAACGGGAGAGGTCACATGGCACGGGTAGCGATCGTCACGGGCGGCACACGCGGGATCGGCGAGGCGATCAGCCTCGCGCTGAAGGAAGCGGGCGTCACCGTCGCCGCCAACTATGCCGGCAACGAGGAGCGCGCCCGCGCCTTTACCGAGCGGACGGGCATTGCCGCGTACAAATGGGACGTCGCCGATTACGACGCGTGCCAGGCGGGCTGCGCGCGGGTGGCGGACGAACTCGGGCCGGTCGACATCGTCGTCAACAACGCCGGCATCACCCGCGACGGCACCATCCTGAAGCTGACGTACCAGGCGTGGAAGGAAGTGATCGACACCAATCTGGGCGGCTGCTTCAACATGGCCAAGGCGACCTTCCCCGGCATGCGCGAGCGGAAATGGGGGCGGATCGTCAATATCGGCTCGATCAACGGGCAGGCCGGGCAGTACGGCCAGGTGAACTACGCCGCCGCCAAGTCGGGCATCCATGGCTTCACCAAGGCGCTGGCGCAGGAGGGCGCGCGGGCCGGCGTCACCGTCAACGCGATCGCGCCAGGCTATATCGATACCGACATGGTCGCCGCGGTGCCGGGTGACGTGCTGGAGAAGATCGTCGCCAAAATCCCGGTCGGTCGGCTGGGCCAAGCGAGCGAGATCGCGCGCGGCGTCGCCTTTCTGTGTTCCGACGAGGCCGGGTTCGTGACGGGGTCGACGCTGTCGATCAACGGCGGACAGCACATGTACTGATCGGCAGCGACGACGAGTCTCCCGTCAGCAATCCCCCAAGGCGCGGCGCAGCTGTGCGGCGGTGTAGGGCTTGGCCATGAACAGGCCGCCTTCGGGCAGCACGCCGATATTCGGCGCATCCTGGCCGGAGGTGACGACGATCGAGGCGGACGGGTGGGCGGCGCGGACGGCGGCGGCGACCTGGACGCCGTCGACGGCACCCGGCAGGCCCACATCGGTGAACAGCGCGACGATGTTGGCCTGACGTGAAATCTCACCCAGCGCCGCCTCGCCGTCTACCGCCGCGATCACCTCATACCCGGCGTCTTCCAGCGCCATGGTCGAGTGGATGAGGATCAGCGGGTCGTCCTCCACCAGCAATATAACGGATCTGGGTCGATTCATCGCGGCAAAACTCGCCAAAATCTACTAAGTTCCAAGAACTTATCGCACCGTCTGGTGAAGGCATCGGTAACGGTACAAGAGGGCCGGCCTCCCGAAGGAAGCCGACCCTCCGCCCTCGATACGCTACGCGAGGGACACTGAACTGCCGGCCCGCGGGTTAGCGGCGGCAGTATCCGGGACGATCCGAGCGATCGATCGCGCGACCGGCAAGCGCGCCGGCACCGGCACCGACCAGCGTGCCGACGGTGCGGTCGCCGCGCGTGTCGATGGTGCGGCCGAGCAGTCCGCCGGCGATCGCGCCGACCAGCAGACCGGTGTCGCCGTCCTTGCACCGCTGGCGTGCGCGATAATCGTTCTGGCCGCGATAATAGCCCTGCGCGTAGCGGTCGCCGCGGTCGTAGCGCTGGCTGTAGCCGTCACCGCGCCAGTGGCGGCGCTGCGCCTCGGCGGCCCCGACGGGGACCAGCGCAGAGGCCGTCATCGCGACGGTGGCGGCGATCAGGGTGAAGGACTTCATCATGGCCGAAACTCCCTTGGAAACTGACCGGCGGCGAACCGCCGTCGATGGAAGCCTTCTGGCCGAGTCGCATTGAGCCGATCCTGAATGCGGCGGTTATCGCCGGTTCAGGCTGTCGCGGCGGAGGTTCGTGCTTATGAGCCGGGTCATGCACCGTCCTCTTGTCCTGCTCGCCGCGATCCTGCTGCCGCTCGCCGTCGTTCCCGGCTGGTCGGGCGAGGAGCGGTCGGCGCGGCTGCGGGCGTCGGGTGCGATGACGGCACGGCGCGTGCCGATCGACCCGCACGATGCGGGGCGGCGACGCGTGGGATCGCTCACCTATCTGGGCGGCGTGGTGCTGGACGGCGACCACCGGGCGTTCGGCGGCTTCTCCGCCCTCCACGTCGACGGGAACCGGTTCACGTTGCTGAGCGACGGCGGCAATCTGGTCCGGTTCCGGATGGGCGGCGACTGGCGCCCGCGTCGCGTTGTTTTCTCGTTCGTGCCGGCAGGACCGCGGACGGGTTGGGAGAAGCGCGATCGCGACGCCGAATCGCTGGCGCGCGATCCGGTGACGGCGCGCTGGTGGGTGGGGTTCGAGAACGTCAACCAGATCTGGCGGTACGCGCCGGATTGGACGCGCGCGGAGGCGGTGGCGGCGCCCGCGGCGATGCGGCGGTGGCGCCGCGACGGCGGTCCCGAATCGCTCGCGCGACTGGCCGACGGACGTTTCGTCGCGATCGCCGAATCGCCGCGGCGGGGAGAGCGGATGCGCGACGGGATCGTCTGGCCGGGCGATCCGACGACACGCCGCCCCGCCTTCCGCTTCGCGTATGTCGCGTCGCCGGGGTTCAGCCCGTCGGACATGACGGCGCTGCCGAATGGAGGGTTGCTGGTGCTGGAGCGTGCCCTGTCGCTGCCGTTCCGCTGGTCGGCGCGGCTGGTGCTGGTCGATCCCGCCGCGCTGCGGCCGGCGGCGGTGGTGAGCGGGCGGACGATCGCGCAATTGGCGCCGCCGCTCCTGGCCGACAATTACGAGGGGCTGGCCGCGGTGCGGGAGGGCCGGGACACGATCCTGTGGCTGTTGTCCGACGACAATCAGCTGTTCCTGGAGCGCACGCTGCTGCTCAAGTTCCGGCTAGAGACATGACAAAGGGCCCGCAGGCTCGGGAGAGCCGCGGACCCTGTCGGCAACCGGTGAGCGCCGCTTACGCCGCGGGCGCGGCGGCGAGCTTCTTGGCGATGTCGCGCTTCAGCCGGCGGCAGCGTAGCGACAGCTTGTCGTCGCCCGTCTTGACCAGCCAGTTGTCGAGGCCGCCATTATGCTCGACCGAGCGCAGACCGTGGGTCGACACGCGCAGGCGCACACCGGTCCCGAGCGCGTCGGAGATCAGGGTGACGTTCTGCAGATTGGGCAGGAACGTGCGCTTGGTCTTGTTGTTGGCGTGGGAAACGTTGTTCCCCACCTGCCGGCCCTTGCCGGTCAGCTCGCAGATGCGCGACATGGATTGCTACCTTGATTGGATCGGATTGCCCGGAAAGGCCGCGCGGATAGCGGGTCGGTGCCGGGGCGTCAACCACGCGACCGTGCAACGTCCGGCGGCGCCCCGCGTTGTTACGGCAACGAATCACCTGAAGGGGAGTGTCCGATGCGTACCTTGCTGGCCCTGCTGGGCATCGCCGTGCTGATCGTCGCCGGCCTCCTGTTCTTCGGCATCATCTCGATCGACCAGACGCGTCCCGCCGTGGTGCAGGCGCCGCAGTTCCAGGCGGACGTGGCGCGGGTCAGCGTCGGCACCGAGAACAAGACGGTGGCGGTGCCGACGATCGACGTGGAGCGCCCCGGCGAGACGGCGACCACCAACGCCCGCTGACGCTTGCCGCGCGCCCGCCCGCCGGGCAGGGCGCGCGGATGATCCCGCTGCCCGCGCCCATGGCCCTCGCGCTCGACGCCGCTGCCGCCGCCGCGACGGACGGCGAGGTGCCGGTGGGTGCGGTGGTGATGCGGGGCGCCGAAGTGGTCGCGGTCGCCGGCAATGCGCCGCGCCGCCTGCGCGACCCGACCGCGCATGCCGAGATGCTGGCGATCCGCGCCGCCGCCGCCGCGCTCGGTGCCGAGCGGCTGGAGACGTGCGACCTGTGGGTGACGCTGGAGCCGTGCGCGATGTGCGCGGGCGCGATCGCCCATGCCCGGTTGCGGCGTCTCTACTACGCCGCAGCGGACCTCAAGGGTGGCGCGGTGGAGCACGGCCCGCGGCTGTTCGGCCAGCCGACCTGCCACCATCGGCCGGAGGTCTATGCCGGGATCGGAGAGCGCGAGGCGGCGGAGATGCTGCGCCGCTTCTTCGCGGAACGGCGGTAAGGACGGCGATCTGCTTGACTCGATTGACCCCCAGAACGAAACATGTACGCGCGATCGTTTCCGTTTCTGCGATGGTTGAGAAAGAGCGAGGTTGATCCTGTCCGGCAGTTATAAAGCAGGATGCGCTTGTAGGACAGCGGCGGTGAGTTTCAGACGCGAATGGGCGTCCAATCCTTCTTTGTAAAAGAGGTGGCCTGCCGACAGACATGGAAGAGCGGTGCCGGCCGTGAGGTCGACGATCCCCCCGGTCGGGGAAATCCCTTCGCCATCCCTCGATGCCGGGACAATCGGTCCTATCGACACGTGCCGCGATTGTGCCGAGGAGCGGGGAATGTCCAACCCTCCCTCCTCCTTCGAGTCCGACAAGGACAAATTCCGCTGGATCATGAAGTGCGGCTGGAAGGGACTGTGCCCGCGCTGCGGCGAGGGGCGGATGTTCAAGTCGTGGTTGAAGGTGGCGGATCGCTGCAACGTGTGCGGCCTGGATTATCGCTTCGCCGCGCCGGACGACGGGCCCGCCTTCTTCTCGCTGTGCATCGTGGCGTTCCCGCTCGCCTTCTTCATCGTCTGGCTTCAGGTGGCGTTCGATCCGCCCTGGTGGGTCCATCTGTTCACGTCGCTGCCGGTGATGATCGGCGGCACCCTGCTGCCGCTGCGACCGATCAAGGGGTGGCTGGTCGCCTCGCAATTCGTCAACAAGGCGCAGGAGCATGGGACGCAAGGGCTGTGGTCGCAACTGCACGGCACGGAGAAGGGGCGTGGCGACTTCGACCAGTGAGATTGCAGCGCGGGATGCGGCAATGACCTAATCTGGGTTGGGGTGGCGCAACGCCGCTCTGCGTCGGCCGTTCGACAGGGGGCGCGTGGCGATCCAGGCCGCGGCGCACGGCAACGGAGACACGCCATGGCCCTGTTCGGTACCAGCATCAAATCCCTGGACGACCTGTTCGTCCACACGCTTCGGACCACTTACTACGCCGAGAACCAGATCGTCTCCGCGCTCGCCACCATGTCGGACCAGGCGACGTCGTCCGAGTTGAAGGCGGCGTTCGACCGCCATCGCGCCGAATCGCAGACGCAGGCGGACCGGCTGGAGCGCGTCTTCGCCCTGCACGGCCACGATCCCAAGGAGACGACCTGTCCGGCGTTCGACGGGATCGAGAAGGCGAACGACGCGGTCGCCTCCGACACGGAAAGCGGCCCCGTGCTCGACGCGGCGCTGGCCGGCGGCGCGCAACTGGTCGAGCATTACGAAATCGCGCAATATGGCAAGCTGATCGCCTGGGCAAAGGCGCTCGGCCGCGAGGATTGCGCGTCGGTGCTCGCCGAGACGCTGGACGAGGAAAAGGCGACGGACGAGCGGCTGTCCGCCATCGCCGGCGGCGGCCTCAACCAGGCCGCGGCGCAGGCGGGGGCCTGAAGGCGGAACGGGGCGGACGATCCATCGTCCGCCCCGTTGCAACAGCGATCAGCGCAGGTCGGTGTCGCGGATAGGCACGATCTTGATCTCGACGCGGCGATTGGCGGCGCGGCCGGCGTCGGTGTCATTGGGGGCGATCGGCTGGGTCTCGCCGTAGCCGCGGGTGCCGATGCGGGCGGCCTGGACGCCGTGCGACGACAGATAATCGGCCACCGATACCGCGCGCCGCTCCGACAATTGCTGGTTGTAGGAGTCGCTGCCGGTCGAGTCGGTGTGGCCGTAGACGTCGATATAGGTCTCGCGATACTCGGCCAGCGTGGCGGCGACCTGATCCAGCGTGCGCTGGAACTGCGGCTGCACCTGCGCGCTGTCATAGGCGAAGGTGATACCCGACGGGATGTTGAGTACCAGGTCGTCGCCCTGGCGGATCACCTGCACGTCGGTGCCCGCGGTCCGCTCGCGCAACTGCCGCTCCTGCCGGTCCATATAGGCGCCGACGCCCGCCCCGGCGAGGCCGCCCAGGCCCGCGCCGACGATCTTGGCGGTGCGGTCGTTGCGGCCGCCGACCACGTCGCCGAGCAGGTAACCGCCCAGCACGCCGCCGATGCCGCCGATCGCGGCCTTGGAGATGCGGCGCTCGCCCGTGTTGGGATCGGTGGTGCAGGCGCCGAGCGACAGGGTGCCGAGGGACAGGGCGGCGAGGCTGGCGAGGAGGAGCGGCTTCTTCATGGACGTTTCCCTTGATCGGTACGGACGGGGTTGCTCGGCCGAGAACCGGCTTGGCCGGGCGATTGTTCCGGCCGCGCACTGAACTGCGACCGACGCGCGTGCGATCATCGGTTGCGGCGCGCGGCGAACGCCGCCAAAGGTGGCAGCAACGCCGATGGCCCCGCTTCCTCCCTTTCCCTGGCTCGACCTCGTCGTCATCCTCGCGCTGGTGGCGCTGAACGGGGTGTTCGCGATGAGCGAGCTGGCGATCGTCTCCGCCAGGCGGGCGCGGCTGGAAGGCAAGGCCAAGACCAGCCGGGGGGCGCGCGCCGCGCTGGACCTGGCGGCCGATCCGGGCAAGTTCCTGTCGACCGTGCAGATCGGCATCACGCTGATCGGCGTGCTGACCGGCGCCTATTCGGGTGCGAGCCTGGGCACGCCGACGGCGGCGCGGCTGGCGGCGCTGGGCGTGCCGGCCGAGAGCGCCGAGACGCTGGCGTTCGTGCTGGTGATCGGCCTGACCACCTATGCCTCGCTGATCGTCGGCGAGCTGGTGCCCAAGCAGTTCGCGCTGCGCGCGCCGGAGGCGGTGGCGAGCCTGGTGTCGATCCCGATGCAGTGGCTGGCGCGCGGCACCAAGCCGCTGGTGTGGGTGCTGGATTCGTCCAGCGCGCTGATCTTCCACCTGCTGCGCCTGGATCGTGAGAACGACGATCAGGTGACGGCGGAGGAGCTGCAGATGATCGTGCAGGAGGCGTCGCGATCGGGGGTGATCGAGGAGCATGAGCGATCGATGATCTCCGGCGTGGTCCGGCTGGCCGACCGGCCGGTGCGCGAGATCATGACGCCGCGCACCGAGATCGACTGGCTGGACTGCACCGCCGACGACGACACGCTGCGCACGCGGCTGGCGGCGACGCTGCATACCCGGTTGCCGGTGGGCGAGGGATCGATCGACCGCATCCGCGGCGTGGTGCAGGCGCGCGACATCGCCGCGGCGCTGCTGCGCGGCGAGCGGCTCGACATCGCGGCGCTGATGCGCAAGGCGCCGGTGGTGATCGACCGGCTCGACGCGCCCGACGCGCTGCTGGCGCTGCGCGGGGCGGAAGTGCCGATGGCGCTGATCCACGACGAGTACGGCCATTTCGAGGGGATCGTGACGCCCGCCGACCTGCTGGCGGCGATCGGCGGCGCCTTTGCTTCCGACGCGGACCCGGACGAGGCGCCCGACGTGGTGACGCGCGACGACGGCTCGCTGCTGGTCGCGGGCACCATGCCCGCCGACGTGCTGGCCGAGCGGCTGGAGATCGAGCTGCCCGAGGACCGCGACTATGCGACGGTGGCGGGGCTGGCGCTGTCGGTGCTGAAGCGGCTGCCGGCGGAGGGCGAGAGCTTCGTCGAGCAGGGCTGGCGCTTCGAGATCGTCGACCTGGACGGGCGGCGGATCGACAAGTTGCTGGTGAGCGTGGCGTAGGCGGGCTGCTCGTTGGGGTGTGTGTGGCACCCCTGATGAGATCGGCGATCGTGGCGACTGCACATATCTGTACCCCGGCGAAGGCCGGGGCCCAGATGGGATAGCGGTCGTGATCTGCCACCATCGTCTCCCCCCTGGGCCCCGGCCTCCGCCGGGGAACAAGAGGTGGGTAGCGGCGGAACGACGGAGTAACCTTGTCGGGGCAAGGCGCTACGCCGCCAGCGCCGCCGCCTCCGTCGCGGCGATCCAGCCGCCGCCGAGCACGCGGTCGTCGGCATAGAGCACTGCCGCCTGGCCGGGGGCGACGCCGTATTCGGGGTGGTCGAACAGCAGCCGGTCGCCGTCTAGCCGCGCGGGGACCGGCTTGGCCATGGAGCGGACCTTGGCGGTCAGCGGCCCACGGTGGTCGCCGCCGATCCAGTTGATCCCCTCCAGCAGCGCCGCGTCGACCGCGAGGGCGCGGCGCGGGCCGACGACGACGCGGCGGGTGTCGGCCTCCAGCCGCACGACGTAGAGCGGCTCGGGCGTGCCGCCGATCTCCAGCCCGCGGCGCTGGCCGACGGTGAAATGGATCAGGCCGCGGTGGCGGCCGAGGGGGCGGCCGGCGAGGTCGACGATCTCGCCGGCGGTGTCGGCGTCGGGGCGCAGGCGGCGGACCAGGCCGGCATAGTCGCCGTCGGGGACGAAGCAGATGTCCTGGCTGTCGGGCTTGGCGGCGACCAGCAGGCCGTGCTCGGCCGCCAGTTCGCGGACGCGCGCCTTGGGCAGGCTGCCGAGCGGAAAGCGGCAGTAATCGAGCTGTCCTTGCGTGGTGGCGAACAGGAAATAGCTCTGGTCGCGCGCGGGGTCGGCGCCGCGGTGGAGTTCGGCGCCGGTGGGCCCTTCGACGCGGCGGACATAGTGGCCGGTCGCCAGACAATCGGCGCCCAGCTCGCGCGACAGGCGCAGCAGGTCGGTGAATTTCGGGCCGGTGTTGCACTGGACGCAGGGGATCGGCGTGCGGCCGGCAAGATACTCGTCGGCGAAGCGGTCGACGACGCTCGCTCGGAAGGCGCTCTCGTGGTCGACGACGTAGTGGGCGATGCCGAGCCGGTCGCACACCGCGCGCGCGTCGCGGATGTCGCGGCCCGCGCAGCAGGCGCCGGGGCGGCTGGTCGCCTCGCCATGGTCGTAGAGCTGGAGGGTGACGCCGATCACTTCCGCGCCCGTGCGCACCGCCAGCGCGGCGACGACCGAACTGTCGACGCCGCCCGACATCGCCACCACGATGCGCCGGCTGCGGGCGTCGTTCAGCTGGAAGTCGATCTCCATCCGCGCGCCATAGCGCCCGCCATGATGATTGTCCCATGCCGAGACGAGGGGCGGCGAAACTCTGTTCAGCGGCTTTACCCCGCCTTCACCTCCCGCCCGGTAAGGCGGCATTCCGTAACGTTCGCGAGGCGTGGCTTGGACCTGAGCTTTCCCCATTTCGACCGCGCCACCGAGCTGGTGGCCTGGCCCGGCGATCTCGCCGCGCTGCTGGTCGGCGTGGCGGCGCGGCAGGGGGCGAGCGCGACCGCGATCGTGCAGGCGGGCCTGCCCGTGGGTGACGGGCAGGTGTTGGGGCAGACCTCGTTCCATCCCGCCGTGGCCGCGTTGCTGCGCGCCTGGGTGGCGGAAATGGCGGCGAGGGAGGTCGCGGCCGATGCGGAAATGGGCGCGGGGGCGAACGTGAACGACCCGTTTACCGCGGCGGGTCAGGGCATGTTCAATGCCTTGTGCCAGAATGGGGACGTCGACGAAATCAAGCCGGGGACGGGAGCCCCGATCGAGGAACAATGATCGAGAACCAGAAAATCCGACCCGCCAAGGTCATCGGCCCGCTCGGCGAGTCGCTGACCATCGACACGCTGCCGCCGCCGGGTACCACCCGCTGGGTGGTGCGTCGCAAGGCGGAGGTGGTCGCCGCGGTGAACGGCGGGCTTCTGTCGATCGACGAGGTGTGCGAGCGATACGGCCTGACGGTGGAGGAGTTCGCCGGCTGGCAGCGCGCCATCGACCGGTCGGGCATGCCCGGGCTGCGCGTCACGCGCATCCAGCACTACCGCGATCTATACGACCGCCAGGGGAAATACTGATCCAGGCGAAGTATTGCTGCTGACTTGGGTCAAGAACGGATCGCAGCCGGAACAATAAAGAAAGGGACGGGTTCTTCCGCTACGGCCGGGCCGACCGGCACGGGTTTCAACGGAGGGACGACATGGGCATCATTATTTGGCTGATTATCGGCGGCGTTATCGGCTGGCTCGCCAGCATCATCATGCGCACCGATGCGCAGCAGGGTATTTTCCTCAACATCGTCGTCGGCATCGTCGGCGCGTTCATCGGCGGCCTGGTCATCTCGGGCGGTTCGATCAACAACGCGCCGCTGACGCTTACCTCGTTCCTGGTGTCGCTGCTGGGTGCGGTGATCCTGCTGGCGATCGTCAACCTGGTGCGTCGCGGTCGCGTGCGCTGATCGCGCGCCACGGTACCGAGTAAGGAAGGGCCGTCCGGGCGACCGGGCGGCCTTTTTTACGTCACCGATCGAGCAGGAAGCGGACTTGGAGCGTGGCGGTGATGTCCTTTTCCCCCGCCGCGATCGCGGTCGGCGCGCGGGCGGAGTCCGCGGCCATGGCGCGGGCGTAGAGCACCGGCGGGCGATCCGGTCCGCCCGCGTCCTGCCCGGCTTCCGCGATCGACACGATGCGCGACACGCGCAGGCCGGCGGCGCGGGCGTAAAGTTCGGCGCGGGCGCGGGCGCGCTTCACCGCGTCCGTACGTGCCTCGTCCAGTGCGGCGTCGGGTTCGCTTACCGACAGGTCGGGCCCCTCGATCTGGTTGGCGCCCTGCGCGACCAGCGCGTCGAGCACCGCGCCCGATCTGGCCACGTCGCGGAAGCGGACGGAGACGCTGTTGGTCGCCTGGTAGCCGGTGATCGCCGGCGGCTGACCGTCGGCATAACGATATTGCGGCTGGAGCGAGACGCTGGCGGTGGCGACGTCGCGCGATGCCACGCCGGCGCGGCGCAGGGCCGCCAGCACGCGCTCCATCGCCTTGGCGTTGTCGGCGATCGCCTGCGCGGCGGTGGGCGCCTGCGAGACCACGCCGGCGCGAATCGTGGCGAGATCGGGCACCCGTGTCGTCCGCCCCTCCGCCACCACGTCGAGCAGCGCGCCGCTGGCGGGGATCGACGGGACCAGCGAGCCGGCCGCCGAATCGGACGACGCCATCGTGGATGTTGTTTGTGCCGCAGCCGGCCCGGTGGCGAGAACGGCAGCGAGAATGGTGGCGGGGACGACGAACTGGCGCATGTCTGGGCGGCTCCCATGGTTGGACCGGCGATTGCTTGGCGGGTTTCCGCTCAACCGGCGATGAACGGGACGGTTGCGGCGCGCTCCGGTCGCGCGCATGAACCGTCGGGCGCTTGCGAGCGGTGCACTATTCGGCTAATACAGCTCGGAGAGGGCCGGCGGGGACGATGGCGGACATGAACTACGAGACGGGCTCTTTCACGCAGGATCGACTGGACGGGCCGGCAGCACCCGCGTCGACGCGGCGGCGCTGGATCATCGCGGCGATCGTGCTGCTGGCGATCGCCGCCGGTGCCTGGGCGATCTGGGGCCGGGGCGGCAAGGAAGCGGAGGCGGCGCCCACGCCGTCGGCACCCGCGGTGTCGGTGGTGGTGCCGGGCCGCTCCACCGTGGATCGCACCATTGCGGCGACGGGCACGATCGCGGCGCGCCGCGACCTGCCGGTCGGCGTGGCGGGCGAGGGCGGGATGATTACCCGCGTGCTGGTCGAGCCGGGCCAGTGGGTGCGCGCCGGCCAGGTGCTCGCCACCGTCGACCGGTCGGTGCAGACGCAGACGGCCGCCTCGCTCGCCGCGCAGGTCCAGGTGGCGCGTGCCGACCTGACGCTGGCGCAGGCCGAGCTCGACCGTGCGGCACAGTTGGTCGATCGCGGCTTCATCTCCAAGGCGGACCTGCAGCGGCGCACCGCCACGCGCGACGCGGCGGCGGCGCGGGTCAAGGTGGCGAGTGCCAATGCGGGCGAGGCGCGCGCGCGCAACGGCCGGCTCGACATCCGCGCGCCGGCCGAGGGGCTGATCCTGGCGCGCGCGGCCGAGCCGGGGCAGATCGTCGGCGCAGGATCGGGCACGCTGTTCCGCATGGCAATGGGCGGGCAGCTGGAGATGCGAGCGCAGCTGTCGGAAAGCGACCTCGCCGGGCTCCACACGGGCGCGCGGGCGACGGTGACGCCGGTCGGCCAGTCGCAGAGCTTCGCCGGCCAGGTGTGGCAGGTGTCGCCGGTGATCGACCAGCAGACCCGGCAGGGGATCGCGCGCATCGCGCTCCGCTACGACCCGGCGCTGCGCCCCGGCGGCTTCGCGGCGGCGCAGATCGTCGGCGGCGTCAGCCAGGTGCCGCTGCTGCCCGATTCGGCGATCCAGAGCGACGAACAGGGCAGCTTCGTCTACGTGGTGGGCAAGGACAACAAGATCGCGCGGCGCGGCGTGACGCTCGGCCAGGTGTCGGACGCGGGCGTCGCCATCACGCAAGGGTTGAACGGGACCGAGCGGGTGGTCCGCTCGGCCGGTGGCTTCCTCAGCCCCGGCCAGCAGATCAAGCCGGTCCGGGCGAAGGCGTGATCCCATGAGCTTCCGCAACATCTCCGCCTGGGCGATCCGCAATCCGGTGCCGCCCATCGTGCTGTTCCTGGCGCTGACGATCGCGGGCATCGTCAGCTTCATGCGGATGGACGTGAACCGCGACCCGGATATCGACTTCCCGATCGCGGTGGTCGTCATCAGCCAGCCGGGCGCCGCGCCGACGGAGATGGAGACGCAGGTCACCCGCCGCGTCGAGGCAGCGGTGCGCGGGCTGACCGGCGTCGACGAGATCAACTCCACCGTGACCGAGGGTCAGTCGCAGACGGTCGTGCAGATGGACATCGGCACGCCGATCGACCGGACGGTGAACGACCTGCGCGACGCGATCGCGCAGATCCGCGGCGACCTGCCCGACGGCATCCTGGAGCCGCAGGTGTTCCGCGACAGCACCAGCGGCAACGACATCGCCAGCTTCGCCGCGATCACCACCGACATGACGGTGGAGCAGCTGTCCTGGTACATCGACGACACGGTGGCGAAAGAGCTGTTGTCGGTGCCCGGCATGGCGGCGGTCAACCGCAACGGCGGCGTCAGCCGCGAGATCCGCGTGATCCTCGACCCCGTCAAGTTGCAGGCGCAGGGGCTGACCGCGAGCCAGGTCAACCAGCAGCTGCGCGCGGTGAACCTGAACGCGGCGGGCGGGCGTGCCGAGATCGCCGGGTCGGAGCAGTCGATCCGTGTGCTGGGCAACGCGGCCGACGCCAATGCGCTGGGGCAGCAGCAGATCTCGGTCGGCGGCGGCCGGACGATCCAGCTCAACGATATCGCCCAGGTCCGCGACAGCTTCGCCGAGCAGCGCAGCCGCGCCGCGGTCGACGGGCGCCAGGCAGTGACCTTCGACTTCCAGCGCACCAAGGGCGCGTCCGACGTGACGGTCTATCACGCCGCGGTCGACAAGCTGCGCGAGCTGGAGAAGCGCAACCCCTCCGTGAAGTTCGTGCAGCGCTGGACCAGCACCGAGTATACCGAGGAGCAATATACCAGCGCGATCCACGCGATGATCGAGGGCGCGATCCTGGCCGTCATCGTCGTGTTCCTGTTCCTGCGCGACTGGCGCGCGACCGCGATCTCCGCGCTCGCCATCCCGTTGTCGGCGATCCCCGCCTTCTTCTTCATGGACCTGATGGGGTTCACGCTGAACGGCATGACGCTGCTCGCGCTCAGCCTGGTCGCGGGCGTGCTGGTCGACGACGCGATCGTGGAGATCGAGAACATCGTCCGCCACATGCGCATGGGCAAGAACGCGTATCAGGCATCGATCGACGCCGCCGACGAGATCGGTCTCGCCGTGCTCGCCACCACCATGTCGATCGTCGCGGTGTTCCTGCCGGTCGCGCTGATGCCGGGCATCGCGGGGCAGTTCTTCGTCAATTTCGGCATGACCGTGGTCGTGTCGGTGCTGATGAGCCTCGCAGTCGCGCGCCTCATCACGCCGATGATCGCGGCGTATTTCCTGAAATCCTTCGGCCATGCCAGCCACGGCGAGGGCAAGGGCATGGACGTGTACATGGCGGCGCTGCGCTGGACGCTGGACACGGGGCGGACGATGCGCTGGCGTGCCGCGGGCGGCACCCGTCGCTGGTTCGCGTGGCTCGTCGACCACCGCGTATGGGTGAGCGGCATCGGCGCCCTGACCTTCGTCGCCACCATCGCGATGTTCTTCGTGCTGCCGTCGCAGTTCCAGCCGACCCGCGACGACGACAGCGCCAACGCGCAGATCGAGATGGTGCCGGGCACCACGCTGGCCCAGACCGAGGCGGTGGTGAACCGCGTCGCGGCGATCCTGCGCGAGCAGCCCGAGGTGGAGAACGTCTACGCGCGCACCCGCGTCGGCAGCGGCAACGTCACCGCGACGCTCAAGGAGGACCGCGACGTCACCTCCACCGAGTTCGAGCGCAAGCTGTCGCCCGAGCTCCAGGCGATCCCCGACGCGCGCGTATCGTTCCGCTCGCAGTTCGGCTGGGGATCGGGCGGCCGCGACGTGACGGTGACGCTGGGCGGCAGCGACCCGGCGCTGCTCCAGCAGACCGCCGACAGGATCGTCGCGGAAATGTCGACGCTGCGCCAGGTCACCGCGCCGCGCGTGTCGGGCGGGCTGCAACGGCCGGAGATCGTGGTGCGTCCGCGCGTCGACCTCGCCGCCAATCTGGGCGTGACGACGCAGGCGCTGTCCAGCGCGATCCGCATCGCGACGCTGGGCGACATCGACCAGAATTCGGCGCGCTTCTCGCTGTCGGACCGGCAGATCCCGATCCGCGTCGCGCTCGACCAGTCGGCGCGTGCGCGGTTGTCGACGATCCAGAACCTGCCGGTGCAGACGCAGAACGGCGGATCGGTGCCGCTGAGCCTGGTCGCGGACATCGCGCTCGGTTCCGGTCCGACCAAGATCGACCGGGTCAACCAGCAGCGCCAGATCACGCTGGGCGCAGACCTGGCCCCCGGCACCAACCTGTCCGACGCGCAGAAGGCGGTGCACGCGCTGCCGTCGATGAAGAACATGCCGATCGGCGTCGCCGAGCTGCAACTCGGCCAGAACAAGTGGCAGGGCGAGATGATCGCCAACTTCATCATGGCGGTGATCGCGGGCACGTTCTTGGTTTTCGCCGTGTTGGTGCTGCTCTATCGCCGGGTGCTGCCGCCGTTCGTCAACATGGGTTCGCTGCTGCTGGCGCCGCTCGGCGGGCTGCTGGCGCTGTGGGTGGCGGGGCAGCCGATCTCCATGCCGGTCTATATCGGGCTGCTGATGCTGCTCGGCATCGTCGCCAAGAACTCGATCCTGTTGATCGATTTCGCGCTGGAGGAGATGGCCAAGGGCGTCGACACGCTGTCGGCGATCCTGGACGCCGGGCACAAGCGCGCGCAGCCGATCGTGATGACCACGGTGGCGATGATCGCGGGCATGATCCCGACCGCCATCTCGATCTCCGGCGACTCGTCCAGCCGTGCGCCGATGAGCATCGTGGTGATCGGCGGCCTGGCCGTCTCCACGGTGCTGACGCTGCTGATCGTGCCGGCGACGTTCAGCCTGGCGGTCGGCATCGAGCGCTGGGCGGGCCCGCGGCTCGGCCGGCGGCTGCTCACCTACCGGCCCGGCGACGACGGCAGCGACGTGGTCGGCCCCATCGAGCTGAGCGGGGCCGGGCCGGGCGGCGCCCGGCTGGGCGCGCCGTCGGGCAAGCTCGGCTATCGCGAGGACGGGCCGCACGCGGCGGAATGAGGGGGCGTCATGCCGGGCTAGTCCCGGCATCCAAGGGCTTGGCGCTGACCTGCCCGGCGCCGACCTGCTTGGCTCTGGATGCCGGGACGAGCCCGGCATGACGCTGAGCACGCAGCTCGGCAACCATCGCCTTCCGCGCGCATTGTTTCGCCGATGAACCGAACACCCGCGCTCGACCTGCCGCCGCCCGGCCTCGTCCGCATGCGGCTGGTCGCGACCGTGCTGCTGGTGCTGATGGCGGCGACGTTCCTGGTCAGCCGTCAGCTCGTCGCCGCACATCCCGGCTGGGGCTTCGTGCGCGCCTTCGCGGAGGCGGCGATGGTCGGCGGCCTGGCCGACTGGTTCGCGGTCACCGCGCTGTTCCGTCGCCCGCTCGGCCTGCCGATCCCGCACACCGCCATCGTGCCCAACAACAAGGACCGGATCGGCGACCAGCTCGCCCAGTTCCTCCGCGACAATTTCCTGATCCCGCGCGTGGTGGCACGGCGGATGCGGCGGGTCGACGTGGCGGGGGCGGTGGCGCGCTGGCTGACCGATCCGCCGGAGGGCGCGGGCGGGCAGTTCCGGCAAGGCGCCTCCAAGCTGGCGGCACAGGTGCTGGAGGCGCTCGACCCGGCGCGGCTCGGCGGCATGGTCAAGGCGGCGGTCGCGGCACGGTTGACCGAGACGCAGGTCGCGCCGATCGCCGGCCGATTGCTGCGCGCCGCCATGGCGGAGGGGCGGCACAAGCCCGTGCTCGACGCGGCGATCCGCTGGGCCGCCGACGCGATCTCCAGCAACGACACGACGATCCGCCAGATGGTTCACGACCGCGCCGGCGCGATCCTGCGCTGGACCGGGCTGGACGAGACGGTGTCGAACAAGCTGATCGGCGGGCTGGAGGGGCTGCTGGCCGAGATGGCGGACGATCCCGACCATCCCTTGCGCGTCCGCGCCGAGGAGACTCTGGACCGGATCGCCTGGGCGTTGCAGCACGACCCGGCGATGCAGGAGCGGGTCGAGGCGGTGAAGGCGGAACTGCTCGCCAATCCGGCCGTGGCCGAGTGGCTGGGCGGCCTGTGGGAACAGGCGCGCGGGGCGCTGCTCGGCATCGCGCGCGATCCCGAGCGGGCGATGCGCGGTCGGCTGGGCGAGGTGCTGCGCCAGTTGGGCGAGACGCTGCGTGCCGAGCGGCTGGCGACGACGGTGAATCGGTTCGCGCGGCGCGCGGCGGTGTCGATCGCGGCGGATTACGGCGACGCGATCGTCCGGCTGGTGTCGGAAACGGTGCGCAGCTGGGACGTGCGCACGATCACCGGCCGGCTGGAGAATGCGGTGGGCCGCGATCTTCAGTATATCCGCGTCAACGGCACGCTGGTCGGCGGGCTGGTCGGTCTGCTGATCCACCTGGTCGACGTGCTGCTCTGAACGGCGGGGCGCGATCGTGAAACGGTTCGTCGCGGGCGGCAATCGGCTTGCCGAGGGCGATGCTTTCCCCCAAGGAAGGGCCCGATGAGCGATTCCGCCGAATTCCGGGAGGACCAGGGGACGGTCCGTTTCTCCGGCGACCTGTCGCTGGCGAGGCTGGGTACGCTGCCCGAGCGGCTGGAACGCGTCGGCCGGGTGGACCGGGTCGACCTCTCTGACATCGACCGGATCGACACCGTCGGTGCCTGGGTCGTCCACCGTTTCGCGGCGCGCCACGACGCGCCGGTCGAGGGATTGAGCGAGGACGGGCAGCACCTGTTCGATCAGGTGGTGGACTCGGACAAGCCGGTGGTGCTGCGGCCCAAGGCACAGAGCGGTTTCGGGCGCGTGCTGGGCGAGATCGGCGACGCGGTGGTGCTGACCGGGCGTACGCTGACGGGCTTGGTCGGCTTCATGGGCGCGACGACGATCGCGTTGGGCGCGGTGATCCGCCACCCGCGCCGTTTCCGCTTCAACGCGGTGGTGCACGAGTTCGAGACGGTGGGGGTCGCCGCGCTCGGCATCCTCGGGCTGATGGGCTTCCTGATCGGCATGGTGATCGCGCAGCAGGGCGCGGTGCAGCTGCGCCAGTTCGGCGCGGAGGTGTTCACGATCAACCTGGTCGGGCGGCTGACGCTGCGCGAACTGGGCGTGCTGATGACCGCGATCATGGTCGCCGGCCGCTCCGGCTCGGCCTTCGCGGCGCAGATCGGCACCATGAAGCTGACCGAGGAGATCGACGCGATGCGCACGATCGGCGTGTCGCCGATGGAGGCGCTGGTGCTGCCGCGCACGATGGCGGCGGTGATCCTGATGCCGCTGCTCGGCTTCTTCACCTCCATGGTGGCGCTGGTCGGCGGCGGTTTGCTGTCGTGGGTGACGCTGGAGATCCCGCCCGTCACCTTCATCGCCCGCATTCGCGAGGTGGTGCCGATCACCGACCTGTATATCGGCCTCATCAAGGCGCCGGTGTTCGGCGCGATCATCGCCATCGCCGGCTGCTTCCAGGGCATGCAGGTGGAGGCGGACGCGGAGCAGGTCGGCCTGCGCACTACCTCCGCGGTGGTACAGGGCATTTTCCTGGTGATCGTGCTCGACGCCTTTTTCGCGGTGTTCTTCTCGTGGATTGGCTGGAACTGATGGCGCGCGGGCAGAACGATCGGGGCGACGACATCATCGTCGACGTGGAGGGGCTGCGCAACAGCTTCGGCACATCGGTGATCCACGAAGGGCTAGACCTCCAGGTACGCCGCGGCGAGATCCTGGGCGTGGTCGGCGGGTCGGGCACGGGCAAGTCGGTGCTGATGCGCTCGATCATCGGCCTGCAGACGCCGGACGCGGGCGAGATCACCGTCTTCGGCGAGCCCACCGTCGGCCGCGACGAGACCGAGGCGACGGCGATCCGCAAACGCTGGGGCGTGCTGTTCCAGGGCGGGGCGCTGTTCTCGACGCTGACGGTGGCGGAGAACGTGCAGGTTCCCTTGCGCGAATTCTACCGCGAACTGCCGCAGTCGCTGCTCGACGAGATCGCCGCCTACAAGGTGGTGATGACGGGCCTGCCCGCGGACGCCGGTCCCAAATATCCAGCCGAATTGTCGGGCGGCATGAAGAAGCGCGCCGGCCTGGCCCGCGCGCTGGCGATGGACCCGGAATTGCTGTTCCTGGACGAGCCGACCGCGGGGCTGGACCCGATCGGCGCGGCGGCGTTCGACGGGCTGATCCAGTCGCTCCAGCGGACGCTGGGACTGACGGTGTTCCTCATCACCCACGACCTCGATACGCTGTACGCGATCTGCGACCGGGTGGCGGTGCTCGCCGACAAGAAGGTCATCGCGATCGGCACGATCGACGAGCTGAAGGCGACCGACCATCCCTGGATCCACGAATATTTCGAGGGGCCACGCGGCCGCGCCGCGGCGACGGGGCAGGAATTGCTGTCCGCGGACCATGACGCCGACGCGCACCCGACCGAGGTGAGAGAGAAGCAGACCGAGCAGCCGTCGCAGGGCGGCGTGTCGGACAACGCGGCAAGGGGAACCGCGCAAGAGGGTACGAGGAAGAACTGATGGAAACCCGTTCGAACCACGTCCTGGTCGGCGCCGTCGTGCTGATCCTGCTCGCCGCGGTGGCGCTGTTCACCGTGTGGATCGCCCGCCTGGGCGGCGCGCAGGAGAAGGAATACGACATCTTCTTCCGACAGTCGGTCGACGGCCTTGCGCGCGGATCGGCGGTGGTCTTCTCCGGCGTGCCGTCGGGGCAGGTGAAGTCGATCCAGCTCTGGCCCAACGACCCGCAGTTCGTGCGCGTGCGCATCAGCGTTAACGACGAGACGCCGGTGCTGCAGGGCACCACCGCGTCGATCTCCGGCGTCGGCTTCACCGGCGTCAGCCAGGTGTCGCTGGAGGGCGCGCGCAAGGACGCGCAGCCGATCGCCTGTCCAGATCAGCCGAACCCGCAGGACTGCCCCTACGGCGTGCCGGTGATCCCCACCAAGCAGGGCGGCCTGGGCGCGATCCTCAACTCCGCACCGCAACTGCTGGAGCGGCTGTCGACGCTGACCGAGCGACTGACCGGGCTGCTGACCGACCGCAACCAGGCGTCGATCGCCGGCATCCTGGAGAACACCAACCGGCTGACCGACGCGCTCGCCGATCGCGGGCCGGAGATCGCCGCGACGCTGGCGCAGACGCGCGTCGCCATCCAGCAGGCCGGCAACGCCGCACAGCAGATCGGCGAACTGGCGGCGACCACCAATGGCGTGCTCGCCGACGACATCCAGCCGACGATCCGCAACCTCAACGGCGCCATCGCCTCCGCGCAGAAATCCGCCGAGACGCTCAACGCCGCGATCGGCGACGCGCGACCCGGCCTCCAGACCTTTTCGCGCCAGACCATTCCGGAGGCGAACCGGCTGGTGCGCGACCTGCGCACCTCGGCGGCGGCGCTGTCGTCGATCGCGGAGAAGGTCGACCAGCGCGGCGCCAGCTCGCTGATCGGGTCGCAGAAGCTGCCGGACTACAAGGGTAAGTGAGAGACACCATGAACAAGCTCGCCCTCCCCACCCTCCTCGCCGCGTCGCTGACGCTCGCCGGTTGCATCAGTTTCGGTGCGGAGCCGCCCGATACGTTGCTGACGCTGACCAGCACGGCGCAGCTGCCGGCGGGTCAGCAGCAGGATTCCAGCCTTGCCAAGTCGCTGGTGGTGACGGTGCCGGTCACCTCCGCCGCGCTCGCCGTGCCGCGGGTGCCGGTGCAGACGAGCCCGACCGGCCTCGCTTATGTCAAGGACGCGCAATGGTCCGAGCCGCCGGCGCGGCTGTTCGCGCGGCTGGTGTCCGACACCGTCGCGGCGCGCACGGGTCGGGTGGTCGTGAGCCAGGTGCAGGCGGTGGGCGAGGCCAATGACCAGTTGGACGGCGAGCTGCGCAATTTCGGCCTGGATGCGACGACGCGCGAGGCGGTGGTGACGTTCGACGCGGCGCTGACCCGGTCGGGCCAGAAGGATATCGAGAAGCGTCGTTTCGAGGCGCGCGTGCCGGTCGCCGCGATCGACGCGGCATCGACCGGGCCGGCGCTCAACCAGGCGGCGAACCAGGTGGCGGCGCAGGTCGCCGACTGGATCGGCCGCTAGGCCGGATCGGCGAGCGCGACGATCCGTTCCGCCTCCGCGAGGTGGAGCCGTTCCACCATCGCGCCGTCCAGTTTCGCGGCGCCGCGCCTCGCATTGGCGGGATCGGCGAACAGCGCGATGACGCGGGTGGCCCAATCATGCTCCGCCGGCGTCGGACCGAAGGCGGCGTTGGCGGCATCGATCTGCGCGGGGTGGATCAGCGTCTTGCCGTCGAACCCCCAGCCACGCCCCTGATCGCACTCGGCGCGTAGCCGCTCCGGATCGTCGATCGCGTTGAGGACGCCGTCGAGCGCCACCATGCCGCCGGCGCGGGCCGCCGCGACGATCTGCGCCAATGCGGGAAGCAGCGGGCCGCGATCGGAGCCCGGCCGGCAGCGCAGGTCGAGCGCGAGGTCGTTGGTGCCCGCGACCAGCGCGGCGAGGCCGAAGTCGCCCGTGGCGGCGATGGCGGGCAGGGCGAGGAGGGCGGCGGCGGTCTCGATCATCGCCCAGAGCGGGATGTCGTCGCCGAGTGCCGCACGCGCGTCGGCGACCATGCGGGCGCCGGCGAGTTTGGGGAGCAGGACGGCATCGGGTGCGACCTCGACCTGGCGCAGCGCGGCGAGGTCGGCGGCGCCGGCGGGCGTGTCGATCGCGTTGACGCGGATCACCAGCTCGCGCGGGCCGAAGCCGCCCTCCGCCACCGCGGCGAGGGCGGCGCCGCGCGCGTCGTCCTTCATCTCGGGGGCGACCGCGTCTTCGAGGTCGAGGATGACGACGTCGCAGGGGAGGGTGCGCGCCTTGCTGATGGCGCGAGGGTTGGAGGCGGGCATGAACAGGGCGCTGCGGCGTCGGCGATAGGTGGGCATAAGCGGGTTCTACGAGGTGGTCGGGTGGATTTGAAGCGGTCGCGCCGCGGCGATCAGATGGGCCGCGCGTGCATCCGCTTCGTCGTGCCGGGTGCGTTCCGGGGTTCCACGCCGGAGGGTGTTGCGCTGCTTGGCACTAGACCCCGGATCAAGTCCGAGGTGACGAAGCGAGTAGGGGTAAGCTTTCGCTACCGCGACAAGCCGAATGTGCGTCAGCGCGGTTCCGCGAGGAGCGCGCGAGTGACGCCGTTGGTCCAGCCGAAACCGTCCTGATTGGGATATTCGCCGCCGCCGCCGGGGCGACGCTCGGCGACGTCGTATTTCTCCAGGAGCTTGCCGGAAGCCCGGTACTCGGCGGTGACGCCGGCGAGCCAGGCGGCCTTGATGCGGGCGGCGAGCGCGGTCTCGCCATAGTGGCGCAGCCCCTGGATCGCGACCCACTGGTGCGGCGCCCAGCCATTGGGCTCGTCCCATTGCTGGCCGCTCGGCACCAAGGTGGCGCGGACGCCGCCCTGCCCGACCAGCGGCTCGAAGGCGCGGGCGGTGGCGCGGGCCTGGTCGGCGGTGGCGACGCGGGCGAAGAGCGGAAACACGGTGGCGGCGGTCAGCCGATCGTTGGCGGCGCCGGTGTCGAGATCGTAGTCGGCGAAGAAGCGGCCGTTCCACAGATGCTGCCGGATCGCGGCGGTGCGGGCGGCGGCGCGGGCGGCGAAGGCGGTGGCGCAGGGCGCGTCGCGCAGCGTGCGGCAATTGGCGGCGATCGCCTGTTCCAGGCCGAGCATCAGGCTGTTGAGGTCGACGGGAACGAGGCGGGTGGTGCGGATCGTCGCCAGGGTGCGGCCATCGGCGAACCATCGCGAGGAAAAGTCCCAGCCGCTCTCCGCCGCGGCGCGCAGGTCGCGGTAGAGCTGTTTCGCGTCGCGAGCCGGGGTGGTGGCGGCGAGTTCGGCGTCTTCTCGCCAGCTCTCGTCGCGGGGATCGTCACGGTCGTCCCAGTAGCGGTTGAGGAGGGCGCCGTCGGCCAGCCGGACAACACGGGCGTGCTGCTCGCCGGGCTTGAGGGTGCGTTCGCCCGTCATCCAGAAGGCGTGCTCGGCGCGGAGCTGGCGGTTGCGGGTGGCGAGCGTCGTCGCGTCGCGCGATAGGCCGGACATGAGGTAGAAGACCGGCGGCTGCGAGCGGCTGAGATAGTAGGTGCGGGTGCCGTTGGGGATGCGGCCGTAGCGGTCGACGAGGCTGCCGAAATCGGCGACCATGCCCTCGACCAGATCCTGCCGACCGGCCAGCGGCAGGCCGAGCATGGTGAAGTAGCTGTCCCAGTAATACATCTCGCGGAAGCGGCCGCCGGGGACGACATAGGGCCTGGGCAGGGTCAGCGCGGAGGAGCCGGGGGGCACGGTCCGGGTCTCGCGGGTGAGTTGCGGCCAGAGGCGGTCGATGTGCTGGGCGAGGGGCGCGCGCGGCTGCGGCCGGACGATCGGTGCGGCGGGAAGCGTGAAGTTGGCGGCGATGAAGCGGCGCAGGGCGGGGTCGGTGGTGCAGGCGCAGCGGCGATAGGCGGCCATCACCGCGGCGTCGGGGCGCCTGGGCGTCGCGTCGGCGAAGGTCTTCGAATCGGGGAAGAGGCGCCGCATCTGCACTTGGCGGTAGAGGTCGCCGAAGCGTTGCGCGGGGGAGAGCGGCGTGGGCGATACCGGCGCTCGCGCGGGCGCAGGAGCGGCGAGCGCGACCGCGAGCAGGGCAAGGACGGGGCGGATCATGGGCGGCTCTCCAACAGGGTCGCGCGGGCGAGGGTGACGCGGCGTTCCCCCCGGTCGATGCGGAGGAACAGCGTTTCCGTCGGCTCGGCGGGATCGGGCAGGCGCAGCAGGAAGCCGTGGGCGCCCTGCCACCGCTCGGGCGTCATCGGCCGGTCGGCGAGGTCGCGCCAGTCCGCCGCCTCCAGCCAGGTCTGCGCGGCGAGCGGGCCGGCGCGGCGAAGGGCGGAGAGGCGGGCGACATAGTCCTCGAGCGCGGTGTCGCGGTTCTGCCAGTCGAGCCAGGAGAGTTCGTCCTGGCAATAGGCGTTGTTGTTGCCGCGTTGCGTGCGGCCGAACTCGTCGCCGGCGGTCAGCATCGGCGTGCCGCGCGAGGCGAACAGCGTCGCCAGCAGCGCGCGCACGTCGGCGTCGCGGCGGGCGCGGATCGCGGGATCGGTGGTGGGGCCTTCCTCGCCGCCGTTCCAGGCGACCTCGCCGCCATGGCCGTCGCGGTTGTTCTCGCCGTTCGCCTCGTTGTGGCGGGTGGCGTAGGCGACGACGTCGGCGAGGGCGAAGCCGTCGTGCGCGGCGACGAAGTTGATGCTGCGGGTGGCGTCGCCGCCGCGGAAGACATCGGACGAGCCGGCGATGCGCGTCGCCAGCGTGCCCGCCTCTCCCTCGCCGCGCCAGAAGCGGCGGACGTCGTCGCGGTAGCGGTCGTTCCACTCCAGCCAGGTCGGGGGGAAGTGGCCGAGCTGGTAGCCGCCGGGGCCGATGTCCCACGGCTCGGCGATCATCACGCGGGTGGAGAGGATCGGGTCGGCGGCGATCTCGGCGAAGATCGGTGCGGCGGCATCGAAGCTGGGACCGCGCGCGAGGACGGGGGCGAGGTCGAAGCGGAAGCCGTCGACGCCGAGGCGCGCGAAATGGCGGAGCGTGTCGAGGGTGATCTGGCGGACGTGGGCGCGCGCGAAGTCGAGCGTGTTGCCGCAGCCGGAATCGTTGACGAGGGCGCCGTCGGGCGTGCGCGCGTAGGTCGTTGGATCGAGGCCGCGGAAGGAGAGGGTGGGGCCGCTCCCGTCGCTCTCGCCGGTGTGGTTGAAGACGAGGTCGAGGAGGACGCCGATGCCGTTCTCGCGCAAGGTGGCGATCGTGGTGCGGAGTTCGTCGATGCCGCCCGGGCAGAGGCGCGGGTCGAGCGCCATGGGGGTGACGGGATTGTAGCCCCAGGCGTTGATGAGGCCGAGGGGCGGCAGGTGACGCTCGTCGATCCAGGCGACGATCGGCATCAGCTCGATCGCGGCGACGCCGAGGCGGCGGAAGTGCGCGACGACGGCGGGGTGGGCGAGCGCGGCAACGGTGCCGCGCTGCTCCGGCGGCACGTCGGGGTGCAGCATGGTGAAGCCGCGGACGTTCAGTTCGTAGATCAGGCCGTCGGGGGTGAAGAGCGGTGGGGGCGGAGGGCCGTCCTGCCAGGGCACGGGCACGATCGCCTTGGGGACGAGCGCGGTGGTGTCGATGCCGGGCTGCCCGAGCGCGGGATCGTAGGCGTAGCGGCGGTCGAGTTCGAGCGCGTAGGGATCGACGAGGAGCTTCCGAAAGTCGGCGTCGGTGCGGTAGCCGTAGTGCTGGCCGGGGCCGATACCAGGAACGTCAGCCTGCCATTGGTCGCCGGCGCGGACCATCGGGACCCATCGCTCCGTATCGCCGTCGAACAGGCAGAGCGTGACGCGGGTGGCGTCGGGCGCGCGGACGGCGAAATGGGTGCGGCCCTCCACCGGGTGGGCGCCGAGGGTGCCGGGAACGACGGGCGGCCAGAAATAGTCGCCGACCCGGCGGCGGAACCGGGCGAGGGCGCTGGTCACGTGACGACGTCGGGATGGTCACGGCCGGTATGGCGGACGATGCCGGCGATCTCGTCGGCGGCGGCGGCGATCTGGCCGAGCATCGCGGTGGTGTCCTCGTCGACGCGCTCGGCCTCGTAGCGTTCGAGATAGACGCGCAGCGTCGCGCCGCTGGTGCCGGTGCCCGACAGGCGGAAGACGATGCGGCTGCTGCCGGCGAACAGGATACGGACGCCCTGATGCTCGCTGACCGAGCCGTCGGTCGGGTCGGTGTAGGCGAAGTCGTCGGCGGTCTCGACGGTGAGGTCGCCGAACCGCGCGCCGGGGAGGGTGGCGAGACGCCCGCGGAGTTCCGCCATCAGCGCGTCGGCGCGGTCGCTCTCCACGCCTTCATAGTCGTGGCGGGCGTAATAGTTGCGGCCGTACGTCGCCCAATGGTCGCGGGCAAGCTGGTCGACGCTCTTGCCGGTCGCGGCGAGGATGTTGAGCCAGAGGAGAACCGCCCACAGGCCGTCCTTCTCGCGGACATGGTCGGAGCCGGTGCCGGCGGATTCCTCGCCGCAGATGGTGGCCAGGCCGGCGTCGAGAAGGTTGCCGAAGAACTTCCAGCCGGTGGGCGTCTCGTAGGCGGGGATGCCGAGCCGTTCCGCGACGCGGTCGGCGGCGGCGCTGGTGGGCATGGAGCGGGCGATGCCCTTCAGGCCGTCCTTGTAGCCGGGGGCGAGGTGGGCGTTGGCGGCGAGCATCGCCAGGCTGTCCGACGGTGTGACGAAGCGGGCGCGGCCGATGATGAGGTTGCGGTCGCCGTCGCCGTCGGAGGCGGCGCCGACATCGGGGGCGTCCGGCCCCATCATCAGGTCGTAGAGCGCGCGGGCGTGGACGAGATTGGGGTCGGGATGGTGGCCGCCGAAATCGGGCAGCGGCGTGCCGTTGCGGACGGTGCCGGGGGCGAAGCTGAGGCAATTTTCCAGGATCTCGTGCGCGTAAGGGCCGGTGACGGCGCTCATCGCGTCGAACGCCATCGTCAACTTGGCGGCGCGGATGGCGGGGAAGTCGAACAGGCGCTCCATCAGGGCGGCATAGTCGGCGACGGGGTCGACGATCTCGACGGTGGCGTCGCCGACCTGCGTTTCGCCGTCGGTGTCGAGGTCGATGTCGGCGGCGTCGACGGCACGCCAGACGTCGATCGCCCTGGTGCGGGCGTAGATGGCGTCGGTGATCTTCTCCGGCGCGGGGCCGCCGTTGGCGATGTTGTACTTGATGCCGAAGTCTTCCTCGGGGCCGCCGGGGTTGTGGCTGGCCGAGAGGATCAGGCCGCCGAGCGCGCGGCGGAGGCGGATCAGATTGCTGGCGGCGGGCGTCGACAGGATGCCGCCGCGGCCGACGACGATGCGCGCGAAGCCGGCGGCGGCGGCGATGCGGATCGCGACCTGGATCACCTCGCGGTTGAGGAAGCGGCCGTCGCCGCCGATGACCAGGGTGGCGCCCTGCTTGCCCTCGATCACGTCGAAGACCGACTGGACGAAATTCTCGGCATAGTTCGGTTGGCTGAAGACGCGGACCTTCTTGCGCAGACCCGAGGTGCCGGGCTTCTGGTCGGGGAAGGGGGTGGTCTGGTGCTCGCGGATCATGGCTGTACCGTCAGTTGGCGGAAGAGGTCGGCATAGGTGCGCGCGGAGGCGTCCCAACTCCAGTCGGCGCGCATGCCGTTTTCCTGGAGGCGGCGCCAGACCGGCGGGCGCGCGTGGAGGTGCATCGCGCGGGTGATGGCATGGCTGAGGGCGTCGGGCGTCACCCCGTCATGGACGATGCCGGTGGCGACGCCGGCGGCGAGCGCGGCCTGGTTGGCGTCGATCACCGTGTCGGCGAGGCCGCCGGTGCGCGCCACGACGGGGACGCAGCCATAAGCGAGGCCGTAGAGCTGGGTCAGGCCGCACGGCTCGAACCGCGAGGGAATGAGGATGGCGTCGGCCCCGCCCTGGAGGAGGTGCGACAGGACTTCGTCGTAGCCGATGCGAATGCCGATGCTGCCGGGGTGGCGGTGGGCGGCGGCGAGGAAAGCGGCTTCGAGTGCCTTGTCGCCCGAACCGAGCAGGGCGAGGCGGCCACCGCCATCGACCAGTTCGTCGAGCAGGGTAGCGAGCACGTCCATGCCCTTCTGCTCGGTCAGGCGGCTGACCACGCAGAAGAGGGGACCGCCTTCCGACAGGCCGAACGTCTGTTCGACCGCAGCGCGGTTGCGGGAGCGGCGATCGAGCAGGCGGTGGGTATAGCGGGCGGGGAGGGCGGCGTCGGTCTCCGGGTTCCAGACGGCAGGGTCGAGGCCGTTGACGATGCCGGTGGCACCGCGGGTGGCGATCAGCCCTTGCAGGCCCATGCCGAATTGCTCGCGCCGGATCTCCTGCGCGTAGGTGGGGGAGACGGTGGTGATCCGGTCGGCGAGCGCCAGGCCCGCCTTCAGGAAACCGACCTGGCCGTAATATTCGAGGCCGTCGATGCTCCACATGCTCTCGGGAAGACCGAGCCGGGGGAAGATGCCGCGGTCGAACACGCCCTGGAAGGCGATGTTGTGGATGGTGGCGACGCTCTTCGCGGCGGCGCCCAGCGCGCGGGCGTAGGCGGGGGCGAGGCCCGCTTGCCAGTCGTGCGCGTGGAGGAGGTCGAAACGGTAGCCGTCGACCAATCCGGCGGCGAGTTCCCCGGCGGCGCGGGAGAGGGCGGCGAAGCGGCGCCAATTGTCGGGCCAGTCGCGGCCGGACTCGTCGGCGTAGGGGCCGCCGGGGCGGGCGTAGAGTTCGGGGGCGTCGAGGACGAGCAGGGGTTGGGTGCCGAGCTGCGTCTCGATCAGGCGGGCTTCGGCACCGAGCAGGTCGGGCCAGCGATGAACGACGCGGCCGCTGCGCGTCGCCTGCGCCATGGCGGGGTAGCCGGGGAGGAGGGTGGTGGTGACGACGCCGTGATGCGCGAGGGCGGCGGGGAGGGCACCGACGACGTCGGCGAGGCCACCGGTCTTGACGAGAGGGTAGCATTCGGAGGCGACGGCGAGGACGCGCACGACTCAATACCTCCCCGGAACGGGGAGGGGGACCGCTCGGCGCCAGCCGAGTGGTGGAGGGGCAGTTGCCGGGCGGGGCGCTCCTGGCTGCCCCTCCACCATCGCGCTGCCGCGCGACGGTCCCCCTCCCCGTTCCGGGGAGGTATGGGCCGCGAGGCTCACAGCGCGAGCTTGTCGATCATCGGCTGGGTGACGAGGCAGACGCCTTTGTCGGTGCGGCGGAAGCGGGTGGCGTCGAGTTCGGGATCGTCGCCGACGACGAGGCCGTTGGGGATGTTGACGCCGGCGTCGATCACCACTTTCCGCAGGCGCGCGCCGCGGCCGATCTCGCAGTTCGGCAGCACCACCGCCTCGTCGAGCATCGAGAAGCTGTGCGCGCGGGTGCCGGTCGACAGCAGCGAGCGGTTGATCGAGGCGCCGGAGACAATGCAGTTGCCCGCGACCAGGCTGGCGACCGCGGAGCCGCGGCGGCCGTCGATGTCGTGGACGAACTTGGCGGGGGGCGTCACCTCCGAATAGGTCCAGATCGGCCAGCGATGGTCGTAGAGGTCGAGCTGGGGGAGGACATCGGTCAGGTCGATGTTCGCTTCCCAATAGGCGTCGATGGTGCCGACGTCGCGCCAGTAGCTCTGGCTCTCGCCGTCGGAACGGACGCAGCTGTCGGAGAAGCGGTGCGCCTGCGCCTTGCCGTGCTTGACGAGGTAGGGGATGATGTCCTTGCCGAAATCGCGCGACGAGCCGGGCGTGGCGGCGTCGCGGCGGAGTTCCCCGAACAGGAATTTGGTGGCGAAGACGTAGATGCCGAGCGAGGCGAGTGCGACCTCCGGATTGCCGGGGATGGCGGGGGGATCGGCGGGCTTTTCGACGAAATCGACGATCCGGTCGCTCTCGTCGACGTGCATCACGCCGAAGCCGGTCGCCTCTATGCGGGGCACCTCGATACAGGCGACGGTCACGTCCGCACCGCTGTCGCAGTGCTGCTGGAGCATGATCTCGTAATCCATCTTGTAGATGTGGTCGCCCGCCAGGATGACCATGAATTCGGGACCGTAGCTCTCGATGATGTCGATGTTCTGGAAGACGGCGTCGGCGGTGCCCTCGTACCACTGCGTCTCCGACACGCGCTGCGATGCGGGGAGGATGTCGAAGCTCTCGTTGCGCTCGGGCCGCAGGAAGTTCCAGCCGCGCTGGAGATGGCGGATCAGGCTGTGCGCCTTGTATTGCGTGGCGACGCCCATGCGGCGGATGCCGGAGTTGAGCGCGTTCGACAGGGCGAAGTCGATGATGCGCGACTTGCCGCCGAAATAGACGGCGGGTTTGGCGCGCGTGTCGGTCATCTCGTAGAGGCGGCTGCCGCGACCGCCGGCGAGGACGTAGGCCATGGCGTCGCGCGCCAGCGGTTGACCCTTGCGGTGGTCCATGGTGCCTCTCCCTCGTTGTCGTCGTTCTTTTCATTCCTGAACGACGCTGTCGAGGGGAGTGTTCCTGACTTTTCCTCGTCGTGCCGGGCTCGCCCCGGCATCCAGAGTTGCGAGAGATGCGCTGCTTGGCTCTAGATGCCGGGACGAGGCTCTCCCGAGCTTCGCCGAAGGGCCCGGCATGACGTTACCCTTCGTATTCCAGCATGATCGTGGCGAGGGGCGGGAGGGTGACCCAGGCCGCGCCGTCCTTGGCCTCGACCCCGCCCATGTTGCCGAGGCCCGAGCCCCAATAATCCTTGGCGTCGGAGTTCATCACCTCGCACCAGCGGCCGTCATGCGGCAGCGGCACGCGGTAGGGGGCGCGGGCGATGGGGGTCATGTTGGCGATGACGGCGACGGGTTTCTCGCCGGGTGCCTTGCGCAGCCAGGCGAAGACGGAGTTGGCGCTGTCGTCGCCGATCAGCCACTCGAAGCCCTCGGGCTCGTTGTCGCGGGCGTGGAGCGCGGGCTTCTCGCGGTAGAGGCGGTTGAGGTCGCGGACGAGCTTCAGCACGCCTTCGTGGCTGTGCGAACAGCGCAAGGACCAGTCGAGCGCGCGTTCCTCCGACCATTCCTGCCGCTGGGCGAATTCCTGGCCCATGAACAGGAGCTTCTTGCCCGGATAGCCCCACATGAAGGCGTAGTAGAGGCGCAGATTGGCGAATTGCTGCCAATCGTCGCCGGGCATCTTGGCCAGCAGCGAGCCCTTGCCGTGGACGACCTCGTCGTGGCTGAGCGGCAGGACGAAGTTCTCGGAATAGGCGTAGACCATCCCGAAAGTGATCTCTCCGTGGTGATGCTGCCGGTGGAGCGGATCGCGCGCCATGTACTGGAGCGTGTCATGCATCCAGCCCATGTTCCACTTGAAGCCGAAGCCGAGGCCGCCGTCGCGGTGACCGGGGGGCGGGGCGGGCTGCGAGACGCCGGGCCAGCTCGTGGACTCCTCGGCGACGGTGAAGACGCCGGGGTTCTCGCGGTAGACGGCGCGGTTGGTGGCGCGGAGGAACTCCACCGCCTCCCAATTCTCGCGGCCGCCATCGGCGTTGGGAATCCACTCGTTCTCCTTGCGGCTGTAGTCGCGGTAGAGCATCGAGGCGACGGCATCGACGCGCAGGCCGTCGAGATGGTAGCGCTCGGCCCAGAACAGTGCGTTGTTGACGAGGTAGCTCGACACCTCGCGCCGGCCGAAATTGTAGATCGCGGTGTTCCAGTCGGGGTGGTAGCCGAGGCGCGGATCGTCATGCTCGTAGAGCGCGGTGCCGTCGAAGCGGGCGAGGCCGTGCGCGTCGAGCGGGAAGTGCGCGGGCACCCAGTCGAGCAGGACGCCGATGCCCGCCTGGTGCGCGCCGTCGACGAAGCGGGCGAAGCCCTCGTGATCGCCGAAGCGGGCGGAGGGGGCGTAGAGGCCGGTGGTCTGGTATCCCCATGACGGATCATAGGGGTGCTCGGTGATCGGCAGGAACTCGATATGGGTGAAGCCCAGGTCGACGACGTAGGGGATCAGGCGGTCGGCGAGCTGGTCCCAGGTCAGGAACCAGCCGTTCTCGTCCTTGTCCCACGAGCCGGCATGGACCTCGTAGATCGAGATGGGCGCGCGGCGGGGGTCGGTCTTGGCCCAATGCGCGCGGTGGCCGTCGTCCTGCCAGACGTGCTGCATCGGGCCGGTGGTGAGCGAGGCGGTGCGGGGGCGCAGCTCGGCGGCGAAGGCGAAGGGATCGGCCTTTTGCGGCAGGAGCTGGCCGTTATGGCCGATCAGCTCGAACTTGTACGCCTCGCCGGGGCCTAGGTCGGGAATGAAGATCTCCCACACGCCAACGCCGCCGCGGCGGCGCATGACGTGGCGGCGGCCGTCCCAGGCGTTGAAGTTGCCGACCACCGAGACGCGGCGCGCGTCGGGCGCCCAGACGGCGAAGTGCATGCCGGTGGCGCCCTGATGCTCGATCAGATGGGCACCCATTTTGTCCCACAGTCGAAGGTGCGTGCCCTCACCCATCAGGTAATCGTCGGTAGGGCCGAGGACGGGCCCGAAGGTATAGGGGTCGGATACCTCCCAGGTCGCGTCGCCGTTGCCGGCACGGTAGCGGACGGGCTGGGGATCGCCCTTCACCGGCCCTTCGAACAGGCCGTCTTCGGTCAGCTCCAGCGTGCCGAGCGCGGTGCCGTCGAGCGCGACCGCCTCCGCGGTGGTCGCGCCCGGTATCCAGGTGCGGGCGAACGATCCGGTGGGACCGGGGAAGACGCCCAGGAGCGAGAAGGGATCGTCGTGACGCCCTTCGAGCAGGGCGGAGATGGCGTCACGAGATGGCTTCACAGGACTCCCCAGATATCCTTCGCGTACTCGGCGATAGTACGATCCGACGAGAACCATCCCACGCGGGCGACGTTCCGGATCGCGGTCGCATTCCACTGCGCGGCGTCGTGCCAGCGCCGGTCGACCTCGCGCTGGGCGGCGGCATAGGCGTCGAAATCGGCGGCGAGCATGAAATGGTCGGTGTCGTAGAGGCCGCCGATCAGCCCCTTGTAGCGATCGGGATCGTCGGGCGAGAACACGCCCGAGGCGATCGCCGACAGCGCCTGGCCGAGTTCGGGCGAGCGATCGATGATGTCGCGGGGACGGTAGCCGTCGGCGCGGGCTTGCGCGACCTCGTCCGCGGTCATGCCGAAGATGACGATATTGTCCTCGCCGACATGGTCCCGGATCTCGACGTTGGCGCCGTCGAGCGTGCCGATGGTGAGGGCGCCGTTCAATGCGAACTTCATGTTGCCGGTGCCCGAGGCCTCCATGCCGGCGGTGGAGATCTGTTCCGACAGGTTGGCCGCCGGGATGATCTTCTCGGCCAGCGACACGTTGTAGTTCGGGACGAAGGCGACCTTGAGAAGGCCGCCGATCGCGGGGTCGGCGTTGATGCGGCGGGCGACGTCGCCGGCGAGCTTGATGATGAGCTTGGCGTTGACGTAGCTCGACGCGGCCTTGCCGGCGAACAGCTTGACGCGCGGCACCCATTCGCGCTCCGGATGGCTCCTGATCTGGTCGTAGAGGGCGACCGTCTCGATGATGTTGAGCAGCTGGCGCTTGTACTCGTGGATGCGCTTGATCTGCACGTCGAACATGGCGTCGGGATCGAGGCGCAGGCCCATCTCGGCCCTGAGATACTGCGTCAGGGCGACCTTGTTGGCGCGCTTCACGGCGGCGAACTTCTGCTGGAAGGCGTCGTCGTCGGCGTGCGCGTCGAGCTTCGCCAGCTCGGCAGCATCGTCACGGAAGCCGGGGCCGATCGCCTCCTCGATCAGCGAGGCCAGGCCTGGGTTCGCCTCCTGGAGCCAGCGGCGCGGGGTGATGCCGTTGGTCTTGTTGTTGATGCGCTCGGGATAGAGAGCGTGCAGGTCGCGGAACACCGTCTGCTTCATCAGGTCGGTGTGGAGCGCGGCGACGCCGTTGACGCTGTGCGACCCGGCAAAGGCGAGGTTGGCCATGCGGACGCGACGCTCGCCGCCCTCGTCGATCAGGCTGATCGCCTTGATCGCGGCCTCGTCGGCGCCCTTGGCCTTGGCCTCGCGCAGCAGCTTGGCGTTGATCGCGTAGACGAGCTGCATGTGGCGCGGCAGCAGCCGCTCGAACAGGGGAAGCGGCCAGCTCTCCAGCGCCTCGGGCAGCAGCGTGTGGTTGGTGTAGCCGAAGGTGGCGCGGGTGATGTCCCACGCCTCGTCGAAGCCGAGATCGTGATGGTCGACGAGCAGGCGCATCAGCTCGGCGACGGCGACCGCGGGATGGGTGTCGTTGAGCTGGATCGCGGCCTTGGTCGGCAGCGTGCGGATGTCGCCGTCATATTGGAGATGGCGGCGGACGATGTCCTGGATCGAGGCGGAGGAGAAGAAATATTCCTGGCGCAGGCGGAGTTCCTGGCCGGCGGCGGTGGAGTCGTTGGGATAGAGGACGCGGACCAGCGTGTCGGCGCGCGTCTGCCCCTGGAGCGCGCCCTCGAAATCGCCGGCGTTGAAGCGGTCGAGCTGGAGCGGATCGAGCGAGCGCGCGGTCCAGAGGCGAAGCGTGTTGACGCGCTTGCCGCGCCAGCCGACCATGGGCGTGTCGACCGCGACCGCCTCGACGCCTTCCCCCGCCTTCCAGTGGACGTGGCCGGTCTCGGTGCCGACGACCTCGCCGCCGAAGCCGATGAAATATTTGCTCTCGCGGCGCTCGAACTCCCACGGGTTGCCGTATTGGAGCCAGTTCTCGGGCAGCTCGACCTGGAAGCCGTCGTCGATCCGCTGGCGGAACATGCCGTTCACGTAGCGGATGCCGTAGCCGTAGGCGGGCAGATCGAGGCTGGCGAGCGACTCCATGAAGCAGGCTGCAAGGCGCCCCAGGCCGCCATTGCCGAGCGCGGCGTCGGGCTCGATCTCCTCGATCTGCGCGAGGTCGACGCCGAGCGTCTCCAGCGCCGCCGCCACGTCCCTGGTCTGGCGCAGGTTGGACAGGGCGTCGCGGAGCAGGCGGCCGATCAGGAATTCGAGGCTCAGATAATAGACGCGCTTGGCGCCCTTGGCATGGGCGTCGCGGGTGGAATCCATCCACTTCTCGACGATGTCGTTGCGGACGGTGAGGATGGTCGCGGCGAGCCAGTCGTGCGGGCGGGCGGCCTTCTGGTCCTTGCCGATGCGGTGGACCAGCGTGTCGATGATCTCCTCGGCGAGCTTGTTCGGCTGGACGGGGGCGGCGGAGAGCGAGGTGGCCAAGCTGTGATCCGGATCAGTTCGCGGGAGGAGCGGACCCTAATGGCGCGGGGGCGGATGTCACGCGGTCATACGTATGTGTCTCCGTCACGCCGGGCTCGTCCCGGCGTCCACAGCCAAGCAGCGCATCGATCGGTGACCCTGGATGCCGGGACGGGCCCGGCATGACGGTGCGTTACAGCATGCCCCAGAGCAACGTCGCGTTGAGGCCGATGATGACGGCGGCGATCGTCCAGGCGAGGGCGCGGAGCCAGGCGGGGCTGGCGAGGTCGCCCATGATCGCCTTGCTGCCGGTGAAGCGGACTAGCGGCACCACCGCGAAGGGCAGCTGGAGCGACAGGATGACTTGGCTGAGCACCAGCAGCCGGGTCGCGCCCGCGTCGCCGGCGGCTCCGACGACGATCACCGCGGGGATGATGGCGAGCGCGCGGGTGACGAGACGCCGCGCCCAGACGGGCAGGCGGAGGTGGAGAAAGCCCTCCATCACGATCTGCCCGGCGAGCGTGCCGGTGATGGTGGAGTTCTGGCCCGAGGCGAGCAGCGCCACCGCGAACACGATGCTGGCCGCGCCGACGCCCAGCGAGGGGGCGAGCAGGCGGTACGCCTCGTCGATCTCGGCCACGTCGGTGCGGCCGGCGGTGTGGAAGGTGGCGGCCGCCAGGATCAGGATCGCGGCGTTGATGAAGAAGGCGAGGCCGAGCGCGACGGTGCCGTCGATCGTCGCCATCTTGGCCGCCTCGCGCTTGCCCGCGGCGTCCTGGCCGAAGGCGCGGGTCTGGACGATCGAGGAGTGGAGGTAGAGGTTGTGCGGCATCACCGTCGCGCCGAGGATGCCGATGGCGATGTAGAGCATCGCCGGGTTGGTCAGGATGTCGGTCGTCGGCACCAGCCCGCGCAGCACGCCGCCCATGTCCGGCCGGGCGAGGGTGAGTTCGAACACGAAGCAGCCGGCGATCACCAGCAGCAGCGCGACGATGAACGCCTCCAGCTTGCGGAAGCCGAACCGCTGGAGCGCGAGGATCAGGAACACGTCCACCGCGGTGACGACGACGCCCCAGGTGAGCGGCAGGCCGAACAGCAGCTTCAGCGCGATGGCGGTGCCGAGCACCTCCGCCAGGTCGCAGGCGATGATCGCGATCTCGCACAGCAGCCACAGGACGATCGTGACGGGCTTCGAGTAGTTAGCCCGGCACGCCTGCGCTAGGTCGAGCCCCGACGCGACGCCGAGCCGCGCCGACAGCGCCTGGAGGACGATCGCCATCAGGTTGGACAGCAGCACGACCGACAGCAGCGCGTAGCCGAAGGCCGAGCCGCCGGCGATGTCGGTCGCCCAATTGCCGGGGTCCATATAGCCGACGGCGACGAGGTAGCCGGGCCCGGCAAAGGCGAACAGCCGCCGCCAGAAGCCCGCGCCGACCGGCAGCGCGATGCTGCGATGGCTCTCGGCGAGCGAGCGGGTGAAGTCGGCGGGGGGCACGTCGGTCGTGGAAGGGGGCGCGTTCATCGGCGGCCGTCCTGCCGGATGGGGCGGCGGCGGACAAGCGCGCTTGCCTTGATCCGGGTGGAGCGGCAGGAAGGTGGCATGCGCTCCATCATGCTCGCTCTCGCCCCCGCCGCCGTGCTGCTCGCCGGCCCCGCCCATGCCGCCACGCCGGTCGCCGGACGCTGGCTGACCGAGGAGGGCAACGCGGTGGTGACGATCGGCGCGTGCGGCAACGCGGTGTGCGGGCGGATCACCAAGCTCCTGAAAGGGCCGCCGTCCGGGCCGCCGGTCGACCGCAACAACCCCGACGAGGCGTTGCGCAACCGGCCGCTGGAGGGGCTGACGATCCTGACCGGCTTCACGGATGCCGGCAGCGACTGGCGCGGGCGCATCTACGATCCGAAGTCGGGCAAGACGTACAAGTCGATCCTGAAGCGCGAGGCCGACGGCAGCCTGAAGGTGCAGGGCTGCATCGCCTTCTTCTGCCGCACGCAGAAGTGGCGCCCGGCGCGCTGAACCTTACAGGTCGCGTACGATGCGACAGGGATTGCCGACGGCCAGCACTCCCGCGGGCAGATCCCTGGTCACGACGCTGCCCGCGCCCACCACGGTGTTCTCGCCGATGGTGACGCCGGGGCAGATCACCGACCGGCCGCCGAGCCACGCGCCATCGCCGATCGTGACGGGAAGCGCGGATTCCAGCCCCGAGCGCCTCGTAGCGGCATCGAGCGGGTGAGTGGCGGTGTAGATGTGGACGCCGGGCGCGATTCGGACCTCGGCCCCGATCTTGATGGTGTTGCAGTCGAGCAGGACGCAATCGTAGTTGATAAAGGTGCGCGCGCCGATGCGGATGTTGGTGCCGTAGTCGCAGCGCAGCGACGGCTTGACGATCGCGCCCTCGCCGAGGTGGCCGACCAGTTCGGCGAGCAGGCCGGTCAATGTCGCGATCTCGTCGCCGCGGGTGGCGTTGAAGCGGGCGAGGATCGCCTGCGCGCGCGCCTAGGCCGCAGCCAGCTCGGGATCGTCGGCAAGGTATAATTCGCCCGCCAGCATTTTCTCGCGCTGCGTGGTCATACCGGCGCCGCGTCGGCGCCGGCGCCGTAATGGTGCCAGGTGAAGATTGCCGCCGCGCCGCGATAGGGGCGCCACGGTTCCGCCAGCGCGCGGACCAGCTGCTCCGACGGGCGCGCGTCGTGGCCGAGGATGCGGCCGACCTCGATCTGGACGGCGAGGTCGCCGGCGGGCCAGATGTCGGCGCGCCCTTCGGCGAACAGCAGGTAGACCTCCGCCGACCAGCGACCGATGCCCTTCACGCGGACGAGGGCGGCGACCGCCTCCTCGTCGTCGGTGGGCAGCGCGGCGAGGGGCAGGCGGCCGCTCGTCACCTCGTCGGCCAGGCTGCGCGCGTAGCCCGCCTTCTGGCGCGACAGGCCGGCGGCGCGGAGCTGGTCGTCGGTAGCGGCCTCCATCGCGGCGGGGTTCGCGGCACCGCCGATCGTGGCGTCGAGCCGGCGCCAGACGGCGTCGGCGGAGGCGACGCTGACCTGTTGGCCGAGGATGGTGCGCAGCAGCGTGGCGTAGCCGGTTTCACGGATGCGCGGCGCGGGGTAGCCGACGCGGTCGATCGCGGCGGCGAAGGCGGGCTCGATCGCGGCGAGCGCGTCGAGATCGGCGCGGAGGCGCTCGGCGCTCAGGCCCATGCATGGCCACCGGCTTGATCCGCCGCGGCGCGGTCGCCATGGCGGCGCGCAGGATCAGGAGATTGCACCATGCCTACGCTTATCGTCACCACGCGCGAAGGGGAAGAACGCCAGCTCACCGGCGAGGCCGGGCTGTCGGTGATGGAGGTGATCCGCGACGGCGGCATCGACGAGCTGCTGGCGCTGTGCGGCGGCTGTTGCAGCTGCGCGACCTGCCACGTCCACGTCGATCCGGCGTTCGTTGGGCTGCTGCCGCCGATGGGACCGGACGAGGACGACCTGCTCGACTCCACCGCCGATCGCGACGCGACCTCGCGGTTGTCGTGCCAGGTGCCGTTCGGGCCGGCGCTGGACGGCATGCGGGTGAGGATCGCGGCGGAGGACTGACCGGCGGAGGCGCGTCGGCGCAGCGACGGCGCCGGTCGCGCCAGCGAGCGCCCGGCACGGCCGGCGAGTCGGCCCCGGCCGAACCCGTCCGACGACGGCTTTGCCGGCGGCGTTCAGCACATGGTCCGCCAACGCCACCCTCTCCATCGTCATGCCGGACCCTTCGGCGAAGCTCAGGAGAGTCTCGTCCTGGCATCCAGCGCGACGAGCGGCGGCGCTGCTTGACCCTGGACCCCGGCACGAGGCCGGGGTGACAGTGGTGGTCGGCGTCTTCAGCCCCGCGCCGCGGCCGCGTAGAGCGCCACCGCGGCGGCGTTGGAAACGTTGAGGCTCTCCACCTTGTCGGAGATCGGCAGGCGTGCGAGTTCGTCGCAGTGCGCCTCCGTGTTCTGGCGCATCCCCTCGCCCTCGGCGCCGAGCACGATGCAGACGCGCTGGCTGCCCATCGTCTCCGCCAGCGTCTTCTCCGCGTGGCCGGTCAGGCCGATGCGCCAGAAGCCCGCTTCGGCGATCTCCTCCAGTGCGCGGGCGAGATTGACGACGCGAATCCACGGTACGGTCTCCAGCGCTCCGCTCGCGGCGCGCGCGACCGTGCCCGATTCAGGCGGTGCGTGGCGGTCCTGCGTGACGATGCCGAGCGCGTCGAACGCGGCGGCGGAGCGCAGAATCGCGCCGACATTGTGCGGATCTGTGACCTGGTCGAGGACGATCAGCGGGCGCGTGTCCTCCTTGCCCTGGGCCAGCAGGTCGGCGAGCCACATGTCCTCCAGCGGCTCGACCTCGGCGATCGCGCCCTGGTGGGGCGCGTCGGCGGGGACGAGTTTCCCGAGGTCGGCGGCGTCGGCGTAGGTGACCTGCATGGTCGCGGGCACGTCGAGCTGCGCCGCCGCCTCGCGCGTCAGCCACATCTTGCGCACGACCCGCTCGGGATTGGCGAGCGCGGCGGCGACGGCGTGGCGGCCCCAGAAGCGCGGGCGCTGCGCGGTGCCGCCGCTCGACGGACGATGGCCGCGGCGCGCCATCAGCGGGCCGCCGGCGCGGAGAGGGAGAGGATGATGCGCATGGGCGGCTGCTATGCGCCGCACCCTCTTCATGCAAGCGGCGTTGACAGCGGCGTTGACAGGGGCGGACGGCTTCGCCATGGAGCCGCCTCGCCCAACAGCGACCATCTGGACAGGTGGCCGAGTGGTTAAAGGCAGCAGACTGTAAATCTGCCCGTGCAAGCGTACGCTGGTTCGAATCCAGCCCTGTCCACCATCCCTTCGACCGATGCAGCCGCCGACCTCGATCTTCGCTAGAAGACGGGGGTGCAGGAGCTGACCCTCGCCGTCGTCGGGATCGATTTCCCCAATCCCGATCGCAGCCGGAGCAATCGGCGGTACGAGCTGCTGCTCTGCGTGCCGGGCGAGGCGGTGTCGCTGGTGCCGGAGCCGAAAAATCCGCACGATCCCCACGCGGTGGCGGTGTTCTCGATCCGCGGGGTGCAGCTGGGGTATCTTACCGCCGAGCGGGCGCCGTGGATCGGGGCGCGGTTGCGCGCGGGCGAGGAGGTGGCGGCGGTGTTCCAGGGAATGGGAGACACGGCCGCGTACGTGCGGGTGCGCTTCGGGGGCGGGGTGCCGACGTTGCCGGTGGGGCGGGAGGCGTCGAAGCCCATGGACGAGGACTTTTATCCTGATCCGGAGGGGTCTGAGTGGGGGGCTTGAAGAAGGGGCGTCGTGGCGAAGCCACGCTGTCGGTCGCCGCATTGCGGCGCCGGCCGCGCTTTCGCTTTTTACGGATCAGCCTCGCTGATCCGCTGCGAAAGCTGGAGCGGGTGAAGGGAATCGAACCCTCGTCGTAAGCTTGGAAGGCTTCTGCTCTACCATTGAGCTACACCCGCGTGTGCCCTCTGGGTAGCGGGACACGGGGCAGCGCGCAATGGTTCAGGCGATCAGAAGCTCGCCTCGGCGTAGACGCGGGACACGTCGCCCGCCCATGCGCCGTGATATTCGGCCAGCAGCACCTCCGCTGGCGTGGTGCCGCGGCGAACGACCTCGCGCAGGGGATCGAGGAAGCCGGTCTCGTTCTCGCCGGCGCCGTTGAGGCGGGCGCGCGCCGCGAGGCCGGCATGGGCGATGTCGAGCACTTGGGGCGCGATGTCGCGTAAACGCCCGCCGCCGGGGAGCGGTGCGTCGAGGCCGCGGGCGGGCACCTGATCGCGCAGGGCCTGGCGGTCCTCGATCGACCAGTCCTTGACGAGATCCCAGGCGGCGTCGAGCGCGGCCTGGTCGTAGAGGAGGCCGACCCAGAGCGCGGGCAGCGCGCAGATGCGACTCCACGGACCGCCGTCGGCGCCGCGCATCTCCAGGAACGTCTTGAGCCGCACCTCGGGGAAGGCGGTGGAGAGATGGTCGGTCCAGTCGTCGAGCGTCGGCTTCTCGCCGGGCAGGACGGACAGGTCGCCGCGTAGGAAGTCCCGGAAGGAGTGGCCCGCGGCGTCAACATAGCGGCCATTGCGGTAGACGAAGTACATCGGCACATCGAGCATGTAGTCGGCGTAGCGCTCGTAGCCGAAGCCGTCCTCGAACACGAAGGGCAGCATGCCGGTGCGCGCCGGATCGGTGTCCGACCAGATATGGCTGCGATAGGAGAGCATGCCGTTAGGCTTGCCTTCCGTGAACGGTGAGTTGGCGAAGAGCGCGGTGGCGAGCGGTTGCAGCGCCAGGCCGACGCGGAACTTCTGCGCCATGTCCGCCTCGCTCGCATAGTCGAGGTTCACCTGGATGGTGCAGGTGCGCAGCATCATGTCGAGGCCCATCGACCCGACGCGCGGCATGTGGCGGCGCATGATGTCGTAGCGGCCCTTGGGCATGATCGGCAGCTCGGCGCGCGTCTTGTCGGGCCACATGCCGAGGCCGAGGAAGCCGAGGCCGAGGCGGTCGCCCGCTTCCTTGACCTGGGCGAGGTGGCGGCCGGTCTCGGCGCAGGTCTGGTGGAGGTTGTCGAGCGGGGCGCCCGACAGCTCGAACTGGCCGGCGGGCTCCAGGCTGACGCTGCCATCGGCGCCGGTCAGGGCGATGACGTTGGTGCCGCGATCGGTGGTTTCCTCGACCGGGCGCCAGCCGTGGCGGGTGAGGTCGGCGAGCAGGTCGCGAATGCCGCCCGCCTCCTCGTAGGAGGGGGCGTGGTGATCGGCGGTGGAGTAGACGAACTTCTCGTGCTCGGTGCCGATGCGCCAGCGGTCGGCGGGCTTTTCGCCGCGCGCGAAGCTCTCGATCAGCTGGTCGCGCGACTCGATGATCGGCGAGCTCATGGGGGAGTCGGTCTTGGTCGTCATGTGCGGCGCCTTACGCGCGGCCGATGAGGCGGGATAGGGGCCTCGCGCACGGCGCTGCAAGCGATGAAGTTCAGGCTAACTTCCATCAGCAAGTTGCAAGGTGGTGGGTCGTATCGGAGCCGGGGCTTGTAGGGCAGCGGCGGGCGGTGGTGCTACCGGCCACCCAGTCGCGCCATCGCCGCCGCGTGGATGCCGGGGGCGGCGACGAGGAGGCCGAAGGCTTTGGGATCGGGCTGGTTGAAGGCGAGGGGTGCCCCCAGCGCGTCAGTGACGCCGGCGCCCGCCTCGCTGGCGATCAGGACGGCGGCGGCGATGTCCCACTCGTTGCCCCAGCGGCGGGTCGCGACGAGGTCGGCCTCGTCGGCGGCGACCATGGCGATGCGCAGCGCGATGGAGTTGGGCTTGGCGACGGCGACGACGTCGCGCTCCGCCTTGGGGAGGGTGTCGGCGGGGACGCGGGCGCCGACCAGGTCGGTGCGGGAGCCGGCGGCGAGGGGGACGCCGTTGCGGCAGGCGCCGCGACCGGCGACGGCGATCCATGCCTCGCGCCGGGCGGGGGCGTCGAGCACGGCGAGGATGGGGCGGCCGTGCTCGACCAGGGCGACCGACACGCACCAGCCTTCCCGGCCGCGGATATAGTCGCGCGTGCCGTCGATCGGGTCGACCACCCAGACGCGCGCGCGGGACAGGCGTTCGGGCGCGTCGGCGGTCTCCTCCGACAGCCAGCCGGCATCGGGGAGGAGCGCGGTGAGGCGGGCGTGGAGCATGCGGTCGACGTCCAGGTCGACCTCGCACACCGGGCTGCCCTCCTCCTTCTCCCAGCGGCGGAAGTCGGTGCGCCAGCGGGCGAGCGCCATCTGCCCCGCCTCGCGTGCGACGCCCGCGACCGCTTGAAGGAGGGGCGGCTCCAGCAGGGAAGCGTCAGCCACTCGCGACCGTCATGCCGTCGACGCGGAGGGTGGGGACGTTGGTGCCCTGGCGGAATTGCAGATCGTCGGCGGCGGTCAGGTTCAGCAGCATGTCGCGCAAATTGCCGGCGATCGTGAACTCGGCGACGGGGGCGCCGAGGCGGCCGTCCTGGATGCGGAAACCGGCGGCGCCGCGGCTGTAGTCGCCGGTGATGCCGTTGACGCCCTGGCCCATGAGTTCGGTGACGTAGACGCCGCCCTCCGCCTCGGCGAGGAGCGTTTCTACGGCCACGTGGCCGCCGTCGAGATGGAGGTTGGCGGTGGAGACGCCGGGAGCGCCGCCGACACCGCGCGCGGCGTGGCCGGTGGGCGAGAGGCCGAGCTGGCGGGCGGCGGCGGAATCGAGCAGCCATGTCTGCAACACGCCCTCCTCGACGATGGCAGTGGCGGAGACGGGCAGGCCCTCGCCGTCGAAGGGGCGCGAGCGCAGGCCGTGCGGGCGGTGCGGATCGTCGCGTACCGACAGGCCGGGCGGCAGGATGGGGGTGCCGAGCGCGTCGAGCAGGAAGCTCGTCCGCCGCGCGATCGCGCCGCCGCCGATCGCGCCGATCAGGTGACCGAGGAGGGAGGCGCCGACGCGCGGGTCGAAGACGACGGGCATGGGGCCGCTCGGCAGACGGCCGGGGTTGACGCGGGCGACGGCGCGCTCGCCCGCCAGCCGGCCGATCATGGCGGGATCGTCGAGCAAGCGGCGCAGCCGCGTGGCGTGGTGGGCATAGTCGCGCTGCATCGCGCCCTCGCCGCCGGCCAGCACGCTCGCCGACAGGCCAAAGCCGGTCGCCTCGTAGGCGCCGGCGAAGCCCGTGGAGGTGGCGAGCGCCCAGACCGAGCGCGACGCGCTGGCACCGGCGCCCTCGCTGTTGCTGACGCCGGGCACGGCGAGCGCGGCATCCTCGGCGGCGAGGGCGGCGTCGCGCAGCGCCTGCGGGGCGGGATCGTCGTGGTCGGCCAGGTTGAGCAGCGGCGGGTCGCCGCGCAGCAGGCGATCGGCGGGGGCGAGGCCGGCCCACTCGTCCTCCGGCGCCTCGCGCGCCATCGCCACCGCGCGCTCGACCAGCGTGGCGAGCGCGGCGTCGGACGGGTCGGAGGTCGACACGCTGGCCGAGCGGCGGCCGACGAAGACGCGCAGGCCGAGGTCCGATCCTTCGGAACGGCCGACATCCTCCAGCTTGCCGAGGCGCACGGACACCTCCAGCGACGCGTCGGCGGCGAACACCGCGTCCGCCGCGTCGGCCCCCGCCGCCATCGCACGCGCCACGATGTCGGCGGCGCGGGTGCGGGCTTGGTCGGTGTTCAGCATGGGTGGCACGTAGGTGGGGCGGGGGGTGCGCGCAACCGAGCGGACGGATGGTTCACGCGAAGACGCGAAGGCGCGAAGAGGTCGGGTGCTCGGCCGGACGCGTGGCCCGATCGGCCGGTAAGTGACGAGGGCCGCTGCGCGGCGGGAGCGACCTCTTCGCGTCTTCGCGTCTTCGCGCGAAAATCTAACTCGCGCCAACGACGAGGAAGCCGAGGAAGAGGAGGAGGCCGGTGAAGCGGTTGGCGCGGAAGCGGCGGAGGGTGCCGGCGCCGTCGTCCGGGTGGAGCGTCGCCGCTTGCCAGCCGAGGTGGAGCGCGGCGGGGAGGAGCGCGGCGAGGGCGAGCGGGTCGGGGCGGACGGTCCAGACGGCGGCGGCCCATAGCGCCAGCGCCAGTGCGTAGAGCGCGGCGACGCCGGCGCGGACGTGCGACCCCATGCGCAGGGCCGAGGAGCGGACGCCGATCAGCGCATCGTCCTCGCGATCCTGGCAGGCGTAGATCGTGTCGTAGCCGATCACCCAGGCAACCGAGCCGGCGTAGAGCCACCACAAAGGCGCCGACAGCGTGCCCGTCGCCTCCGCCCAGCCGACCGGCGCCGCCCAGGAGAAGACGAGGCCGAGCCACGCCTGCGGCCACCAGGTGATCCGCTTCATGAACGGGTAGGCGGCGACCAGCGCCAGGCTGGCCAGCGAGACGATCGCGGCGAGCGGCGCCAGTTGAACGAGCACGACCAGGCCGACCAGGCTGAGGCAGACGAGCCAGATCCAGGCGGCCCGGACCGACACCAGCCCGGCGGGGATCGGCCGCGCCGCCGTGCGCGCGACCCTGGCATCGAGGTCGCGGTCGACGATGTCGTTGTAGACGCAGCCGGCGCCGCGCATCGCGACCGCGCCGAGCAGCAGCCACAGAATCAGGCTCCACCGCTCCACCGCCTGACCGGCGAGCGCGACCGCCCAGGCGCCGGGCCAGAACAGCAGCCACCAGCCGATCGGCCGGTCGAACCGGGCGAGCAGCGCCAGGCCGCGGACGCGCGCGGGCAGGTGCCGGACGAGGCCGCGATGCTCGCTGTCGGGAGTGATGACGGTCATGCTTGTTCCTGAGGGTCGCGCGGCCGCCCTACAAAACCACGTTTGGCGCGGGAAGCCACTCGCGGTATCGCTGCGGGAATGCGCGAAGTCTCCCCCTCATGATCGGCCTTTCCGTCGCGGTCGGCCGCTTCGTCGAGGCGCTGTTCTGGGCGATCGCGCGCGTGGTCGGCGCGGTGGCGGGAATGGCGCTGTTCGCGGCGGCGGCGCTGGTGCTCGTCGTCTATCTCGCGCGCGCGGTGCTGCGCCGGCGGCGTCGCTGATGGCGGCGACCCCCGCCTGGCCGCCGCAATCGACGCCGCGGCTGTTCGTCGACGAGCCGCTGGGGCCCGGCGCGCGCCGGATCGACGGGCCGCCGGCGCACTATCTGCTCCAGGTCATGCGGCTGAAGCCCGGCGATCCGGTGAAGCTGTTCGACGATCGCACGGGCGAGTGGCTCGCCACGGTCGCCGCCGCCGGCAAGCGCGACCTGACGGTGGAGGTGACCGGCCTGCTGCGCCCGCGCGAGGCCGTTCCCGACCTGTGGCTGTGCGCGGCGCCGCTGAAGAAAGGCCGGGTCGACTGGCTGGCGGAGAAGGCGTGCGAGCTGGGGGTCGATCGCCTGGTCCCCGTCGTCACCCGCCGCACGGTGGTCGACAAGCCGAACACCGACCGGCTGCGCGCGCACATGATCGAGGCGGCCGAACAGTGCGACCGCACCGCGCTGCCCCAACTCGCCGATCCGGTGAAGCTGCCGGCGCTGCTGCGCGACTGGCCGGCGGAGCGGACGCTGTTCTTCGCCGACGAGGCCGGCGGCGCGCCCGCGCTGGGGGCGATGGCGGGAGCGCCCGGCCCGGCGGCGATCCTGATCGGGCCGGAAGGCGGCTTCGACGCGGAGGAGCGCGATCTGGTTCGCGCCCATGCGAGCGCGGTCGGCGTGTCGCTCGGCCCCCGCATCCTGCGCGCCGATACGGCCGCTGCCGCCGCAGTGGCGCTGTGGATGGCAGCCGCGGGGGACTGGCGAGGCTGAAAGTCGGTTTGGAAATGCGCCGAAGGCGCATTTCGGCGGCACCGGCCCGCGTTCGACCGTCCTGGCCTAAGCCGCCAGATCGGTGCCCTCGGCGAGGATCAGCTCGCTTGCCCGGCGGGTCGCGGCGCGGGTGTCGTCGGCGAGCTTGCGCACCTCGCCCGCGACCACCGCGAAGCCGCGCCCCGCCTCGCCCGATCGCGCCGCCTCGATGCTGGCGTTGAGGGCGAGCAGCTTGCTCTCGTCGGCGATGCGCGAGATGTAGCCGACGATCTCGGCCAGCGCCTGCACGGAGCGGTGCAGCGCGGCGCCGCGATCCTGCAGCGTCGCCTGATAGGAGGTCGCCTCCTCCAGGTGGAGCTTGACCTGCCGCTCCAGCTGGACCTGGCGGGTGACGTCGGTCGCCACCTTCAGCACGCGGCGGGCGACGCCGTCCGCGTCGAAGATCGGGTTGTAGGTCGCCTGCAGCCAGATCTCGCTGCCGTCGGCGCGGCGGCGGGGATACTCGCCGGCGTCGAACTCGCCCGCGGCCAGCTTGCGCCAGAACGCCTGATAGGCGGGCGTGGCGACGTAGTCGCGGTGGCAGAGGATTTGATGGTGCCGGCCGACGATCTCGTCGAGCCGGTAGCCGACCAGCGACAGGAAACCGTCGTTCGCCCAGCTGATGACGCCGGTCATGTCGAACTCGACCACCGCCTGCGACCGGCAGACCGCGATCCAGGCGGCGCGGCAGTAGCTGTCGTCGAACGCGGCCAGGCTGTCCGCTCGATCGATCGCTCCAGGTCGAGGTCCGACACCCGCGGGGACGCCGTGGCGGATCATCGACCCCACTCCCCGCTGGTCGGATGGTGGACCGGCTCGGCCGCTGGGCGAGGGGTACGCATCACGAGTCATTGCTATCATTCGCGCGGTATCGGTGGATCGGCATGACGGACCCCAGTCGCACCGATTGTCTTCGTTTAGGGTTAAGAACCTGCGATCAAAGGCGGTCATGCGCGGCTGGGCGGGGCGGCGTGGGATCGCTAGGGCGTCCGGCGTGACCAACGACCGCCTCTTGCCCGCCATCGGGCTGCGCCTGCTCTCGGTGGTGCTGTTCGCGTGCATGAACGCCGGGATCAAGCTGGCGGAGGCGCGGGGCGCCGCATTCGGCGAGTTGCTGTTCTTCCGCCAGGCGGGGGCGGCGGTGCTGGTGACGGCGGTGATCGCGGCCGGGCCGGGGCTCGCCACCATCCGTACCGCGCGGATCGGCGCGCATATCAGCCGCGCGGTGGTCGGCGTGACCAGCATGGCGCTGACCTTCGCCGCGCTGCTCGCGCTGCCGCTGGCGGAGGCGACGACGATCGCGTTCACCACGCCGATCTTCGCCACCGTGCTCGGTGCGCTGGTGCTGGGCGAGCCGACCGGCGCGCGTCGCTGGTCGGCGGTGGCGCTGGGCTTCGTCGGCGTGCTGATCGTGGTGCAGCCGGGCGGCCACGCCATTCCCGCGCGCGGCGCCGCCTACGGGATCGCGGCGGCGCTGCTGACCTCCGTGGTGTTCATCCTGCTGCGCCAGATCGGCCGAACGGAGCGGGCGCAGACCACGGTGTGGTGGTTCTCCGTCCTGTCGCTGGTGCCGCTGGGGATCGGTTACGCCTTTTCCGCGCAGGGACACGCGCCGGCGACCTGGGCGCTGCTGGTCGGCATCGGGCTGTTCGGCGGGGCGGCGCAGTTGGCGATGACCGCCTCGCTGCGCCGCGGCGCGGTGTCGCTGGTGGTGCCGTTCGACTATTCCGCGCTGCTGTGGGCGACGGCGTTCGGCTGGTGGCTGTTCGGGTCGCTGCCGGGAAGCAGCACCTGGATCGGCGCGCCGGTGATCGTCGCCAGCGGGCTTTACATCGTCTGGCGCGAGCATGTCCGCCGCCGCGAGGAGACGCGCGCGGCGCTGCCGGTGGAGTAGCGGACGGGGAAGGGCGAGGTTCCGCACGGCAGGAACGCGCATTCCAGGAAAGCGCCGCCTAGTTGCCGGTCGCTTCCGCCGCGCCGCCGGCGACCTCGCCCGCCTTCACCTGCGCGGTGGAGGCGGCGAGGGCGTCGCCGACCGGCTCGGCGCGGCCGCCCAGGCATTTCGCCAGGAAATTCTCCGTCACCGCGTTGAACGCGATGTTGTTGGCGGGGCGCGCGAAGCCGTGACCCTCGTCGGGGAAGACGACGTAGGTGACGGGGATGTTCTTGGCCTGCATCGCCGCCACGATCTGGTCGCTCTCCGCCACGTTGACGCGCGGATCGTTGGCGCCCTGGCCGATCAGCAGCGGTTTGGTGATCCTGTCGGCATAGGTGAGCGGGCTGCGCTCCTTCAGCAGCGCCTGCCCCTCGGCCGTACCGGGATCGCCCATGCGGCGGTACATCTGCTGCTTGCCCGCCTCCCAATAGGGCGGGATCGTCTTGAGCAAGGTGAACAGGTTCGACGGGCCGACGATGTCGACGCCGCAGGCGAAGGCGTCCGGCGTCATCGTCAGCCCGGCGAGCGTCGCGTAGCCGCCGTAGCTGCCGCCCATGATCGCGACCTTGTCCCTGGTCGTCACGCCGCGCTTCACCGCCCAGTCGACCGCGTCGAGCAGGTCGTCGTGCATCTTGCGGCCCCATTGCTGGTCGCCGGCCTGGACGAATTTCTTGCCGAAGCCGGTCGAGGCGCGGAAATTGGCGCTGAGCACCGCGTAGCCACGATTGGCGAGCCACTGGTGCAGCGAGTTGTAGCCGTAGCCGTCGCGCCCCCACGGCCCGCCATGGACCAGCAGCACCATCGGCACCGGCCCGGTCGCACCCTTGGGCCTGGTCAGGTAGCTGACCATCGACAGCCCGTCGCGCGTCGGGATGTCGACCGCCTCCATCGCGACCAGCGGCGCGCCGACCAGTTCGGGCCGGCTGGTGTAGAGTTCGGTCAGCTTCTTCGCGGGACGGTCGTACAGCCAGGTGGAGGCGGGCGCGGTGACGGGATCGAAGGTGACCAGCCACTTGTCGTCCGCGTCGGTGCGCGTGCCGACGAAGAACTCGCCCTTGTTCTGCGCCTTCAGGAAGGCGAGGTCGGCCTTCACCGCGTCGCCGACGGGGATGTACTCGTTGCGGTGGAAATTGACGGAATAGGCCTCCACCTTGCCCGAGCGGGGATTGGTGAGGCCGCCGCCGACATCGGCCCGGTCGCTGGCGCCGACCGTGGTGAACTTGGCCGTCGCCATATCCTGAGCCAGCAGCGCGGCGGTGTCCCGCCCGCGCGCGTCGGTCCAGTAGAGCGTGCGCCCGTCGGTGGTGAAGCCGAGCGGCGACGTGGTGCCTGCGTCCTCGTAATCAACGCGGGTGAAGGGCTGCGCCTCCACCTTGCCGTCGACGATGCGGTAGTAATCGACGCCACTGTCGGGACGGCTCTTTACCGCGATGCGGAGCTTCAGCTGGTCGTCGGCGACGAAGCCGGCATAGCCGTCGTTCTGGAACACGGGTGTGAGCTGGCCGGTGGCGAGGTTCAGCTCCTGCACGTCGTGCCAGCGCGGGTCGCGGTTGTTGACGCCGACCAGGATGCGGTCCTTGATCGTCTCGGAACTGCCGATCAGCTGCACGCGTGTCTTCTCGAACGGGGTCAGCGCCTTCTGCGTGCCGGTGGCGAGGTCGACGCCGTAGAGGAGGAAATTCTCGTCGCCGCCCTTGTCGTTGACGAACAGCACCTGGCGCGAGTCGGGCGACCAGAAATAGGAGCGGATCGGCCGCGTCTTCTCCGCGGTCAGCGGGCGTGCCTCGCCCGGCCGGTCGACCGGCGCGACCCAGACGTTCATCACCCCGTCGCGCGGCGCGATGAAGCCCAGCCACTTGCCGTCGGGCGACAGCTGCCCGCCCGCGCGCGTCGGGTTGCCGAACAATTTGGTCCGCTCGATCAGGGGGACGGAAGACACCGCCTGTGCCGCCGCGTTCGTCGTCATCAATGCTGCTCCCGTCGCGGCGGCCAACCAGATTGCCTTGCGCATGCTCGTTCTCCCCTGTGTATTAGGAGAACAGCACACGGCGGGCGGGTGGGCAAGCGCTCTCTTGATCGTCACCCCGGACTTGATCCGGGGTCCATCCCTCCGCAGGAGCCGCCGCCCGCGCGCTCGCGGAACCATGGACCCCGGGTCAAGCCCGGGGTGACGCGAGAGGATCAGTGGACGAAGCGCGCCACCACGTCGCGGTACGACCGGCTGACCTTTACCTGCGCGCCCGAGCCGAGCACCAGGAAACACTCGCCGTTGGTGTGCGGCTTGACCTGCTTGACCAGGTCGAGGTTGACGATGGTCGAACGGTGGATGCGCTGGAAGCGGCGGGGATCGAGGCGCTTCTCCAGATCCTTCATCGTCTCGCGCAGGATCAGCGTGTTGTCGCCGGTATAGATGCACATGTAATCGCCGGCCGCGTCGATCCGCTCGATCGTGTCGACGTCGACGCGGAAGATCTGCCCGCGATCCTTGATGTTGATGAGCTTCTCGAACCGGCTCGACTGGACGTCGCCGCCCGCGGCGGCGTCGACGCCCATGTCGGCGGCGGCATCGGGCGCGTGCTCGGCCAGCGCCTCCTTCAGCCGATCCGCCTCCTCGACGGCGCGCTTCTCGGCCAGGCGCTGGCGGACGCGGTCCACCGTGTCGGCGAGCTGGCTCTCGTCCACCGGCTTCATCAGGTAATTCACCGCGTCGGCCTGGATCGCGCGTAGCGCGTGGTCGGAATAGGCGGTGACGAACACGAACAACGGCGGCTCCACCTCCATCAGACCGGATACCACGGAGAAGCCGTCGAAGCCGGGCATCTGGATGTCGAGAAAGACCAGGTCCGGCTTGTGCGTCTTGATCGACCGGATCGCCTCGCGGCCGTTCTGGCAGCGATCGACGATCTCGATGTCCTCGTGCGCCTGGAGACGAAGCTCGAGCCCCTGGATGGCGAGCGACTCGTCGTCGACGAGGATGGTGCGAATGGTCATGGAACCTCTCTGTTCACGTCTTCGAGCTGGAAGGGGATCTCGATCTCGACCGAGAAACCGCCAGCAGGCGTCGAGCGCGTCTCGAACCGCTGGTCGGGTCCGAAGGACTGCGCCAGCCGCTCCCTGATATTGGTGAGCCCGACGCCCGTTGAAAGGCTCACGCTTTGCCGCGCCTCGTGCAAGCCCGGGCCGGTGTCGGATACGGCGATCTGCACCCGTTCCCCGGCGAGCCGCACGCGCACGCAGATCTCGGCCCCTTCCTCCTGCGGGGTGACGGCGTATTTGATCGCGTTCTCCACCAGGGGCTGGAGCAGCAGCGAGGGGAGACGCGCCTTCTCCGCGCGCGGATCGATGTCCCACACCGGGCGCAGGCGATCCTCGAAGCGCATCTTCTCGATCTCCAGGTACAGCTTCAGCGTCTCCACCTCCTGCAGCACGGTGACGTGCGCGGTCGGCTCGTTGGCCAGCGTGTAGCGGAGGAAGGAGGACAGGCGGCTGAGCATCGCGTTGGCGCGCTGCGTCTCCTTCAGCAGGACCAGCGTCGAGATCGAGTTGAGCGTGTTGAACAGGAAATGCGGGTTGAGCTGATAACGCAGCATGGCGAGTTGCGCCGACGACGCTTGGAGCTCCAGCGCGCGCATCTCGTCGATCTGGTTCTCGACCACGATGAAGAAGTTGATGCCATAGTAGAGCGCCGACCAGCCGGCGAGCACCACGAAGTTGATGAACAGGAAACCGATCACGCCGGTCAGCGTGATGCCGGGCACGTCCGTCTGGATGAAGGAGAAGGAGAAGGCGTTGATCGTCGCGTAGAGGATCGTCGAGAGCGTCAGCATCGCCATCGCCAGCAGCGTGCCGGGGACCGAGGCGAGCGTGCGGCAGTAGCCGTAGAGTGCCGACAGCAGCAGCGTGATGCAGTAGCCGACGATCGCCTCGACGATGATCGGGATGATGACCTCGAGCGAGAAGCCGTTGGAGATGGCGACGACGCCGCGCAGCAGCAGGTATCCGCCCCAGCCGACCGCCTGCAACGCCCAGAAGGCGCGCGCCTTGTTCTCGAAAAAGGGGCGCACGGTGAACGGCGCGCGGGCGGGGGAGAGCGTGGCCATCGGTTCGGGAGGCGTCTCTACACGCGCGGGAGGGCGGGCGCAAAACGCACGAAGGCCGCCGCCCCCGCGTGGGAGCGACGGCCGTTCGGCGTGGCGTGGGACTTCGGCTTAGAAGCTGAAGCGCGCGCCGATGCGGATCTGGTACAGCGACTGCTGCGACGAGATCGAGTCGGTCGGCGCGGTGTTCGGCGCCAGGTAGCGATACTGTGCGCAGGGCTGGTTCGAGTTGTTGACCACCACGCCGCCTGCCGCCGTGCCGGTCGCGACCGGGGCCGCGAGGCACTGCACGCGCACCGCGGCGATCGTGTAGGGGAAGCTGTACTGGCGCAGCTGACCCCAATCCTTGTCGAGCAGGTTGCCGATGTTCTCGATGTCGGCGAACACTTCCACCTTCGAGTTACCGATACCTGTCGGCAGTTCCTGCGCGACGTGCAGGTCGACCTTGGTGAACCAACGCGAGTTGAACACGTTGCGCGGCGCGATCTGGCCGCGATACTTGTTCAGCTTGGTCGAGTTGATGAGCGCTTCGAACGCGTCGCGCGTGGCAGGGCTATCGTACGAGACGCGCGTGTCGTTCACGGTCGGCACGTAGAGCAGGTAACGCGCCGACGACAGGACGGTGCCGAACACCGGGCTGCGCTGATTGGAAGCGTCCTGCATGGTGTAGCTGTACGGACGGCCGATCCGCGTCTCGCCGAACAGCGCGATCGTCGACTTGTTGTCGCCAAACAGTCGCGGGTTGATCGTCAGGTTGTACTTGATGTTGTGCTTCACCTGATCGTTGGAGATGCCGTAGGCGGCGCCGTTGGCATCGAGGAACGCGCCATTGCCGTAGTTGGAGTTGGCGGTCGACGAGGTCGCCGGCGTCTGATCCTTGATGTCCTGATAGGTGTAGCTGGCGCCGACGTTCACGCCGATGTCGAACGTCTTATCGACGCGCGCGACCGCGATGTAGCTGCGGCCCTTCTTCGTGTTGGTCAGCAGCAGGTCGTAGTTGGTATCGCCGAACTCCGTCACCGAGTTGTAGCGGGTGCGACCGTCCGGCGTCAAAGTACCGTTGGGCACCACGCGACGATCGGTGAAGAACACCGCATTGCGGACCGACGAGTAGAAGAAATCGGCGCCGAAGTTAACGCCACCCAGCGCATCCGGTGCATAGTCGAACGACAATGTGCTGCGCCACTGCGACGGAAGTTTGAAGTTCGGGTCCAGCGCATTGACGATGCCAAGGCTCGAAACGGTGGAGCCGCCAAGGTAGCTGTTGACGGCCGTCGGGATCGTCGTGCCGTTGACGTTGGTCAGTGCGGTCTGACCGATGGTGGTCGCCGCAGCGCCGGTCTGACCGGGCACGTTGAAGGTGCCGTTGTTGTTCTGGCGGATGTCAACCGTGTTCGACAACACGCCGGTGTTGGAGAAGCTGTTGGACACGTACACGTCCGGTGAGCCGCCGGAGAAGATGCCAACACCGCCACGGACCGACAGGTCGTTGACCGGCTTGAACTCGAAGCCGACGCGCGGCTGGATGATGCCGCGACCGCTAATGTAGGCGGTGTTGGGGAAGCCGACGCGGTTGATGAAGTTCTGGTTAAGCGCCGGGCGGCTGTCACCGCCATACATGTCGTAGCGTACGCCGTAATCGAGCGTGAACCAGTCCGCGATCCGCCAATTGTCCTGGATGCCGAAGGCGTAGGACTGATAACGGAACTGCGCGGCGGCATCGGTCGGGTTGAACTGCTGCGTGCCGTTGGCATCGCGGACGACCGAGTTCTGGTAACGCAGACGCTGCGCGTTGCCGGCAGCGAAATCGGCGATCGAGTCGAAATAATAATCGCCGGCCGAACGCTGCAGGAACTCGTTGAAGATCTTGGTGTCCTGGTAATCGGCGAACACGCGCAGGTCGTGGTTGTCACGCGTCAGGCGCGCCTGGAACAGGCCGCCATAGGTACGGCTGGTCAGCGCGTTCGACTGGCGCGAGATATCCGGGCCGAACGACACGGTCGCCTGGCCAGGGATGCAGGCGGTCGACGCATTGGCGCCCTGCGATCCCGGATTGCTACGGTCGGAGGTGGGCGCGGTGCAGACCTGGAACTGCGCGAAGCCGCGACCCAGGATCGGGTCCTGACCGCGCTTATAGTCCTTGTAGAAGGCGCGGACCTCGGTCGAGAACTCGTCGGTCCAGTCGCTGTTCAACTGGAACACGCCGGTGTGCAGTCGGTTCGACGCGACGTAGCCGTTCGACTCCAGACCCAGCGTGCTGCCCGTCACCGACGAGTTCTGGTTAAACTGGATCGAATCCTTGGTGTAGAGGTACGTCAGCGAGGCGCGCTGCGTGTCCGACAGGTTGGCATCCAAGCGCGCGGCGACGCGGTCGTCGCGATCCTGCGAGTTGTTGACGATGCCGCCCGTCTCATACCCGTAGCGCGACTGCGCGATTGCGCGGATCTGGTTGACCGTCGCGTCGTTGAGGAAGCCGGTGCCGATGTCGCGCGCGATCACCGCGCCGCCGGCATTGTTTTCCAGCGTGCCCTCGGGGATCGGCGTGCCGGCGCGGATGCGCTCGCCCGCGACCATGAAGAAGAGCTTGTCCTTGATGATCGGGCCGGCGAGCTCGACGCCGTAATTCTCGATCTTGAAGTTCGGCTGATTGACGCGGCCGGTCGGCACGCCCGGACCCGCCTTGGTGCGCTTGCCGGTCAGGTCGTCGTTGGTCTGCGAGTAGAAGCCGGTACCGTGGAATTCGTTGGTGCCCGACTTCAGGATGGCGTTGATCGCGCCGCCCTGGAAATTGCCCTCGCGCACGTCGTAGGGCGCGACCTTGGTCTGGAACTGGCCGATGGCATCGAGCGGCACGGGGCTGCGGCGGGTCGGCAGGCCGTCCGGGTTGAGGCCGAAATTGTCGGTGATCGGCACGCCGTCGACCGAGAAGCGGTTGAAGCGCGCGTTCTGGCCGGCGAACGATACCGCGCGGCCCGAGCCTTCGGCATAGTCGAGGCGGGCGAACGGATCGCGACGCATCAGGTCGCGCACGTCGCGGTTGACGGAGGCGACGTTGGCGATGTCGGCGGCGGTCAACACGGTCGCCGGCCCGAGGCCGCGCGTGCCGGCACCCGCGATCGACGACGCGGTGACGACGATTTCCTCGCCCTCGGCCACGTCGGCGCCTTCGGCGGCGGGGGCGGTCAGGTCGACGGGCAGATCGAAGGGCTGCGTCGTCACGGTGAAGATGTCGGTGATCTGGCGCTGCGGATAGCCCGGCGCGTTGATCGTGACGGTGAAGGGGCCGCCGACGCGCAGGCCGCTGGCGTTGAACGATCCGTCCGCGTCGGTCGTGAGGTTGACGGTGGTGCCCGACGGCACGTTGACGACGGTGACGGCGGCGCCGACGACCGGCGCGTTGTTGGCGGTGACGGTGCCCCGGATAACGGTGGTCGTCTCCTGCGCCATTGCGGTCGCGGGCATGACCATCGCGATCGCGGCCACGCCGACGAACAGATTGTTCCGCATCGAAAATTCCCCTTTGGACGCTTGTCCGATTCTCGGCTTCCGTGTGCCGGATGCTCGCGCCCCTGCTCCCCGATTATGTCGCTTCGGTGACAAGATCGAGTTGGTTCCGTCGTTGTGTGCGATCGGTCGTGCTGCGTTGCAGAAAAACCACGGTGGCGATCGTGTCCGGCCCCCTGAAACTGCGCTAGCGGTGCCTTTCAGAGCCCGAAGGGGTTGAAGCGACCCGCGGCCGGGCTGGGCGACGCCGCCGGCGTCGGTTCGCCGCGCTTGGCGGTCGCGCGCGGCGGCGTCGAGGCGGCATCGCTCGGGGGAAGGGCATAGGCGCGCGCCTCTACCTGCTCCAGGCGTTGCTGCAGCAGCTGGTTCTCCAGCTTGGCGGGTGTCGCCTCCAACGCGCCGACCTGGCGTTCCAGCTGCTCGATCCGCGCCTCGGCCGCCTTGAGCCGGACCGACAGGGTCAGTTCGTCGAGCGAGCGCTGCATCGCCGCCTGGTCGTTGCCGTCGGTGCGCGCGGGCGGCGCCTCCTCCGCCCCGCGCGAGCAGGCGGCGAGGAGGAGCAGGAGGATGAGGGCGAGCCGGGTCATCGCCGCCGCCTAGCACCGCCGCGGCGGGTCGTCAGTACCGTGACGCCGCCGACGACGCGCGCCGTGCGTTGAGCATCGCAGGGCAGGGTGCGATGCCGTCCCTGCCAGGAGAATTCCATGCGCTTCGTCCAGATCGAGACCCTTCCCACCGGCACCGCGCTGGTCGACATCGACAAGCTGACCCACGCCGTGCCGCAGGCGGAGGGCACGCGGCTGTTCCTCGGCGCACAGCATCTGGACGTGCCGCATACGCTGGGCGAACTGGAGAACGTCCTGGCCGGGCGCGAGCGCGGCGACGACGGCGAGCAGGGCGGCGCCGGTTTCCGCTTCGGCTAGAGCGCGCGCACCAGTCGCACCGCGCGCGCCAGCCAGGCGGGGGCGGCGACGGTGACCGGCGCCCCCGCGGGCGGCAGCAGGTCGACCGCGTCGTCGCGCACCGCCGCCAGCCGCCCGAAGGCGAAGCGGCCCGCGGCGACAGGGGCGAGCACGTCGCGGCCGAGCGCAGCCACGAAGCGGTCGGGCGCCAGCATCTCGCACCACAGTTCGTCGCCTGGCCGATAGTCGCCGGTCGCCGCGCGCACCGCGACCGCGACCATTCCGGCGGTGGGCACGGGCGGCGTCACCGTGGCGGCGGCGCGCGGCGCCTGCGCGCCCCGTTCGTCGAGCAGCGCGGCGACGGGCAGCTCGGCCCGCTCGGGCAGGCGGACCAGGTCGGCGGCAGCGACGCCCAGCGCGGCGGCGATGCGATTAAGCCACGCCACCGACACGGTGCGCGTGCCGGTTTCCAGCCGGCCGATCGTCTGCGCGGTGGTGGGTGGCACGCAGGCGAGCGCGACCTCCTCCAGCGTCAGCCCGCGCGCGCGGCGCACTTCACGGATGGCGGTAATCATCGCATGCTCCTAACCGTAGCGGTTATCTGCTTTCCTACAAACAATCCACTGTGGCAAGGGTGTGTAGGTTGTCGGTGGAGGATCGAATGCAGGAGTTGGTGGAACGGACGCTGCCCGGTGCGGCGGGCAGAGGCCGGCGGGTGACGGTGAACGCGGCCGAGTCGCCGCTCGGCTGGCTGCGCGCGCGCGGGCTGGTCGAGCCGCGCCAGTTCGAGGCGGGCGAGCGGCTGCGCGCCGACTGGGAGCGCGCGGGCCTGGCGCCCAGCGTGACGATGCGCTGGGCGCCGCGCGTCGACGGCGGCGGGGTAGGGGAAGGCCCGGCAACCGCGCAGCTCTCCGCCAAGCGGCGCTTCGACGCCGCCGTGGCGGCGGTCGGCCGCGGCCTATGCGACATCCTGTGGCGCGTGGTCTGCGCGGGCGAGGCGCTGCCGGGCGCGGAGAAGGCGCTCGGCTGGCCGGCGCGCAGCGGGCGGGTGGTGCTGACGCTCGCGCTCGATCGGTTGGCGGACCATTACCGGCTCTCGTAGGGGAAGCGTGGAGGAGGGCTTTATGCTTCTCCGCCCCGAGACTCGTAAGCGCTCTCTCCAGAATACCGCTTTTATTCCCCGGCGAAGGTCGGGGCTCAGGTGGAGGACGCGGGTGAGAAGCGTTTCGGCCGATGCAGAAGCCTTCCCCGCTGGGCCCCGGCCTTCGCCGGGGAACAGGAGGTTGGGGCCGCCAACGGGTAACCCCGCTATCCGCGAACACGATCGCGCTCTAAGAACCGGCGCCATGCGGTTCGCGATCACCAAATGCCATGGGTCGGGCAATGATTTTCCGATGATCGACGCGCGCGCCATCGACCTGGCCGATGGCGACTGGTCGGCGGTGGCGCGCGCGCTGGCGGATCGGGCGGGGCCGGTCGGCGGCGACGGGTTGCTGTTGCTCACCCGGCCGCGCGGGGGAGCGCGCTTCGGTTTCCGCATGTTCAACCCCGACGGGTCGGAGGCGGAGACCTGTCTCAACGGGCTGCGCTGCGTCGCGCGGATGGGGTTCGAGGCGCTGGCGGTCGACGTCGCCGACGTGTCGCTCGTCGGGTCGGACGCGGGCGTGGCGCGCGACGCGGACGTGGCGGCGGGCGTCTATACCATTGCCGAGACGGCGGGACCGGCGGGGTTGGACGCGCGCGCTTGGCCGATGCGCCTGCCCGACCAGCCGGCGCGGATCGTCGACGCGGTCGTGCCGCCGCTCGGTGCCCGGCGCTTCACCGCGGTGGCGATGCCCAACCCGCACCTCGTCTCCTTCGTGGACGCGGTGGACGAGGCCGAACTGGTGGCGATCGGCGACATCTGCGAGAGCGCACCCGACTGGCTGCCGCGCCGCGCCAACGTCAGCTTCGTTGTCGCCGGTGGGACGCCGGAGGAGCCGACGCTGTTCGTCCGCACGTTCGAGCGCGGCGTCGGCCTGACCAACAGTTGCGGCAGCGCGATGGGCGCCTCGACGATCGCCGCCTGCCTGACCGGCCGGTTGCGCCATGGCGAGACGGCAACCGTGCTCAATCGTGGCGGCCTGGTCCGCGCGGTCGCGCGCGTGGACAACAGCGTGACGATCTCGGGCAACGCCACGTTCGAGTGGGCAGGCGAGGTGTCGGTCGATCTCGCCACCGCCACGGCGAGCGGGCTGGTGGTCACCCGTCGCTGCGACGAGGAGGCGACGGCCTGGGCGACCGTGGTGGAGCGCGCGCGCACCTATCGCTAGGCCGCCAGGCTTCCCATATCGCTGTCATGGCCCAGGGCGCAGCGACATTGAAGGATGCGATCGGTGGGCGGGTGCGCGGGCTGGTCGGCTCGACCGAGCTCGACCTTTCCCGGCCGGACGGCGACCCCGGCCTGTTCGGCCCCGGCTCGGCGACCTGGGCGGTGCACGGCGATTTTACCAGCATGATGATCGGCGGCATCTGCTCGCTGCTGATGCAGATGCTCCACCCGGCCGCGCTGGCGGGAGTGTGGGACCATTCGGACTTTCGCCGCGACATGCTCGGCCGGCTGAAGCGGACGGCGCAGTTCGTCACCGTCACCACCTATGGCTCGACGGCGGCGGCGGAGGCGCTGATCGCCCGCGTCGCGCGCATCCACCGCCACGTCACCGGCACGCTGCCCGACGGCACGCCCTACGCCGCCGACGATCCCGCGCTGCTGCTCTGGGTGCACGCCGCCGAGGTGGACAGCTTTCTGCGCGCGCACCTGCGCTACCGCGATCCCGCCATGCCGATGGCGCGGCAGGACGCCTATGTCGCGGAGATGGCGCAGATCGCGACCGCGCTCGGCGCGCAGGACGTGCCGGTGACGCGCGCCGCGCTGTCCGCTTACCTGACGGCGATGCGGCCGGCGCTGCGTGTCGACGCGCGCACGCGTGAGGTGGTGCGGCTGCTCGTCCGGCGGCCGTCGCCTAGCCTGCTCAACGCGCCGGCCAACGCGCTGATGATGCGTGCGGGCGTGGAACTGCTGCCGGGCTGGGCGGCGCGGATGCACGGGCTGGCGACGCCCGGCCCGGCGCGGCCGGCGATCCGGCTCGGCGCGCTCGGCGTGGGCGGGCTGATGCGGTGGGCGCTGCACTGATCGCCGTTGCCGGCCGGTAGAACCGGACCCGACCAATTGCCGCTTGCATTGGAATGACTTGGCGTGGATGGTCGCGCGGGGTGGGGGTGATCGGAAACGATCCATGACGGGGGTTGCAACAGGTCCGGACGCGGGGCGATCGGCGATCGATCGCTACGCCATTCTCGACACGCCGGCAGAGGCGGGGTTCGACGATCTCGTCGTGCTCGCCTCGCAATGCTGCGCCGCGCCGATCGCCGCGGTCGGGCTGTTCGCCACCGACCGGCAATGGTTCAAGGCGCGGATCGGGCTGGCGGAGCGCGAGCTGCCGATCGCGGAGTCGATCTGCGCGCTGGCGGTGGACGCGCCCGACCTGTTCGTCATCCCCGACCTGGCCGCCGATCCGCGTACGGTGGGCAATCTGCTGGTCGCGCGCGACGAGGGTGCACGCTTCTACGCCGGCATGCCGATGCGCGACCCGGCGGGCGAGCTGCTGGGCACGCTGATCGTGCTCGACACGGTGCCGCGTCCGCACGGGCTGAGCGCGCGCGAGGCGGACGGCATGCGTCGGCTGGCACGCCAAGTCACCGCCCAGCTCGAGCTGCGCCGGATGATCGACGAGCGCGACGGCGGTGTCGCGCGCCGCGGCGGCGCGCACCAGGCGCCGCCGCCGATGCACGACGTGCTGTCGATCAGCGAGCGGCACTGGCGCGAGCTGTTCGAGAAGCTGAGCGAAGGGTTCGTCGTCGGCGAACTGATCCGCGACGCGGACGGCCGCACCGTCGATTGGCGCTATCTCGACGTCAACGATGCCTGGTCCGGGCTGATGAACCTGTCGGCGGACGAGGCGATCGGCCGCACCGTCCGGCAGGTGCTGCCGGATGCGGAACAGTGGTGGATCGACCAGGTCGCCAGCGTCTGCGACACCGGGCTGCCGCGCACCATGGTGCGGCGTATCGGCCGGTTGCGGCGCGATTACGAAGCGCATGCGTTCCAGCTCGACGGCGATCGGTTCGCGATCATCTTCGTCGAGGTGACCGACCGGTTGCAGGCCGAGCGCCGGCTGGAGGCGCTGCTGACGCTGGGCGATCGGCTGCGCGAGGCGAGCAGCGTCGCCGAGATGACGTTCACCGCCGCGCGCATCGTCGGCGAGACGCTGAGCGCCACGCGCGCCGGATTCGGCCGGATCGACGACGTCGCCGAGACGATGGCGATCGAGCGGGATTGGACCGATAAGGGCATGGCCAGCATCGAGGGGGTACATCGCTTCGCCGATTACGGCGACCTGCTGCCGCCGCTGCTGAGCGGCGATCCGCTGGTGATCGACGACGTCCGCACCGATCCGCGTTCCGCCGCCGATCCGGCGCCGATGCTGGCGATCGGCATCGGCGCGCTGCTCAACATGCCCGTGCGCGAGCGTGGGCGCACCGTCGCCGCTTTCCTGGTCCACGACAGCGAGCCCCGCCACTGGACCCGCGAGGAACTGGATTTCCTGCGCAACGTCGCCGATCGCGTGGAAGTCGGCGTCGCCCGGCTGCACGGCGAGGAGCGGCAGCGGATGCTCAACGGCGAGCTGTCGCATCGGCTGAAGAACACGCTGGCGATGGTGCAGGCGATCGCGGGGCAGACGTTGAAGCGGGTGACCGAGCGCGACGCGGTGGCGAGTTTCGAGCAGCGGCTCGGCGCGCTCGCCAGTGCCCATGACGTGCTGCTGGGCAAGGGCTGGGAGGCGGCCGACCTGGCCACGGTGGCGGCGCGCGTGCTGGAGGTGCTCGACGGCCGCGATCGATTCCGGATCGACGGGCCGCCGATCGAGCTGGGGTCGCGGGCGGCGCTGTCGACCTCCCTGCTGCTGCACGAGCTGGGCACCAACGCGGTCAAGTACGGCGCGTTGTCGGTCGATGCCGGCAGCGTCGCGGTGACGTGGGTGGTCAACGACGGCGTGCTTCGTCTGGACTGGCGGGAAGCTGGAGGACCGCCCGCAGAAGTGCCGAGAAGCCACGGTTTCGGGTCGCGATTAATTAATCTGGGTTTGGTAGGAACGGGCGGTGTGACGGTCCGTTACGAAGGCACCGGCTTCTCGGCGACGATGTTCGCTCCTCTGACGGAGTTGCAGCAAGCCTGATGTCAGAAGGTCAGTTCGCGTACATGCCCCATTCCCGAGCGCTGCCCTTGCCCGTCCTGCTGGTCGTCGAAGATGAGCCGCTGCTGCGCATCATGGCGGTGGATTTGGGCGAGGATGCCGGGTTCGTGGTGGTGGAAGCGGCCAACGCCGCCGCCGCGATCGCGATCCTGGAGGAACGGACCGATATCGGGCTGGTGTTCACCGATATCGACATGCCCGGCACGATGGACGGGATCATGCTGGCCGCGTGCATCCGCGATCGCTGGCCGCCGATCGAGATCATCGTCACCTGCGACAAGATGCGGCCGAGCCCTGCCCAACTGCCCGCGCGCAGCGTGTTCTTCGCCAAACCGTACCGGCACGAGCAGCTGACCCACACACTCCGCCGGATGGCCGCGGTCTGACCAGCCGGGCGGCCGGATCACCGGTCGTTCTGGTATTTCATCTCCAGGAACCGGCCACGCGTCTGCAGGCTGTCCAGGTCGCCCTGCGCCAGCCGCTCGGTCATGCCGGCGATCTCGCGCTCGATCACGCCCAGCCCGTCGACCAGCGCACCGTCGGGGGTGCGGCCGTTGCGCTCCACCCGGCGCAGCGGCTCGGGCACGCGGGCATAGTCGGCGACGAAGGCGGGCAGTTGCTCGCCCACCAGCCGGCGGATCTCCAGCGCCTGCTCCCCTTCCGGCTCGATCCGGCCGAGCTGCGGCGACAGCGTGTCGAGCCGGTCGCCGATCCGGTCGACCAGATGCTGCGCGGGCGCGGGCAGCGCGCGGCGCTGCGCCTGGAGCCAGCGCTCGGTCTGCGCGGGCAGCGCGCGCAGGTCCACCTCGCGCAGTTTCTCGGGGCGGGGCGGGGCGGCGTTCTCGGCTGGCCAGACGGCGAAGACGACGGTGGCGGCGATCAGCAGCGCCATCACCGCCACCGCGCCCATGATGCCGATGCCGGTCGGCAGGATCATGCCGATTACCATCGCGGCGGCGAGGATGGCGGCGTCGGCGATCGCGATCCGCTTCAGCCGGCGGCCGAGCGGTTGATTGCGGCGCGCCGCGCGGCGGGCGGGCACGGGCTCCGCGTCGCCCGCGATCCGCGACCAGGAGGCGCGTGCGGCGGCGATGGCGTCATCGACCTCGCTCATGACGTCACAGCGACTCCAGCCGGTAGCTGTCGGCCGGGCCCTTCAGCTGGCCCTGCGCCGCGCCCTCCGCGCGGGCGATGTAGCCGCGCGACTTCTCCACCTCGCTGCCCAGCGTGTTGACGGTGGTCTTCATCGAGTCGAGCGCCTTCATCTTGAACGTGTCGATCGCGTCCATCGTGTCGTAGATGTTCTGGAACGCGCGCTGCAACGTCTCCAGCGGGATGGTGGCGGACGCCGCCTGCTCGTGAATGCGGGCGGTGTTCTGCGCCAGCAACTTGCCGGTCGAATCGATGATGTTGGCGGTGGTGGTGTTGAGCTGGGTGATCTGCTCCAGCACCAGCTTCTGGTTGGTCAGCGCCTGCGCCACGGTAACCGCGGTGCGCAGTGCCGAGACGGTGGTGGTCGACGCGCGGTCGACGCCCTTCACCAGCTCGACATTGTTCTTCTTGACCAGGTCGAGCGCGAGATAGCCCTGCACCGTCACCGCCATCTGGGTCAGCAGGTCCTGCGTGCGCTGGCGGGTGTAGAACAGCGCGGTCTCGCGGATCGCCTTGGCCTTGGCCGGGTCCGAATGGTCTAGGTCGTTGGCCTTGTCCTCCAGCCGCGCGTCCATGGTGCGCGACAGGTGGATCATCTGCTCCAGCCGGCCCATCGCGGTCCACAGGTTGGCGCGCTCGGTGTCGATGGCGGCATTGTCCATCAACAGTTCGTCCTTGCCGCTCGCGAGGCTCTTCAGGATCGAGCTGATGTGCGTCTGCGACGATTTGTAGCCGTCGAAATAGTCGCGCATCTTGTTGCCGAACGGGATGATCCCGAACAGCTTCCTGGGCGCCGACAAAGCGCCTTTCCGGCCCGGATCGAGATCCTCGACGACGCGGCGCAGCTCGGCCAGGTCCTTGCCGACGCCCGTGTCCTGGTTCATCGCCTTGACCGGCCGGTCGAGGAAACGGTTCGACTGGCCCGCCGCCTCGCGGATCTCCTTGGCGCCCATCGCGGTGATCGCGTCGACGCGGCGGCCGAATTCGGGGCTGTTGACGTCCTGCGCGACCAGCTCGGCGACGAAGCCGTCGACGCGGGTGTCCAGCTCGGTCTTCTTGGTCTCGTCGACCGGCACCAGCCCCGCCGCCTTCCCGGGCGCGACGGTGGGCACCGGATCGGGCGGGGTGAGCGTCAGACCAGGTTCGGCAATCGTCTCGGCAGTGGTCGCCATGATCGTCCTCCAGCAGGCCGGGCAATGTGACGGGTGTCGCTCCGCCGTTCAAGTGTATCGTTCAACTAATACGCTGTGCAACGTCGACGAGGTCGGGGCAGGCCCGTGCAAGCTTGCGCGCCGATGCTGCCGATGCTTTTCGAGGTTTCACCATGCTCGCCATCGACGCCCTTGCCCAGCCCTCGATCGTGCAAGCCGCCCCCGCGACCGGCCAGACCCCGCCGATCGGCCAGGGGCCGGCCACCGCCCCGGATGCGCCGGCGGTGTTGCCGGAGGTCGTGGTCACCGGATCGCGGCGCCCGAAGTCGCTGGAGGGCGCGCAGGCGCTGGACGAATTGTCGGAAGGGCGCATCTCCACCTACGGCGCGGGATCGATCAACGAGGTGATCGAGCGGCTGCAGCAGCAGCAGGGCGGGCGCGAGTTCTCCATCATCGTCAACGGTCGCCGGATCGGATCGCTGGCCGATCTTGGCGAACTGCCGGCCGAGGCATTGAAGGGGATCGAGATCTACACGCCCGCCGATGCCAAGCGGTTCGGCTTCTCGGCCGACAAGCGACTGCTCAACCTGACGCTGAAGCGCGATTTCCGCTCGCTGTCGCTGGAGGACGAGGTCCGCGCGGCGACCGAGGGCGCGGGCACCGTGGTACAGGGCGAATTGCGCGGCGTCGTCCTGAACGGCGACCGTCGTCTGAACGGGTTCGCCAGGGCGCAGGCGGACGAAGGGCTGCTCGCCCGTCAGCGGCCGGGCGCCGCGAACGGCGACCAGCCGGTGCCGCCCGGGCAGAGCCTGCTGCCGCGGCGGCAATCCTATTACGCGACGCTGGGCGCGGGGCGGCCGCTCGGCGCCGGTAACCTCGATCTCGGCCTCCGGGGTGCGCGGACGCAGAATTTGCGGCAGACGAACGGCACGACGCAGCAGGAGAGCCTTGGCGGATCGTCGAGCATCAATGCGAGCTACAACAACACCGTGGCCGGCTTCCAGGTCACCGCGATCGCCGACGTCGGACGCAGCGACAGCCGGTCGCGCATCCTGGCCGGGGATGCCGCGGCGGGCTGCACGCAGTGCCGCCTTGCCCAGGACCTTCGCACCGCGACGATCAATGCCGGCCTGACCGCGCGGGCCGGCGGCACCGTCGCGACCTTGCCGGCGGGCGAGATGCGGATCGACCTGTCGGCGCAGCGCAACCGGGCCCGCACCACCGCGACCGACCGGCTGAACGACACGGTCCTGCGTACCGGCTATGCCACGACCAGCGCGCAGGCCAACGTGTCGCTGCCGATCGTCGCCGGCTCGACCCCCGTGCTGGGTTTCCTGGGAACGGTCGAGCTGATGCCGTCGATCGACTACAACGCGATCGACGGCCGGGGCCACGTGATCGGCACCAACGTGTCGCTGAGCTGGCGGCCGTCGTCCGCTCTGTTCGTCAACGCCTCGATCAGCCGACGGGGATCGCTGCCCTCGAACGAGCAGATCAACGCCCCCGTGCAGACGCTGATCGGGTTCACCGTGTACGATTACCGCGCCGGTGCGCTGGTGCCGATCGAGCAGATCACCGGCGGCGCGCCGCTCGCCCCGCAGGCGAGCCTGGGCATCAATGTCTCGGCCAATTACGATCGCACGATCGGCAAGGTCCAGCTGAACGGCAATCTCGGCTTCTCGCGCGACGCGGTCGAGCGGCCGACGGTCAGCCTGACCGAGCCATCGGCGTTCGCGGAACGCTATTTCCCCGACCGGTTCCGGCGCGACGCGGCGGGCCGGCTCGTCAGCGTCGACGTCCGCCCGTTCAACGCCGTGCGGCAGGTGGAGGAGAGCGTGACGACCGCCCTCAACCTGTCGGGCGGGGGGCGGGGGGAGAGCACGCTCAACTGGAACATCGGTATCCAGGGCCAGCGACAGCTGCGGCGCTCGCTGCGGCTGGGGCCGGACATTCCCGTGATCGACACGCTGACCAATCCGCTCAGCATCTCCACCGGCGTACAAGGGCGTCAGCGATGGAGCGGGCAGCTGGGGCTGCGCACGCGCCGGTTCGGCGGCAACGTCTCGGTATCGCGCAGCGGCGGGATACGTTCCACCTCGGTCGCCGATCCGACCAACGGGGTCGATGTCGCGCCGCTGGTGCGGGTGGACGGCAATCTGCTGATGACGCTGCAATCGCCCGGCGCGGCCGGCGGCGGCGGCGGCCGCGGCGGCAGGTGGGGCGGATACCGCCTGGAACTGTCGATCCGCAACCTCACCAACGCGCGTCCGCGCATCCGCGCATCCGCACGTTCAACCGGACGGGATCGACCATCCTCAATCCCTGGCTGCTCGATCCGCTGGGCCGCACCGTGGCGCTGTCGCTGCGCGTACCGATCGGCGGGTGAGCCGACGCCGGACGTTCCGGACCCCGCTCTTCCCGCAGTCGACCATTTACGCTAAGGGCGCGCGCGACGGTGCCGCGCTGACCGCGGCCCAACCCCAGGATTTTCGATGAACCTCCGCAATATCGCCATCATCGCGCACGTCGATCACGGCAAGACCACCCTCGTCGACCAGCTGTTCCGCCAGTCGGGCACGTTCCGCGACAACCAGCGCGTCGAGGAGCGCGCGATGGACTCGAACGACCTGGAGAAGGAGCGCGGGATCACCATCCTGGCCAAGCCCACCTCGGTCGAGTGGACGCCGCCCGCGGGTGGCGAGGCGGTGCGGATCAACATCGTCGACACGCCCGGCCACGCCGATTTCGGCGGCGAGGTGGAGCGCATCCTGTCGATGGTCGACGGCGTCGTCCTGCTGGTCGATTCGTCGGAGGGCGCGATGCCCCAGACGAAGTTCGTCACCGGCAAGGCGCTGGCGCTCGGCCTGCGGCCCATCGTCGTCGTCAACAAGGTCGACCGCGCCGACGCGCGCATCCAGGAGGTGCTGGACGAGGTGTTCGACCTGTTCGTGTCGCTCGACGCGAACGACGACCAGCTCGACTTCCCCGTGCTCTACGCGTCGGGCCGCAACGGCTACGCCTCGACCGACATGGACGCGCGCGAGGGCACGTTGCAGCCGATGTTCGAGACGATCGTCGCCCACGTCCCGCCGCCGAGCCTGGACCAGGATGCGCCGTTCACCTTCCTCGTCACGCTGCTCGATCGCGACAATTTCCTCGGCCGCATCCTGACCGGCCGGGTCAATTCGGGCACGGTCAAGACCAACCAGCCGATCCACGCGCTCGACAATGACGGCAACGTGATCGAGACCGGCCGCGCGTCGAAGATCCTGTCGTTCCGCGGCCTCGACCGCGTGCCCGTCGATGAGGCGCAGGCGGGAGACATCATTTCGCTGGCCGGCCTCACCGTCGCCACCGTCGCCAACACGATCGCCGATCCCAGCGTCACCGAGGCGCTTCACGCGCAGCCGATCGACCCGCCAACGCTGTCGATGCGCTTCGCGGTCAACGATTCGCCGATGGCGGGCCGCGAGGGGTCGAAGGTGACCAGCCGCATGATCCGCGACCGCCTGTTCCGCGAGGCGGAGTCGAACGTCGCGGTCAAGGTGACCGAGGCGGCCGACCGCGACAGTTTCGAGGTGGCGGGTCGCGGCGAACTCCAGCTCGGCGTGCTGATCGAGACGATGCGCCGCGAGGGCTTCGAGCTCGGCATCAGCCGCCCGCGCGTGCTGTTCGGCGAGGACGAGGACGGCAAGAAGACCGAGCCGTACGAGACCGTCATCATCGACGTGGACGACGAGCATTCGGGCACGGTCGTCGAGAAGATGAACCTGCGCAAGGCCGAGCTGACCGACATGCGCCCGTCGACGGGCGGCAAGACGCGCATCACCTTCTCCGCACCCAGCCGCGGCATGATCGGCTATCACGGCGAATTCCTGTCGGACACGCGCGGCACGGGCATCATGAACCGGCTGTTCGAGAAGTACGGGCCGCACAAGGGCAACATCGAGGGGCGCAAGAACGGCGTGCTGATCTCGAACGGCGCCGGTGAGGCGAACAGCTACGCCCTCGGCCCGCTCGAGGAGCGCGGCATCCTGTTCGTGGCGCACGGCGAGGCGCTGTACGAAGGCATGGTGATCGGCGAGAACGCCAAGACGGACGACCTCGAGGTCAATCCGATGAAGGCCAAGCAGCTGACCAACTTCCGCGCGTCCGGCGGCAAAGACGACGCGATCCGGCTGACGCCGCCTAAGCGGATGACGCTGGAGCAGGCGATCGCCTATATCGACGACGACGAGATGGTGGAGGTGACGCCCAAGTCGATCCGCCTGCGCAAGCGCCACCTCGACCCGCACGAGCGCAAGAAGGCGAGCCGCGCGAAGCAGGCTGCTTGATTAAGCGATGATCGGGAAGAGGCGCTCTGAAACGAGCGCCTCTTTTTGTTTCAGCATCCATCACCTGGAATTAGTCACTCGTTAGCTGAGTTGACGTATTGCGGGAGAATGGATCATGACACCAATGAATCGATTGATCGGAAGCTTCATCTTTGGGGATCGCCGATTGCCCAGCGTAAGCCTGACCAGATTTGCTCTCATTGCAGCAACCCGTTTGTCGGCAGCGAAGGCATGGTGAGCGACGACTTCAGCCTATGCCCGGCTTGCGATGCACGCGATTAAAGTTGCCAGTCAGCTTTGATGATGTTCGCTGCTGCCGGTGCATGACGATGCTTACGAGCTAGCTTACCCCGCCGCCGCGACGATCGCCGCCCACTCCGCCTCGGTCACCACCTGAACTGCCAGGTCGGCCGCCTTTTTCAGCTTCGATCCCGCATCCGCGCCCGCGACCACCAAACCGGTCTTCGCCGATACCGATCCCGACACGCGGGCGCCGAGCGCCTCCGCCTGCGCCTTGGCCTCGTCGCGCGACAGCGTTTCCAATTTGCCGGTGAACACCACCGTCTTGCCCGACACCGCCGACGCGCGCGTTTCGTGCACCACGTCGGCGACGGTCAGCTCGCGCGCCAGGTCGTCGACCACCGCGCAATTATGGCTCTCGGCGAAGAAGTCGAGCAGCGCCTCCGCCACCTCCGGCCCGACCTGCGCGGTGTCGATCGCCGCGGTGAGGGCGCGCTGGCGGCGGAGGTCGAACTTGCGCTCGGTCTCGCCGATCGCGGGCACCGTGTCGGCGCGGACGGTCAGCCCCGAGTCGATCATCGCCTCGAAGCCGGCGAGGCTGACGAAGCGCCGCGCCAGGTCGCGGGCGGTGATCTGGCCGATATGACGGATGCCGAGCGCGAAGAGGAAGCGGTCGAGCGGGACCGTCCGCCGCTCCTCGATCGCGGCGAGCAGCTTGTCGACCACGAGCTCGCTCATTCGCTCGCGCGCGATCAGCGCGTCGCGGTGCCGGTGCAGCCGGAAGATGTCGGCGGGCGAGGCGATCAGGCCGTCGCGGAAGAAGGCGGCGACCAGCGTCTCGCCCAGACCGGTGATGTCGAACGCGTGGCGCGAGACGAAGTGGATCAGCCGCTCGACGCGCTGCGCGGGGCAGATCAGGCCGCCGGTGCAGCGGATCACCACCTCGTCCTCCCCGCGCGTCGCCAGCGATCCGCATTCGGGGCAGTGGATGGGGAAGACGAAGGCCGGGCGATCCTCGGCCGCCGAGAGGTTCTCGACGATCTGCGGGATCACGTCGCCGGCGCGCTGGAGGACGACGCGGTCGCCCTCGCGCACGCCGAGGCGCGCGATCTCGTCGGCATTGTGAAGCGTCGCGTTGGTGACGACGACGCCGCCGACCGTTACCGGCTCCAGCCGCGCGACGGGGGTGAGCGCGCCGGTGCGGCCGACCTGGATGTCGATCCGCTGAAGCGTCGTCTGCGCGCGCTCGGCCGGGAATTTGTGCGCGATCGCCCAGCGCGGCGTGCGTCCGACGATGCCGAGCCGCGCCTGCCAGTCGAGCCGGTCGAGCTTGTAGACGACGCCGTCGATGTCGAACGGCAGGTCGGCGCGATGTCGCTCGATCTCGCGGTACACGGCCAACGCTTGCGTCAGCGTGTCGCAGCGCGCGAAGGCGTCGGCGACGGGAAAGCCCCAGGCGCGAAAGCCGGCGACCAGCCGCTCCTGCGTGTCGAACGGCACGTCGCTCGCCTCGCCCCAGCCATGGGCCAGGAAGGCGAGGGGGCGGCCGGCGGTGACGCCCGGGTCCTTCTGGCGGAGCGAACCGGCAGCCGCGTTGCGCGGGTTGGCGAACTGGCGCGCTTCCTTGCCCGCCGCCTCCGCCTCGGCGAGCAGGCGGGCGTTGAGGGCGGCGAAATCCGTCTTCGCCATGTACACCTCGCCGCGTACCTCGAAGATCGCGGGTGCGTCACCGTGGAGCCGTTGCGGGATGCCGCGGACGTGGCGGACGTTCTCGGTGACGTCCTCGCCCACCGTGCCGTCGCCGCGGGTGAGCGCCTGCACCAGCACGCCGTTCTCGTAGCGGAGCGAGCAGGACAGCCCGTCAATCTTGGGCTCGGCGGTGAGCGCCACGGGCTCGTCGTCGGGCAGGCGCAGGAAGCGGCGGACGCGGGCGATGAACTCGGCCACGTCCTCGTCCGCGAAGGCGTTGTCGAGGCTGGTCATCGGCTTCGCGTGCGCGACCTTGGCGAGGTGGCCCGCGGGGGCGGCGCCGACCTGTCGGTTCGGCGAGTCGGCGCGGACGAGATGGGGGTAGGCTTTTTCCAGCACCGCGTTGCGGCGGACCAGCGCGTCGTAGGCGGCGTCGCTGATTTCGGGCGCGTCGTCGGTATGGTAGAGGCGGTTGTGGCGGCCGATCTCGGCGGCGAGATGCCGCAGTTCCTCGGCGGCGTCGGCTTCTGGCGGCAGGTCGTTCATGGTAGCGGGTTAGGAGGTCACCACCGACCAGGGCAAGCCGCTACCATCGTCATGCCAAGCTCGTGCCGGTATCCGGAGCCGCGGACGGTGCGCTGGTGGACCCTGGACGCCAGGACGAGCCCGGCGTGACGGAGAGGCTACGCCGTCTCCAGCAACCGATCCGCCTGCGCACGCGCCTCGTCGGTGACGGTGGCGCCGGAGAGCATGCGGGCGATCTCCTCGCGGCGTTCGGCGTCGGAGAGTTGGCGGACGCCGGTACGCGTCACGGTGCCGTCGGAGGATTTGGCGATCAGCAGGTGTGCGGCGCCGCGGGCGGCGACCTGCGGGCTGTGGGTGACGACCAGCAACTGGGTGCCGCCCGCCAGCCGGTGCAGCCGCTCGCCGATCGCGGAGGCGACGGCGCCGCCGACGCCGCGGTCGATCTCGTCGAAGACCATGGTGGCGGCACCGCCACGCTCGGCCAGCGCGACCTTGAGCGCCAGGATGAAGCGCGACAACTCGCCGCCGGACGCGATCTTGATGAGCGGCGCGAAGGGTGCGCCGGGATTGGTGGCGATCTCGAACTCGACCCGGTCCTTGCCCGCACCCGACCAGTTGTCGACGGAGGCGGGCGCGACCACGGTGCGGAAGCGCGCGGCGTCGAGCTTGAGCGGCGCCAGCTCGCCGGCCACCGCCGCGTCGAGCCTGGCCGCCGCATCGGTGCGGGCGGCCGTCAGCGCGTCGGCCGCCGCGTCGTAGGCCGCCCGCGTGGCGGCGAGCGTCGCCTCCAGCGCGGCGATGCCGCCCTCGCCCGCCTCCAGCCGCGCGAGACGCCCGGCCAGCTCGTCGGCGAGGGCGGCGAGGTCGTCGGGCTGGACGCGGTGCTTGCGCGCCATCGCGCGCAGCTCGAACAGGCGCGCCTCGTCGTCCTCCAACACGCGGGGATCGTAGGCGAGCGCGGCCCGCGCCTCGCGCAGCCGCTCCTCGGCCACCGCGCCCTCGATCACGGCACGATCCACGGCGGCGAGCGCGTCGGCGAGCGCAGGGTGGTCCGCCGCCACCCGCTCCAGCACGCGCGCCGCCTGGCGCAAGCGAGCGAGGCCGCCGTCGGAGCCCTCCAGATAATCGTCGATCGCGCCGAGGTCGTCGGCGATCTTCTCGGCGCGCTGCATGGTGCGGCGCTGGTCGGCGAGCGTTTCCTCCTCGCCGGGCTGCGCGGCGAGCGCGGTCAGTTCGGCGACCGCGTGTTCCAGCCAGTCGCGATCGCGCGCTGCCGTCTCGATCTCCGCGCGGGCGGCGGCGAGCGCACCTTCCGCGTCGCGGTGCGCGGCCCAGGCGCGCGCGGCGGGGCTGGTGTCGATCCGGCCGAAGCTGTCGAGCAGTGCCCGGTGGCCGCGCGCATTGAGCAGCCCGCGATCATCGTGCTGGCCGTGGATTTCGACCAGCTGCGGCGCGATCTCGCGCAGCAGCGTCGCGGAGGCCGGCTGGTTGTTGACGAAGGCGCGGCTGCCGCCGTCCGCCTTGACGACGCGGCGGACGAGCAGCGGCTCGCCCGGCTCCACCTCGACGCCATTGTCGTCGAGCAGCGCGGCGAGCGCGGGGGCGGGCGCCTCGAAGCTGGCGGTGACGACCGCCTGCGTCGCGCCGTGGCGGACCAGCCCGCTATCGCCGCGCCCGCCCAGCGCCAGGCCGAGCGCGTCGAGCAGGATCGACTTGCCCGCGCCGGTCTCTCCGGTCAGCACGCCCAGTCCCGTGCCGAAATCGAGGTCGAGCGCCTCGATCAGCACCACGTCGCGGATGGATAGCGCGGTCAGCATGTCCGGCCTGATGTAGAGCGGGTCGCGCGCGATTTGAACCGGCTTTGTTCCGGTGGGCCGCCCAACCTTTTCACGGAGAAGCTTTCCCCTTCGTTCAGCCTGAGCGCCGTCGAAGGCCAGGTCCGGCTGGCCGTGCTTCGACGTCGCCCGGCACAAACGGAGGGAGAAGTGATCGGATATGCTTCAGGGTTGCGGCGCGGTCGATGCCGGGGTGCCGGCGACCGGGTTGGGGCCGACTGTCGTGGCCGAGGTGGCGGGATCGGCCGCGACCGGGGCGGGCGTGCCGGCCGGCTGCGCCGCGCGCGGCTCGTCGCTGCTCTCGCCGGGCAGCGACTTGGGCAGCGCGGCGGGGGTGCCGTCGGGAACGATCGGCGTGCCGGCGGGGACGGGCGCGATCGGCTTCACCGGATTGTCGCTCATGATCTTGTAGGCGCGCTGGTACCAGTCGCTGCCCGGATAGTTGCGGCCGAGCACCGCCGCTGATTTCTGCGCCTCGCCGCGCAGGCCCAGCTGGAGATAGGTCTCGGTCTGGCGCAGCAGCGCCTCGGGCGCGTGCGTCGTCGTCTGATACTGGTCGATCACGGTGCGGAAGCGCATGTTGGCCGCCAGCCACTGGCCCCGCGCCTCGTAGAAGCGGCCGATCTCCATCTCCTTGCCGGCGAGATGGTCGTTGACCAGGTCGATCTTCAGCCGCGCGTCCGACGCGTAGCGGGTGTTGGGATAGCGGCGGTTGAGCTCGCCGAGCGCGTCGAGCGCCTGGCGGGTGATCTTCTGGTCGCGTGTCACGTCCTGGATTTGCTCGTAGTAACCGAGCGCGACCAGGTAATAGGCGTAGGGCGCGTCGCGGTTGCCGGGGTGGACCGAGATGAAGCGTTGCGCCGACTGTATCGACTGGGTGTAATCCTTGGCGAGGTAATAGCTGAACGCGCTCATCAGCTGCGCGCGCCGCGCCCAGATCGAGTAGGGATGCTGGCGCTCGACCTCGTCGAACAGCTGGGCGGCTTCCTTGTAGCGGCCCTGGTCCAGCCGCCGCTTGGCGGTGGTGTAGAGCGTGCCGACGTCGCGCGCGACATAGGGGATGTCGGCCTGGCTGCCCCGGCGGGCGCAACCGGCGACCGGCAGCGCGGCGGCGGCGATCAGGGCGAGGTGAAGCGGGCGGGACCGGAGGATACGCATCGTCGCTGCCTGTAGCGTAAGGCGTGGGCCGCGAACAATAGCGTGCGCGGTCGTTGCCGGTGTGAAACGGATGCGGCAGGACAAGCGTTCGCTGCCTCGAAAACCGTTCCCGGAGTTCGCCGTTCCATGCCCGCGACCAAGTTGAAGACCACCCGCGTCGAGAAGCCCTGGGGGCGGCACGACCTGTTTCCCGGCTTCCCGGATCAGCCCGCCGACCGTGACCCGATCGGCGAGGTGTGGTTCCAGCAGCCCGGCGACACTAAGCCCGACCTGCTCATCAAATACCTGTTCCCCGGCCAGAAACTGTCGGTGCAGGTCCATCCCGACGACGAGCAGGCGCATGCCCGTGGCCTGCCGCGCGGCAAGGACGAGTGCTGGACAATCCTGCAGGCGACCGACGACGCGGCGATCGCCGTCGGCACGAAGGCGCCGATGAGCAAGGAGGCGCTGCGGACGGCCGCGCTGGACGGATCGATCGAGCAGGACCTGCACTGGCAGCCGGTGCACGCCGGCGACTTCATGTACTGCGCCAGCGGCACCATCCACGCGATCGGCGGCGGCCTGACGTGCATCGAGGTGCAGCAGAATTCGGAAACGACCTACCGCCTCTACGATTACGGCAGCGACCGGGAACTGCACCTGGACGATGGGGTGGAGGTGGCGAACCCGGTGCCCTACGTGCCCGTCGCGCCGCCGGAGACGGTGTCCGACACGCGCACCATCATGGTCGAGGGGCCGAAATTCGTGCTGGAGCGGTGCAAGGGCGGCGACCGCCGCGTCGCGTTGCCGGAGGGCACCACCGCCTGGGTGGTGCCGATCACCGGCGGCGGCGAGGTCGCAGGGCTGTCGTTCGCGGCGGGCGAGTGCGTGACGGTGACGGGCAGCGAGACGATCGCGGCGGCGGAAGGGGCGGATTACCTGCTCGCCTATGCGGGCAAGACGCGGCTGTAGGGTGGTTTGTTTAGGTCGGATTATCTGTCGGGACTTCGTGATCTTGCACCCCGGCGAAGGCCGGGGCCCAGGTGGGCGGACCTATGGGACGAAGCGCGGCGACCCGCCATGAGCGTCTCCCAACTGGGCCCCGGCCTTCGCCGGGGTGCAACCAAGCTGGAAGTGGGCCGGTCTTAACCTATTGCCGTGGACCCGCACTCGACCCGGCGTAGTAGTGCTGCGAGCACACTGCGGATCGAGCTAAAAGTGACGAAGGAGGGGCGGTCGGTACCCTCTGTCTGATCCGGCTCACACGTCGAGCGGATAGAGCGCCGCGGCGATCCGCCGGCCCTCGGCGCGCAGGACGCCCCAGGCGCGCGCGGCGGCGCGGCTGTCCATCGGCTCGACGCCGATCCCGCGCGCCTCCATCGCCCGCACGAAGGCGGCGGGTGGACGGCGCAGCGTCGCGCCGGTGCCGAGCAACAGGAACTCCGGATGCGGATCGAGCGCCGGCTCGACCGAGTCGACGGTGATCGCCTCCATCGCCGGCGGTGCCCAGTCCATCGCGCGCGCCTCCGTCAGCAGCAGCGACGGCGCCACCGTCACGTCGTCGAGCCGATACCCCGCGGCGGTGAAACCCCGGATCTCCGGACCGGTCAGCGGCTGGCCGCGCTCGACGCGCATCGGATCAGCCCCGCCTCAACGCTGCTGCCGGGGAACGACGCGCTCGGCGTCGCTGATCCGCGTCTTGTCGGTCGTGCCCGGCTTCTCGCGATTCGGCTCGGCGCGCAGGCCCAGCGAAATCAGCAGCGACGACGACACGTAGATCGACGAGTAGGTGCCCACGAAGATGCCCAGGATCATCGCCGCGGTGAAGCCGCGCAGCACGTGGCCGCCGAGCAGCAGCAGCGCCAGGAGCGCGAGCAGGATGGTGAGCGAGGTCATCACCGTGCGCGGCAGCGTCTCGTTGACCGACAGGTTGATGATCTCGCGCATCTCCATCTTGCGGTATCGGCGCATGTTCTCGCGGATACGGTCGTCGATCACGATCTTGTCGTTGATCGAGTAGCCGATGATGGTGAGGAACGCGGCGACAATGTTCAGGTCGACCTCGAACTGGGTCAGCGCGAAGAAGCCGAGCGTCATCAGCAGGTCGTGGACGATCGCGACGATGGTCGACACGCCGAACTGCCATTCGAAGCGGAAGATTGCGAACAGGCCGATGCCGAGCACCGCCAGCACCACCGCGAGCAGGCCGTTGCGGATCAGCTCGTTGGATACCTTGCCCGATACGGTCGAGTAGCGGCGGAACTCGGCGCCGGGGAACGCCTGGCCAAGCGCGGTCTCCACCTTGCGCACCGCGGCGTTGGTCGCGCCCTCGTCGCCCTCCGACTGCACGGGCAGGCGGATGGTGATCGTGCGCGGGTCGCCGAACTGCTGGAGCGACGCCTCGCCAACGCCGAGCCCGTCGACGGTGGAGCGGACGCGGTCGAGATCGGGCACGGTGGCGAACCGCTCCTCGATCATCAGGCCGCCCTCAAAGTCGACGCCGAAGTTCAGGCCCTTGGCGAAGACGAGCCCCACCGCGAGGAGCGACAGCGCGAGCGTCAGTCCGAACGCCCAGCCGCGCAGGCGGACGAAATCGATGTTGGTGTCGTCGGGGACGAGCTTCAGGAGTTTCATATCAAAAATCCGTCACGCCGGAGCGACTTGCCGTTTCTCCGTTCGTGGTGAGGAGGAATTGAGCCAAGGCGAAAGCCCGTCTCGAGCCAGATGTCCTTCGAGACGCCGCTTCGACTTCGCCCAGCGGCTCCTCAGGACGAACGGCGAGGGTGGATCGGCTGCCGATCATATGTTGATCGTCTTGGGCTTGGTGCGGCGAACCCACAGCGCGACCAGCATCCGGGTGAAGGTGACCGCGGTGAACACCGACGTCGCGATGCCGATCAGCAGAACGACCGCGAAGCCCTTCACCGGGCCGGAGCCCAGCACGAACATGATGATGCCCGAGATCGCGTGGGTGACGTTCGCCTCGAAGATCGTGCGGCTCGCCTCCTTGTAGCCGAGCTCGACCGCCTGGACGACCGATCGCCCGCGGCGTCGCTCCTCCCGGATACGTTCGTTGATGAGGACGTTGGCGTCGACCGCGGTGCCGATCGTCAGCACGAAGCCGGCGATGCCGGGCAGCGTCAGCGTGCCGTTGATGAGCGCCAGCACGCCGACAATCACGAACACGTTGATGACCACCGCCAGGTTCGCATAGGCGCCGAAGCGGCCGTAGGTCACCAGCATGAACGCGACCACCAGCACGACCGCGACCGCCGAGGCGAGGATGCCGGCGCGGATCGAATCGGCGCCGAGATCGGGGCCGACGGTCGATTCCTCGACGATCTTGAGGTCGACCGGCAGCTTGCCCGAGCGCAGCGCGATGGCGAGCTCGTTGGCCGATTCGACGGTGAAGTTGCCGAAGATCGACGCGCGCCCACCCAGGATCGGCTCGTTGATCGAGGGGGCCGAGATCACCTGGTTGTCGAGGATGATGGCGAACTGCTTGCCCGCATTCTCCTGCGTCACCCGCGCGAAACGGGTGCCGCCGGGCCCGTTGAAGGTCAGCGCGACCTGCGGCGCGTTGGTCTGCTGGTCGAAGGTCTGCTGCGCGTCGGTGATCTGGTCACCGGTGAGGATCGTCTGGCGCTTGAGCGCGATGAACGGCACGCCTTGCGGATTGGTCGGGTAGGGCAGGATGATGCTGCCGGCCGGCGCCTGGCGCTGTTGGAGCTGCTGGATCGTCGCGGTGTCGTCGACCAGCTTGAAATCGAGCTTGGCGGTCTTGCCGATCAGCGCCTTGAGGCCGGCGGGGTCCTTCAGACCCGGCACCTGCACGACGATGCGGTTCGACCCTTGCCGGATGATCGTCGGCTCGCGCGTGCCGAGCGCGTCGATGCGGCGGCGCACGACCTCGGTCGCGTCACCCATCGCGGTCTCGATCGCCTGAGCGAGCCCGGCCTGCGTCTGCTTGAGCACGAAGCGGCTCGAATCGACGACCTGGATGTCCCACTCGCGCTGGCCCGACATGCCGGCGCCGCCGCCGGTGATGCTGAGCAGCTTCTCGCGCGCGGCGTCGACCTGGCTGGGATCGCGCAGCAGGAAGCTGATCTGACCACCGCGCGTCGAGATGTCGCCGATGCCGATGCGCGGCGTGCCGCGGCGCATCTCCGCCTGGATCTGGTCGCGCATCGCCTCCAGCCGGGTCGCGGCGAGGTCGTTCACGTCCGCCTCCAGCAGCAGGTAGCTGCCGCCGGCGAGGTCGAGGCCGAAATTGATCTTGGGCGCGCGTTGCAGCCACGCAGGCCCCCGGCCCTCCGGAACGAAGCTCGGCACCGACAGCGCGACGAGCGCCGCGAGCAGCGCCCAGATCGACCAGACCTTCCAGCGAGGGAAGTCGAGCATCAGTCGTTCGCCGGCTTGGCGGTCGGGTTGACCACCTCGGTCAGCGTCGCCTTGACGACGCGGACGCGGGTGTTGGCCGCGATCTCGACCTCCACGTACGCGTCCTCGACCTTGGTGACGCGGCCGACGATGCCGCCGGCGGTGACGACCTGGTCACCCTTCTTCACCGCCTCGATCGAGGCCTGGAGCGCCTTCATCCGACGCTGCTGCGGCCGGATCATCAGGAAATAGAAGACGACGAAGACGAGGAGCAGCGGCGCGAGGCTGAGAAAGCCCGCGGCCCCGCCCGTCTCGGCGGCGCCCGCGGTCTGGGCGTAGGCGGATGAAATGAACATGTGGTCCCGACGTGACTGTAGCGGCCGAGGCGCCGCACGTGGGGCTGCCCGCTATCACCGGTGGGCGCGCATGGCAATCGCGCCGCCGATATGCCGGGTTGCATCGCGCGGCGACCCCGCGTAGAGGCCCGCGCTCGGAACCGGGCCGCTCGGCCTGGTTCCCCGGTCGGGACGTAGCGCAGCCTGGTAGCGCATCACACTGGGGGTGTGGGGGTCGCAGGTTCGAATCCTGTCGTCCCGACCAATTCACGACATCGGGGCCTGGGCCAAGGGCGAAGCCCGCACGCGGCGACCGCTGCGACTCAATCGACCTTGCTCGCCGCCGCCGACCGCGGCACGGATGGACCCTCGTCGAGGAGGCCGTCATGTCGAGGATCATCGTGTTGGTCACGAGTGCGTCGGAGCGGGGCGATGCGCGATAGCCCCGGCGTGGCCGTGCCGCGCGCGCTCGCCTTCGACGTGTTCGGGACCGTGGTCGATTGGCGCGCGGGTGTGGCACGCGAATCGGGGCAATTCCTCCGCGCGATCGGACGGGCGGAGGTGGACGCCGCCGTCTTCGCCGACGATTGGCGCGCGCGCTACCAGCCGGCAATGGCGGCGGTGCGCGACGGCGCGCGCGATTTCGTCGTCCTGGACGTCCTCCACCGCGAGATGCTGGTCGACGTTCTGCGCGCGTACGACGTCGATCCCGGCAGCCTCGACGGTGCGTTGCTCGACGATTGGGCGCGCGCGTGGCACCGGCTCGATCCGTGGCCGGACGCGGTCGAGGGGTTGGCGCGTCTGCGGGCGCATGTGCCGGTGGTGACGCTGTCGAACGGCAACGTGGCGCTGATGTTGGCGATCGCGCGGCGCGGCGGGCTGGTGTGGGACGCGATCCTGGGCGCCGAGGTCACGCAACGCTACAAGCCGCTGCCCGAGGCCTATACGGCGACCGCCGCCATTCTGGGCGTGGCGCCGCACGAATTGTGCCTGGTCGCCGCGCACCACAGCGACCTGGCCGCGGCGCGCGATGCGGGCTTGCTGACCGCCTATGTCGATCGGCCGATGGAGCGCGGCGGCGCCCCGGCGCCCGACCGCCACCTGCGCCAGTCATGGGAGTGGCAGGTGACGAGCCTGATCGACCTGGCCGAGCAGCTTCACGGCTAACCCCGACGGATCGATGCCGGCGACCGACGCGCCGGCGGATGACCTGACGCGGACGGCGCGCCGATCTCCGCCGCGCGGATCACGCCGTCGGCGAGCAGGCGGTGCAGCGCATCGATATGGCCGGTGTCGCGCGCACCGTTGGGGTCGGACGTCATCACCACAGTCAGCCGCAGGTCGGGGACGACGTACACCATCTGCCCGCCATATCCCCAGGCGAAGCGCACGGGATGGCCGCGCACCTCCGTCAGGAACCAGCCATAGCCGTAGGGCTGGCCGCTCCACGGCGACACCGCGCGCGGCGTCCAGCTGGCCTCCACCCATCCCGCGGGTAGCACCCGCCGACCGTCCACCACGCCGTCCAGCCGGTACAGCTCGCCGAACCGGGCGAGCGCGCGCGGCGACAGGCGCATCTCGTTGCCGCCGAAAAAGATGCCCTGCGGGTCCGCGGGCCAGGACGGGATCGCGATGCCGAGCGGCTCGCCCAGCCAGGCGCGCGCGTTGGCCAGCGTGCTGCGGCCGCTCGCCCGCGTCAGCGCCGCCGACAGCAGGTGGGTCGACCCGGTCGAGTAGAGCATCGCCGTGCCCGGATCGGCGACGAACGGCCGCGACAGCGCGTATCGGACCCAATGGGGAGTCGACACCCAGCGGCCGTAATATTCGCCGGAGGTGCGCTCCAGCCCCGCCTGCATCGACAGGAGGTTGCCGATCGTCACCCGCGCTAGGCGTGGATCGGGGTCGGCGGGCGCGTCGGCGCGGAGCAGCGGCAGGATCGGCTGGTCGACGCTGGCGAACACGCCGCGCGCGATCGCGATGCCGATCAGGGCCGACATCACCGACTTGGACGCCGACTTGATGTTGACCGGCCGGTCGAGCGCCGCGCCGCCGTTGAAGACGTGACCGGCGAGCGTCTCGCCGTCGCGCAGCACCAGCAGCGCGCGCAGCCGGGGCAGGCGGGCGGCGGTCGCCACCGTGCCGCGCATCGTCGCCGCGTCCAGCCCGCGCGTCGCGGCGCGGGCGACGGAGCGATCCGGCGCGGACGCGGGCACCTCGCACGAGGCGGTGAGCAGGAGCAGCAGCGGGAGGAGGCGACGCATGGCTCCGATGTCGTCCTTCGCGCGCGGCCTGCAAGATGGGCGATTTCCGCCGTTTCGATCGTTGGGCGCGCGAAGGAGATCGTTCATGCGCCCCCGCATCCTCGTCACCGGTGCCAGCGTCGCCGGCAACACCGCCGCCTGGTGGCTCGGCCAGTCCGGCTTCGACGTCACCGTGGTCGAGCGCGCGCCCGCGTTCCGCGACGGCGGTCAGAACATCGACGTGCGCGGTGCGGGGCGCGAGGTGCTGCGCCGCATGGGGCTGGAACGCGCGGCGCTCGACCGGGGCACCGGGGAGGAGGGGACGGTGTGGGTCGACGCCGAGGGCCGGGCGATGGCCAGTTTCCTCACCGCTGAGGGCCAAGCGGACGGCCCCACCGCCGAGATGGAGATCCTACGCGGCGACCTCGCGCGGCTGCTCTACGAACCCGCACGCGAGCACGCCACCTATCGCTTCGGCGACCATGTCGCGGCGGTGGAGCAGGACGGGGAGGGCGTGTCGGTGACCTTCGCCGGCGGTGCGACCGAACGGTACGCGGCGGTGATCGTGGCCGAGGGTGTCGGCTCGACCACGCGGCAGCTCGTCTTTCCCGGTGAGAACGCGGACCGCTGGATGGACCTGACGATGGCCTATTTCACCATTCCGCGCGCGCCCGACGACGACCGGACATGGCGCTGGTTCCACGCGCCGGGCGGGCGCAGCGTGTCGCTGCGACCGGACCGGCACGGCACGACGCGGGCGATGCTCTCGGTTCAGCAGCCGCCCGGCGGCGAGCCGGACTGGGACGTCGACCGGCAGAAGGCGTGGCTGCGCGAGCGGTTCGCCGATGCGGGCTGGCAGTCGGCGCGTGTGCTGGCCGGCATGGACGCGACCGACGACTTCTACCTCGACGTGCTGCGTCAAATTCGGATGGACCGCTGGTCGAACGGCAGGGTGGTGCTGACCGGCGACGCGGCCTGGTGCGCGACGCCGGTCGCGGGGCTGGGCACGACGCTGGCCGTCACCGGCGCCTATGTCCTGGCGGCGGAGATGGCGCGCACGGCCGACCTTTCGGCGGCGTTCGCCGCGTACGACCGGGCGATGCGGCCGATGGTGGAGGACGCACAGGGCGTGCCCAAGATCGCGCCGCGGTTGATGAACCCGCATAGCCGCACCGGCATCCGCCTGCTGCACGGCGCGCTCGCCGTCGCGAGCCGGCCGGCGGTGCGCGGCCTATCGGCCAAGCTGTTCGGGGGCGGGGCGAAGGAGCCCGACCTGTCGCGCTACGACGAGGCCGCGCGGCCCGATCCGCGGCCCGATCCCCGGCCGGCGAGCGGGGCGCCCGGCGCACTGTCGCGGCCGGTGGCGCTCGGCGTGGTGGCGCTGGTCCTGGGCGTCAGCGCGCTGGTCGGCCGGCGCAACGCGCCCGATCCGTCGCATCCGGGCATCCGCCGCTGGTACCGGCGGCTCGACAAGCCCGGCTTCACGCCGCCGGACGCGGTGTTCGGCGCGGTGTGGCCGGTGCTGGAGACGGGGCTCGCGGTCGGCGGCTACCGGCTGCTGCGCCGGCCCTCTGGCGCGGCGCGCAACACCGCGGTCGGCCTGTGGCTGGCGAACACGGCGATGATCGGCGGCTGGACCGCTCTGTTCTTTCGCCGCAAGCAGCTGGGCGCGAGCGCGGCGGCGTCGGGCGCGATGGTCGCGTCGAGCGCCGCCTACGTCGCCACCGCCGCCCGGGTGGACCGGCCGGCGGCGGCGACGGCCGTCCCACTCGTCGCCTGGCTCGGCTTCGCGACGCTGCTGGCCGAGCGCATCCGGCGCGACAATCCGGACGGCGGCCGGTGAGCCGGCTGACCGTGTGGCACGACGGCGCCTGCCCGCTGTGCCGACGCGAGATCGGCCTGATGCAGCGGCTGGACCGTGCCGGGCGGATCGCGTTCGTCGACGCGACCACCGGCGGCGGCGCCTGTCCGATCGACCGGCGCGACCTGCTGGCACGGTTTCACGCGCGGGAGGACGGCCGCATGCTGGTCGGTGCCGCCGCCTTCGCCGCGATGTGGCGGGAAATCCCGCTGCTCCGCCCGCTTGGCCTGGCGGCGCGCAACCGCGTCGTGCTGGCGGTGCTGGAGGCGGGATACGGCCGGTTCCTGCGGCTGCGGCCGATGCTGCAACGCGCCGCCCGATGGCTCGATCGCGGCTAGTCGGCGACCGCCGCGACCTCGATCCGCCGAACGCGTTTACCGGCCGAGCGCCGCCATCTGCGGCGCGGCGTAGCGCGTGCCCGTCGCGGCGCCCGCGGGCATGATCCGGTCGATCCGGGCGCGGTCCTCGTCCGTCAGCGTCACGTCCAGCGCGCCCAGATTCTCCTCCAGGTAGCGGCGACGCTTGGTGCCGGGGATCGGCACGATGTCGCTCCCTTGCGCCAGTACCCAGGCGAGCGCGAGCTGCGCGGGCGTGCAGCCCTTGTCGCGCGCGATCGCCTCGATCTCCTTGACCAGGTCCAGGTTCCTGGCGAACGCCTCGCCCTGGAAGCGCGGGTTGTTGCGGCGGTAATCGTCGGCGGGGATGTCGTCGGGCGTACGGAACTGCCCGGTCAGGAAGCCGCGGCCGAGCGGGCTGTAGGGCACGAAGCCGATGCCGAGCTCGCGTACCGTCGCCAGCAGCCCGTCCTCCGGATCGCGGCTCCACAGCGAATATTCGGTCTGGAGCGCGGTGATCGGGTGTACCGCGTGCGCGCGGCGGATCGTCTCCGGTGCGGCTTCCGACAGGCCGAGATACCGGACCTTGCCCGCCGTCACCAGCTCCGCCATGGCGCCGACCGTCTCCTCGATCGGCACGTCGGGATCGACGCGGTGCTGGTAGTAGAGATCGAACATGTCGAGGCCCGTGCGCCGCAGGCTCGCGTCGCAGGCCTGGCGGACATAGTCGGGCCGGCCGTTGATCCCCTGGAAGCTGCCGTCCTGCCCCCGCACGTTGCCGAACTTGGTGGCCACCACCACCCATTCGCGCCGTTCCCGCACGACGCGGCCGACCAGTTCCTCGTTGCGGCCCACGCCGTACATGTCGGCGGTGTCGAGAAAGGTCACGCCCAGGTCGAGCGCGCGATTGATCGTCGCCGTCGACTCGGCGTCGTCGCGCCCTTCGTAGAATTCGGACATGCCCATGCAGCCGAGGCCGAGGGCCGAGACTTCGAGCCCCTGGGAGCCGAGCTTGCGCATTTCCATGTCGATGCTTCCTGTGACTGTTGCCGGGCGCATAGCGGACGATCGGCAGGTCGCGTTCCCCGCGATCGGTCGGGCGGTGGCGCGGGGACGGCGATCCGCCCCCGCGGCCGGTCTTTTACGCCTTCTTGCGCGCGCGCTTCGGCGCGGCGGCGGCCTCGGCGTCCTCCTCCTCGTCGGGCTGGTCCTCACCCGCCTCGGTCAGCGCCTCGCCCAGCGCCTTCAGCTTCTCCTGATTCGTCTCGGCCTTGTCGGCGATCTTGGTGGTGGCGGCACCGAGCCGGTGGAGCAGCGCGTGGACGCGGTCGGCGTCGGGCGAGTCCTTTTCCAGCTGCTTGCGGAGCGACGCCAGGTCGCGCAGGATGCCCTTGGCCCCGGTCACGTCCAGGTCGGCCAGCGCGGCTTCCCAATCCTCGACCATGTCGGCGCCCTTGGCGGGCTTGGTGGCGTCGAGCCCCCGGTTGATCGCGTTCATCGTGCCTGCGAATTTGACGGCCATGTTCTGGGTCCTCCGGTTGCCGCGGGTGCGGCGGGGCGAGAACGACGCGGGCGGCCGTTATGTCCGCGTTTTTGCATGCATTATCATAGATCAAGTGGGTGGCGGCGGTGGATCCCGCTTCGCCGCTTGCGCGTGCGGCGCATCGGCATATCCTGCACCCAAACAAACAGGAGAGAGACGATGGCCCAGGCGACGGCACCCGCGACCGGTTCCCCCATGGCTCCCCCGGGCGCGTTGTCGGCGGAACCCGGCGTCGACAATGGCGACAAGAGCCTGGTGATCCTCCAGAGCCTGCTCTGCCTGTTGCGCGAGAAGAACCTGCTGACCCGCGCCGATATCGAGGAGCTGAGCGAGAAGGTAGCCACGCGCGCCGCCAACTGCGCCCGCGATCCGATGCCGTGCCGCGCCGGCGATGCGGTGGCCGCGGCGAGCGAGATGAGCGCGATCAACGCGTATATCGGCCAGCGCTACGGCGGCAAACACCGGCGGGGGTAAGGGGACGCGGACGGCGACCTGATCTTCCCCTGGAAGGGGAGGGGGACCGCCTGAAGGGCGGTGGAGGGGTGTCGCCGCTGGCGTTGATGCGCTCCATCGCCGCCGGCGACACCCCTTCGTCATGCCTGTGGCATGCCACCTCCCCTTGCAGGGGAGGATCGATGCCGTTGCGTGTTCGCGGACTCTATTTCCCCTCCCACCAGTAAGCCGGCCGCACGGCGTTGCCCGTCGCCACCTCGTTCATCGTTCGCGCGTCGTACAGTCGGCCGCCCTGCATCACTTGGCTCACCTTCTCGCTGTTCCTGATGTCGGCGGTCGGATCGGCGTCGAGCACCACCAGGTCGGCGAGCTTGCCCGGCTCGATCGAGCCGATGTCCTTGGCCATGCCAAGCGACCGCGCCGGCACGATCGTTCCCGCCGCCAGCGCCTCCACGGGCGTCATGCCGCCGCGCACGAAGCTCCACAGTTCCCAGTGCGCGCCGATCCCCGCCTGTTGGCCGTGCGCGCCGATCGAGACGAGCACGCCGCGCTTGGCCAGCTTCGCCGCCTCGCGCGCGTTGTCGTCGTCGACGTAATCGCTTTCTGGCGCGATCTGGCGGCGGGCGTTGTCGGCGAGGAGCTTGGCCGGCGGCGTGTGCGCCTTGAGCAGCGGTTGCGCGAACACGTCGGTATGCGCGCGCCAATAGGGATCGCCGGCGAGGCCGCCGAAGGTGACGATCAGCGTCGGCGTGTAATTGGTCCTGGTCTGCGGCACGAACTGGAGCACGTCGTCGTAGAAGCGCGACAGCGGGATATTGTGCTCCAGCGTCGAATTGCCGTCGGCGATCAGGTTCATGTCCTGGCCGAACAGCGAGCCGCCCTCCGCCACCACCTGCATGTTCTCGCGCCGGGCGGCCTCCACCACCTGCTGGCGCTGCTCGCGGCGCGGCTGGTTGTAGTTCTTCACGGAGCGCGCACCCTGCGCCTTCAGGCGGCGGACGTGCTGGAGCGCGTCGTCCAGCGAGTCGATCTGCGCGTACACGTCGGCGTTCTTGGCGCCGTAGACGATCTCGCCGGTGGAGAAGATGCGCGGCGCGAGGATCAGACCGGCGGCCTGCATCTCCTTGGCCGCGAAGATCTCCGCCGATCGGTTGGACGGATCGTGGATGGTGGTGGTGCCGAGCGCCAGGTTCTGGATCATCGACCAGTTCGCCTGCGGCACCACCTCGTCCTCGCCCGCCGGCCCGTGCGCGTGCGCGTCGACCAGGCCGGGGATGATCGTCTTGCCGGCCATGTCGACCACGGTCGCACCGGCGGGCACCGCCACGTCGCGGCCGACCGCGACGATGCGGTCGCCGCGGATCAGGATCGTCGCGCCGTCGACGACGCCGCCGTCCGCCGCCGCCATCGTCACCACGCGCGCGCCGGTCAGCGCGACGGTGGCGGTCGGCTTGGCCGCGACCTGTTCGGTGGCGAGCGACACGCCGGTCGTGGGAGCAGCGAACTTCGCCGCGTCCTTGGGCCGCGGCCCGGCCGCGAAGGCGTTGGCGGTCTCCACCGTGTAGACGGTCGGCCCCAGGCTCCAGTGCAGCCGCTGCCCGTCGTTCGACCAGTTGATGTAATCGGCGCCGTTGCGGCTGACGCGCGTCACCGGCAGCGCCTTGGCATCGCCCGCCAGCTCCACGGCCTGCGCGCCCGGCATCAGCGGCACCACGAACGCCTCGTAATTCTGGCGGAAGGCGACGTACTCGCCGGTTGGCGACACGATGTAATCGCTGACTAGGTCGCCCGACGCGTGGACACGCTTGGCGCTGCCCGACAGGTCGGTGGAGACGAGCTGGCGCTTGCCCTTCTCCTCGCCGATCATGAACACGCGGTCGTTGCCGCTGCCGAACTGCGGCGCGGCGAGGTCGCGCGCGATCAGCACCGGCGTGCCGCCCGCCGTGGCGACGCGGTACACACCGGCATTCTCACCCCAGCGCGGGCTGGTGAGGCCACCGCCGCGCCCGCGCTCGAACACGATGGTCTTACCGTCAGGCGAGAAGCGGGGGCGCGCGTAATGGCCCGGCTGCGCCGTCACGTCCTTGGCCGTGCCGCCACTGCCTGCGACCGTGCGGATGTGGCCCAGCCCCGAATCGGTCCAGCCGACGAAGGCGATCGTCCGCCCGTCGCGCGACCAGGTCGGGAACAGCTCCAGACCGTCGCCCCCTCGCGTCAGCCGCCGCGGCGCACCGCCCGCCATCGGCTTGATCCACAGCTTGCCCAGGCTCTCCCACACGACCTGGCGCCCGTCGGGCGAGACGGCGGCGAAGCGCGGCATCGCGGTGGTGAAGCGCGCGGGCGCGACCTCGACGGTCGGGTGCGGCGCGTCGATCACCCCGCGCGTGTCGTTTACCGCGAACGGGATCTCCGCCGCGCCCGACCCGTCGGCGTTCACCCGCCGGATCTTGCCGCCCGCCCAGAAGACGATCGAGCGGTTGTCCGGCGTCCACGCCATGTTGGGATAGACGCCGGTCACCGCCCAGGTCTCCTGCACGTCCTGGTCGAGGTCGTCGTAGACCTTGCGCTCCTCGCCGCTCGCCAGATCCTTCACGTAGAGCTTCGACCGCGTCGCCTCGCGCCGGACGAAGGCGATGTGCCGGCCGTCGGGCGACGGCGTCGGCCGCACCGATCCGCCCGCGCCCGTCACCGCCTTGGTCGTCTCGCCGGTGTCGAGGTCGTAGCGTTCGATGTCGAACAGCTCGGTATTCGAGTCCTGTGCGTACTCGAACACTGGTCCGGGCGTCACGTTGCGGGTGAAGAATACCGACTTGCCGTCGGCGGCGTAGATCGGCTCGCCCAGTTCCTTCTGGTGCTGCTCGTTCGGCCGCTTGACCAGCTGCACGCCCGCGCCGCCCGATACATGGTACATCCACACCTCGCCCGTGCCGAGGCTGCGGCCGGTGGTGAAATGCTTCTTGGCGACGATGAAGCGGCCGTCGGGGCTCCACGACGGCTGGTTGAGCAGGCGGAACTCCTCCGTCGTCACCTGCCGCTTGTCGCTGCCGTCGACGTTCATGATCCAGATATTGTCGCCGCCGCCGCGGTCCGACGTGAAGGCGATCCGCCGCCCGTCCGGCGAGAAGCGCGGCTGCACCTCCCAGGCCAGCCCCTCGGCGATCCGCGTCGGCGTGCCGCCGGTGATCGGCATGGTGTAGAGGTCGCCGAGCAGCGCGAAGGCGACCAGGCGACCGTCGGGATGCACGTCCAGGTCCATCCAGCTGCCCTCGCTGGTGCGGATCGGCACTTGGCGGATGGTGGCGCCCTGCGGTGCGTTGACGTCCCATTTGGCGGGGGTCGGCGTCGGCGTCGCGGCGGGGGCCGGGGCGGCGATGGTGCTCGCCACCGGTGTGGCCACGGCGATCGGCCGGATCGACTGATCCTCGGGCGCCTGGGTCGGCTCGACGCGGTCGGGCTGCTGCTGCGGCGGAACCTGCGCGAAGGCCTGATGCGCGGCGAGCGCGATCAGCGACGCGAACGCCAGACGAGTGCGATGCATATCCATTCTCTCCCTGTCGCCCCGACTATCGCGGGCGCGGGAAGGGTGCGCAAGCGCCGCTACGATGGTCCGGTCGGGAAGCCGGTGATCGCCCTTACCAAGTCCAGGTCCGCCGGCTTGTCGACGTCGACGGCCGCCAGCCCGAACGGGCTCGCCACCGCCGCCGCCTCGATCCCTGCACGGCGCCCGAGATGCGCCACCGCGTCCGCCAGCCGCAGTCGCCCGAGCAGGTAGCGCGCCAGCAGCCCCGGCCCCAGCCGCCGCACGATCCGCCAGGGCCGCTTGCGATCCGCCTCGACGCGGGCCCACAGCCCGATCGCGTCCGCGGCACGGGGCGTGCGCAGCAGGAACAGGTTGCACCCCGACCATGCGCCGTCGGCGAAGCGCAGATAGGTCCGCTTCGTCCCCGTCGCCGCCGCCTCGACCACGTCCGATCGCGCCAGCAGCACCGCCACGTCGGCGTCCGCCGGTGTGTCCGCCACGAACCGTTGCACCCACTCGGGCGTCAGCAGCGCATGATCGGCGGTCGTGACGAGCAGCGGCGCGCCCAGCACGGCGAGCCCGGCTGCGACGCTGCCGCTCGGCCCGGCGGCGGGCGCGATCACCTCCAGCCCCAGCCGTGCCGCCTCCGCGCATACGGCTGCGTCGTTCGCCGACACGGCGATCCGCGTCGCCCCGCTCGCGCGCACCGCCGCCGCGACGCGGGCGAGCAGCGTCTCGCCGGCCAGTAGGATCAGCGCCTTGTGCGCGACCCCGGCATAGGCGGCGAGCGGATCGGGCGCCCCCGGCCGCGATCCGGCGAGGATCAGCGCGTTCATCCCCGCTCCCGCCACACCCGCCACAGCACGCCCGGCGCCGCGAGCACCGGATGCTTCTCCCGGAACGGCGTCAGCGGCACCTTCACGCCGGTGTGCCGCTCCACCTTCCACGCGCCGTAGGCGCCCGCGCCCTCGAAGGTGAAGGCCGCGCGCACCAGCCGCGCGACGTTGAGCGGCTTGCCCCAGCGCCGCCGCCGCGCCCAGGCGGATAGCGCGCGGCGCCGCTCGGCCGGGGAGAGCCGCGGCGTCAGCAGCGCGCCGTCCGCCGCATGGTCGATTCCGCCGGCGTCCCAGGCGAGCGGCAGCAGCGCCTCGTACCGGCCGGCGCCGTGGACCAGGATCTGCTCCTCGCGCCCCGGCTTCTCCACGCGCAGCTCGGCGGCGTAGGTCTGGCGGAACAGCGCGCGCCAGTAATCGGCCGCCGAGCCGCTCGCCGGCCCCAGCGCCGCCGCGAACCGGCCCGCGGTGATCGCGGCGGCGGCGACGGCGCCCGCCACCGCCTGCTCGGCCGCGGGGCCGCGCGCGAACACCAGCGCCGCCGGCTGCACGAAGCGCGTCCAGATCGTGGTGTCGATCAGCGTGCCGCGCGCGGCCTCGGCGAAGGTGTCGATCCGCACCGTCGCGATCTTGGCGCGCAGCAGGTGCTCGCCGACCGGCACCTCGCGGTAGCTGACGGTCGGCCACATCCCCCGCTCGCGCGGGCCCGCGGTCAGCACGTAGAAATCGAGCACCCCGTCGAGCGCGCCGGTGCGCAGATTCGATCCGTAGAACAGCACCGCCTCGACCTCGCCCGGCTCCGCCAGCGTCGCCGCCACCGCGCGCACGCCCGGCGGCACCGGCGCGGCGAGCGCGCGCGCGACATAGTCGGCCAGCGCGGTCACCGGCACGCGGGTCAAGGAACGATGAAGGAGAGCTTCGGCCCCTGGCGCACCGACAGGTCGCCGCCCGGATAGAGCTCGCCGTCCAGGATGAAGCCCTTGTCCAGTTCCAGGTCGAAGCCCGTCGTCTCCAGCCGGTGATAGCCCGCCCGGTCGAGCCACGCCGCCTCCGACCCCGCCACCACGGCGGGGGCACCCGCCCACAGCCGCTTGGGTGGCGCATCGACCGACAGCAGCTTCAGCCCTCGCTTCGCCGGGCCGAACGGCTTCAATCCCGCCGGCAGCCGCCGGAGCGTGGAGGCGAGCAGCAGATAGCGCCGGCGCTGCTCCGGCCGCTGCCCGGCCAGGCGCAGCCGCATCGGCGTGCCCGCGCGCCAGCCGCCGGTGCGCGGCCCGAACAGCGTCTGCAGAATCGCCCAGCCGAGCGCCAGGCCGACCGCGACGCCGTTGAACGCGCCCATCCGGTGCGTATGCTGTGCCAGCTCGGTGGCGTCGACGAAGGCGCCCGCGCCGAACAGGAAGCCGCGCAGCCGGGCGTCGTCGCCGGCGCGGCCGATCTCCACCGGCCGCCGCTCGACCGTCTGCCCGCGCTTGGCCGCCGCCAGTGCGTCGTCCAGCGTCCAGCCCTTGGGCAGGCCCAGGTCGATCGCCAGCGCGTTGGTCTTGCCCGACGGGATCACGATCACCCGCGGCCAGCGCGCGCCGAACCGGTCGGCGGCCGCGGTCAGCACGTCGCGCACGGTGCCGTCGCCGCCGTCGATCACCAGCAGGTCGATGCCGCGGCGCGCGAAATCGTCCATCACCGCGGGCAACGCCTCGCGCGTGCTGGGCGCGGCGACGGTGACGCTCTCCGCCCCGGGCACGCCCGCTTCGTACGCGGCGCCGTGATTACGGTGCGCCTTGGGATTGCAGACGATGCCGATCGTCAGCCCCGCCGCGGCGGTGGCGCCCGGCGCGACCTTGATCGGCACGGGCCGCGTGACGCGCGGGAACGGCGATGGCAGCGAGGCGGAACGGGACAGGGTCACCATGTCGAGGGTAATCGCCGACGCCGCGCTTCGCTACAACTTTGTGACGGACCGCCACTCATCGCCGGTATCGCATCTGCATCCGCACCGTCGCGCCGCCCGCCGGCAGCACGAATCGCGCCGCCGCGAACGACGGCAGCCCGATCGAGGTCGGCGCGTCGTTGGAGAAGCCGAACCCTTCCTTGGGCGCCCAGAGCGTCCGGTTGAAATCGTGGTCGCCATTCTCGTCGTGATACTGCGCGATCGCGTAGCCGCCGGGGCGCAGCCAGAAACAGGCGGCGGTGGTGCCGCCGCGCGCGGGCACCCGCACCCGCAGCAGCTTGCCGCCCTTGGCCAGGAAGCGGCGCTTGTCGTCCGGGTAGACGGTGAACGCGACCTCGCCGTCCGCGCTGTGGACGCCGGTCGCCTGCACCAGCAGCCGCACCGCGCCGCCCCCCGGCGTGCCGGTGCAGTTCTCAGCCGCCACGGCGGTCGGGGCCAGCGCCAGGCCGGCGAGGAGAAGCATGCGGATCATGGGAAAACCTCGTTACCGCGCAAGGGAGTAGCGCCTTGCGCGTGAACCGCGGCTTTACTGTGGCAGGCCGTGCCGCGCGAGGCGCAGGGCCGCCACGCCCATCAGCAGCGCCACCACCGCCGATCCCGCCGCCACCGCCATCGCCACGCCCACGGTGCCGTAGGGCGGGATCAGCGCCGCGGCCGCCGCGAACAGGATCACGATGCCGACCAGGCGCAGCGCGAACACGGTGCCGGCGCGCTGCAACGCGGTCAGCACCGTGTCGACGCCCACCGTGGCGAGGTCCAGGCAGCCCGCGATCGCCAGCCACAGCAGCACCGGCCAGGCGTCGCGGAACTCGCGGCCGCCGACCAGCGAGAGCACCGGCCGCCCGGCGACCGCGACCAGCGCCATGATCGCCACCGCCGCCACGCCGCTGCCCATGAACAGTCGCGACAGCATCCGGCCGAGCTGCGCCGTGCTCGCCGCCTTCACCATCTTCACGACCTCGGGAAAGGCCGCGCGCGAGATCAGCTGTGACAGCTTGGCCAGCGCCTGCGCGATCTGCGACGCCAGCCGGAACACGCCCGCCGCCGCCGGGCCCACGCCCGCGCCGACGATCAGCAGCGGCAGCTGCTTGCCCGACAGGCCCAGCGTCGACGACGCGTTGGTCGACAGGGCGAAGCGGACGATGCCGGGGTTCTCCTCGATCAGCCGGCGCATCCCCTTGCCCTGTCGCAGCAGGCGCAGGTCGCCGCGCCGCCACAGCATCACCCAGTAGGTCGCCGCAGTCAGCACCTCCGCCGCGCCCCAGGCGACCAGGAAGCCCTGCACCGTCGGGTGGACCAGCCATACCCCGATCGCGCCCACGAAGCGCGCGACCGGCGTGACGCTGTCGGCGATCGCGGACAGCGAGAATTTGTCGCGCAGCCGCAGGATGCCGAGCGGGGTGGAGCGGATGGTGACCAGTTGCACGATCGAGAAGATCAGCGTCGCCCGCTTCAGCGTCTCGCCGATGCCCAGCGCCTCGCCCCAGATCTCCAGGATCGCCCAGGCGAGCAGCGCGCCGACCGCGGCACCGCCCGCATCGACCAGCGCCGAGGCGCGGAACAGCCGGCCGAGCGCCGCATCGTCGCCGCGCTCCTGCGGGGCGACCCCGTACTGGACGATCACCTGCCAGCTCTGGAACGCGACCAGCGTCGCCAGCGTCTGCGACGCGCCGGTGATGAGCGCGAAGCGGCCGAAGCCGGTCACGCCCAGCGAGCGGGTGATGATCCCCAGGTAGAACAGCGACAGCACCGCCAGCACGCTGCGGCTCGCCAGCAGCCAGCCCAGATTGCGGGCGGCGGCGCGCATGATGCCGGGCGAGGGGGAGGGGGCGGGCGTCGTCATGCGGGCGTCGTCGTGCCTATAAGGCACGGGGGCAGCGAGCAATCCCAAGCGTGACAGCCCCCGCCGCGGCGGATAGATCGCGCCCGGCGCAGGACCGGCGTGGTTCTTGGGCGGGAGTATGGCATCATCTGCGGCATCGCCGGCCTCTTCGCGCGCGGAACGCGCGGCCCCTCGATCGAGCGGCTCGTCGCCCGCCAGTGCGGGCATCTGGTCCATCGCGGCCCCGACGACGAGGGGATCGTGGTCGACGGCGCGCTCGGCATGGGGATGCGTCGCCTGTCGATCGTCGACGTGGCGGGCGGGCACCAGCCGTTCCACTCGCCCGACGGCCGTTACAGTCTGGTCTTCAACGGCGAGATCTACAATTTCCGCGAGCTGCGCGCCGAACTGTCGCCGGATCGTGCCTTCGAGAGCCAGGGCGATGCCGAGGTCATCCTGGCGGGCTACGAACGTTGGGGCGACGGCGTCTGGCCGCGGCTCGACGGCATGTTCGCGGTCGCGGTGTGGGACCGCGCGGAACGCCGCCTGACGCTCGCGCGCGACCCCGTCGGCATCAAGCCGTTGTTCTACACCGACCAGTCCGCCGGTTTCGCCTTCGCCTCCGAGTTGAAGGCGCTGACCGACCTGCCCGGCTTCGCCTTCACGACCGACGAGCGCGCGCTGCTCGACTATTTCCGCTTCGGCCACGTGCGCGGGCCGCGCTCGATCCATGCCGAGGTCCGCACGCTGCCGCCCGGCCACCTGCTCCACCTGGGCGAGGGCGGCGCGCCGACGATCGAGCCATACTGGACGCCGCGCTACGCACCGGCGGCGCCGATGGCGGAGGCGGAATGGGTCGACCGGTTCCGCACCACCTGGCTGGGTACGGTGGCCGCGCAGATGGTCGCCGACGTGGAGGTCGGCGCCTTCCTGTCGGGCGGGATCGACAGCTCCGCCGTCGTCGCGGCGATGACGCGCGTGTCCGACCGGCCGGTGCGCACCTTCACCATCGGCTTCCCCGATCCCCGCTACGACGAGAGCCCGCACGCCGAGGCCGTCGCCGCCGCGCTCGGCACCCGCCACACCACGCGGATGCTCGACCTCGCCCAGGCGCAGGATCTGCTGCCGACGGTCGCCGCCTGCTACGACGAGCCTTTCGCCGACCCGTCGATGCTACCCACTTGGTACGTGTCCCGGGTCGCTGCCGAGCAGGTCAAGGTCGCGCTGTCGGGCGACGGCGGCGACGAGCTGTTCTTCGGCTACAAGCGGCATGCCACCGAGGCCCGCGTCGGCCGGCTGCCCGCGCTGGTCCGCCACGCCGCGCGCGCCGTCCACGCCATTCCGACGCTGCCCTCGCGCCGCGCCAACGAGGCGGTGCAGCGCTGGACCAAGACCGCCGCCTCCGCCGGTCTGCCGAGCGGCATCGCCCGCTTCTTCGCCAAGACGCAGATCACCGCCGCGCCTTTCCGCGACCGCGTGTTCGATCGCGACTTCCTGGCCCGCGCGGGCGGCGGGCGCGGCGAGATCGGCCGGCTGACCGCGGAGTATTTCCCCGACGCCGCCGGCATCTCGCCCTCCACCCTCGAACAGTTCGCGCTCGCCGATCTGGTGCTCAACCTGCCCGGCGCGATGCTGACCAAGGTCGACCGCGCGTCGATGGCGCACTCGCTGGAGGTGCGCGTGCCGATGCTCGGCCAGCAGGTCGTCGACCTCGCCCTGTCGATGCCCGAATCGATGAAGCTCGCCGGCCGCACCGGCAAGCACGTCGTGCGCGAGGCCGTCGGCCCCTGGCTGCCGCCCGGTATCTTCGACCGGCGCAAGCAGGGATTCCAGATGCCGCTCTCCGCCTGGTTCGCGGGCGATTTCGGCGGCTACGCGGAAATGCTCTGGCGCGAGTCGGCGGCGCGCACCGACGGCCCGTTCCGCGCCCAAGAGGTCGACCGCGTCTTCACCGACCACCGCGCCGGCCGCCGTGACCACAGCCGCTTCCTCTACGCGCTGGCGGTCTACTGCCTGTGGCGCGAGGGGCGGGGCTGAACCACATCCTGCGTCACGCCGGGCTCGTCCCGGCGTCCAGGGCCAGGCAGCGCAGCGTCCGTGATCCTGGATGCCGGGACGAGCCCGGCATGACGGAAACATTCACGCCAGCCAGCTCACTACCGCCGCGCCGCGCCGCTTGGCCGCGGTCGCCTGGAACAGCCGCCACAGGTGCACCACCAGCGACGCCGCCGTCCACGCCGCCACCGCGACGATCCCCCAATCGGGCCGCCCGACCAGCAACCCGGCGAACAGGATCACCATGTTCGGGTTGCGCCTGGCAGTCACCAGCCGGAAGTCGCTGTCGAACTTCTCCCACACATGGATGTGCATGCCGAAGCGGACGATGAACGCCCCCTCGATCAGCCGCTGCGCGACGTAGCCGAACAGCATTGTGCCGATCACCCACCAAAACGCCTCGTCGGACAGCGCGCGCCCGTACGCGGCGCAGCCGGTCGCCCAGGCCCACCACCAGATCGGCGGGTGGACCAGGTCGATGCCGTGGTCCCACGCGTTGCCGAGCTTGGACGAGGTGATCGTGCACCGCGCCAGCTTCCCGTCGACCGTGTCGAGCACCATGAAGACGAGGCCCGTCGCCAGCCCCGTCCAGAACCAGCCATGCCAGAACGCCACGGTGGCGACGATGCACAGCACCGTGCCGATCGCCGTCACCCCGTTGGGCGGCAGGCCGATCGCGGCGGCCGCCCTTGTCAGGTGGAACGCCCATTCCGGCCACAGATATTTGGTCAGGAGGTCGGTCACCCCCTTGTACGCGCCCTTGTAGCTCAGCCGCTCGATCGCCGGCACGGTGGCGGGGGTGAGTGGCTCGGCGAAGGGCCGCTCGCGCTTCCTCAGCGCCTCGTTGAGGATGCCGGCCTCGTCCTCCGCCTCGATCACCGCGCAGCCGGCCGGCACCGTGCCCGCGCGCATCGCCGCCTCGCCCGCGGCGCGCTCGCCCGCGGCTAGGTGGATCAGCACCGGCACGCCGCCGCGCGTCACCGCGGTGCCGGGCCGGCTCTTCAGGTGCGCCGTCCACACCGGATCGAACGCGTAGCCCATGTTGGCGAGCACCACGCTCCCGCCATCGGCCGCGTAGCCCTGCGCGACGCCGATCCGCCGCACCCGCTCGGCATTGGTCATGCCCCACAGGCGCGTGGGATTGTCGCCGACGGGGATAAGGGAGGGGGAGGTCATGGGTGGCGCTTACGCAATTCCCTCTCCCTTTGGGAGAGGGAGGGAGCATCCGCAGGATGCGGAAGGGTGAGGACAGGGCGTTCTGTCGATCCTCACCCCGCGCCGCCTGCGGCGGCTTGCCCCTCTCCCGATGGGAGAGGGGATAGGAAATCGAGGATCGCCGCCGCCGCCCGCGCGCCGCCGTCGCCGCTCGCATCGCCGAGTGAATCGGTCGCGAACGTGCGCTGCGTCTCGGCGAAATCCGGATGCAGCGCCGGCGCGCGGGCCAGCGCCGGCAGCACCGCGTCGATCGCCGTCACCACCTCGCCGCACGCCCATTGCGCATAGGCGGGATCGTCCTGCCACGCGACGCCCCGCGGGTTCAGGAACACGCATGGCCGCGGTCGCCCCAGGAACTCCACCACCTGGCTTGACGTGTCGCCCAGATAGATGTCGGCCGCCGCGGTGTAGCTGCCGTCCACCATCGCAAATCCGTCCAGATCGCAGTGCACGTTGGGCAGCCCCGCCACCGCCGCCATCGTTTCGCGCACGGCCGGCGCGGTCTCCGCCAGCCGCTGGTGCGGTGCGAACACCAGGTTCCAGCGCCCGTCGGCGGCGATCGCCCGCACCAGCGCGTCGCCCCAGTCCCACCAGGACGAGCGGTGCCGCTGCCAGTGCGGGGCGTAGAGCACCACCGGCTTGCCATCGGCGAAGGGCAGCGCGCGATAGGTCCGCTCGGCGAACCCCGCCTTGGCATAGCCGGTGGCGAGCACGCGCGCAGGCGAGAACCCGCGCTGGAGATAGGTCGCCCGCTCGCGCTCGCTCGGCACCAGCATCAGTGCCGCCGCCCGCCGCCGCGGATCGTCGCGCGCGCTCATCGATCCCACTCCGTGCGACGTCTTGACGAACGGCACCGGCAACCACGGGAACAGCCGCGGCAGCCACAGGCTGGTCTGTTCCGCGCACAGCACCGCGCGCGCGCCCAGCAGGCGGGGAAGCAGGCGCAGCAGCGTCGGGATCTTGGCCGGCAGCGGCGGGTTGCGCCCCTCCGCCCCATTGTTCGTCCCGTCGCCTGAACCATCGGCAAGCGGCCTGAAGCCCGGCGCGCGCCGTATCCGCACGCCCACCATCCCCGCGCTCCACCGCGTCAGCAACGCCTCGTGCACGCCGGTCGCCACCCACAGGTCGACGCGCGCGCCCGCCGCCGCCAGTGCCGCGGCGATCGGCCATAGGTGCGGGATCAGCAGCGTCTCGCCCAGGAACAGCACCGCGATCGGCCGCTCCCTCTTCGATCGGTCCCCCATCAAGACGGCTGATGCTCCTCGCGCCACCGGGCGATGTCCGCCGGCCGGTCGATCTCCTGCCAGTGCGCGCCGGCCGGCACCGGGATCGCGCCGCACGCGTCGACCCCGGCCAGCCGGTCGATCACCGCGTGGTGAAAGGCGTGGATGCCCTCGTCGGCCCCGATCACCGCGCGCAGGGCATCGGCATAGGCGCCGCCGCCCGCCGACATCACCAGCCCCAGCGACCGATGCGTCGCCCGCTCGGGCGACAGCGTCTTGCTCACCGCGCGCACGCGGCCGTCGGCCACCTCGACCAGCATGTCGTCCTCCTCCGCCGCCTCCAGTCGGTCCACCACCAGCCGCACGCCGCGCTGCGCGTCGGCCACGGCGTGCGCGACCAGCGCGGGGTCGAACAACGTGTCGCCGTTCATCAGCGCGAACGGCCCGCGCAAGGCGTCGCGCGCCGCCCACACGCTGCCGATGCTGCTCGCCGCCGCCCAGAAGGGATTGAAGACCAGCTCGGTCGCGGGGCCGCCTTTCCGGGCGCTCAGATGCTCGGCCACCTGCTCGATCCGGTATCCGCCCACCACCACCGCGCGCTCGATCCCCGCCGCCGCGCACGCGTCGAGCTGATGGTCGATGATCGCCCGCCCGCCCACCGGCACCAGGCATTTCGGCGCGGAGAGCGTCAGCGGCAACAGGCGAGAGCCCTGCCCGGCGGCGAGAAGGATGGCGATCATGGCGGTAGTCCGAATGGAGCCGCGCGCCCTGCCACGCAACCGCGGCGGCAATGCGGCGAGCATGACATGGGGCGACGTCCTCGCGCCCACGCCGTCACTCCGGGCTCGTCCCGGAGTCCAGGGCCCAGCAGCGACGACGTTCGCGATCCTGGATGCCGGGACAAGCCCGGCATGACGGATGCGATTCAACGCTGTCCTACAACAAACCATATAGGATAAATGCCTGACCCTCCATCAACCGGGGGCTTTCCATGACCATCGACGACCTGATCGACGCCGTGATCGACCGTGAGGGCGGTTACACCGACCATCCCGCCGACCGCGGCGGCCCGACCCGCTGGGGCATCACGGAGGCGACCGCGAGGGCCGACGGCTGGAACGGCGACATGCGCGGCTTCCCGCGCGACCGGGCCGCGACGATCTACCGCCGCCGCTACTGGCACCGACCGCGCATCGACACGCTCTGGCCGCGCGCACCGCGCCTGGCGGCGGAGCTGTTCGACACCGCCGTCAACATGGGGCCGCCGGTCGCGATCGCCTTTCTCCAGCGCGCGCTGAACGCGCTCAACCGGGGCGCCGCCGACTATCCCGACATCGCCGCCGACGGCCGCCTCGGCCCGGCGACGCTGGCCGCACTCGACGGCTTCCTCGCGCGTCGCGGCGCGGGCGGCGAGGAGGTGCTGCTCAAGGCGATCGAGGCGCTGCAGGGCGAGCGCTACGTCACCCTGGCCGAGCGCCGCCCGGCCAACGAGGCGTTCCTCTACGGCTGGCTCGCGAACCGGATCGGTTGACCGCACGGGCGCCGAACACTGCCTGACCTTCGATACCTTTGAAAGGAACCACCATGTCCCTGACCGCCCTCGTCGCGCCGCTCGCCGGGCTGCTCGACAAGCTGATCCCCGATCCCGCCGCGCGCGACGCCGCCAAGCTCCAGCTACTCGCGCTGGAGAACGGGCAGGAACTCGAGCGCCTGCGCGCGCAGCTCTCCGCGATGATCGCGGAGGCGCAGTCCGCCGATCCCTGGACCGCGCGGGCGCGGCCCAGTTTCCTCTACGTCATGTACGCGCTGTTGCTGTGGTCGATCCCGATGGGCCTGATCGCCGCCGTCCGCCCCGCCGCGGCCGAGGCGATCGCGCGCGGCATGGTCGCCTATCTCGGCGGCTTGCCCGAACCGCTCTACGCGCTCTTCGGTACCGGCTATCTCGGCTACACGGTGGCGCGCAGCTGGGGCAAGGTCAAGGGTGTGGAGCGGTAGTCCCGCTCACACCACCCCGGCCTTCGCCGGGGTGGTGGCGTAGGATACGATGATCCACCCTAGAGGCACGCCTCCAGATAGGCCTGGTCGAACCCGAACTGCTTGGCCTTCTCCAGCGTATACGGCCGCAGGCCCATCGATCGGTACTCGCCGATGATCTTGCCGTCGGCCGACTCGTCCAGATACTCGAACTTGAACAGCTCCTGCGTGACGATCACCGGGCCTTCCATGCCGATCACCTCGGTGACGTTGGTCACCCGGCGCGATCCGTCGCGCAGGCGCTTCACCTGGATGATGAGCTCGACCGAATCGGCGATCTGACGGCTGATCGCTTCCTTGGGCACCTTGATGTCGGACATCATCACCATGTTCTCCATGCGGGCGAGTGCCTCGCGCGGGGAGTTGGCGTGGAGCGTGCACATCGATCCGTCGTGGCCGGTGTTCATGGCCGCGAGCATGTCGAAACACTCGGACCCGCGGATTTCGCCCAGGATGATCCGGTCCGGCCGCATACGCAGCGCGTTCTTGACGAGGTCGCGGATGCTGATCTCGCCCTGGCCCTCCAGGTTCGCCGGCCGCGTCTCCAGCGGCAGCCAGTGCGGCTGCTGGAGCCGGAGCTCGGCCGCGTCCTCGATCGTCAGCACGCGCTCGCCCGGGTCGATCATCTTCGACAGCGCGTTCAGCATCGTCGTCTTGCCCGAACCGGTGCCGCCGGAGATGACGACGTTGAACCGGCTCGCGCCCGCGATCTTCAGCGCGGTCGCCATCTTCGGGCTCATGCTGCCGAACCCCGCCATCATGTCCAGCGTGATCGGCTTGGCGGAGAACTTACGGATCGAGATGGCGGTGCCGCGAAGCGACAGCGGTGGCACGATCACGTTGACGCGGCTACCGTCCTTCAACCGCGCGTCGGCCAGCGGCGTGGTCTGGTCGACGCGGCGGCCGACCGAATTGACGATGCGTTGCGCGATCTGGAACAGATGCTCCTCGTCGCGGAACTGGATCGGCGCGATCTCCAGCTTGCCCTTGCGCTCGACATAGGTCTGCTCGGGCCCGTTCACCATGATGTCGCTGACGTTGGGATCGGCGAGCAGCTCCTCCAGCGGCCCCAGGCCCAGCAGTTCGTCGACCAGCACCTTCTCCAGCGCGAACTGCTCGCGCCGGTTGAGCGTCAGCTTCAGCTCGGCCAGCACCTCGCCGATGATCGGCCGGAACTCCTCGGCCAGCTCGTCCTTGCCCAGCGTCGCCGCGGCTTCCGGGTCGACGCGCTCCAGCAGGCGGGGAAGGACCTGTTCCTTGATCTTGTGGACGGAGGCCTCGAACCCTTCGACCTTGGCCGCGCCCGCGTCGCCGCTGGCGTTCTGCCGGTCGGTCAGCCGCTGCATGGCGTCCATCGCCATGCCGGGCGACGTGCCGGGCAGCACGCCCTCGCTCTCGCCAGGCATCGGCAGCGCATCGAGCGGCGGGAATTGCAGCCCGCCGTCCAGGGGCTCGTCGCCGCGCGGCGCCGGGCCGCCGCCCTGCATCGGCCGGGCGACGCCGAACGCCGGCCGCACCGGCTGCCCGCTCCCCATTCCATTCCGACGCCCGAACGCGCTCATGCCCGACAACCTTCGATGTTCAGCGCGGCTGATACGCGGCGAAGGTTTACCATCTTCCTAACCACGCTCGCGCCCGTTCTCGCGCCTGCTCTCGCGATCGAGCAGCGCCCGCTTGCGATCCAGGCCCCAGGCGTAGCCGCCGAGCGTGCCGTCGCTGCGCAGAGCCCGGTGGCAGGGGATGGCGACCGCGACCGCGTTGGCGCCGCAGGCGCTGCCCACCGCGCGCGTCGCGCCGGGGCTGCCGATCGCCGCGGCGATCTCGGCATAGCTGCGGGTCTCGCCGGCGGGGATCGCGCGCAGCACCTGCCACACCTTTTCCTGGAACGCGGTGCCGCGCACGTCGAGCGGCAGCGCCGCATTCGTCGGCCGTTCCACTTCCGCCACGATCCGCACCGCCAGCGCGGCGAGGTCGTCGCCGCCCGCCACGATCGTCGCGTGCGGGAAGCGTCCGCGCAGCGCCGCCTCGTCCTCGCCGAACGCGACGCGGCACAGCCCCTTGCGCGTCGCCGCGACCAGCAGCGGCCCCAGGCTGGTCGGGGCCAGCGTCCAGCGGATCGTCTCGCCCGTGCCGCCGCGCGCCCAGGCGCTGGGGCTCATGCCCAATCGCGGCGCCGCCCCGTCGTAGAAGCGGCTGGGAGCGGCATAGCCCGCCTCGTAGATCGCGTCGGTCACGTGCTTCTCCTGGGTCAGGGCGTCAGCGGCGCGCTCGGCCCGGCGGGCGCGGGCATAGGCGGCGGGGCTGACGCCCGTCGCGCGGGTGAACAGCCGCTGGAAATGATGCGGCGCATAGCCGACCCTCGCCGCCAGCACGGCGAGCGGCGGCGCGTCCTCCCCGCCGATGATGGTGAGCGCCGCCGCGACCGCCGCCTCGTCGCGGCGCACGTCGTCGGGCAGGCAGCGGCGACACGCGCGCAGGCCCGCGGCCGTCGCTTCGGCATCGTTCCGGTAGAAAGCGACGTTCTCGCGCCGCGGTCGCCGCGCGGGGCAGCTCGGCCGGCAGTAGATGCCGGTCGTTCGCACCCCCACCACGAACCGCCCGTCCGCGGATCGATCGCGCGCGGCGAAGGCGGCCCAGGCGGCATCGGGATCGATCGTGTCCATGGCGCCCTTGTAGCCGCCCGTCGCAGCCTCGGCATCCCGGCGCTTGCGGTCAAACCGCCAGCCTCGGCTTGCATCCCCGCGCCCCTCATGCTAGCCGCCCGCCAGCCCTTCGACAGCGCGTTTTCGCGCCCCGTCTCGCTTGGGCCAACCCGTTCTGGCGTGTGAGGAAACGAAGGTCTGTGCAGACTTCCGGCGGTATTGAGGCAAGCCTGGGTGGGCGCTACGCGCTCGCCCTGTTCGAGCTGGCGGAGGACGCGCGCAAGATCGAGGCGGTGGAGCGTGATCTCGCCACCGTCCGCGACGCGCTGGCGCAGTCGGACGATCTGCGCGAGCTGACCACCAGCCCGCTGATCGCGCGGGGCGCCGCGGTAAAGGCGGTCGTCGCCGTCGCCGACCAGCTCGGCCTCGATCCCACCACCCGCAGCTTCCTGGGCGTCCTCGCCGAGAACAGCCGCCTGTCGGCGCTGCCGCAGATCACCCGCGCCTATCGCCAGCTCGCCGCCCGCCACCGCGGCGAGACGACCGCCGAGGTGACGAGCGCGCATCCCCTCTCCGCCGATCAGGTCACCGAGCTGAAGCAGCAGCTGCGCCAGCGCGTCGGCCGCGACGTGTCGGTCGACCTCCAGGTCGATCCGCAGCTCCTCGGCGGCCTCGTCGTCCGTATCGGTTCCCAGATGATCGATTCGTCGATCCGCACCCGTCTCAATTCTCTCGCGCACGCGATGAAGGGCTAACTCACGATGGATATCCGCGCCGCAGAAATCTCCAAGGTCATCCGCGACCAGATCGCCAATTTCGGCACCGAGGCGCAGGTCTCGGAGACCGGCCAGGTGCTGTCGGTCGGTGACGGCATCGCGCGCATCTACGGCCTCGACAACGTCCAGGCGGGCGAGATGGTCGAGTTCGCCAACGGCGTGCAGGGCATGGCCCTGAACCTGGAGGCCGACAATGTCGGCGTCGTGATCTTCGGCTCGGACGCCGAGATCAAGGAAGGCGACGTCGTCAAGCGTACCGGCACCATCGTCGACGTGCCGATCGGGAAGGGCCTGCTCGGCCGCGTGGTCGACGGCCTCGGCAATCCGATCGACGGCAAGGGCCCGATCGTCGCCGACCAGCGCAGCCGCGTCGAGGTCAAGGCGCCCGGCATCATCCCGCGCCAGTCGGTGCACGAGCCGATGCAGTCGGGCCTGAAGGCAATCGACGCGCTCGTCCCCGTCGGCCGCGGCCAGCGCGAGCTCATCATCGGCGATCGCCAGACCGGCAAGTCTGCCGTCGCGATCGACGCCTTCATCAACCAGAAGGGCGTCAACGCCGGCACCGACGAGTCGAAGAAGCTCTACTGCGTCTACGTCGCCGTCGGCCAGAAGCGCTCCACCGTCGCCCAGCTCGTCCGCACGCTGGAGGAGAACGGCGCGATGGAATATTCCATCGTCGTCGCCGCCACCGCCTCGGACCCCGCGCCGATGCAGTTCCTCGCGCCCTATACTGGTGCCGCGATGGGCGAGTATTTCCGCGACAACGGCATGCACGCGCTGATCGTGTTCGACGACCTGTCGAAGCAGGCGGTCGCCTATCGCCAGATGTCGCTGCTGCTGCGCCGCCCGCCGGGCCGTGAAGCCTATCCCGGCGACGTGTTCTACCTCCACTCGCGCCTGCTGGAGCGCGCCGCCAAGATGTCGGACGCCAACGGCGGCGGCTCGCTGACCGCGCTGCCGATCATCGAGACGCAGGCGGGCGACGTGTCGGCCTATATCCCGACCAACGTGATCTCGATCACCGACGGCCAGATCTTCCTCGAAACCGACCTGTTCTTCGCGGGTATCCGCCCGGCGATCAACGTCGGCCTGTCGGTCAGCCGCGTCGGCTCGGCCGCGCAGACCAAGGCGATGAAGAAGGTGTCCGGCTCGATCAAGCTGGAGCTGGCCCAGTACCGCGAGATGGCGGCCTTCGCGCAGTTCGGCTCGGACCTCGACGCCTCGACGCAGAAGCTGCTCAACCGCGGCGCGCGCCTGACCGAACTCCTGAAGCAGAAGCAGTTCTCGCCGATGCCCTTCGAGGAGCAGACCGCGTCGATCTTCGCGGGCACCAACGGCTATCTCGACACCGTCGCGGTGAACGACGTCGTCCGCTACGAAGCGGCGATGCTCCAGGACCTGCGCGCGAACCACGCGGGCGTCCTGACCAAGATCCGCGAGACGCGCGACCTGGGCGACGAGGCGAAGAGCGGCCTCAAGGCGGCGCTCGACAGTTTCGCGAAGACGTTCGCGTAAGACGCGTAGCGGCTGACACACACACGCCGTCACCCCGGACTTGATCCGGGGTCCATCTCTCCTCAGGCGATGCGCTCGCGGATGGATGGATGCCGGATCAAGTCCGGCATGACGGAAAGAGGACCGTAGATGGCAAGTTTGAAGGCCCTCAAGATCCGCATCGGCTCGGTGAAGTCGACGCAGAAGATCACCAAGGCGATGAAGATGGTCGCCGCCGCCAAGCTGCGCCGCGCGCAGGAGGCGGCGCAGAACGGCCGTCCCTATGCCGAGCGGCTGGAGCGGGTGATGGCGTCACTCGCCACGCGCGTGTCGGGGGTCGGCGCCTCGCCGCTGCTCGCGGGCACCGGCAAGGATCAGGTCCACCTGCTCGTCGTCGCCACGTCGGAGCGCGGTCTGGCGGGCGCGTTCAACTCCAACATCGTCCGCGCGGCGCGCCGCAAGGCGGAGGAGCTGATCGCGCAAGGCAAGACGGTGAAGTTCTACATCGCCGGCAAGAAGGGCCGCGTGCTCAAGCGCTTCTACCCGAACGACATCCTCGTCGATCATGAGATGGGCGCGATCAAGTACGTGTCGTTCGACGACGCGCGCGAGGTCGCCGACGACGTCATCGCCCGTTACCTGAACGGCGAGTTCGACGTCGCGCACCTGTTCTTCTCCAAGTTCGTGTCTGCGCTGGTGCAGGAGCCGACCGGCATCCAGATCGTGCCGGTTCCGCTGCCGACGGCGGGCAAGGGTCAGGCGACGGACGGCGGCGCGGTCACCGAGTACGAGCCCGACGAAGAGACGATCCTCGCCGACCTGCTGCCGCGCAACGTCGCCGTCCAGGTCTTCCGCGCCCTTCTCGAGAACGCCGCGTCCGAGCAGGGCAGCCGGATGAACGCGATGGAGAATGCGACCAAGAACGCCGGCGACATGATCAAGCGCCTTTCCATCCAGTACAACCGCGCCCGCCAGGCGGCGATCACGACCGAGCTGGTCGAGATCATCTCCGGCGCCGAAGCGCTCTAGAGCAAGCAGTTCCCCGGCGAAGGCCGGGGCCCAGTTACGCAGGTCCCGCATCTGGACCCCGGCCCTCGCCGGGGAACAAGAAGGAAAAGAAGATGGCCACCGCCGCTGAAGACATCCGCCCGACGCAAGGCACGGGCTCGACCAACAACACCGGCCGCATCGCGCAGGTGATCGGCGCGGTCGTCGACGTGCATTTCGACCAGAACCTGCCGGCGATCCTGTCGGCGCTGGAGACCGACAACAACGGCACCAAGCTGGTGCTGGAGGTCGCGCAGCATCTGGGCGAGAACACCGTCCGCACCATCGCCATGGACGCGACCGACGGCCTGACCCGCGGCCAGACGGTGCGCGACACCGGCGCGCAGATCAGCGTGCCCGTCGGCCCGGCGACGCTCGGCCGCATCATGAACGTCGTCGGCGAGCCGATCGACGAGCGCGGCCCCGTCGCCACCGACCTGCGCTCGCCCATCCATGCCGAGGCACCGCCCTTCGTCGACCAGTCGACCGAGAACGCGATCCTCGTCACCGGCATCAAGGTCATCGACCTGCTCGCGCCTTACGCCAAGGGCGGCAAGATCGGCCTGTTCGGCGGCGCCGGCGTCGGCAAGACCGTGCTGATCCAGGAACTCATCAACAACATCGCCAAGGGCCATGGCGGCACCTCGGTGTTCGCGGGCGTCGGCGAGCGGACGCGCGAGGGCAACGACCTCTACCACGAGTTCCTCGACGCGGGCGTCATCGCCAAGGACGCCGACGGCAATCCGACCAGCGAGGGTTCGAAGGTCGCGCTGGTGTTCGGCCAGATGAACGAGCCGCCGGGGGCGCGTGCCCGCGTCGCGCTGTCGGGCCTGACGATCGCCGAGTATTTCCGCGACCAGGAGGGCCAGGACGTGCTCTTCTTCGTCGACAACATCTTCCGCTTCACCCAGGCGGGCGCCGAGGTGTCGGCGCTGCTCGGCCGCATCCCCTCGGCGGTGGGTTACCAGCCGACGCTGTCGACCGACATGGGCGCGCTGCAGGAGCGGATCACCTCGACCAACAAGGGCTCGATCACTTCGGTGCAGGCCGTGTACGTCCCCGCCGACGATCTCACCGATCCGGCCCCGGCCACGTCCTTCGCCCACTTGGACGCCACGACCGTGCTCAACCGCGCGATCTCCGAGCTCGGCATCTACCCCGCCGTCGACCCGCTCGATTCGACCAGCCGCGTGCTGGAGCCGCGCATCGTCGGCCAGGAGCATTACGACACGGCCCGCGCCGTCCAGTCGCTGCTCCAGCGCTACAAGTCGTTGCAGGACATCATCGCCATCCTCGGCATGGACGAGCTGTCCGAAGAGGATAAGCTGACGGTGACGCGCGCCCGCAAGATCCAGCGTTTCTTGTCGCAGCCGTTCCACGTCGCCGAGGTCTTCACCGGCATCAGCGGCAAGTTCGTGCAGATCGAGGACACGATCCGTTCGTTCAAGGCGGTGGTCGACGGCGAGTACGATCACCTGCCCGAGGCCGCCTTCTACATGGTCGGCGGCATCGACGAGGTCGTCGCCAAGGCCGAGAAGATGGCCAAGGAGGCCTGATGCTCCTTCTCCCCTTGCGGGAGAAGGATACCGACGCTCGGCGGCATCGCTGCCCGGCGTAGGTCGGATGAGGGGAAGCGTCGTGGCGCGACCCGCGGGCCTGCGGCTCGCTTCTCCTCACCCTCCCGTCGCTTCCGCGATGGGCCCCTCCCTCTCCCACAAGGGGAGAGGGGATTGAGGCGATAGCAATGCTCCACTTCGAACTCGTCACGCCCGAGAAGCTGGTCCGTTCCGAGGACGTCCACATGGTCGTCGTCCCCGGCACCGAGGGCGATTTCGGCGTGCTGGAGGGCCACGCGCCCTTCATGTCCACGATCCGCGACGGCGCCATCCAGATCCACCGCACGAGCGGCGGCACGCCCGAGACGATCGCCATCCGCGGCGGCTTCGCCGAGGTCAACGCGCGCGGCCTCACCGTGCTGGCCGAGCACGCCGACTGACCCGTCCAAGGGTCCGCATCATCCGGCGGACCCTAGCCTAGAGAAAGCTGTACGGGTCGACGTCCACCGTTACCCGCGCCTTGGCCGACCAATCGAGCGCGCCCAGCCAGTCGCGGATCACGTCCTGCACGTCGAGCGCGCGGCGCGCGTGGACCAGCAGCCGATAGCGATGCCGCCCCCGCAGCATCGCCAGCGGCGCAGGCGCGGGCCCGTACACCGCCATCCCCTCCACCTGCGGCGCCGACCGGCCGACGAGCAGCGCCGTCTCGTGCGCACACTCGCGGTCCTCCGACGAGACCACGATCGCCGCGTAGCGCCCGAACGGCGGCGCCCCCGCGTCGCGCCGCACCTCCGTCTCCGCCGCGTAGAAATCGTCGGCGTCGCCCGTCACCAGCGCGCGCATCACCCGCGCCGCCGGCGAGTGCGTCTGGATGAACACCCGCCCCGGCTTGCTCCCGCGGCCCGCGCGTCCCGACACCTGCCGGATCTGCTGAAACGTCCGCTCCGCCGCGCGCAGGTCGCCGCCTTCCAGCCCCAGATCGGCATCGACCACGCCGACCAGCGTCAGGTTGGGGAAATGATATCCCTTGGTCACCAGCTGCGTGCCGACGACGATGTCGATATCGCCCGCCTCCATCCGCCCGACGAACTCCGCCGCCTTGGCCGGCGACCAGATCGTGTCGGAGGTGACCACCGCCGTCTTCGCCTCGGGGAACAGCGCCGCCACCTCGTCGGCGATCCGCTCGACACCGGGGCCGCAGGCGACCAGCGACTCCTCCTCCTTGCACTCCGGGCAGGCACGCGGCGTCGGCATCACGTGCCCGCAATGATGGCAGGCGAGCCGCCGGACGAGCCGGTGCTCGACCATCCAGGCGGTGCAGTTGGGGCATTGGAACCGGTGCCCGCACGTCCGGCACAGCGTCAGCGGCGCATAGCCGCGGCGGTTGAGGAACAGCAGCGATTGCTCGCGCTTCTCCAACGTTTCCGCCATCGCCGCGACCAGCTGCGGCGCCAGCCAGCGACCGCGCTCGGGCGGCGTCGCGATCAGGTCGATCGCCTCGATCGCCGGCATCTCGGCGGGCCCGTAGCGGCCGGGCAATTGCAACTCGGCATAGCGGCCCAGCGCCACCTGCTGGCGCGTCTCGATCGCCGGGGTGGCGGAGGCGAGGATCACCGGGCATTCCTCGAACTTGCCGCGCATCACCGCCACGTCGCGGGCGTGATAGTGGACGCCCTCCTCCTGCTTGAAGCTCGTCTCGTGCGCCTCGTCGACGACGATCAGCCCCAGATTGCGATAAGGCAGGAACAGCGCCGACCGCGCGCCCACCGTCACCAGCGCGTCGCCGTTCGCGATCGCCCGCCACGCCCGCCGCCGCTGGGTCGATCGCAGGCCGGAATGCCACGCCACCGGCTCGCAGCCGAACCGGTCGGCGAAACGCTTCAGGAACGGCTCGGTTAGCGCGATCTCGGGCAGCAGCACCAGGCTCTGTCGCCCAGCGCGGATCGCCTCCGCCACCGCCTCGAAATATACCTCTGTCTTGCCCGATCCGGTCACCCCGTCGAGCAGCGTCGGCGCGAAGGCCCGCGCGGCGACGTTCGCGACCAGCACGTCCGCGGCGGCGCGCTGGTCGGGCGACAGGGTCGGCACGGCATGGCCGGGATCGGGCGCGGGGTAGGGGCTGTCGATATCGACCTCCACCGCCTCTAGTGCCCCCACCTTGGCCAGCCCGCGGATCACCGCGTCGGACACGTCGGCGACGCTCGCCAGCTCGCGGATCAGCCCCTGCCGCTCGCCGATCCGCTCCAGCGCTTGGCTACGCTGCGGGGTGAGGCGCGCCGGCACCTCGCCGGTCGCGCGGTATTCGGTAACGCTACGCGCCCCCTCCAGCGCCGAGGTCGAGGACAGGCACATGCGCAGCACCGAGGCGGGCGGCGCCAGGTAATAGCCCGCGGTCCACTCGACCAGCCGTCGCAGCGGCGCGGCGAGCGGCGGCACGTCGGCGACCGCGAGCAACGGCCGCAGCCGGTTGTCGCCGACCTCCGCGTCCGACGGCATCCGCTCCGCCTCCCAGGCGACGCCGAGCAGTTGCCGCGGGCCCAGCGGCGCGACGACGATCGACCCGGGCTCCACCGCCATCCCGTGCGGCACGCGGTAGTCGAGCGGGCCGAGCGCGGCGTTGAGGATCAGGACACGGGCGCGGGACATGTGGGGGCCTATATGGGTTGCGGGCCATAGGGGAAAACACCCCGTCATACCGGGCTCGTCCCGGTATCCACAGCCAGGAGCGCCGCGCTGCTTGACCCTGGATGCCGGGACGAGCCCGGCATGACGGAGCGCGTCGTCGAACCCCCTTCGTCACCCCGGACTTGATCCAGGGTCCATCCCGCCGCGAGTCCTTCCGGCCATTGCTCGCGCGGAACCCTGGATGCCGGGACCAGCCCGGCATGACGGAGCGCGTCGTCGAACACCCCTCGTCACCCCGGACTTGATCCAGGGTCCATCCCGCCGCGAGTCCTTCCGGCCATTGCTCGTGCGGAACCATGGATGCCGGATCAAGTCCGGCATGACGAAGGGACGCGCACTGTGGCATGAACCCTCCCGTGCACCTGCCCCAGCCTCTGGCCGCCGCCTATGCCCGCCACCTCGCCGAGGGCCGCCACCGCTCGCCGCATACCGTGCGCGCCTATCACGCCGCCGCCGACCGCCTCCTCGCCTTTCTCCAGCGCCACCACGGCGAGCCGGCAACGGCGGCAACGCTCGCGGCGCTGACCGTGGCCGACCTCCGCGCCTTCCTCGCGCACCGGCGCGGCGAGGGACTCGGCAACGCCTCGGCGGCGCGCGAACTGTCGGCGGTGCGTGGCTTCCTCGACTGGGCGGGCGCCCCGGCACCGCGCGTCAAGGGGCCCAAGGTCGCGCGCGGCGTGCCCCGGCCGGTCGCGCCCGCCGACGTCGTCGCGCTGGCCGGCGAGGTCGCCGACGAGGCGGCCGAGCCGTGGCTGGCGGCACGCGACTGGGCACTGCTGCTGCTGCTCTACGGCGCGGGCCTGCGCATCGGCGAGGCGCTGGCGCTGCCGGCGGGCGTGCTGCCGCTGGGCGAGACGCTGGTCGTGGTCGGCAAGCGCGCCAAGACGCGCGTGGTGCCGCTGCTGCCGCAGGTGCGCGTGGCGATCGAGGACTATGCCGCCGCGCAACCCTGGCCGCTCGGCCGCGACGACGCGCTGTTCCGCGGCGCCCGCGGCGGCCCGCTCGACGCGGGCGTGGTGCGCAAGGCGGTGCGCGGCGCGCGCGGCCGTCTGGGCCTGGGCGAGCGGACCACGCCGCACGCGCTGCGCCACAGCTTCGCCACCCACCTGCTCGGCCGCGGCGCAGACCTGCGCGCGCTGCAGGAGCTGCTGGGCCATGCCAGCCTGTCCTCGACCCAGGTCTATACCGCGGTGGACGCGGCGCACCTCATGGACGTCTACCGCCACGCGCATCCGCGGGCGTAGGCGCGGTCCTGCAAGCGTCCCGATCGGGATAAGGACGCCGCCGCTCTTGCAAACACGCTGGAAACGGAAACGATCGACGCGGCAAGTTTCGTTTCAGGGTCGCTTGAGTCAAGCGATCGTCAACGTCACCGTTGTCCGCGCGGCTTCCACGTCGCGACGCGATAAAGGTAGAAACCGACGCCCGCGACCATCAGCGCGATCGCCAGCGGACCGACATAGCGATCGAGCATGCCGAAATTGCGGTCCAGCACCACGCCGGCGCCGGCCAGCACGCAGTTCCAGATCGTCGCGCCCGCCGCGGTGGCAAGGATGAAGCGCCAGTGCGGCATCCGCCCCATGCCCGCGGGCAGCGAAACCAGCGTGCGGAAGGTGGGCATGAAGCGGAACACGAACACCACCCAACCGCCGCGATCGTGGAAGAAGCGGGTGATCCGCTCGACGTCCTCCCACTCCATCGTCAGCCAGCGGCCCCAGCGATCGACGAACGGCTTCAATCCCTGATAGCCGAAGCGGCGGCCCAGCCAGTACCAGGGATAATTGCCCGCGACCGTGCCGATCGTGCCGGCGAGCACCAGCGGCACGAACGCCATGTCGCCGCGGCCCACCGCCATGCCGCCCAGGCCCATGATGACCTCCGACGGGATCGGCGGGAACACGTTCTCCAGCGCCATCAGCAGGGCGATGCCGAGATACCCGCCGCGCGCGATCAGGGTAAGGATGACGTCGGTCATGGCTGGGCGTCATGCCGAGCTCGTCCCGGCATCCAGGGCCATGAACGGCAGCGCTGGTTGATCCTGGATGCCGGGACAGGCCCGGCATGACGGCGCTCAGGCACGCGTCGCCACCTTCGCCTCGATCGCGTCCCAGATCAGGCCGGCGACGTCGGTGCCGTCGAACCGCTCGATCGCGACGATACCGGTGGGGGAGGTGACGTTGATCTCGGTCAGCCACTCGCCGCCGATCACGTCGATGCCGACGAACAGCAGCCCGCGCCGCTTCAGCTCGGGGCCGAGCACCGCGCAGATCTCCCGCTCGCGCGCGGTCAGTCCGGTCTTCTCGGCGGAGCCGCCGACCGCCAAATTGGACCTGATCTCGCCCTCGCCGGGCAGCCGGTTGATCGCGCCCGCGACCTCGCCGTCGACCAGCACGATGCGCTTGTCGCCTTTCGCCACGTCGGGCAGGAACGCCTGCACCATGTGCGGCTCGGGCCAGGTCTGGTTGAACACCTCGATCAGCGCCGACAGGTTCTCCCCCTCCGGGCCGACGCGGAAGATCGCCTTGCCGCCGTTGCCGTGCAGCGGCTTGAGCACGATCGCGCCGTGCCGGGCGAGAAAGGCGCGCGCCTCCTCCAGCGATCGGGTGACGAGCGTGGGCGGCATGAAGCGGGCATAGTCGAGGACGAACACCTTCTCCGGCGCGTTGCGGACCTCGGCGGGGTCGTTCACCACCAGCGTGCGGTCGGCGATCCGCTCCAGCAGGTGGGTAGCGGTGATATAGCCCAGGTCGAACGGCGGGTCCTGGCGCATCAGCACCACGTCCGCCTCCTCGCCCAGGTCGAGCTTGACGGCCTCGCCGAAGCGGAAATGATCGCCCTCGGCGCGCTGCACCGTCACCGGATGCGCGCGCGTCCACAGGCGCCCGTCGGACCAGTTCAGTTCGCCCGCGCCGTAGTGGAACAGCCGGTGGCCGCGCGCCTGCGCCGACAGCATCAGCGCAAAGGTCGAGTCGCCCGCGATGTTGATGGAGGCGAGCGGGTCCATCTGGACGGCGACGGTGAGGGTCATGAGGGCCTTCCGGGGAAACGAGCGTGCCGGGAACTACGCACGGGCGCCGCGAAAGTCACCCAATCCACGCATTCTCGATATGCCGCGGCCGCGCACCGGGCGCGAGCAGGATCACGTCGACGCGGATGTCGTCGCCCGGCCCAGCGTAGCGCGGCATCAGCATCTCCGCCGCCGCCGCGACGCGGGCCAGGCGCCGCTCGTCGATCGCCCAGTCGAGCTCGGCGGCCGAGGCGCGCGCCTTCACCTCGACGAACGCGACCAGCTTCCCCCTTCGGGCAACCAGGTCCACCTCCCCCGCCGCCGTCCGCACCCGACGCTCCAGGATACGCCACCCCCTCAGCCGCAACCACCACCCCGCCACCCGCTCGCCGCGCCGGCCGGCGGCTTCGGCGAGGCGTCGATCCATCTTGGGACGCGAGCGGGGCGTGCGGGAAAGGGGCATGGGATCAGGGTGGAGCGGGAGCGATGGGAGCGCAAGCGGGATGGTGGGCCATACCGTCAACCTACCGCTTCATCTCCAGCGCCCGTGCGTAGAGGGTGCGGCGGTCGAGGCCGAGGGCCTTGGCCACCTCGCTCGCGGCGCGGCCTGCGGGGAGACGGGTGAGCGCGTCGGCCAGGGCGGCGTCGGCGTCCGCCTCGCTGGCGGGCGCGGGATCGCCTGGCGGGGCGACGACGACGACGATCTCGCCGCGGGGCGGTGCCTCGGCGTAGCGCACGGCGAGGTACGACAGCGTGCCGGTCACCGCCTCCTCGAAGCGCTTGGTGATCTCGCGCGTCACCGCCGCCTCGCGGTCGCCGAGGCCGTCCGCCAGCGCGGCGAGGCAGGCGGCGAGGCGGGGGCCGGATTCGTAGAGGATAAGGGTGGCGCGCACCGTGGCGACATCGGCGATCGCTTCCGCCCGCGCCTTGTCCTTGGGCGGCAGGAAGCCGAGGAACAGGAAACGGTCGGTCGGCAAGCCCGCCAGCGTCAGCGCCGCCACCGCCGCGCAGGGGCCGGGGATCGTCACCACCAGGTGGCCGGCCGCGCGCGCGTCGCGGACCAGCTTGTAGCCGGGATCGGAGATCAGCGGCGTGCCCGCGTCGGACACCAGCGCCACCGCCTCGCCGGCCATGCGTGCGATCAGGCCGGGGCGGACCCCTTCGGCATTATGGTCGTGGTACGGCAGCATCGGCCGCTTGGTGCCGACATGGCGGAGCAGCCCGGCGGTGACGCGGCTGTCCTCCACCGCGATCACGTCGGCGCGCGACAGGATGTCGGCGGCGCGCGGGGAAAGATCGCCGAGATTGCCGATCGGCGTCGCGACGATGTACAGGCCGGGTTCGAGTGGGAGCATGGGGACGCACATGGCAGAGGCAGTGGGGCGGCCGCAACGGGCGCCGATGGGCCGGGCGATCGGCCGGTGGCTGGCGATCGTCGCGGCGGGCGCGCTCGCCGCGTGCCAGACGATCGTGCCGCGCGGCGCGGAGCGGGCGCCGCCGGCGCGGGTCGAGGCGCCGCCGCCCGCGCGTCCCGATGCGGAGGTGGTCGCCGGCATCCCGCGCGACGACAGCCGCAATCGCGTGGCGCTGCTGGTGCCGCTGTCGGGGAGCAATGCGGGGGTGGGCCAGTCGATCGCCAATGCGACGATGCTGGCGCTGCTCGACACGCAGAACCGGTCGGTCCGGATCACCAATTACGACACCGCGACCGGCGCAGCGGCGGCGGCGCAGCGCGCGATCGCGGAGGGCGCGCAGCTGATCCTGGGGCCGTTGCTCGCGGAGGACGTGCGGGCGGTGACGCCGATCGCGCGCGCGGCGCGGGTGCCGGTGCTGAGCTTCTCCAACGACACCGAGGTAGCAGGCGGGGGCGCGTACGTGATGGGCTACATCCCCGCGCAATCGGTCGGGCGGGTCGTCGATTACGCGCGCAGCCGCGGCATCACCAGCTTCGCCGGGCTGGTCCCCAACGGCCTGTACGGGCAGCGGACGTCGACCGCGTTCCTGCGCGCGGTGGAGGGCGCGGGCGGAGAAGTGGTGTCGCTCCAGACATATGGCCGCGGGCAGGTAGCGGCGGCGGCGTCGCGGCTCGCGGCCAAGGCGCCGTACGGGGCGGTGCTGGTGGCGGACGGCAGCGCCAGCGCGGCGGCGGCGGCACCGGTGGTGAAGCGCGGCGGCAACGCGGGCACCCGGCTGCTCGGCACCGAACTGTGGAACTCGGAGGCCAATCTCGGCGCGCGGGCGGCGTTGCAGGGCGCGTGGTACGCGGGCGTGTCGAACAACCTCTACCGGCAATATGCGGCCAAGTACCGCACGCGCTTCGGCGCGGCGCCGTACCGCTTGTCGAGCCTGGGTTACGACGCGGTGCTGCTGACCGTACGGATCGCACGCGACTGGCGGGTGGGGGCGCCCTTCCCCGAGGCGCGGCTGCGCGACCCGGACGGTTTCTCCGGCATCGACGGGGCGTTCCGCTTCGGCCGCGACAACGTCGCCGAGCGCGCGCTGGAGGTGCAGGAGGTGCGCGCTGGCGGGTCCTCGGTGGTGTCGCCGGCGCCGAGCGGCTTCGGGCGCTAGGCGATCAGCCGGTCACCACCAGCTCGGCAAGGATCGCGTCGAGGAGCAGGGCGCCGGCATCGGTGACGCGGAGGCGGCTGCCCTCGCGGGCGACGAGGCCGTGCGCGGCGAGCCGCGCCTCCGCCGGCGCGTCGATCGGCGCCGTACCGCCGGCGAGCGCGGCGATGCGGGACAGGTCGACGCCCTCGGCCAGGCGCAGGCCCATGACCAGCGCCTCGGTGGCGCGGGTGGCGGGGGCGAGAGGGTCCTCGATCTGAAGCCCATGGCCATTGCGGGCGACGGCGGCGAGCCAGTTCTCCGGCTTGCGGTGGCGCACGGTGGCGAGGGCGCCGCGGCGGCCGTGCGCGCCGGGGCCGACGCCCAGATAGTCGCCGTAGCGCCAGTAGGTGAGATTGTGGCGGCTCTCCGCCCCCGGCCGCGCGTGGTTCGACGTTTCGTAGGCGGGCAGGCCGGCGGCGGCGGTCATCGCGCGCGTCGCCTCGAACAGGTCGGCGGCCGCGTCGCCGTCGGGCAGGACGAGACGGCCCTCGCGTTCCTCCGTGGCGAAGCGGGTGCCGGGCTCGACGGTCAGCTGGTAGAGCGAGATATGCTCGGTGCCGAGCGCGAGGGCGCGGGCGAGTTCCGCCTCCCAGCTGCTGAGCGGCTGACCGGGGCGCGCGGTGATGAGGTCGATGCTGGCGCGGGCGAACACGCCCTGCGCCACGTCTAGCGCGGCCAGCCCCTCCGCCGCGTCGTGCGCGCGGCCGAGGAAGCGCAGCGCGTCGTCGTCGAGCGCCTGCAGGCCGAGCGACACGCGGTTGACGCCCGCTGCGGCAAGATCGGCGAAGCGCGCGGCCTCGACCGAGGAGGGGTTCGCCTCCAGCGTGATCTCGACATCCGGCGCGAAACCCCATGCCTGGTCGGCGGCGCGCAGCAGCGCGGCGACCGTCTCCGGCGGCATCAGCGAGGGGGTGCCGCCGCCGAAGAATATCGAGCCGACCGGGCGGCCGGGTGTCAGTGCTGCTTCGTGATGCAGGTCGGCGAGCATCGCGGCGCGCCAGGCATCCTGGTCGATGGACGCGCGGACATGGCTGTTGAAGTCGCAGTAAGGGCATTTGCTGACGCAGAACGGCCAGTGGACATAGAGCGCCAAAGGGGCGGCAGTGGGCGGCGTTTGGGCGGCGTTCATCGACGCGCGATATGGCGGCGGTGATGACCGGAAGGAAGCACCTCGCCTTATTGTTCCTGTGCGGATCGCCGATCGCCGGATGTGCCGGGCATGCCGCCACGTTCGCGGCCGGGCCGATCGATCCGCCACCGCCACCGCGCGGGACGGCGCTGCTCCGGATGGCCATGATGCGCGGTCACGCCGAGGCGCGGGCGGCCGTGGGGTTGCCGCCGCTAGCGTGGAGCGACACGCTCGCCGCCAGCGCGCAAGGCTATGCCGACGAGATGGCGCGGACCGGGCGCTACGTCCACGCGGTGCAGCCGATGGATCGTACCCGCCAGGGGGAGAATATGTGGCGGGGCATCCGCGGCGTGTATCGGTACGACGAGATGGTCGGCTCGTGGGTGGCGGAGCGGCGCGACTTCGTGAACGGGCCGACGCCGAACTTCAGCCGCACGGGGCGATGGCGGGATGCGGCGCATTACGCGCAGGTCGTGTGGCGCGGGACGACGGCGGTCGGCTGCGCGATGGCGAGCAACGGCACCGACGATTACCTCGTCTGCCGGTACGCCTTTCCCGGCAACGTGGTGGGGCAGCGGGCGTACTGATCTCCCTCCCGCGAGCGGGAGGAGGGATCAGAAGACGGCGGCGACGAGCTGGCGAAAGGCGTCGGCGCGGTGGCTGATGCCGTTCTTCTCCGATTCGGGCATCTCGGCGAACGTACGGGTGTCGCCTTCGGGCACGAAGATCGGATCGTAGCCATGACCCTCGACACCGCGGGGAGCGTCGGCCAGCGTGCCCTCCACCCGGCCCTCGAACCATTCGACGTGGCCGTCGGGCCAGGCGAGCGCCAGCACCGACACGAAATGCGCCGAGCGGCTGGTGCCGGGCTCCTTGGCGGCGAGTGCGTCCTGGACCTTCCGCATCGCCAGCGTCCAGTCGCGGCCCGTGGGCGTCTCGGCCCAGTCGGCCGTGTAGACCCCCGGATCGCCGTTCAGCGCGTCGACGCACAGCCCGCTGTCGTCGGCGAGCGAGGGCAGGCCCGACAGGTCGGCGGCGGAGCGCGCCTTGATCTCGGCATTGGCGAAGAAGGTGGTGCCGTTCTCGACCGGCTCGGGCAGGTCGAGTTCCTTGGCCGACACCACGTCCATGCCGTAGGGGGCGAGCAGCGCGCGCATCTCGCTCACCTTGCCCTCATTGTGGCTGGCGATGACCAGCTTGCCGCGCGCGAGCTTGCGGATCGCCTGTGGTTCGTGGCCCTCGGCGCTCACTTCACGGCCCCCGACACGGCCTGCTCCTGCGCGCGGAAGATGTCGGCGCAGCCCATGCGGGCGAGGCGCAGCAGGCGGAGCAGCGCCTCCTCGTCGTAGGTGGCGTGCTCGGCGGTGGCCTGCGCCTCGGCGATGTGGCCGTTCTCCAGCAGCACGAAATTGCCGTCCGCGTCCGCGCCGGAATCCTCCACATAGTCGAGGTCGAGCACGGGCGTGCCCTGATAAATGCCGCACGACACGGCGGCGACCTTCTGGCGGATCGGATCGGCGGTGAGCTTGCCGGCCGCCATCAGCCCGTTCACCGCCAGCCGCAGCGCCACCCAGGCGCCGGAGATCGACGCGGTGCGGGTGCCGCCGTCGGCCTGGATCACGTCGCAGTCGAGCACGATCTGCCGCTCGCCCAGCGTCTTCAGGTCGACCACCGCGCGCAGGGAACGGCCGATCAGTCGCTGGATCTCCTGCGTGCGGCCGGACTGCTTGCCCTTGGCCGCCTCGCGCGATCCGCGCGTGTGGGTGGCGCGGGGGAGCATGCCGTACTCCGCCGTCACCCAGCCTTCGCCCTTGCCGCGGAGGAAGGGGGGCACGCGCTCCTCGACGGAGGCGGTGACCAGCACCTTGGTGTCGCCGAAGCCGACCAGCACCGATCCTTCCGCGTGGCGCGTGAAGTTCGGCACGATGGTGATGGGGCGCATCTGGTCCGGGGTGCGGCCGCTGGGACGCATTCAACTCTCCTCAAGGTCGTGTCGGCCATGGCCCTAGCTGGCGCGTTGGAACCGCGCCAGATGGGAGACGACGATGCGAGCGATGGTGGCGATGACGGCGGCAGCGGCCATGCTGGCCGGCTGCACGACGGCGGGGCGCGAGACGGCAGCGGCGGGCAGGCCGATGGCGATCGAGGGCGATTCGATCCGGTACGAGACGTCGCCCTGCTTCGGCACCTGCCCGGTTTACGCGGTCACGATCCGGCCGGACGGCAGCGGCACGTTTGAGGGGCAGCGGTTCACCGCCGTCACCGGCCTGCGCGAGTTCAAGGCCACCCCGGAACAGTATCGCCGCTTCGCCGCGGCGCTCCAGCCGTATCGGCCTGCGAACGGCGAGATGCTCTACGATATGGGCACGCCGCTGTGCGGTAGGCCGATGGTGTCGGACATGCCGAGCGTCGACGTGCGCTGGAGCGAGGCGTCGGGCGGCGCGCAGCACCTGTCGCTCTATTACGGCTGCGGCACCGAGGCGATGCGCGACGCGATCCGTGCGGCGCCCGAGGTGTTGCCGATCGGCGCGTTCATCAAGCCGGCGGCGCCGTTCCCGCCGAGCCGGTGAGCAGGCTGCCGCCTCGTCACCCCGGGCTCGTCCCGGGGTCCAGGGCCCAGCAGCGTCGGCGTTCGTTGCTCTGGATGCCGGGACGAGCCCGGCATGACGGGTTGAGAGCGTGGCGGAGGTTCAATCGCGGCGGGTTACCGCCTAGATGAACGCCATGTCGCCGCCCGTCGCCGAACTGACCGACCGCGCCCGCGCGATCTTTCGCGCGGTCGTCGACGGCTATCTGGCGTCGGGCGCGCCGGTGGGATCGCGGACGCTGGCACTGTCGGGGATCGCGCTGTCGCCAGCCTCCATCCGCGGGGTGCTCGGCGAGCTGGAGGCGCTGGGCCTGCTCGCCAGCCCGCACACCTCCGCCGGGCGGGTGCCGACCGACCTAGGCCTGCGCCTGTTCGTAGACGGCATGATGCAGGCGAGCGAGCCCTCCGCCGACGAGCGCGCGCAGATCGAGCGGCGGGCGGGCACGGGCGGCCCGGTGGAGGAAGCGCTCGCCGCGACCACCGCCGCGCTGTCGGGCCTGTCGGCCTGTGCGGGGCTGGTGCTGGTGCCCAAGCGCGAGCTGCGGCTGCGCTCGATCGGCTTCGTGCCGCTCTCGGCGACGCAGGCGATGGCGGTGCTGGTGGCGGAGGACGGGTCGGTCGAGAACCGCGTCATCGGCCTGCCCGGCGGCATGCTGCCCGCGGCCTTGGTGGAGGCGGGCAATTTCATGTCGGCGACGCTCCACGGCCTGACGCTGGCCGAGGCGCGCGCGCGGATCGAGCGGGAGCTCGCGGAGGGCCGCGCCGCGATCGACGGTGCCGCGCGAACGCTGGTCGAGCAGGGGTTGGCGGTGTGGAGCGAGGATGGCGAGCGCCGCCCGATCCTGATCGTGCGCGGGCAGGGGCGGCTGCTGGACGACGCGGCCGCCGACCTGGACCGGGTGCGCGAACTGCTCGACGACCTGGAGGGAAAGCAGGAGATCGCGCAGCTGCTCGACCTGGCGCGGGCGGGCGACGCGACGCGCATCTTCATCGGCGCGGAGAACAAGCTGTTCGCGCTGTCCGGCTCGTCCGTCATCGCGCGGCCGTTCCGTGGACCGGGGGGACAGGTGGTCGGCGTGGTCGGCGTGATCGGGCCGACGCGCTTGAACTACGCCCGCGTGGTGCCCATGGTGGATTTCACCGCGGCAACGCTCGCCCGCCTGATGGGTTGAGCGGCCGTTCCAGCTTAGGATTTGCGATGACCGACCAGCGTACCGACCAGCCCGAAACCCTGCGCGAAGAGACGGCCGAGGCGGCGCCCGAGGTGGCCGAGCACGACGCGAGCACCGCGCGGATCGCCGAGCTGGAGAACCAGCTGGCCGAGGCCAAGCAGCAGACGCTCTACGCGCAGGCCGACATCCAGAACGTCCGTCGCCGCGCGGAGAAGGACGTGGCGGACGCGCGCGCCTATGCGTCGACCAACTTCGCGCGCGACATCCTGTCGGTGGCGGACAATCTCGCCCGCGGGCTGTCGGCGATCCCGGCCGACCTGCGCGAGGACGAGAAGATGAAGGGCCTCGTCACCGGGCTGGAGGCGACCGGCCGCGAGTTCGACAGCGTGCTGGCCAGGAACGGCATCACGAAGATCGAATCGATGGGACAGCCGCTCGACCCCAACAAGCATCAGGCGATGATGGAGATGCCGAGCGACGCCGAGCCCGGCACGGTGGTGACCGAGATGCAGGCGGGGTACATGATAAAGGACCGACTGCTCCGCCCGGCGCTGGTCGGCGTGGCGAAGAAGCCGGACTGAACCCCATCGTCGTCACCCCGAGCTTGTCCCGGGGTCTAGGGCCGAGCGGCGATACCGCTCCTGGCCCTGGATGCCGGGACGAGTCCGGCATGACGAAGCCGACGGCTTAGGCCGTCGCTGATTTGGCGTGGACGATGGCGTTTCCGGCGGCGGTGACGATCGCATCCTCGACGAAGCCGGTCGTGGTCTGGCCCCAGCGCGCCATCGCTTTCTTGCGTAACGCCAGTCCGACGTAGGACGAGGCGATCGCCGCGGCGATGCCGGCGGCGGCGCCGGCGATCTGTCGCTTGGGCGGGGCGAGGGCGGCGCCCGCGAAGCCGCTGCTGATCGTGCGCGCGAGCAGCCCCAGGAACACGGTGCGATCGGGCGCGGTCTTCATCTTGTCGCCGGCGATCTCGGCCGCCGCCATGGTCACACCGCCCGCGGCGATCAGCGGGTGCGCCATCAGCCGCGCCGGTGCATTGTCGTGCGGCAGCGCGCCGCGGCGGGCGGCGCCGGCCAAGGCCGCGAGCGGCGTCATCGCGCGCTGGCCGGCGACCAGTCCCATCAGGATCGAGCGGTACACGGGCGTTCTCCTGCCAATTGTTATCGCAGTAAAAACGGTCCGATGCCGCACTCGATCCGTCGACTTCGCGCGTGACGATGTCGGGCCGGCAGGCGTAGGGAGCGGGCATGAGCAGCAACCTGACCACCGACCGCCCGACCTTCGTCACGCATCTGCAATGCTCGATCACCGGCGAGCGGTACGAGGCCGACACGCTGCACGGCCTGTCGCGCGCGGGCCGGCCGTTGCTGGTCCGCTACGACCTGGACGCGGTGAAGGCGACCTTGTCGCGCGAGGTGCTGGCGGCGCGGCCGACCGATATGTGGCGGTGGCGCGAACTGTTGCCGGTGCGGGGCACGGAGAACATCGTGTCGCTCGGCGAGATCGAGACGCCGCTGATCCCCATTCCCAAGTCCGGCGGCGGCAACGTGCTGGTCAAGGATGAGGGGCGCTTGCCGACCGGCAGCTTCAAGGCGCGCGGGCTCGTCATGGCGGTGGCGATGGCCAAGGAGCTGGGCGTGACCCGCATCGCGATGCCGACCAACGGCAATGCGGGCGCGGCGCTGGCGGCCTATTGCAGCCGCGTCGGCATCGAGACGATCGTATTCTGCCCGGAGGACACGCCCGAGATCAACGTGCGCGAGATCGCGATGCAGGGCGCGCGCGTGTGGCGGGTGAACGGCCTGATCGACGATTGCGGCGCGATCGTCGGCAAGGGCGCGGCGGAGGGACGCTGGTTCGATTTCTCGACGCTGAAGGAGCCGTACCGGATCGAGGGCAAGAAGACGATGGGGCTGGAACTCGCCGCGCAGGGCGGGTGGCGGCTGCCCGACGCGATCTTCTACCCCACCGGCGGCGGCACCGGCCTGATCGGCATGTGGAAGGCTTTCGACGAGCTGGAGAAGCTCGGCTGGATCGGGCCGGAGCGGCCGCGTATGTACGCGGTGCAGGCGTCCGGCTGTGCGCCGATCGTCCGCGCGTTCGAGGCGGGCGAGGAACATGCGGAGCGGTGGGAAGACGCGCACACCGTGGCTGCCGGCATCCGCGTTCCCCGCGCGGTGGGCGACTTCCTGATCCTGCGCGCGGTGCGCGAGAGCGGCGGCAAGGCGCTCGGCGTCGGTGACCCGGCGATCCTCAAGGCGGTGGAGGAGTGCGCCAAGCAGGACGGGTTGCTGTTGTGTCCGGAAGGCGGCGCGACGCTCGCCGCGTATCGGGAGGCGCTGAAGACGGGCGAGGTCGACGAGGACGAGCGCGTGGTGCTGTTCAACTGCGCGACCGGGCTGAAATACCCGATGCCGGCGGCGCCGCAGACGCTCGATCGGCACGGCGCCATCGACTTCGACGCGCTTTGACGGGCAGGGCGGTGATCCGCGTCGCCGCGCTCTACCGTTTCGCGCGGCTGGACGATCCGGCCACGGTGCGCGACGCGCTGGAGGCCGACGCGCGGGCGGCCGGGATCAAGGGCACGCTGCTAGTCGCGGGCGAGGGGATCAACGGCACCATCGCCGGCAGCGAGGAGGGGATCGCGACGCTGCTCGCCGCGATCCGCCGCCTGCCGGGTTGTGCGGACGTCGAGCCCAAATATGCCGAGGCGGCGGCGATGCCGTTCCACCGGCTGAAAGTACGCCTGAAGCGTGAGATCGTGACCATGGGGGTCGACGGCATCGATCCGGTCGCCGACGCGGGCACCTATGTCGCGCCGGCCGAGTGGAACGCGCTGATCGACGATCCGGATACGGTCGTAATCGACACGCGCAACGGGTACGAGGTCGCGGTCGGCAGCTTCGCGGGCGCCGTCGATCCGGCCACCGACAGCTTTCGCGATTTCCCCGCCTGGGTCGACGCGCATGCCGGCGAGCTAGCGGGCAAGCGGCTGGCGATGTTCTGCACGGGCGGCATCCGCTGCGAGAAGGCGACCGCGCTGATGAAGGCGCGGGGCTTCGACGAGGTGTATCACCTCGACGGCGGTATCCTGCGCTACCTGGAGGAGGTGCCGGCGGCGGAGAGCCGCTGGCAGGGCGAGTGTTTCGTGTTCGACGAGCGGGTGGCGGTGGGCCACGGCCTCGCCCCCGGCAGCCATGCGCTGTGCCGCGCCTGCCGGATGCCGGTGAGCGCGGCGGACCGGGCTTCGTCGTTGTATGAGGAAGGCGTGAGCTGCCCGCGCTGCCACGACGCTCGCGACGAGGAGCAGCGGGCGGGCTATGCGGAGCGACACCGGCAGGTGCGGCTGGCGGAAGCGCGCGGTGGCAAGCATGTCGGTGACACTCCCGACTGACTGATCCGCCGTCATGCCGGGCTTGTCCCGGCATCCAGAGCCAAGCAGCGTTTCCGTTGGTGATCCTGGATGCCGGGACGAGCCCGGCATGACGGTAGGTTACCGGAACACCGCCAGCAGGCTCTCATATTGCGCGAGCGGCGGCGCGCCCGGCACCTCGTATCCCTCGCGCAGCAGGTAGGCATGGCGGACGATCTCCGCCTGCTGTTCCAGTCCGTAGCGCGGCAGGCGCCACCCCGGCTTCATCGCATAGGCGTAGCGGCAGAAGGGATGCCGGGCGAGCGGCAGGTACACGCCCCGCTGCCACTGCCAGACGTGGCAGAGCTCGTGCAGGAACAGGCCGCGCAGGCCCAACCCCTCCGTCGAGAAATCCTCGCGCCAGTCGCCCTGGGGATGGAAGTGGACGTGCCCCGTCGGCGCCATCGCGACGTGGCGCGGCTGGAAGAAGGCCCATTTGCGGCGCCTGATCTCCACCGCGCCGTAATCGATGCTGTCGCGGTAGATCGTCCGCGCCATCGCCACTTCGCCCGGCGTCATCCGCCGCGCCCGGCCCGGTTCCGTCGTTCCCTGTATCGTCATGCCCTGCGTCGTCGTCATGGCGGGCCCAACGCGCGGGTAGGTCGGTGGTCCCTCGCTTCGTCGCTATTCCGGGGCGGGATCGCCGGGGCCGATCGCCCAGGCCCTGCGCTCGATCCGCGACCCGTCGGCGAAGGTGAACGACAGGACCGTCGATCCGCCGGGCTTGAGCGAGGGATTGACGCCGAACAGCATCAGGTGGCGGGCGCCCGGCGCGAAGGCGATCGTTCCGCCGGCGGGCAGCGGCACGGCATCGATCGACCGCATCGTCGTGACGCCGCCCGCCGCCATGCTCTCGTGCATCTCGGTACGCTGGGCCAGATCGGCGTTGACGGCGACCAGCCGCGTCGGCGCCGCGCCGCCGTGAAGGGTGAAATAGCCGACCGCCGGACGACCGGGCACGGCGGGCAGGCGCACCCAGGCATCCTCCGCCTCGATCCGGTCGGGGCTGAGGCAGCCGGCGAGCATCAGCGCGCCCGCGATTCCCCCGATCCTGCCGACCATCGTCCAACCCGCCCGCATCCGCCGCTCCATTCGTCCCGTTTCGCGGCATGGCGATAGGTTCCGCGGCTTCTTGCGGCAAGCGAGGTGCAACCTATATCGCCCCCAGCAACGGGTGAGTGCGCCGCCGTAACGGGGCGCCGACACTCATCTTTTTTGTTTAGTGAGGGGCACACAGGTACTCATGGCAAAAGTTATCGGCATCGATCTCGGCACCACCAACAGCTGCGTCTCGGTGATGGAGGGCGGCAAGCCCAAGGTCATCGAGAACGCCGAGGGCGCGCGCACGACGCCGTCGATCGTCGCCTTCGCCAAGGACGGCGAGCGGCTGGTCGGCCAGCCGGCCAAGCGCCAGGCGGTGACCAACGGCGACAACACCATTTTCGCGGTAAAGCGCCTGATCGGCCGCCGCTTCGACGACCCGATCACCCGCAAGGACACCGAACTGGTTCCCTACACGATCGTGAAGGGCGGCAACGGCGACGCGTGGGTGCAGGCGGGCGGCAAGGATTACAGCCCCTCGCAGATCAGCGCCTTCACGCTCCAGAAGATGAAGGAGACCGCCGAGTCGTATCTCGGCGAGACGGTGACGCAGGCGGTCATCACCGTGCCGGCCTATTTCAACGACGCGCAGCGCCAGGCGACCAAGGACGCCGGCCAGATCGCAGGGTTGGAGGTGCTGCGCATCATCAACGAGCCGACGGCGGCGGCGCTCGCTTATGGCCTGGAGAAGCAGGACGGCAAGACCATCGCGGTCTACGATCTGGGCGGCGGCACCTTCGACGTGTCGATCCTGGAGATCGGCGACGGCGTGTTCGAGGTGAAGGCGACCAACGGCGACACCTTCCTGGGCGGCGAGGATTTCGACAACAAGCTGGTCGATTACCTGGCCGAGGGCTTCAAGAAGGACGAGGGGATCGACCTCACCAAGGATAAGCTGGCGCTCCAGCGGTTGAAGGAAGCCGCCGAGAAGGCGAAGATCGAGCTGTCCTCGGCCGCATCGACCGAGGTCAACCTGCCGTTCATCACCGCCGACCAGAACGGGCCCAAGCATCTGGTCAAGGCGATCAGCCGCGCCGACCTGGAGCGGCTGGTCGAGCCGCTGATCCAGCGCACGATCGAGCCGATGAAGAAGGCGCTGGCCGACGCCGGCCTGAAGACCGGCGACATCAGCGAGGTGGTCCTGGTCGGCGGCATGACGCGCATGCCCAAGGTGCGCGACGCGGTGAAGTCGTTCTTCGGCAAGGACCCGCACACCGGCGTCAACCCGGACGAGGTCGTGGCGATGGGCGCCGCGATCCAGGCGGGCGTGCTGCAGGGCGACGTCAAGGACGTGCTGCTGCTCGACGTGACGCCGCTGTCGCTCGGCATCGAGACGCTGGGCGGCGTGTTCACCCGGATGATCGACCGCAACACGACGATCCCGACCAAGAAGTCGCAGACCTACTCGACCGCCGACGACAACCAGGGCGCCGTTACTATCCGCGTGTTCCAGGGCGAGCGCGAGATGGCGGCGGACAACAAGATGCTGGGCCAGTTCGACCTGGTCGGCATTCCGCCGGCGCCGCGCGGCGTGCCGCAGATCGAGGTGACGTTCGACATCGACGCCAACGGTATCGTTAACGTCTCGGCCAAGGACAAGGGCACCGGCAAGGAGCAGCAGATCCGCATCCAGGCGTCGGGTGGCCTGTCGGACGCCGACATCGACCAGATGGTGCGCGATGCCGAGCAGTTCGCCGAGGAGGACAAGAAGCGCCGTGCCGGCGCCGAGGCGAAGAACAACGCCGAGTCGCTGATCCACACGACCGAGCGCCAGCTGGCGGACAATGGCGACAAGGTCGACGAGTCGCTCAAGTCCGAGATCCAGGCGGCGATCGACGAGGCCAAGAAGGCGGTCGAGGGTGGTGAGCCCGACGCGATGAACGACAAGGCGCAGGCCCTGGCGCAGGTCGCGATGAAGCTCGGCCAGGCGATCTACGAGAAGCAGCAGCAGGCGGACGCGTCGCCGGAGGCTGGTTCGTCGGAAGCGCCCAAGGAGGACGTGGTCGACGCCGAGTTCTCCGAAGTCGACGACCACAAGGCGTAAGAACGAGCAACGTAACTTCCATCCGTCACCCCGGGCTCGTCCCGGGGTCCAGGGCCAAGGGCGCCGACGCTCGCGGCCCTGGATGCCGGGACGAGGGCATCCATCAAAGTAATATTTTGATGGGACCCGAAGAGCCCGGCATGACGGTGATGGACTGAGGGCCGATCATGAGTACCCAGGTCGACTATTACGAACTGCTCGAATGCGAGCGGACCGCGGACGCCGGCACGATCAAGACGTCGTACCGCAAGCTCGCGATGAAATACCATCCGGACAAGAACGCCGGGTGCAAGGATTCGGAGTCCAAGTTCAAGGCGGTATCCGAGGCGTACGACGTGCTGAAGGACCCGCAGAAGCGCGCGGCCTACGACCGGTTCGGCCACGCCGCGTTCCAGAACGGCGGGGGTGGCGGCGGCGCGCAGGATTTCGGCGGCTTCTCCGACATCTTCGAGAGCGTGTTCGGCGAGTTCATGGGCGGCGGGCGCGGTGGTCGCCCGCAGCCACGCCGCGGCGCCGACCTGCGCTACGACATGGAAGTCAGCCTGGAAGAGGCGTTCCACGGCAAGCAGACCGAGATCACCATCGACGTGTCGGCCGAGTGCGACACGTGCCACGGATCGGGTGCCAAGCCCGGCACGCAGGCCTCTACCTGCCGTCAGTGCAACGGCCATGGCAAGGTGCGCGCGCAGCAGGGCTTCTTCGTGGTCGAGCGCGCCTGCCCCGTATGCAACGGCGCAGGACAAGTCATCACCGACCCGTGCCTGGACTGCCGCGGCGAGGGGCGCGTCGAGAAGACCAGGACGCTGTCGGTCACCGTGCCGCCTGGGGTCGACGAGGGCACGCGCATCCGCCTGTCCGGCGAGGGCGAGGCCGGTCCGCGCGGCAGCCCGGCGGGCGACCTCTACATCTTCCTCCACGTACGGCGCCACGGGTTGTTCGAGCGGGAGGGCACGACGCTGTTCGCGCGCGCGCCGATCAGCTTCACCACGGCGGCGCTCGGCGGATCGCTGTCGATCCCGGGGCTCGACGGCACGACGCACGAGGTCCGCATTCCGGCGGGCATCCAGTCGGGCAAGCAGCTGCGCCAGCGCGGCGCCGGCATGCCGGTGCTGCAGGGGCGGGGGCAAGGTGACCTGGTGATCCAGATCGAGGTGGAGACGCCGACCAAGCTGTCGACCCGTCAGCGCGAGTTGCTGGAACTATTCCGGGAGACGGAGACGGGCGACGAATGCCCGGCGAGCCAGGGCTTCTTCGCCAAGCTGAAGGCAGCCGTCGTCGGCTGATGAGCAGCGACGGCGGGCTTGAGGATCGCGAGGCGGCCGCCGTTCCCATGGCGGTGCCCGCCTCTCTCAGGCCGCTGATCGCGGGACGGCGATGGCGGCGCGATACCGTCGGTGAGGCGGGCGCCTTGGTTCATCGGCTTCATGCGGCGGACCTGCCGGACCTTTATCTCAAACATGGCACGGGTGACGTGGCGGACGCGATCGTCGACGAGATGGTGCGGATGCGCTAACTCCGACCATATCGCACCGTTCCCGAGCTGGTGGCGTTCGTGATCGACGCGGACGGTGCGTGGCTGCTGATGTCCGCGCTGGCCGGGCAGACCGCCTATCAATGCCTCGCGGACGCGACCAGCGCGGTTGCACGCGGAGAGGTCGTCGACGCCCTCGCGCGCGATCTGTCGGCGCTCCACGCCCTGCCCGCCGCCGAATGCCCCCTCGACAGCGGTGCTGCCGTGCGTCTGGTGCAGGCCCGTGCGCGGATCGATGCCGGTCTCGTCGACGAGGACGATTTCGGAGAGGCTCGCGCCGGCTGGGATGCGGAGCAGGTCTGGGACGAGCTCACGCGCCTGCGTCCGCGCGACGACGATCGGGTCGTCACCCATGGCGACTATTCGCTGGACAACATCCTGATGGCGAATGGCCGGGTCGTCGGCCTGATCGATCTCGGTCGCGTCGGTATGGCCGATCGGTACCAGGACCTGGCGATCCTCGCCGATTGCCTCGACGAGTTCGACGACGACCTGCGCGATCGTCTGTTCGCGACCTACGGCATCGCCGAGCCGGATACCGACCGGCTCGACTTCCACTTGTGCCTGGATGAGATGTTCTGACCGTTCAAGCGGTCCCGAACACCCGCGCGAAGATCGTGTCGACGTGCTTGTAGTGATAATCGAGGTCGAACCGCGCCGCTATCTCGTCCGCCGATAGGGCGGCGGTGACCTCGGGATCGGCCTGGAGCAGGTCGAGCAGCGACAGCGCGCCGTCCGATTCCCACACCTTCATGGCGTTGCGCTGCACCAGCCGGTACGCGTCCTCGCGGCTCACCCCCGCCTGCGTCAGCGCGAGCAGCACACGCTGCGAGTGGACGAGGCCGCCCATCTTGTGGAGGTTCTTCGCCATCCGCTCGGGATAGACGACCAGCTTGTCCATCACGCCGGTCAGCCGCGCCAGCGCGAAGTCGAGCGTGATCGTCGCGTCCGGGCCGATATAGCGCTCGACCGAGGAGTGACTGATGTCGCGCTCGTGCCACAGCGCGACATTCTCCAGCGCGGGGGTGACGTAGCCGCGGACCATGCGGGCGAGGCCGGTCAGGTTCTCGGTCAGCACCGGATTGCGCTTGTGCGGCATCGCCGACGAGCCCTTCTGGCCGGGCGAGAAATATTCCTCCGCCTCCAGCACCTCGGTGCGTTGCAGATGGCGGACCTCGGTGGCGAGCCGCTCGACCGATCCGGCGATGACGCCGAGGGTCGCGAAGAACATCGCGTGCCGGTCGCGCGGGATGACTTGGGTGGAGACGGGCTCGACGGCGAAGCCCATTTTGCCGGCGACATATTCCTCCACGAAGGGATCGATGTTGGCGAAGGTGCCGACGGCGCCGGAGATCGCGCAGGTGGCGACTTCGGCGCGGGCGTGGCGCAGGCGGGTGCGGCAGCGGTCGAATTCGGCATAGGCCTGTGCCAGCTTCAGGCCGAAGGTGACGGGTTCGGCGTGGATACCGTGGCTGCGGCCGATGGTCGGGGTGAGCTTGTGCTCGCGCGCGCGCCGCTCCAGCACCTCCAGCAGCCGGTCGAGATCGGCGAGCAGGATGTCCGACGCACGGGCGAGCTGCACGGCCAGGCAGGTGTCGAGCACGTCGGACGAGGTCATGCCCTGGTGGAGGAAGCGCGCTTCCGGCCCGGTCCGCTCGGACACGTGCGTCAGGAAGGCGATCACGTCGTGCTTGGTCTCCGCCTCGATCGCGTCGATGCGTGCGACGTCGAACGGGCCGGCGGCGGCGTCCGCCTCCCAGATGCGCGCCGCGGCCTCCTTCGGCACCACGCCCAGTTCGGCAAGGGCGTCGGTGGCGTGCGCCTCGATCTCGAACCAGATGCGGAACCGCGCCTCGGGCGTCCACAGGGCGGCCATTTCGGGACGGGAATAGCGCGGAATCATGGGTGTCGCCTGTCCTGTTCGGGCCACGGCTCGTCGTGCCGGCCTCTCGGACCTGCCCGTTAGCAGCCCTGTGCCGCCCCTTCAAATCCGGTGCGCGGGAACCCACCTCCAATGCAGACGGTTCACTTCATAACAACGCGGCATCGACCGTCAGCAAACGACTGGTCGATGCGAATAGAGCAAGAAGGAGACGATAGATGATGAAGAACATGCTCCTCGCTGGCACGATGATGATCGCCGCACCCGCGCTCGCGCAGACTGCGCCTGCGACCGGCCAGGCTGGAACGACGTCCACCGGTACTGCCACGACGACCGCGCCAACTGCTGCACCGGGTGCGCAGACCGGTCCGGCGACGACGCAGGCTGCGCCCGGCACGACCGCGCCGCAGTCCGCAACCGCGCAGCCGGCGCCCGCCACGCCGGACGCGACGGCCCCCGCCCAGTCGGCGGATGCAACGGGATCGACCGCGCCCGCGCCGACCCAGGTCGCGCAGGTCGTTGACCAGCAGTTCGCGACTTATGACAAGGACGCCAACGGGGCGCTCAGCAAGACCGAGTTCTCGGCCTGGATGACCGCGCTGAAATCACAGGCGCCGACCGCCGCCAGCGAGACGCCGGCACAGGCGACCGCGTGGAACGACGCTGCCTTCAAGCAGGCGGACGGCGACAAGTCGGCCAGCGTGTCCAAGACCGAGCTGACCGGCTTCCTCGTCAAGGGCGCCTCGCAGCCGTCCTGACTCGATCACTTAGGTGATACGACGGCCGCCGGGCATCCGCCCGGCGGCCGTTCTCGTGTTCGGAGGATAGTGTCGTAACGACGGCGCTGGAGGGCTGACGATACCTAGATCAGCCCTTGTGCGCGCAGCGACACGTGGCCGCTGGTGCCGACGATCAGATGGTCGTGCACGGCGATGCCCAGTCGCTTGCCCGCCTCCGCGATGGCGCGGGTGATGTCGATGTCGGCGCGGCTGGGGGAAGGGTCGCCGGAAGGGTGGTTGTGGACCAGGATGATCGCCGCCGAGCCCAGGTCCAGCGCGCGGCGGATCACCTCGCGCACGTGCACCGCCGCCTGGTCGAGCGTGCCGCGGCTCATCACCTCGTCCAGGATCAGCATGTTGCGCGTGTTGAGGTGAGATAGTGTTGTAAAGCGGCGTGGTGAGGTAAGAGGCACCATGCAGGCAATTCGTTATCATCGATTTTCCTCCAAGCGGCAGGATCGCGGATCGACCCTTGCTCGACAGGACAAGGCTACGCGCGAACTGTGCGAGGCGAAGGGTTGGACCGTTGTCGAAACGTTGGAGGACTGCGGGCAGAGTGCGTGGAAAGGTGACCATCTTTCGGTCGGCAAGCTGGGTGAGTTGCGGAAGCGGATCGACGCGGGGCTGATCCCGGCAGGGACGGTCATTGTCGTTGAAAACCTCGACCGCCTGTCACGACAGGATTACCGCACCGCGCGGCGGTGGATCGAGGATGTCACCGACCGAGAGATAACGGTAGCGGTATGTTCCCCTGCCTTGTTGCTCGACCGGGAAGCCATGTCGGGTTCCAACATCGGCTCGATGATCCAACACCTTTTGGAAGCCAATCGCGCGACCGCCGAAAGCCAGCGTAAGAGCACCTTCCAGCGTAGCAATCTCGAACGCATGACTGGCATGATCCGCAGCGGTATCTGTCCTACGCCTCGCGTTCCGGCTTGGCTGAAAGGCGTGGTGGGCGAACCGCTGACTATTATCGATGAACGCGCAGCCGTAGTGCAACTCATCTACGAATGGTCAGCCAGCGGCATGGGTCTGCAAGCGATCTGCCAGCGGCTGAACGCCTCACATGAACCTTGGTCCGCACCGGGTTGGAAGACGGGCGCTTCGCAGTGGCGGATCGGCTACGTCCGCGACATCCTCCGAGCACCAGCCGTCGAAGGCAAGTATGTCGTCAACGGACCCGGACGCCAGCCTACGGGCGAAGTTATTACCGGCTATTATCCCCGGATTGTGGATGCCGATTTGGTAGATCGCGCTCGGGCAGCAATCGACAAGCGTGCCGGGACTGGCGGACAGAACGCCAGCGAAGCACAGAATTACTTCGTCGGTTTAGTCACCTGTAAACATTGCAGTGGCGCTGTTGGACGGGTCAAAGGTGGCAAGGGTTACGCCTACCTAGAGTGCCGGAACGCTCGCTATGGAACCTGCTCTAATCGCGGTGGGATGAATTACGCGATCTTGTCCAAGGCCGTGGTGGATCACCTCCTACATCTCGCACTGAACGACACGCACTTTGCTGCCGTTGACGACATAGCGCCGCTGATGGCGCGAGTGTCACAAGCAAGGTCGAAGATTGCCACGCTGGAAACCGAACAGACCAACCTTCTGCAAGCTATCCGCCGGTTATCGGCGTCTGACGCTCTTATCGGCGAACTTGAACGGATCGAGGGAGAACTTGTCGCCGCGAAGGCCGCTCTGACGCAGAGCGAAGATGCCGTAGCGATCGCGCGCGGGACCGTCTCGCCAGCCGAACATCTGTCACGCGTCAGGAATGTATCAGCCAGTCTGGAAACCAGCGCAGAGGCGCGGCGAATGGTGCGTGACGCGCTTCCTGCGATCATCGACGGGATGGTGTGGGATGGTCGATCCCTACGGGTGTCGTCGCCGCATTTCATGATGACCATCGGTAAAGACGGGTCGATCAGCGGCCTTGACCTGTTCCACCCGCGCAATCGGGAGGGATCGCCAGACTACGCTAGGAGGCGGGATGCGGCCATCGAGGCAGGGACTTTCCTGCCTTACAACGACAAGGGGGCACGGTCAGCCGGGTGAGGGGTCGACTGACCGTGCATGGTGGCGTTATGAGAGCTTGAAGCCGTCGAAGCGAACCTTAAACAGCAAAGCATCGGTTTCGTGTTCGAAGCGAAACGCGGTGTAGTCCCTGCTATCGCCTTTCAGCTTTACAACGGTGTTAGTGTATCGTCACCCTCCGACTACGTTGCCACGAATCCAGTTCGTCACGATCCGGGCAGGCGCTTTCTTGTTGAACACCTCCCAGATGATTTGCGCTTCCAAATCAGACTCGGGATCGGGGTAGACCCACCACCAATGGCGGTTTTTGACCATGCGCACCGTCAGCCCTGTTCGATCAGCGCCCGGTCGATGCGCTCCTTCGCCAAGTCGAAGATGGATCGTCCGTCCTGATACACCCCATTTTCTGCGCCCATGAAGGCACGCTGACAGTTGATCGCCGCGATAGCTGCCGAGCCGGAACCCATCGTCGGGTCCACGACCAACTCGCCCGGATTGGAGTAGGTCTTGATGAGGTATTCCAGCAGCGCGACCGGCTTTTGGAAAGGATGGACATTGTTCTTGTCCTTACAGAATTGTAGGACCGTGCGCGGATAATTGGGGGTCTGACCGGTATTCTGGGGATTGAAGGTCATCTGACGCGTCGAATTGCGAGAGACGGTCCCCTTTGAGAAGATCAGAATGTCTTCGTGCGCCTGCATGTGTCGCAGCAACTGTTGCCCGGTCGCCCGTGGCTTATGCCAGACCAGACGGTCCTTCAAAAAGTCGATACCGGCATCGGTCAGGCAGTGGCTGAATGATCCGCTTGCAAATGCCACGATTGCGCCACGGTCGGTAACGACCCGCAACATCTCCGCCATCCAGTCCTGCACGTCGATAACTGGATCAAGGGGAAGTCCGGTCAGGCCGTAGGGGAGGTCGGTCAGCATTAGATCGACGCTTCCGGCATCGAGGGTGCGTAGCATCGCCAGACCGTCGCTGTGGACGAGAACCGGGCGAGCGGGATCATTGATCGCCCTGCGAACGAGGCTCACCTTGTTGTCGTTCGATGCTTTCCGAGTGGCGCGCGGCTTGATGCTGCGCTTCGCCAAAGCCGTCTTCTTCACCCGGTCAGGAGCCTTCAGGCGGTAGGAGAAGTCGTCACCCTCCACACCCGATGCAGGATCGTCTGCAAGGCGCTGGTAGCGAGCATAGACGCTCCCCTTGCTAACACCGGAATGAAGCAGCTTGGCGTGAAGCTGACGAGCGGTCTGGAAACGATGGGTCAGAGCGCCGATGAACAGGGCATTGGGGTAGCGCCCCTTCTTGCCGACCCTGACCGGCCTTGTCGCAGGCTTCGGGTCATTAGCCGCTACGGAACGCCAATAGGTGTAGTCCTGCGCCTGTTGCGCAAGTCGTTCCTCCGCTTCATCGGCCCGCGCGTTAGCTTCTGCAATTATCGCTGCCATGCTGGTCCCCATGCTGTTCAATAGGGCTGCGATGTTGCCAATCTGGTCTTCTTGATTACGCTTGGTCATGCCACATTCTTTCGATCAGGTTCCCATAGGATTCCTTGGTTGTTTGCGTCAGGTCGCCGATTGCTTGCTGACGACTTGGCAACTACCGCAGTTTGACCAACTTGCCGAGCGAGTGACATCAAGCGTAGTGGAACCATGTATCAAGCGTAGTGGGGGCGAAGAGGTGAACGACGAACGCTATCGAGGCACCGTGCGGTCAGCCATCACCAAGAAAGAAGAGGCTTTCGACTACGTGGACTCGATGGCGAAGCACTTCGTAGCCGCGCGCGCTGCTGGCTTTGGGTCGAACAAGACCGCCTATTGCGTCTATTTCGAAAGCAAAGGGCTGCTGACCGAAAAGGACAAGAAGGTCTGGCACATCACAATGGTGACCAACCTGATGGAGGCTGACGAAAAGCTGATCGGCAAACGCAAGAAAGAAATTGATGTCTTCGACTACAAAATGCGCAGGTTCATGAGGGCTAGTGACGAAACGCGCGTCCTTACAGACCAAGACTGGATCGACCTACGCGCCGAATATCTGACCGCGATTGACAGCCTGATAGACCGTTCGAAGCAGGTTTGTGCAGTCATAAGGGGCGAGGCTGACTCGGAAACTGCGCTGACCGGCTGATGGCTGGCGCGGTCATGAGAACTGTGTTAGCGTTTTAGCGCATGTAGTCGTCGTAGCTGATAGCGGTCGTCGTGATGGTTCCTACATCATCGGTTTCAGCAATGACTGCTGCTACAGCCGGGCAGTTGAAGTAAGGCGCTTTTGTCTCGACCTTGTTTTCGCGTAGCATATTGGCGACCTGATCTGCCGTTAATGCTTGCCCACTGACCGAATGATCGAGCGTGAAGAGGTTCTCTTTTATCGTGCCCTGCTCGGCCGAAACTTGTTCCGTGATGATGTTGCGGTCGGTCATTTTACAGCCGTAACCCGATGATTGGTAAACCGAAGTATCGTAGCGATAGACTGGCAATGCTGGCAGTTTGAACCGGAAGATGTCTTTCAAGGTTGGCACCGCGCTCGGTCCTGATGCATTTAGACAGTCGTAGCCATCGGCGCGTTTCCAACACCGTCTGGCATAGCTGCCCTGTTCGTTATGCTCCACGAAGAACACGCTGTTCTCTGGACCGTCTTTCCAGACGATCTTGGGACCGGGGTCTTCCCCTGTCGTCGCATTGTTTGAAGCCGTCCCTTCGTCTGTCTGCGCTTGGGTGCAGCCCATTAAAGCAATCAGGACAATTGTGGCAGCACGCTTCATTTCATTCACCTGCCATGATGTAGCGCAGACCTCGGGCGAATAGCGCCACCAGCGCACCGAAGACTCCGATTGCTAAAGGCGTGCCATAGTCAGGGGATGGAATGGATGGCTCATAATCACCGTCATAGTAGCCATCACCAACCCCGGCCCGTTCGCCTGTCGAGAGAACCGGGTGTCTTGCCTCCCATGCTGCGTGTTCGCGCTCGGCGCGCGGAACGCTATCGATCTGACTGGCTGCGTAGATGACCGATCCGCCGATGATGACGACACCAAGCGCGACGCCGATCCAATGCACGAAGCGCGCGAGGCGGATCAGAACCGTCGTTTCGGTCTTCTGTTCGACCGGCCAAATCCAAGCAGGCATCAATCCTCCCCATCCTGTCTCTTTCACGACATCGAGCAACATGCTCCCAGCCATGAAAACCGCAATCACGCTGCCGACTGTCAGGCTGGTTTGCCACGGATGATCGCGCAACAGGGCGGCGCGAGGGCCGTGTGCTGTCAGTCCTACAAGGTCGAACGCCTTCCCAAGCAGGACTACGCCCCACGTCAACACAGCGCCTAGCAGAAGGCCCACCAAGGCTCCGCCGCCGATCATAACAGCGTCGTCGCGTGTTGCTCGTCTCGTCATCCGCTAACCCCTTGCGTGACATTAGACGCAGGTAAGCGGCAGGCAAGGGCGTTGCTTGACCGTTTTCGCAGCGGTAGACCTAACCGGAAGAGGGGGAGCGATCCAAATCAGTGTCTGACTAGCGTTTACGTTTGGCGAGTTTGAAAAATGCTCGCGGTCCTGACGGCGCTGGCCGATTATTTCCAAAATGATACAGAGTAACATGGGGTGGGGGTGGCCCTCCGAAAAACTTAACCCTCTATCCAGATTGTCAACAAAAACCTTACTTACGGCTCCAACTATTCTTCTTGGGGAATACTTGCCGCGCCAAGACTACATGACCGTCAAGGGTATTTTTTCCCGACTATACTTGCGACTACCTTGACTGTTAGAAAAGGCAGTGGGTGATAGTTCAATCACATAATTTGGCACAGTTCTTGATGCAGGCACAGCGCACTGTCGCAACCACAGTCTCACAACTATGTCGTATTGACACACCCTAGAAGTTAGTGCGGAACTTGTCGCACTACCTACTTGTTCTAGTTTTGAGACTGTGCCAGACAGTCAGAGTAGGTTTTGAGGCAAAGCGTCATGGCGAAGATTGCATACTACCGGGTTTCGACCACCGACCAGTCTGTTGAAATGCAGCGCAACGCGCTTGGTGGTGGCTTTGATCGCGAATTTAACGACATCGGCTTGTCAGGGTCGATCCTCGCAGCAGAACGTCCCGGTTGCGCTGCGATGCTCGACTACATCCGCGATGGCGACATTCTCTATCTGTATGCGCTTGACAGGCTAGGTCGCGATGCGTTGGACGTTCAGCAGACAGTGCGCCTTCTGTTGAAGAAGGGCGTGCACATCGATGTTCGCGGCATCGGTCTGATTGCTTCCGGCGTAGGCGAAGTCATCGTGGCTGTCTTGGCGCAGCTTGCTGACCTTGAACGCCAGCGTATCAACGAACGCTGCGCAGCCGGTCGAGTGACCGCGAAGGAGCATCATGCTGCTACTGGTCGCACCCATCGTGGCAAGACCAGCCTTGGTGGTCGCCCTAACGCTGCCTGTCAGCAGACTGTTGTCGCATGGCGGCGCGAGCATCAGGCGTCGATCAGTCAGACGATGGCGCGCTTCAATATCAGCAAGTCGACAGTGGCGCGCTACTGCGCTGCCTGACCGTCTCGACCAGCGTCTGCCTTCCTGTCAGCCTGACCGTCAGGCTGAACCGTGTTCATGACCATTGCGGCACGCTTCCTCAAATCGTCCAACACGGCTGCTGGCGAACGCTTTTGAGCCTTCCTACGCATCGTGCCCCTGATCGCCCGCAGATGGCCGTAGGAGCGCGTTTAGCGCCTCTTGGCGTCCATCCTGCTCCACGACCCCTCTGGCGTTCAAAACGGCTGTAATCGCCTCCAAGCGATCCTTACCGCCTTGGACGCCCTGCATCTTGGTTGCGAGGCGCTGTAGCTGATCGTCGCTGTAGCTGTCGTAACCAGCCATCAGTTGATCGTCGGTCCATCGTTGCGCTTACCGTTAGCGGCAGCGATCTTACGCAGCGTCTCTGGATCGAGGCTGCCAAGCTGTTCAGCCGCAATCTCCTGATCGCTGACACGCAGATGTTCGACCTTACGGGTAGCTGCACCGTAACTGCGTTCGATAGCGAACTGCACCATCTTCAACTCGGGTCCGGTCATGCCTTCGCCATTTGAGGCAAGCCACTTTGTCAAGAGTTGTTCCAAGATGGTCGCGGACATTGGACCGATGATGTTCGTCAAGTATTCGTCGGCATCCATCCCGGCGATAGTCTTTTTAGTCTTGTAGTTTTTCATTGTTCTCCTTGAATACTTGTCTGCCCAGAGTAGTCTGCAAGTATTGGTTTGTAGTATAGTTTACGACTTGTTCATGTGAAGAAAAATAAAGATTTTACTTGACGCGATTTTGTGAGAAACGGCCGAACTATTAGTTCGGTAAGCTTACGGCGGGTAGTTGGTAAACCCAACGCACTGGACTACCGTTTTGATCGACGAACTCGGCAACGTGATAGAACCCATACCCTGCGCTCTTACGAAGAGTGTAAGTTTGTCCATCACTCATTACATCGCCAACAACGTTGACACCGGTAGAGCCCTGCGAACCAGTCAAGTAGCCGATCATCGGCAAGATGGTGTCGATGATAGGAACATCACCTACAGGCGGCGCGGCGGCAGGATATGGATTAGAGATCGTAACATTTTGGACATCTCCGATTGCCACCGCGACAGGGCAAGAGGGGTTTAGCTGAGCAGTAGAACCCGGCGTAACGCTTATGGATTGCAACCCACCCGCTGCATTCAAGCTGCCGATATAAGTCGTGCCAGTAAAAGCATCCGCAACGTTGATAGCCGTGTAGTCGCTGCCGGGATTAGTGACCGTGGCGTGATGAATCTTACCGTCATATCCAGCAACAGCCCACCCGCGCGCACCGCTACCACCACTTCCGGATATGTTGAGAGCAACGACGCGGCTCCACTGTCGGGTATCAAGTGACTGAATCTCCACACCCCATGCATTATCAATGCGTATCATCGCGCTGGCAGATGCCAGATAGGGGTTCTGACCCAACGCCCCGATTGCGAATGGTGTCGTGATAACGATGTTGGTTGTGCGCGCCGCATCGGCCTGCCCGATGACTATAGGTTGCGCTACATTTTCGAAGTAAGGCGCGACGAATGTTAGCTGGTAGCCGCATCGAACAAAAAGACCATACTTTCCACCCTGACACGCAAGGCCGGTGAAAACATTCCCTGCGCCGTTAGGTAGAGATTTGTCGGCCTCAACGCGCCCCTGCGCGTCATAGTAGAGACAATAAAGATGGCTCTGACTATCGCCAGTATATAGCGTATCGAAGTGCGTCGCGTTCACCGAACCCAAGATGCGATAACATGAAGATGCAATGTTTGCCTGCTCTGTGGACAGACGCTGAACCTTGCCGCCGTAGAAGTTGGCAAAGGTAAAAGCATTTTGCCACGTTCCCAAAACCTTGATGTTCTCAACAACGATACCTACGCCAGAAATGTCTGAAACGCTTGCGGGGGCGATGGTAAATGCATCAGTCCCGCTACCGCTAATCAGAAGGTTCTTGACGGTGTAGTTGCCTCGGACGTTCGGATCGACCGCCTCATGTAAAACTGCCTTTCCGGGACCATTGTAGAGGATGGTCGGAAGGTTGTCGTCTCCAATCAAGCTGACACCGCAACGCAGCTTCAAGGTCGTGTTACCGATGCTGTATATGCCACGGGGAATGAACACAGAACCGCCGCCGATACTGGCGACGTGGTCTATGGCAGCAGTAATGGCATCGAAATCGTAAGTGGTGCCAGTTCCTGTTGCGCCGAAGTCTCTGACGCTGACGGTATCGTTCAGCTTGGCTGCAACAGACCGGTTACCATAGCCGACCAGTGCGCTGCCACCCGGCGCCATGACATCGGCCAGACCGTCGCCCTTTGGTCCTACAGGGCCAATGGGGCCAATCGAGCCGGTAGCGCCCCGGATGCCGCGACCCACTGACAGAACCCATCGACCAGTGGCGATGCTTGTGACCGGCTTGACCGTGTTCAGTCCGTCATCGGGATCGTTGTTGCTGTCCTGCCAGACATAGACACCACCGTTCTTGTCGCCGGGTTCAAGCTGTCCTGTAACAATGACCGTGGCACCGTCTCGAATACCACGCGGCAGGTAGTTGCGAAGAGCATCGACGTTCAGAAGAGTGGGGATGTCTCCGCCTACAGAAACCTTTGATTGGAAGAATGAAACCATGCGGTATTTATACCGATGGCATTGACTGTCGCCGTTTAGGTCAGCATCTTATGCACAGCATTGCTTGCAGAAGAGGAAGCGGCATGTCTGACGATAGCAGCGAAGAAATCATTATTTCGTCAGACATGCTGCATGTTCTACCTGACGATGTGCGCTTGCATTTTGAGCAGATGGCAGAGGAAGCGCAGGCCGTGCTTGCGCAGGTTCAACCGGAACTCAAACGCATTGCGACGCTGACAAGAGCACTGACGCATATCGTCACGTTGCAATACATCATGGATAAGCTTCTGGCTTCGCGGTTCGACGCCAACATGGAATACTTCTACGAACTCGACATGCTGACAACCGCCTTTGTCGTCACTTACGCGCGATTGCATCTTGGCAAGGGAGGCGCTGGCTTCGACAAAATGCAGCTACCGGAAGACTTGCGCGAGATGCACGACGAGGTCATGACTCTTCGCAACAAACGCTTTGCCCACGATGACGAAGATTTGGGCTTCATACAAAGTGAAATGGAGGTCAGCTATGCTGATGACCAGTTCATCGTCTACCCTCGATTGAGCGTGCGCTTCCAAATCGGCGGCGATCCAAATTGGAAGAAGCTGGTCAATGCCATTCAGGAAATCTACTATGACCGCAATGCCGCTATGATCGGGCATCTGACTCGCAAAACGGGCGAACAATGGAAGTTTGCAGAGCAGCCGCAGCAAGACTAGAAGTGTGGGTCTGGCAAACCATGTCAGGTAATTCTTGCTTCCTTTTCCAACCTTTCGAGTAGTTCATTGCAACGTGCAACGGCATCATCCGTTGCAAGTTTGTAGATTTCATCTCTTCTGCGGCGATTCTCTTCTGATCTGTCGGGATTGGGGGAGTATGGAAGTTTGGTGTCTGCAGCCATCATCACGGCGTCATAAAGCTGGTATGCATCGTCAGAGGCTTCATTAGAGAAAAGGCGAGTCACCAGTTTCGAAAGTTCGAAGAAGCTGTCTTCTGCACCGGGCCAAATACCGTTTGGCGTAAAGATGTGCTTGTCACCAAGGTCTTGCAGCGCAACGATGACCTCGCTGCGAAGCGGAAATGCGTCGATCTTGTGCTGACGCTCTGCCGTTTGTCGAGCAAAGGCATACTGTGCCTGACCGAGACGCCAGACCATGAAAGCGAAGAACGCCTGCGACGCCATCGCAAGCGCAGCGATCAGCGTATCCCATGGTTTGGCGCTCTGTGCGGTCGCAATGAATGCGATCAGACCCACGATCGACCAGAAAAGGATCGCCACCACAATCGCAGCCCATTCATCCCATATGCCTGTCAAGCGCGACTGGATGGTGATGGGGTGCGAAGGGGGCGTCGCCATGACCGCCAGCGACCATCTGGAGGGAGCGCTGTCAAGAGACGCCGCTTGACTGCCGCTCCACGCTGATCGAGCATCCTGCAATGCCTAATACATCGCTCCTATCCCGTCGCTTCAACGAGTTGACCGAGCAGGTAATCGCGCTGGAGGCCACCAAGCAATACTCTAGCGACAGCTACTCAAGCGGCAACTACATCAATGACGAAGCATACACGAACTGGAAGACGAAGGCTCGTCACCTCCTTGCAACCGCGTGCGGAAGCGATTCCATCCACCTGAAAGAGTTCATGGAGAGGGAGGGCGGCGGCTTCTATTCAACAAACCATCAAACCCTGCTTCAGGTGAAAGCCGTCTTCGAAGCCGCCAAGGAAGATTTCGAGGGCGGCTATCTGAACTCTGTTCGCAGTATGGTGCAGGCGGAGTTGTTTAGCGATGAACTTGAGCAAGCACGCGAGTTACATCGAAGTGGCTACCATATAGCTGCCGCTGTCATCGCCGGCGTTGTTCTCGAAACGACGTTGCGTGGCTTATGCGCCGAAGAAGGAATCGGCACCGGAAGCCTGAACAAGATGAATGCTGATTTAGCCAAGGCTGGCCGCTACAACCTGTTAGCGCAGAAGCGCATCACGGCTTTGGCTGACATCCGCAACAATGCCGCTCATGGACACGTTGACCAGTTCACTGCTGCTGATGTTGCGGATATGATAGACAGGGTAGAAGCGTTCGTGACGGATCAGCTTTCATAGGTGATGTTGCAGTCTCCATGCTAATTAAGGAGGACAAGCTTACGCTTGTCCTGTTCTGCACTCATTCGTTCGCTGTTCGCTCACTCATTCGCTTGAACGGATTCTAGTAGTAGAGATTGAATATCTAAACACTTAATCACTCATCCTCGATTGAAGAAGACAGAACTATCCCCCTGAACACCTGAAAGGCTTACTTAAAGGCAGACGGGCCAACGGGACCAAGCTAACTTACCACGCCAGATGACTGGCTTTGCTTTCAGGTGTTCAGGGGGATAGTGGGTGTTTTCTCATCCTGCGATGTCGAAGACTGGTGGCTTGCGTCGTGGCTAAAAAGCCGGGGAAGGGGGACCGCCGAGGAACCTTCCGCGCCGCATACTATCAAGGCCAATCGTTACAGATTGTAGCCTTTCGGTCGGTGTGGATCACGTAGGGAAGCCGCCTGTTTACTCTGACCGCCCTACGCTGCGGGGTTGTCTAGATCGACAGAGCCCCGCTCATTGATAACAAGGGTCCGCCTCACGGAAGTCAGCGTCGCCACACGACGCATCAGCTGATTAGATTTAATCAGGGGACTTCTGATCCCAAAGATATTTATACCAGACTAGAAAAATGGTGCGCAACAATAAAAGACGGCAGCATGAAATGGATCATGCCACCGTCTCTTTAGCAACAACTAGGAGTATCTTACCAACGGAACTTCCGTCACTTCTATTTATCAAATTTGATGTTTTTGCCGCAATATAAATCGGCTCGCGATATAAATACTCGACTGGTGTGGTCCATGGGGCTGACCAGCGGCGCAGACATGATGTGGATTCGTCTGCGCAGGGGCCGGGTCAAGTCGAGACAATCAGTCTCCTTCCCGGTCCTGCATCTTCTGACTACGACCCGTAGATGGGATCAAATTCCTGACGCGTCGGTAGCATACCCGGCCAAGGCTGCATGAAGTTCGGACCGCAGGCGGCTACCCAATCGAAGAAGTCGATTACATTGTTGTGGGACAGATGTATAATCTCATACGGGTCCAAGGGAGAGTCATACGGCGAATATGTTTGATCGTTTAAGTAGCGGTCGTATCCACCTTCGCGTAACCGTTGAATCCAGCTTGGATTATCGTGTTTAAGCGCGTTGTTGATGAAGTGGAGTGGTTCCAGACGGTTCAGGCTGACCGCGCTTGCACCTGTAGAAGCAGCAAGGCCGACTAGATCGGAATGACTCGCGTGTTTTCTCCCCGTCCATGCTACCCAACGTAATACCGAACGCTCCCACAGATGGTAAAGCGCCGTTATCACGCTCTTTCGCAGAGCGACACGGGATGCACTAACTGCTTGGTATTCGATTTCCAGAAGCCAGCGTCTGGAAACTTTATTGCCTTGGCTATCTATCGCATCGTCATTCTCAACGTCTGCCATCAGTCGCTCGATATGTTCGACCAACGCGTTGTGCGTATCGAATTCGTCGAACTCCGACGCTTTGTTGGCCGCTTCATATGCCTGTCGAAGAGCGGCGAGGAGACGCGAGAACTCGTGTGAGTGACGGGAAGCTGTTTGATCGTCCATACGGCGTATATAATCTTTATCGGTCAGCCTTCTACTGCCGGTAAGTTGAATCATTCGTGGTCGCGTTGAATTGAGGCAGTCAGTCTCCTTCCCGGTCCCGAAACTAAATACGACCATGCACCGACACGATCACGCCCGCTTCAAGACCGACGCTCTGGCACGCGTCCTAGCCCTGACCCCTTACATCGTCCTATATCGTTCGCCTGCCGATCCTACACCTGATGACATCAAGCGCGAGACAGAGCGTCTGAATGCGCTCCCTGCTGACCAGCAGATGGTCGTTGCCTGCGGGGCGCTCGGGTTCGACGTTCTCGAATACCTGCTGGAGAAGGCAAGGTTCAACGCAGATGTCGAACTTGACCAAGACGCCCTGCCCGGTTGCGTCGATTGGCAGGGTGACGATGCCTAAACTTAACCGTGACCATGCTGCACGGTCGCTGACGCTCTTCGACTTCCACTTCGTCTGCCCCATGCCACGCAGCATCGTTCCATCCCGGTTGGTGGCGTGGTGCAACGAGAACGTCGAACATGGCTGGCTGATGCAGTTCCCACGCAAAGGTATGCCGACGTTCGCAACGACTGTCTTTCTGTTCTCCGACTACGACGACTGTGTTCGGTTTCGCGACCAGTATTGCTACACTGACAAGTATCATAAGCGGCCGCATGAAGACGATTACATGCAGGCGTTGGCGGACAATGGATGACCTCGCGGGATGGCCGTAGGAGCGCGTTTAGCGACCATCAGGCACTCGCTCCTACCCGGCGTCAGAAAACGGCTCCTCCGCGCTCTGTGGGGCGCTGATGGCGATTGTAAGCACCACCGACTGGCAGCGGCTCGTCATCGAGTGCGCGGACGAACTCGACCAATGGCACCCGCAATGGCGTGAACTCGACTGGCAAGCGATGCTCGACCAACCCGGCTGGCATCTGCTGACCGATGGTGCCGGGTCATGGTGTCTGCTGGAGCCCGTCAATGGGTCAACGATGGGGCACATCTTCATTCACGGTCATAGTCGGGGTCGTGCTGGATCGGAGATTGCACGAGCGATGCTTGGCTGGATCGCGAGCGCCGGAATTGCATCCATAGTAGCTACGCCGAACGCGCCAAAGACTCGGCTGTTTCTGCGCTGGTTGGGGTTTCGCACCGACGATGTTGACCCGTCTTTGATGCGGCTACGCATAGTTGCTGCACGGGTTTAGGCGGCGAAGGTTCGCGATTGCCCAGCTTACCGGATAGCTGCTAGCCTCGTTAGCGAGCGTAACTCGGAAGGCTGGCAAGTGGCTGACAAAAAGATGTGTTTCATAGTTGGGCCGATCGGCGACGGCGGCACAGAAACTCGAAAGCTAGCGGACTGGCTCCTAAGGGGTCTCTTCAAGCCGGTTCTTGAAGACGAATCGATAAACTTTATTGTCAAGAGAGCCGATGAAGATGCCGATCCCGGCTCCATATCGAGCGCGTTAATTACAGACTTAATCAATGCCGATCTCGTTATAGCTGACCTGACGGGTTTCAACCCCAATGCGTTCTACGAGCTAGGTATACGTCACGCCCTACAAAAACCTACAATCCACGTCATCGCCGAGAACGTGAAGCTCCCATTTGATAATCAAGACCAGCGAACAATCTATGTCGATATTTCGGATTTTGAGGCTATTGAGAATGCCAAGAACCGCTTGAAAGCGGCTGTGCTGGCGACGCAGGTTCATGGCTACAAAGTCAGCAATCCTGTCACGATGGCTGGCGCAATTACAGCCTTGAAAACCAGTGACGATCCTAAAGACCGAGCCATCGGCGACATGGAAGAGCGACTGGCCCGATTGGAGCGCGACCGCATAGCAGAGGGCATAAAGGGTCAGGGGCCGTTATCTACGATGACGTTAGAGCAGGCACGGAACGCTCTAGTCCACAAGAGAGGGGCCGCGTTTAAGTGGACCTATCCGATCAATGCATCTTCCTTGCAAGACGCGCTAGATCGCGGATTGCTGAAGAAGGAACTCGAATCCGAGCTTTTACGAGCATCAGATGACGAAAGAGCAAGGCTTTATGCTGCCGCTTTAACCGGCGAATTTGGCAGTAGGGCTCAGAAATCAGCGCTCGACCACATTGAAGGCGTTGCTTACGAGAAAGAGGCAGAAGAGAAAGATAACTTGAACAAGAAAAGATAACGTTCTTCTGCTATCCTCGAATGCGAAGTAGGCTACTCTTCAGAAACTTGCCGCTGCCTTTAACGACCCCGAAGGGGCTACGTAGGCGTCACTTGCTTCTACCAGAAATTTGATGACGACAGCCGTCTGGTGGATTTGAAGCGTGGCAAGGTGCGTCGGGATGACGCGTGGAGTTGTTCCAGCGCCATGCGCTGCCGACTTATTTCGGATCGTTGGAATAGCGGACTCCAGCATACTACGAAGAGAGCCGAACCCCTGTCCGAGATAGGTGGCAAAAAGGCCATTGTTGACGCAAACCGTGATCAGCGTTTGTGCAGTATCGTTGGGCTGCACGGCCCAACCATGCTCGGCTGCGATCACCTTCAGCGTCGACTCAAATGCCTTTGCGCATTCGGTAAGCGCAGTTTCGTAGTCGTTATGACGATAGGCTTCGTGCGCCCGCCGATATTCTTCATCAACTGTAGCGAAGCGGCCTTGACCAAGTAGCTTCAACACGGGAACTACGGCGTCTTTGTGAATGAGGGCAGAGTCCACCCTCATTATCTCGCCTTCGTTGTATGCGTATCCAACACCGGCTTCGGCGAGACGTGCGTTGAACTCCGCTAAAGCGTCGTCGGGCGACGAATTAACGTAAGCCCGAGCGTTAGCATAGTTCTGTCGAACCCAACGATCTACTATTCCAAGCGCAAACTCCAGTCCATCCAGTAGATCATCAATGCGATCTTCCTCTTCGATCCAAGTGAGAAACTCTCTAGAAAGATCGTTACCAGCCCCACGCGTCAAAACGTGAACCCCCTGCTCTTTTCGACAGAAGGCCACAATTGCATCATAGGCCACTCTAGGTAAGTATGTGTATTGCGAGCCAGCGTGGTAGCCGCCAATCGCGTCCAATAGTATCATGACGATCTGCCGCCGCAGTTTTGGCGGAAAGTCGTCATACTGATAAACATCAGCCCCGGTAGAAGCAGCAGCTTGACGCCTTCGGCGGGAAAATGTCGCAGGCAGGGTCATCAACGCGGTCCTTCGGAGCTTCTGGTCGGCGGTTGATAAATACCGCCATGCTCGACCACCGAACGCTACCCGGTGGCAAAAGCGTCCGCAACCGTTTCGAAGCGCGCTTTCAAAAACTCCACCCGGAACTCGCCTATGAGCCTTGAGGCTGACCTACACGCTTCAGTGCACCTACACGCCTGACTTCGTCGATCACGCCAACCAAACCATCTACGAAACAAAAGGCAGACTGGATGCTGCCGACCGACGCAAGATGTTGGCTGTCAAACGCCAGTATCCAGATTGGCGGATCGTCATGGTTCTACAGCGCCCCAACCTTCTAGTCGCCAAGTCCAAAACCACTTACGCCGCTTGCTGTGAGAAAAACGGCATAGAGTGGCAACACTTCAAATGCTAGCTAATGGCACACTTTCACGCAGTTTAAATAAATACTTTTGGAGCAAGAATAAGTCTTCTCCAAAAGGAGTATCTACAATGTCAACGGAAACTATTTGGAGAACAATCGACGGCTACAGCCGCTACGAAGTCAGCGAAGATGGCAAGATTCGCAAGAAGAAGCGTGCAGGCGGATATAAGATTATCAACCCTTGGTTGTCTGATAATCATTATAAAATCGAGTTGACCGACGACTACCAGCAGCGTCGTCGCCTCTATCTACATCGTGTGGTGCTGGTCACCCATGGTCCCGAGCAGCCGTCAGACAAGCCGCTGGCACTCCACCGCGATGACAACCCGGCGAGCAACCACATCGACAACATCGTCTGGGGTGATAAGTCCGACAACGGTAAGATGGCTGCGCAGAACGGTAAGCTTCGACCATTCGCCGACCAGAAGTTCCTGACCGTCGAAGAAGCTGCGCAGGTGCGTTCGATGCACAGTCGCGGTGAGGTGGCCCCCTAAATGACCTGACAGGATCTCGCTCTTGGATAAGAGTGAGGCATATGACTGACGGTACGACCAGGCGTTACAATGACGGCGAGGTCCTTTCCGGTGTTCAGCGCCGGAGGCGATGGACACCGGAAGAGAAGGTCCGGATCGTCGAGGAGACGTATTTGCCCGGCATGAGCGTGTCGCTCGTCGCCCGGCAGCATGGCATCAGCGGCAGCCAGGTCTTCACGTGGCGCAGGCTGATGAACCAGGGCGCGTTGACCGCCGCGGCAGCCG